>DESK01000006.1 GCA_002361955.1 Lachnospiraceae bacterium UBA3316
CTTTTGTGAAAATCACGAGTCAAAACGGGACAAGCAGACAGGTGCCTGTATATTTTGTCCAGACTCAGCCTTCAGTTATCGCTATAATACTCCCTTTTTCAACAAATTTCAACAAGAAACCTTGTAAAATTCCATCCGTATTTTGCACAAAAGGGTTTTGAAAAAAATTTTTTTCACTTTTGGAACGGTTAGCTTATCCTACCTGCCTCCTTCACGATCAAAAGCCTCTGTCCGGCCTGCACCTCCTCATTTTCCAGCCCGTTCAGGTCGGCCACCCGCTTCGGCGTAGTATAGTAGGTTTTCGCAATCTTCCAAAGAGAATCCCCCGGCTGGACGATGTAGCCGACGATGCCCGGAAGCTCCTGGATTTTCTTCAGATCCAGCTCCCGCTCCTCCACATCCGTAATACACGCCTCCTGATGCACCTGCACAATAAGGACTCCCAGATTTACAGATGCCTTCACCTCCAGCTCCTCGCTGTCAATCATCATGGTAGACAGCTGCTCCAGCTCCGTTTTCAGGGAGAAACGGCAGTCCGGGCGAATCTCCTCCACTTCGATGAGATGCTGGAAGGGCACCATCCCCCTCATTCTCGCAAAGGGCAGGGCGTCGTCCGCCGTGATATAGAGAATGCTCACATGGACGGCCCCTTCCACCTGAACCCCCCTCTCCGTGATCCTGGCGTCGTCGATCCTCACATCCCCCTTGCTGTGGCAGATCTGCAGCATCCGCGGCTGCCCCGCCTCCATCCGCATCCGCTCGTTCGCCCTGCATTTGGAATAATTTTTCATGACCAGGCTCTCGTAAATTTCCCGGGAGATCACCGGCACCAGCTCTTTTATGGGCGTATACACATCCGCCAGGATCTCCACCCGCTCTTCCTCGTAGAGCTTGATATCCAGATCCAGCACTGCCTCCACCTGGATCAGCCGCTCCTCCCCGTCATAGTCCGGCCGGACCTCCAGGCTGCTGGAGGACAGGGTGATCTCCACATCCGGAATCATGGAAGGCGCGCATTCCCCGCACTCGATGCTCCCCGCAAAGGGCATGGCCGTTTCCACCCATTGTTTCGTGCCGTTTTCGTCGTCCCCCGCATACAAAACAAAGATAAACAGCTCTCCCCGGATATTGATCTGTCCCTCCGCCACCCGGACGTCCGTTCCCCGAAGCTGAACGCTCTCCCAGAGCAGCTCCCCAATGTTTGGTTTGTTGGAAGCCAGGGTGATCTCGTCCCGTATGCGCAGGATATCCTTCTTCTGCACCGCCAGTGAGAGAGGCATAAGCTCCTTCGTCCGGCCTGTCACCTCCGCCACCCCGTGCAGCTCCACCGCCGCCTGGGTGTCGTAAAGCTCCTCGATGGACGCCGCAAAGGTAACGAGGGCGCGGATACTCAGCTTTCTGGAATTGATCAGATGGATACTCAGATCCTCCATCTCCCATTTGACCCGTATATTATCCCCGGCCTGGGCCCCCTCCAGATTCAGTTTTTCCTCAAAGGGAAGCTTCACATCCAGCCTGTGGATCTGCCGTTCTCCGTCGTCCGACACATACAAGAGCTTGACCTCCAGCATTCCTCCCAGCAGGATCTGGCCTTCCAGGATCTTCGTCTCCTCCATCTTCAGGTTCCCTTCCTCCTGGATCAGCGTCCCCACATCCGGCCTGCTGTCGGGCACATTGACGTCCTCCTCCAGGGTGACCTGATTGACCGCGCGGCTTTTCTGGCGGTTCATCCGAATATTTTTTTTCAATAATTCCATATAAAAACCTCCCGCATAATCTTCTATAAGTTTATGCGGGAGGTTCCCTTAAAATAACTTCAGATGTTTGCAGGCGTTCCAGATGCCGTCCTCATCAATGGCATCCGTCACATAATCCGCCGAGGCCTTCAGCTCCGGTGTGGCATTTCCCATAGCCACGCCGATCCCGGCCTCCCGAATGATCTCACAGTCGTTCATGCTGTCCCCAAAAGCCACCGTGTCCTCGATGGGAATGCGAAAATACTGGCAGAGCCTGCGCAGGCCCGCCGCCTTTGATGAGCTGCGCTCCACAATATCGGCTCCATGCTTATCCGCGAACAGCAGAAGCCGCACCTCCGGAAAACGCTCCTCCAGCTCCTCGGCCTCCTCCATGCTGCCTATGAAATGAAGCATCCGTACCTTGCGGATGGGCATCTGGGAGACGGGCTGATAATTTCTGGACGTCTTTCCGTAAAACCGCAGGTCATTTGCCGTAATCTTTTCCGGGTTGATGTAATAATCCTTACCGTCCACGCTGCTTCCCATGCCATAGCCCCTCTCCCGGGCATAGTCCATGATGGCATGCAGGGTGTTCGCCGGAAATGTATGGTCGTAGATATCTTTTGTCCCAACTGTAATCCTGGTACCGTTCAAATGGATCACCGCGTCCGGCTTGATCTGATCCTGATAGCCTCTGCTGAAGGGCGAGTCCATATCCCTGCCGCTGGCAATCACGATCTTGCAGCTGTCACGCAGCTCGTCGATGGCCCGGAGGGCCGACTCCGGTATCTCCCAGGTTTTGTGATCTACCAGAGTATGATCTAAATCAAAGCTTACGATCTTCTGTCTTTTCATTTGTATTACCCGTCTTT
>DESK01000026.1 GCA_002361955.1 Lachnospiraceae bacterium UBA3316
CTTTCTTTTCGTTCCTGTCCCTACATGAAATTAAACACCGCCGGAACCATCAGAATCACCAGAACCAGTCCCAGCATCAGCATCATCGGGAAGAGAAGCTTTGTGCCGGCCTCCTCCCCCAGCTTTCTGGCTGTCTGCTTCCTCTCCTCAAACCCTGCGGCCGCCTCCCTCTCCAAAAGCTCCGGAAGCCCCGCTGCCCCTTTCCTCAGGCTCTGGGATAAAACAGAACCCAGCTTGATGTAACGGGCGTCCTGGCATCGCTTCCCGAACGCCTCGTAGGCGGCCGCTTCCCCCAGGCCGTTTTCCATCTCCCGGCACACACAAAGCATCTCCTCGTACACATAACGGGGGTTCTTTTGTTTCCGCTTCCTGTATTCCTCCGCGATCTTTTCGAAGGCGGCCCGTATGGTGAGCCCCGCCCCCAGGAGCATGGCCATCTTAAACAGAATTTCCGGATAATCCAGAATCAGCTGCCTCTTTCTCTGCCTCTCCCTCTTTTCCAGCTCCTGCTCCTGATGAAACCACAGCAGGACGGCGCCGGCCAATGCCAGAAGGGCGATCAGAAGTCCCTCATGGGCCTCCGGCCTCGACCAGAGAATCCTCCTGCCGTCCACCTCCGAGGGAAGTGTCAGACGGTTTTCATACCTTCCCTCCATGTCTGCCCGACCCACCGCCTCCTTAAGCTGCTTTTCCAAAAGCTCCCGCTCCGTGCGAACCGGAGGATACACATGGGCATAACAGGTATACTCTGCCTCCTGCTCCCTGTACCTGAGCAGCGCCCGAAGCTCCACCACCTCTCCTGCGTCCTCTACCTCCTTGATCACAGCGCCGCTGCCGTCCAGCACATCCCCGGGGGACAGCAGCCATTCCACTGTCACCGCTCCGCCATACAGGGTCTCCGGCAGCACAAGGTCGCTCCTCACCTGCTCCAGGCTGCCGTTTTCCCCCAGGATCGCCTCCTCCAGCCCCGCTGTGATCTCCCGGAAAATCTGCCTCGTCTCCTCCGGGGTATACTCCTGCTCGCGGATGCTCACAGACACGCGGGCTTCCTTCGCTTCCCCATCCACCTGTGCCAAGAGCTCCGTCTCACGGCTTCCTCCGCCGTACTCCGGGCGATCCAGGCTCTCGCAGGAGGTTGTTTCCCCTGCTCCCTCCAGCCCGATCTGCACAAACACCGCGCCTCCTATTCCCCAGAAAAGAACCGCCAGAACGACCGCCAGCCGCTTTCCGTAATACTCCCTGACACTGCAGCTTTCTCCCGGATACAGCGCCCGCAGCCTCTCCTCCCCCTTTCCCCATCGTTTCTCCGGAATCCTGCCTGCAATCCACAGCCCTGTTCTGTAAAACGGCTTCAATAATCCCTTCACTTTTACACCTCGATTTCCACCAGATAATTTCCCAGGCTCCAGGCCATCCCATAAACTGCGAGACAGGCGCTCATAATGATTACCCCTGCCAGATTGTGGTACATCACATCTAAAAATCCGGGGGAAGCCGCGCCCACATAAGCCAGGATAAAGAGGGGTACCACGCTCATCACCTTATGCTCCATTTTCTTTGCGGCTATGCACACCTGTATCTCCTGCCTTGTCTCCTCCTTCTGGCTGATGGAGGAAACCGTGTTCCGTATGATGACCATCAGATCCCCACCGCTTCTCCTGGCCGCCGCAAAGACTTCCGCAAAGCTCTCGATATCCTCCTGGCCGCTGCGCTCTGCCAGATCCGTCAGCAGTTCCTCCAGCGTCCTGTTCAGGGAAAGCTGAGCGTTAATGACCGAATATTCCCTCACGGCCTCCCCCTCCCCGTAAACCTTCTGAAGCTCCTCCTGGGCCTGACCAAAGGCATTTTCCACGGAATAACCTGCCGCCAGCGCATTTGACACCGCCTGGATCCCTGTTAAAAACTGGCTGCCAAGCCTTCTCACCCTGCATTTCTGCCGTTCCTCCCGCTTCCTTCTCAGATACCAGATCCATCCGGGCAGAAGAAGGACGAAGGCGATCCAGGAACGGTAAAACAGAAAGCTAACCGCCCCGTCCAAAAGCAAATAGCCTGCCGCAAGCCCTGCCAGTTCCTTTTTTGTAAAGCTGTAATGACGATAATCCATCTCTCCTCCTCACTCCAAGACAATCCCTGCCTGGACAAGCTTCCTGTCATTGGCAAGCTCCCCGCATTTCTCCAGCTTCCCGCATACCATCCCTTCACCTTCTCCCTTTCTCTCACGAAATTCATACAGTTTCTTCGTCAGAATCTCTCCCGTCTCATACCGGAATCCCGTAACCTCCACGATCTCCAGCACCTTTCGGCTCTTGTCCCGCAGTCTCCCCAGATGAATCAGCAGGTCGATGCCTGACGCGATTTGTCTTCGTATGGCGGACACCGGAAGCTCGATCCCCATGAGAACCATCGTCTCCAGCCGGGAAAGCATATCTCCGGGACTGTTTCCATGGCCGGTGCTCAGGGATCCGTCATGTCCCGTGTTCAGGGACTGAAGCATATCGATGGCTTCCTCCCCTCTCACCTCTCCCACAATAATCCTGTCCGGCCTCATACGCAGGCTGGACTTTATGAGATCCCGGATGGTAATCTCATGCTCCCCCTCCGTATTGGCCCTCCGCGCCTCCAGCCGCACCAGATTTTCCGCTCCCTGGATCTGCAGCTCCGCATTGTCCTCGATGGTGATAATTCTTTCATCCTTAGGGATAAAATCGGAAAGGGCGTTTAAGAAGGTGGTCTTTCCCGAGCCCGTCCCTCCGCTGATAAAAATGTTATAGCCGGCTCTCACCAGCTTCCCCAAAAAATCTGCTGCCTCCCTGGTCACCGCTCCCCAAGAGATCAGGTCCTCCATCGTCACCGGGCGGCTGGGAAAGCGGCGGATCGTGATGATCGGCCCGTTTAAGGCCACCGGCGGGAGGACAATATTTACCCTGGCCCCTCCCGCCAGCCTGGCATCGGCGATGGGCACGGCTTCGTTCACGATCCGGTTGCACCGGGCCACGATCTGCTGTACCAGCTCCTCCAGCTTCACCGAGGAAGAAAAGCACTTGTCCCAGCGCCGGATCTTTCCCCGCCGTTCCGTGAAAATCCCCTCTGTCCCATTCACCATGATCTCCGTCACCGAATCGTCATCCAGAAGCTCCTGCAAAATATCCAGCCTGCGGATACTGTTGAACAGCTCTGTCACCAAACGCCTCTTTTCAAAAAGGCCGATATAGGTCTCCTTCCCCTCCCGCAGCACCAGCTCGTCGATCAGCTCTAAAACCCTCTCGTCCGAAAGCTCCGTCTCACTCCCCATGCGCTCCAGCAGCTTTTTCCGAAGCCTCTGTACCTGCATCTCCTCCTCAGCCATCCGCATGTTCCTCCCTCAAAAGATTTCTGATAAAATCCCCCAGTTCACTCCAGACAAGCTGCTCCGCATAATGTACCCCGGAACCGAAACTGCTGTGAAAGGGAAGCTTCAGTTTCCTGGTCTTTTCCTTCAGATCCTCATAACCCGCAAGCCCCAGAAGCTTCTCATACTGCGCAAGCTTGGCCGCGGAGAGCCTGTCCTCGCGCACAGGCATATAGATCACGCCACAGCGGCGCAGGATCTCCAAAAAGCCATCCGTCAGCTCATCCAGGTCGAGAATCATCGTGTCATAGGCGCTGTACGCCTGGATTTCCCCCATAAGCGCCAGCCACTCTTCGCAAAGTACACTGCGGATATCCATGGGGGACGGGGCAGGCGGCACATAATCCAGGTTGTGGATGCTCTGTACAATACCCTGAAGCTTATACACCAGATTTCCGTGGCCCCGCTTTACAAAGTACATCAGATCGGCCACATCCGCCCCAAACTCTTTTTCCATCATCCAGGAAAGTCCCGAAAAGCTTTCCAGGTTGAGATATAATACCCGCCTGTCCCTGGCAAGTATCTGTCCCAGAGTCAGGGCAAAGGACGTCTTCAAAACACGCTTTATCGGCGAATAGACGGCAATACAGCGCATATTCTTTTTCAGAAGGGCATGGGAGGCTGTTCTCTTTTCCACGGCGTAATATCCCATCACTTCTGAAATCAGGCTGTCGGAGGCCTGGTATTTGTAGACACAGGGATACTCCTCCAACTCTTTGCGCACCTCCCCCTCCGAGAGGATCATCATTTTCCCGACGGGAAGCTCCCGCACCTCACGGCTCGCGGCCTGGGCCGAAATCAAAAGCAGGGCGATCTCATGGTTTTGTGCGAACTCACAGAGACTTTTGACCTTAGTAAAGGCCTGCACCTCAAAGGCTGCACCCTGCTTTTCCTGAATAAACTCCATCAGCTTCAGCGCATAGGAGGCCTCCAGATCACATACTGCAAATATCTCCTTTTTCAATTTTCAATACACTCCTCCCATGTAAAGCAATACACTGAGAAATATCGGAACAGTAAAACAGAATTCCCCGCTTTTGTCCCTTTTGTCCCTGTAAGGAACCCATTGTCTTGTCTGGTAAAATCTGCCGATGTAGGCAATGAAATATAGAAGGCGTTTTTTCAGATTCCGCCGCCTGATTAGTAATACGAGAGAAACTAATGCTCCCAAAAGAAATGATACTGCCATACAGAGGATCAGGGATCTTCCCCCCATCAGCCCTCCTATGGCACAGAACAGCTTGATGTCTCCGGCACCAAGCATTCGAAAATAATACAACACCGCCAGCAAAAACAGCGGCAGGATACTTCCCCCCAAGAACTGCCGGAACCCCTCCGCTCCTGACTCCGCTAGCTGAAGCAAACAAGCTGCCCCCGCTCCTGCTAAGATCAGAAAATTCGGTATCTTTCCTGTCCGGACATCCCATAGGACTGCCGCTCCTGTGACGGTAAAAAGAAGAAGATTCCTCATCCTTCACCGCCTTTCTTTATGTGGTTCCATTATAAGGGATAAGGCTTTCTTTGTCAACAGTATGTTGCCATATTAATATAGTTTGTTGCTTATTATCCGGCTTTTCCCGCCTGCCGCGCAAGATATTTCCATTTGACAGACTGCCCCTTATTGTATATACTTTAAGAAACTTCATAAGCCAGTTTCTTTGACCCGCTATCAGCGAAAATCAAACCTCCCGCTGCCGGCAGGACCCTTGGCCCCTTGCCCGCGGGAATAAAATTCCAGGAAAAGATAGGATGTGATATATATGAAGATAGAAAAAATCAGTGAAAACCAGATACGCTGTACCCTCACGAAAGAAGATCTGGCCACCCGCCAGATTAAAATCAGCGAACTTGCCTACGGCACGGAAAAAGCGAAATCTCTTTTCCGGGACATGATGCAGCAGGCTGCCCATGATTTTGGATTTGAGGCCAATGATATCCCTCTGATGATCGAAGCCATCCCCCTTCCCTCGGAATCCATCATTCTGATTATTACAAAGGTGGAAGACCCTGAGGAGCTGGATACCCGTTTCGCCAAATTTGCTCCCTCTGACGGCAGCGATTCCATCGGCGTTCACGATTCCCTGATTTCTGACCCCCTGGAGGGTGCCGACGATATCCTGGATCTCTTCAACAAAATCCGGGAAGCCCGGAAAAAGATCCAGGAAAAGAAACCCTCGGAGGACGCTCCTGCGGAGACTGTGCCGGAAGCTCCCCTAAACCTGACAAAACTCTACCGATTCAGAAACCTGGACACCGTGATCCAGGCTGCCGGTGTTCTTCATTCCGTATACCAGGGGAAGAATTCTCTCTATAAGGACGCCGCCACCAGGGAATACCACCTGATGGTGAGCAAATCACAACACAGCCCGGAGGAGTTCAACAAGATCTGCAATATTCTCTCAGAATACGGCAAGGGACGCAAATCCGCTCCCGGCATGGACGCCTTCTACACAGAGCATATGGACTGCCTGATCCGGGAGGACGCTCTCCAGAAGCTGGCAGGCCTTGCCTCCCAGCATTCATAAATCCTGCGGGAATACTATACTGACAGAAAAAACGCGCGCCGCCGGGCGCGCATATAGAGTAAGAGGGACCGACGCATAAGCGTTAGTCCCTCTTACTCTTTATTTCCCAGGCAGCGATTCTATGCCTGTCTGCTCTCCACAAATGCATTTACTCTTGCCACGAGTACATCAGGATCAATGCCGTGAACCAGCGCGGCTTCCTCCAAAGTCTCAGCCTGAGCAGACGGGCATCCTACGCAGTGCATACCGCCTGCTACCAGAACACCGGCCATCTCCGGATCCATCCTGAGAAGTTCTCCGATCACCATATCCTTTGTCACCTTTGTCATAGGTTTGTCCTCCTTATCTGCGAAACTACGCCTCTACGCACAGTGATTATAATACTTTTCAAAAGAATGTGCAAGGCTTTCACCCTGCACATTCTCTCCACTATTTGATTTTAACTGCCTTCTTCGCAGCCTTCAGGGGGCTGTATTTCTTTGCGGAAACCACGGCCACCTTATAGATATAGGTTTTCTTTTTCTTTACCTTCTTATCCGTGTAAGATGTTCCCTTTTTCACCACAGCGATCTTCTTTAACTTGCCATTCTTTCCCTCTGCGCGGAAGATCACATAGGACGTGGCCTTTTTGGCCTTTTTCCAATTTATGGTCACGGCTTTTTTGCTCTTCTTCCAGGAAGCCGTCACCTTAGCAGTAGCCGCAGGAAGCGTAATACTCTTTGAGCTGCCCGGCTTACTGTCCGTGTACGCCTGCTGGCTTCCTGCCAGGGCAACCGCGTAATAAGACATGCTCTTTCCGCCCACCGGTTTCTCATCGTAAGCTGTAGTTCCCTTTACAGGAGCGCCCACCTTCGTCACTGTGCTGCCCACCTTGCGGTACAGCTGGTAGGAAGCCGCATTGGCGCAGGCCTCCCAGGTAACCTTAACCTTCGTGGCGGTGCTCTTCACTGCTTTGATCCGGGGAGAGGCTAATTCTTTCTTTGTGACAATGGGATCGGTGCCTCCCGTCTTTTTCACAAGCCCTGCCACGGCCGCTTCCAGGTTCCCGAGAAGTCTCTCGTACTCCTCCGCTGTCAGCCCTGACGCTGCCTTTGCCGCCCGGTATGCCGCCTCAAACCTTGCCCAGCTTGCCGCCTCATACGTATCCTTCCGGGCCAAAAGGGCCTCTGCCTCTGTTACCTTCTGCTCCAGCTGTCCCTTCTTCTGCTGTATACCCTTCCACCGGGCTGCCGCCTGCTCCAGGTCTGCCTTTGCGCTGTCCACCTCTTCCTGGCCTGCCATCACATCATCCCGAACGGCTTTCGCCAGAACCACGGCGTCAAAGAACGCGCCTGCCTCGCCGGAAGCTCCCCAGCGGACGCTGTCCTTCTTCAGAAGCGTCTCCGCCTCTGCCACACTTCCTGCCAGCTCCTCCTTATCCACAGAGCCGTACACTTTCATCTCATAAATGCAGTATTCATTGGACTTGCGCTGCACGCCCTGCATTTTCACATACCGTGCCTGTACGGCCGCAAAGGTATCTGTGGTCAGGGCTTTCGTGTTATCTCTCACAGATGTTACCGTCGTCCAGTTCTGCTGGTCTTCTGACACCTGAATCTCATAAGATGACGCATATCTGGATGCCTCCCAGTCAATCACTACCTGATTGACCGTCCGTACCCTGCCTAAGTCTACCATCAGGAAGTCCTCGTTGCTGTCGGAGGAATTCCAGCGGGACTCATTGGAAACGGAAACGCCTGTCGCCCCCGTCACATGGCCGTCGCCGTCTGTGGCCTTCCATGCGGGATAGAGGCGCATCTCATCACCCCAAAACGACGTATTGTGATTGTCGGCGTAGGATCCCCTGTTTCTTGCCAGGTCCACCGTTCCTTCCAGGGCGCCCTCATCCCTCAATTCTTCCACAGAGAGAGCCTTGTTGTAGGCCTTAATCTTTCCCAGGTAACCGGAGAAATCTTTTCCGATAGTATTCAGCGGGAATACAAAGGTCGTGCGGAAATTGTTGTCCGCGTCCGTCCAGGTGGACGCGCCGATATTTCCTCCGTTGTCCTTGTCGCTGGCCGCGGCATAAAGAATCTTCGTGAATTCTCCATCCACATAGAGCTTCGTCACCTGGTAGGTGCCCACCACGGTGATCCTGTGCTTCTGCCCGCTCTCCACCTTGTAGTCAAAGGACTGGCTAAAGTAATCTCTGTTCAGGCTCAGGTTCCCGTCGATCCCCGCGATCTGAAGCCTTCCGTCATATCCTGAAAACAGGGAAGACTCCTTCGTGTTTTCCTCCGTTCCGTCCAGATACACATCAAAGCTCATGGTATAGGGGTAGCCCAGGGTCTGAAGAGGTGTGGAGATGACCGTGGAACCGTCGAATTTTAGCATGGCCTCCCCGTCCTTCGTCTCCACCTTCCCGCCTGCGATCTTTCCGTCGTAGCCGTTGCCGCTGGCGTCGTAAACCGTTTTCCCGTCTTCCGATACATTTTCAAAATCGTAGTCCATCACTACGTTTGTCTTGCTCTCTATCTTGTTCGCGATCTGGGTGCCCGGCCCTTCCCTCAGGCTGTCAAAGGTCTGGGAATATGAGAGGAACGTGGCGTCCTCCTCCGTGCCTCCCCAGGTCTTTTCACCCAGCATGGCCGCTACCCTCAGATAGCGCTCGTTTAAATCTGCCTCGGTGATTCCTTCCCGGTTCTCATCTCCCCAGACTGCCGCCTTTGCGCCCAGCACTGCCGGTTCTCCCGCCAGAATGCGCTGGCCGCCGTTGGGGCCGTCAAACAGCATGGGATCCCAGTTATAATAGACGAACTCCTCACGGATCATATCCTTATGGTAACGTCCCGGTGTGGTGTACAGGAAGAGCTGCGGGATATTGACCACCCGGAAGCCCTCGTCGATTCTCTTCTGGGCGTTATCCTCACCTCTGCCGTTCCATATCTCGATGATAATGTTATTGTTTACCTGGGTGCTGCCCTGCAGAGCCTCCATAGCGCCCCACATGCGGACTTCCTTCCCATGCTCTTCACCCAAAAGGGCGTACATATCATTCATATAGCGGCGGAAGGCCTCGGCGTTTCCTCCGCTCCTGTCCCAATACTCGTCCACACCTGCATTGACCGTGCCGGAGGTAAACGTGGGATCATCCTCATCCAAATATTCATCAAACAGGGCCTTCATAAAGATCCGCGCGTTCTCAGCGTTTTTCTTCACCTGGGCGTTTGTGCTCTGCTCATTGATGGCCAGCAGCTCAAAGTTGTTGGGATTGTGGATATAGAAGGACGCTCCCTCCTTCACATTCCCGCTGCCGTCCAGATACTCCGCCCTGTTCAGATAGCCGTGCTCCACAAGGGATTTGATCACTTCCTCCTGGTTCTGGTACACATATTTCGTGTAGGCCGCGGAATGCCCCGGCGTGTCAAGCTCCGCGACGATCTGGATGCCTCTCTCCTCGGCGTTCTTCTCCAGCTCCTTAAACTCTTCTTTCGTGTAGTAAAGCTCTCCTGCCTCCCCGGTCTTTTCCTTCATCCCGGTGTGGACATTATAATAATAGTCATAGCGCCCCTCGTGATCCCCTGCGCGCTGGAACTTGGAGTCCTGCCCGGCCAGGGACGGAAAATATTCGGAATACAGCCTGTGGGAAGCCTCCACCTCCATCCATTCATTCGGATCCGGTGAGTAGGCCGGCTCAGACCACTGGTTGTCGTTCAAGTGCACCTGCATCTCGTTGAGCTTGTACCATTTAAGAATTTTGGTGTAATCCTTCAGGAACTGCATCCTGGTGGGAATACGGGCCACATCGAACATGATCCCTCTGACCGCATACAGCGGATAGTCACGGGCCACGCCCTTTGGCACCCTCCGGTGCTCCCCGTCCCGAAAAAGGATCTGCTCCACGGTAACCGTGCCGTACAGCATGCCCGTCTTTCCCGCGGAGGAAATGCGGATTCCCTGATCATCCGTTACCAGAAGATATCCTTCCTCGCCTGTCCCGTAGGTGTCCTCCTTCAGGGATTCCAGGTAAATGTCGCCTTTCCTGCAGGACGTCCCGGCCTTCACTTCCGGCGTAAAACCGCAGATCTCCGCCAGATCCTCCTGCATCTCCTGAGCCACCTGGGCAAGCCCCAGATTTGCCCCGTCGTTGTACACGATCTGCAGCCCCTCCTCAAGGGCGAGATCACCCTCATAGCCATACCATTCCTGGATCGTGGGAAGTATCTCCGGTTTCAGGTTCGGGTTCGCCACCCGTCCGAAAAGCTCCGGATAGTCGTCCGTATTTCCGGGAATCACTGTCCGGAGGCTCTTTTTCGCAGTGTCCGAAGGGTCTGTCTTACTGACCGCCTGCAAAAGGATATCCACCTCCTGATCCCCGACGCGAAGGGGAGAGATGCTTCCGTCGTCGGCTGCCACCTGGTCCACCGAGCTTCCGTACACCTTGATATCGTAGCCCTCTGCCTGGGGAACCTGGATCCTGCGGTCGCCTTTTGCTACCGTAAGGCCCTGGATCGCCCCTAATGCGTCCGCCGCGCTGCCTATGCTGCCCTCCTGTGTCCCGTAAATCTCAATCTCCCGCACGGACACAGAAACACCGGCTGCCTTTCCGTTCAGCTTTTCAAAATGAAATCTCACATAGCGCTTCCACTCCGCCTTCTTCAAAGAGGAGGCCGCGATCGTATCGATCACATCCTTGTCATCACTGTCTGCCCGCTCTTCCTGGACATACACATCCTCCCAGCTGCCCTCTTCTCCTGTGGCGCTGGTCTGGATCCTGTACTGCGTACTCCAAACCTTCAGGTAAAACTTGATCTTCACAGATTCCACCTGGGTGGTTTCCGCCTTCATATCCAGCGTAAGCCACTGGGGCATCTGCTCTGTGCCCGATACCGGGCGCATCCTGGGTGCCGACCAGCGGCTGTCCTGGGATGCGTCGTCCCCGTCCACCGCCTTATCGGCTGTGCACTGCTCTGCGCCGCTCTCTACGCCGGAGGCCGTGGCCGTCTTATTCAGCGCCACATTGGACGCTGCCGCCTGTACCCTGGAAAGATCCTGTCCCAGTCTGAAAATTCCCGGTACCGCCACGCTCTGGCAAAGCATAGCCGCTGCCAAAATACCCGCTAAAACACTTTTCCTTGCCTTCATTTCCTTTCCCCCACTTTCTTAAAATATTGGTGATGCTCTCCTATTCCCATGGACAACGGGCCAAATAGCCGCACTTGTGCGGATATTTGGCGGCTGCCGCGAGGGTCAAATACCCTGTTGCTTGCAGCCGGGTCTTTGCTTTCATTGTAGTTGAATTCAGGAAATTTGTACAGCAAAATGTGATTTCAATTCCAAAAAGTCTCTCGTCCACTGCCATGCAGGCATGGCGTGAATTTGGACTTTTGTCACTGAAACCACATTCTCGAATACTGTCCTTATGGCTCCGTATAAAAGGCTTCCAGCTCCTCCTGATACTTTTCTATGCAGGCCTGCCTTGCGGCCCCGTCCGCCTTTTTGATGACCTCGATCCGGTAGACCTCCCCATATACACAGGGATAGGTCTCCATCACACACCCGTTTGACAAAACCTTCACCCGGTCGCCCGTCTCCAGGTCTTTCTCTTCCATCACCTTCCCGTCTTCCCCGTAGACCTCCCCGCCGGGTGGATAGACATAGGCGGCGTCCGCGTGGTTCCCGTCCCGGTCCCGGAGAAAGAGATACGCGTCCTCGCCGAGCCGGTAGATCACGCCCTCATCCTCCTGTTCCTGCGTCCCATCCGTGCCGATCCGGGTTCTCTCCCCGGTTCCGGTCCCCGGATCGTTCCCGAGGGCCGCCCGCCACACAAATGCCACGGCCAGAACTGCCGCCGGAACCAGCGCCACGGCGCACACCTTGCGCAGCGCACGCGCCGCCTTCTCTCTCTTTTTCATTCCCCGCACCTCCGTTATGAAGTGACTTTT
>DESK01000029.1 GCA_002361955.1 Lachnospiraceae bacterium UBA3316
CAAGAATTTTATTGAACAGATTATTGAAAAGGATTTGGCGGAAGGCCATTGCCAGGCAGTGTGTACCCGTTTCCCGCCGGAGCCCAATGGCTATCTGCATATCGGGCATGCCAAATCCATTCTGCTGAACTACGGCCTGGCCCAGAAGTACGGCGGAAAATTCAATATGCGTTTTGACGATACGAATCCCACGAAGGAAAAATCTGAGTTTGTGGAGTCTATCAAAGCGGATATCCGCTGGCTGGGAGCCGACTGGGAGGACAGGCTGTTTTTCGCGTCCGACTACTTCGAGCAGATGTACGAGGCGGCGGTAAGGCTGATCAAAAAGGGAAAAGCCTTCGTCTGCGACCTGACGGCGGAGCAGATCCGGGAATACAGAGGAACCCTCACCGAGCCGGGAAAAAACAGCCCTTACAGGGACAGAAGTATCGAAGAAAACTTAGAGCTGTTCGAAAACATGAAAAACGGCATGTACAAGGATGGGGAGAAGGTGCTCCGGGCAAAGATTGACATGGCTTCCCCGAACATCAATATGCGTGACCCGGTCATCTACCGTGTGGCCCATATGCATCACCACAGGACGGGAGATACCTGGTGCATTTATCCTATGTACGATTTCGCCCATCCCATCGAGGACGCGATCGAGGGCGTGACCCATTCCATCTGTACGCTGGAGTTTGAGGATCACAGGCCTCTGTATGACTGGGTAGTGCGGGAGCTGGAGTACGATCCGGCGCCAAAGCAGATTGAGTTTGCCAAGCTTTATCTCACAAATGTGGTGACGGGAAAGCGCTATATCAAGAAGATGGTGGAGGAAGGCATTGTGGACGGCTGGGATGATCCCCGCCTTGTATCCATCGCGGCGCTGAAGCGCCGGGGCTACACGCCGGAGTCCATCAAGAAATTCGTAGAGCTGTGCGGTGTCAGCAAGGCTCAGAGCTCTGTGGATTACGCGATGCTGGAGTATTGCATCAGGGAGGACTTAAAGCTCAAGCGTTCCCGTGTGATGGCAGTTCTGGATCCTGTGAAGCTGATCATTGACAATTATCCCGAAGGCCAGACAGAGTATCTGGAGGTGGACAACAACCTGGAAAATGAGGAGCTGGGCAAGCGTCAGGTTCCGTTTTGCAGGGAGCTCTACATCGACAGGGAGGACTTCATGGAGGAGCCGCCGAAAAAGTATTTCCGTCTGTTCCCGGGCAATGAGGTGCGCCTGATGGGCGCGTACTTTGTAAAGTGCGTAAGCTATGAGAAGGACGCGGAGGGCAAAGTGACGGAGATCCATTGCACCTACGATCCGGAGACGAAGTGCGGCACAGGCTTTACAGGCAGAAAAGTAAAGGGTACGATCCACTGGGTAGCGGCCCCCACGGCGCTGAAAGCGGAGGTACGCCTCTATGAAAATATTATTGACGAGGAGAAGGGTGTGTACAATAAGGAGGACGGAAGCCTGAACCTGAATCCGGATTCCTTAAAGGTACAGCAGTGTTATGTGGAGCCGAGCCTTGCGGGGGCAGAGGCCTATGACAGCTTTCAGTTTGTGCGCCAGGGCTATTTCTGCGTGGACGCGAAGGATTCCAGGCCCGACGCCCTGGTGTTCAACAGGATCGTGTCTCTGAAGAGCTCCTTCAGGCTGCCGAAATAGAAAAGACGGTGAATGAGCTGACGATCCGCCTGGAGGCCGGAAGCCCCAGTCCGCTCTATGAGCAGATCTATGAGCATATCAAGACAGAGATTAAAAATGGAGAGCTGCCTTTCGAGGAAAGGCTGCCCTCCACCAGAATGCTGGCCAAGCACCTGCAGGTGAGCCGCAGCACGGTAGAGCTGGCCTATGAACAGCTCCTGTCGGAGGGATATATCGAATCCCTTCCCTACAGGGGCTATTTTGTGTGCCGTCTGGACGGTATCGTCCATCTGGAGGAGAGAAAGCTGGTGCTTCCCAGGCGTCGTGCGGAGCAGAAGCCCGTCTATACGTATGACTTTTCACCCAGCGGTATTGACGTGAACAGTTTTCCCCACAATACCTGGAAGAAGCTCTCGAAAAGCATTCTGATGGAGGAGAATAAGGAATTATTCATGCTGGGGGATCCTCAGGGAGAAGAGAGCCTGCGCACCACCATCGCGGCCTACCTGCACCAGGCCAGAGGCGTTTCCTGCACGGCGGAGCAGGTGGTGGTGGGAGCGGGAAACGATTATCTGCTGATGCTTCTTGTGAACCTTTTGGGGAATGGGTGCAGGGTGGCGATGGAAAACCCCACATACAAAAAGGCCTATCACGTGCTGGCCTCTATGGCGGAGTCTGTGGCTGCGGTAGAGATGGATAAGAGCGGTATGGATGTGGAGGCCCTGGAAAGAAGCGGGGCCAGGGTCGCCTACGTGATGCCCTCCCACCAGTTTCCCATGGGAACCGTCATGCCGGTGAAACGGCGGATGGAGCTTCTGCTGTGGGCGTCGGAGAAGGAAGGGCGCTATGTGCTGGAGGATGACTATGACAGTGAATTCCGCTATAAAGGAAAGCCGATCCCGGCCCTCCAGGGGTTCGACGCCAAAGGAAAGGTAGTCTATCTGGGAACCTTCTCCCGTTCCATCGCCCCCTCGATCCGTATCAGCTACATGGTGCTTCCTCAGAGCCTTTTGGAGATCTACCAGGAAAAAGGGAGATGCTTCTCCTGCACGGTATCCAAGGTGGACCAGATGCTGATCATGCGGTTTTTAAGGGAAGGGCATTATGAGCGCCACTTAAACAGGATGCGCGCCGTCTATAAAAGCCGCCACGATGTGCTTCTTGAGGAGCTGGGCAGCCTGGGCGGCATCTGTGAAGTGTCGGGAGAAAACGCCGGGGTGCACCTTCTTTTGCATTTCGCAAACGGCATGAGCGGGGAGGAGGCCGTGGCCAGGGCGAAAAAGGCCGGTGTGAGGGTGTACGGCCTCTCAGATTTTATCATCGGCAGGCAGATCGCGTCCCCCACCGTCATTCTGGGATACGCCACCATGGAGGAAGAGGGGATCCGGGAGGCTGTGGGAAGGCTGCGGGAGGTATGGAAGTGAGCGTTCTTAAGTTTTGCGTGCCCTATAAAAACAAAAAAACAGCAGGGACTCATTCATCTCTGCTGTTTTGTGTGTGTACGGGGAGGGAAGCCTTATGCTTCATCCTCATCCTCTGTTTCCTTTGCGTTTTCCACGGCGTGGGCCACAGCCTCTTTCACATTGTCGGCGACGCTTTTTGTCTCCTCAGCGGCGTCAGATAATGTTTCCTTTATATCCTCAGCTGCTGCCTTTACTGTTTCCGCTTCTTCTGAGATGGCTTCTTTCACCTCCTCAGCTGCTTCATGAGCCTCTTTCGGGATGGTGACGTATTCTCTGTGGGCTGTGGTTTCTTCCCCGTCCAGATCCTCGTCAAACTCATCTTGAAATTCATCAAAATCCTCATCCCAGGATTCTTCCTTCTTTGATTTATGAAAATACGCAATTCCGCAGCCGATCGCCGCGCCTAAGAGCGCCGCTCCCAGCAAAAGCTTTTCGTTCTTTTTAGCCATACGATGACTCCTTTCAAATGAGATAGGGATATTGTAATACTTTTTCCTGAAAAAGAAAAGGGGAAAAAGGTTAAATAAAGACGAACTGCACAAAAATCATATAAAGAATGGTGCCGCCGCCGATGGAAAGCAGGGTATTGCGCTTCCAAACGTGTACAACTGCGATGGCTGCCACCGTCAGAAGCTCCGGCAGGCAAAAGGGAGCCGTCAGAGGTGAGACATCCTTCAGGCAGTAGACCACCAGCATGCCGATGACTGCGTAGGGAAGCACTTTACCCAGATAGAGTATGTAGGACGGCGTTTTTTTATTACCGGGAAATAAAATAAAGGGCAGTACCCGGATCAGAAAGGTTATGGCGGCCATCAAAAAAATCATAAGTAAGGCCTGTGAATCAGGAATCCGCATGGGTTGTCTCCTCCTTGTCCAGTGTTTTTCGGAAAATCGTAAGAATCAGAAGGATAGACAGCATGGCCGGTACGATAAAGCTGTCCGGGCCGAAGAGGATCAGGCACAGGACAGAGCTGCCGACGCCGATCAACGCAGGCCGATGTTCCTTCGTATCCAGCCACTGGTTAATGAAAAGCACGATAAAGAGGGCAGTCATCACGAAGTCTACGCCTTTCGTATTGAATTTAACCAAAGTGCCGAACAGCGCCCCCAGCGTACAGCCTGCGATCCAGTAGCTGTGGTCCAGAAGGGAGATAAAAAAGTAGAACCATCCTGTGTCCACACCTTCCGGCGGTTCGCTGGTAGCCACCAGGGAGTACGTCTCATCCGTCAGCTCATAGATCATCATCCAGCGTTTTTTTCCTACATGTCTGTACTTTTCGATCAGGGACAGGCCGTAAAAGAGATGGCGGATCTGTATGGCCACCGTCATGATTCCGGTGGTGATCAGGGAAGCGCCTGCGGCCAGCAGGTCAATGGCGGCGTACTGCATGGATCCGGCGTATATGATAACGGCCATAAAAAAGGCCCAGAGGCAGGAATAGCCTTTGCTGGCCAGCAGGATGCCAAACCCAAGGCCGAGAAACAGGTAGCCTGCCATGACGGGAAGCGTCAGGGGGAAGGCTGCCCTAAAAGCTTTGCGTTTCATAAAGAATCTCCTTTGTTTTTCTAAAGTATGAACGAAAAATATCGTTACAAAAGCTCATTTATCATAGCACTTTAGATTCTGTTTTTCAAGATATCATGAAACTGGCTTCCGCACCGTTCCACTTCCCCCAATACCAGATCGATCTTCTCAGGATCCAGCATCCAGGTATCCCGGGAGATTCCCCGGGTGACGGCAGGGCAGATAAGAAAACGTGTATCCGGGTAGAGAAGGCTGAAGTAAAGCAGACAGCGTCTCGCGTGGTAGGCCTGGCAGGAAATGATAGCCGTACGTACAGAGAGGCCCAGGTTGTCTGTCAGAGCCCGGGAATTTATGGCGTTCTCATAGGTGAAGGTGGCTTCCTCCTCCTGAAGGATCGCTTCCGGGGGAACCCCGTTTTTGAGCAGGATATCCGAAAGAAATTCGCATTCGGTGCGATAGGAATATTTCCGGTAGGACGCAGGGGACTTTGCCCCGGCAAAACGCCCCTCTGTAATACTGTATTTTCCGGATACCAGGATCCGGGGGACATATCCCTGCCGATAGAGCCTTGCCGCGTGTTCCGCGATCTCGCCGTAAGCGCCGCCGGGCACAAAGAGGACGTCCGCCTTTTCGGGAGCGTCCTCCACAAAAATAAAATCTGTCAGATAGTCGTAAAATGCCATTAGAATTCCTCCTCCTTTCCGTTAATTATGTTCCAAGTATACCACATCTTTCTTGTAATTGAAGGAAAATCATGCTATTCTATAGCGTGCCAAGGAAAAAACGAGAGGTGATGGATATGTATCAGGCAGGCATTTTTGACCTGGACGGGACACTGGCAGATACGGTGGACTCTATGGCCTATGCGGCGAACCTGGCGCTGGGGGAACTGGGGCTTCCCGTTCAGCCTGCGGAGAAATTCAAATATTTTGCGGGAGACGGGGCTAAGGAGCTGGTCAGGCGCTGTCTCGTGGCCGGCGGGGATTTGTCCTGCAGCCATTTTGAGGAGATGGAGAGGCTGTACCGCCGCTATTTTGGAAAATACTGTATGTACCATGTGAAGCCCTACGACGGCATTCTAAAGCTGCTGGAGTCTATGAAGGGGAGGGGCATGAAGATCGCTGTGCTTTCTAATAAGCCCCATGCCCAGGCCATCGATGTGGTGGAGAGTATTTTTGGCAAAGGGTACTTTGATTATGTGCAGGGGCAGACGGAAACTGTTCCAAGAAAACCCAGTCCCATAGGAGCGCTGCGCATCGCGGAAGTGTTCGGCGTGGATGCGGCAGATTGTATCTATATCGGAGATACGAATACAGATATGCAGACGGGAAAGGCGGCAGGCATGTTTACAGTTGGCGTTCTCTGGGGCTTCCGCACAAGGGAAGAGCTGGAGGAAAACCATGCGGACAGGATTGCAGGCCACCCCTCAGAGATAGAGGCGTTACTGTAGGAGGCAGGATGCGGCGGAGGAAGGGCCGCAGGAAAGGGCAGGAAAATGATAAAATTAATAGCGTCTGACGTAGACGGAACGCTCCTGGAGGAGGGGACAGACAAGATCAATCCGGAGATTTTTGATATGATCTTAAAGCTGCGGGAAAAGGGCATTATCTTCGCGGCAGCCAGCGGCAGGGCCTATGGAAGCCTGCGGCGGCTGTTTGAGCCGGTAAAGGACAATATCGTGTTTATCACGGACAATGGGTCAAACGTGATCTGCCGGGGAGAGGAGATGTACGCCTCTGTCATAGACAGGGCACTGCTGGAGGAGCTGATTCTGAGGATCCGGATGCTTCCCGAGTGTTATATTGTCATATCCGACAGGAAAGGGATGTGTTATCTGGAGCAGGAAAATGAAAGTCTCGATGATTTCCTGATCAATGGATACCACAACGATGTACGCCATGTGGAGGATATCCTGAAGGAACCCATCGAGATCACGAAATGCTCCATCTATAAAAAACAGGGGATTAAGGAGCTGGCTCCGGAATTTATAGAAAAATACAAAGGAAGGCTCAATGTGGCCATCGCGGGCGATATCTGGCTGGATTTTATGAATATGGACGCGGATAAGGGGACGGCCTTGCAGTCCATCCAGAAAACGATGCGGATCCTGCCGGAGGAATCCATGGCCTTTGGCGATAATATGAACGATATCGGCATGCTCAAAGCCGTGGGGGAGAGCTATGCGGTGTCCACGGCTGCCGAAGCCGTGAAAGCAGAGGCAAAGCATATAGCCGGAACGTATACGGAAGACGGCGTACTTAAGGTTTTGAAAAATCTGGTGGAAAACCAGTAACCAGTCATACAGTCCGATCACAGGGAGGAAAATACGATGTTCACAAAGGAATGCGTGGAAACATTTTTAAAGGATCAGCTTCAGCTTTTTGATGAAAAGGTAGCTGAGACGCCGGAGGAAGCGGAAGAGTTCCTCGAAGAAATGATGGCGGTAGTTTTGGATTCTCTGCAGGAGGTGCAGGATTACTTTGAGGAGAGCGGCATGGACGCCTACGAGCTGTCGCTGGACGAGCTGGCAGAGGCGTCGGAGGTATTTAAGCTGCCGAGTGGGAAGTATTTGGTAGTAGAAGCATAAAAACATAAAAGCAGGTTTGCGCCCCGGCGGTACAGGTGACCGCCGGGGCGCAAATGGTATAGGGCTTCAGGGGGAGAGCATCAGGCAATACCTGCCGATGCCTGCAAGGATCAGCAGATGGACGGGGTAGAACAGGTAGAAGAAATATTTCAGGGAAAGGCCCCGTGTTCCGTTATAGGCGTAGATAGGCAGGAAAGCCAGGGGCGCTGTAGCCTCCCAGCTGAAGGCCACGGCACCGGCGATACACTGGTTTTTGCGGTCATAGCGGAAAAAGTACAGAATCTCAATTAACAGAACGCCCTTAAACCCGTAATCCGTATGCAGAAAGTAGCCGGCTCCCAGCCCTAAAGCGAAGAGCAGGCTTTGCACCCAGACATTTTTCGGCAGGCGGGTGCAGGCCATCATCACCAGCAGGCCGATGAGCAGGGTAAAATATACATTCTGCATGTGTGGCTGCCAGAGCTTTCCGTAGATGGCCAGATCAAAGGGGATCTCCGACAGCAGGGCGAAAAGGAAGAGCCGGCGGGCATACTTTTTCGCGTCCCTGGTGTGCAGAAATCCCTCCACCAAAAGAAAGCAGAAGATGGGGAAGGCGGGCCGGCCGATCAGCCGGAGGATATCATCCAGTCTTAAGATCCTGTCATAAAGCAGGGGATCTGACGCGGCAAGGGGAGAGCGGAGCAGCCCTCTCTCCAGTACGGCGGCTCCGATGTGGTCGATCAGCATGCTTGCCACGGCGATCAGTTTCAATGTGCTGCCGGAGATCCCTTTCTTCCGGCCGGTGTTGGAAGAAGAATACATAATCGATAACCTTTCTTTTTTCTCAGTATAACGAAACGGAGACCGTCTGTAAAGGAAAACCCCAGCGCTTTTTTATGCTTTGTTTAGAATTTTTATAAAATATTATTAGCACTCACCTAAAATGAGTGCTAATTTTCTCTTGACATTTTGCGCCAGGGGTATTAAACTATGTCCCAGATAAGAAAAATGCCGCGGGTATTTCCCGTAAGAATGGCTAATATAAACAAGAGAGAGAAGGAGTGTTTGCAATGAGCAATCGTACAGGAAGCTTATCCATCAACAGTGAGAACATATTTCCGATTATAAAGAAGTGGCTGTATTCCGACCATGATATTTTTGCCAGGGAGCTGGTGTCCAACGGCTGTGACGCCATCACAAAGCTGAAAAAGCTGGAGATGATGGGAGAATACACCCTGCCGGAGAAATATAAGGCAAAGGTTGAGGTGATCGTGAACCCCGAGGAAAAGACTCTGAAGTTTATTGATACAGGCCTTGGAATGACTGCTGAGGAAGTGGAGGAATATATCACACAGATCGCTTTCTCCGGCGCTACGGATTTCCTGGAGAAATACAAGGACAAAGCCAACGATGACGAGATCATCGGCCATTTTGGCTTAGGCTTCTATTCCGCTTTCATGGTGGCTGATGAGGTGCATATCGATACGCTGTCTTATAAGGACGGGGCGGAAGCAGTACATTGGGAGTGCGACGGCGGTACAGAGTATACGATTGCCGACGGAACCAGGACAGAAGTAGGTACGGAGATTACCCTGTTCCTGAATGAGGAGAGCGTAGAATTTGCCAATGAATACAGGATGAGGGAGATTCTGGAGAAATACTGTTCCTTCATGCCGGTGGAGATCTTCCTTTCAAACGCCAACGCGGAGCAGGAGTATGAGACCATCGATGAAAGCGAGCTCACCGAGGATGATGTGGTGGTAGAGCACATCCACGAGGAGGCAAAGACAGAGGAGAAGGAAAACGAGAACGGCGAGAAGGAGATCATAGAGGTATCTCCGGCCAAAGATAAAGTAAAGATCAATAAGCGTCCCGAGTCCATAAGCGATATTCATCCGCTGTGGACGAAGCATCCAAATGAATGCACCGAGGAAGAGTACAGAGAGTTCTACCGCAAGGTATTTCTTGACTACAAGGAGCCCCTGTTCTGGATTCACCTGAATATGGATTATCCCTTCAACTTAAAGGGGATCCTGTACTTCCCGAAGATCAATACAGAGTATGATTCCATCGAGGGAACCATCAAGCTTTACAACAACCAGGTGTTTATCGCGGACAATATCAAAGAGGTGATCCCGGAGTTCCTGATGCTCTTAAAGGGTGTGATCGACTGTCCGGATCTGCCGCTGAACGTGTCCAGAAGCGCCCTCCAGAATGACGGCTTTGTAAAGAAGATTTCCGATTATATCACCAAGAAGGTGGCCGATAAGCTCTCTGGTATGTGCAAGACAGACCGTGAGAATTATGAGAAATACTGGGACGACATCAGCCCCTTTATCAAATTCGGCTGCATCAAGGAGAGCAAGTTCAGCGACAAGATGATGGATTACATCCTCTATAAGAACCTGGACGGCAAGTACCTGACCTTCACAGATTTTGTGGAGGAGAACAAGAAGGAAGAGCCGGAGAAAGAACAGGCAGAGGAAGCAAAAACAGAAGACGAAAAGACAGAAGAGACAGAGAATACAGAGGAAGAGAAGCCGAAGACGAAGCTCTACTATGTGACGGACGAGGTGCAGCAGAGCCAGTACATCAATATGTTTAAGGAACAGGGAATGGACGCCGTTCTCTTAAAGCACAACATCGACTCTGCGTTTATCAGCCATGTGGAGCGGAAGCATGACGATGTGAAATTTATGCGCATCGACGCGGACGTGACAGAGAGCATGAAGGAAAAGGTTTCCGAGGAAGATCTGAAAGCCGAGAAGGATACGCTGACAGAGGTATTCCGCAAGGCCCTGGGCAAGGAAAAGCTGGAAGTTAAGGTGGAAAAGCTGAAAAATGAGAACATTTCCTCCATGATGACCCTTTCTGAGGAAAGCCGCAGGATGCAGGACATGATGAAGATGTACGGTATGGCAGGTATGGATCCCGATATGTTCGGAGGCCAGGAGACGCTGGTGCTCAATGCCAACAATAAGCTGGTTCAGTACATTTTTGAAAATAAAGATTCCGAGCATGTGCCCATGATCTGTGAACAGCTCTATGATCTGGCGCTCTTAAGCCATAAGCAGCTTTCACCGGATCAGATGACAAAGTTCATTACCAGAAGCAACGAGATCCTGGGTCTGCTGGCAAAATAATCTCCGAAAAGGCGGCAGATCTCAGAGATAAGACCTTATAGTTAAGAGGGGCGGTACAGCGAAAAAGCTGTACCGCCCCTCTTTTGGCGATTTTCATGCGCTCTCACGGACTTTCTATTTGCAGTAAAGTCCTGGGAGGAGCTGTCACAGTAATTTTATCATAGGGACGTAAGTATGAAAAAAGACGTACC
>DESK01000003.1 GCA_002361955.1 Lachnospiraceae bacterium UBA3316
CAGGCTGCAAAGCAGGCAGAAGAAAAGAAAAATGAAATTATTATGTATCTGGCACATGATATACGCACCCCTCTCACAACAGTAATCGGCTATTTGAGCCTGCTCCATGAAGCCCTTGACATGCCTGAACAGCAAAAGGAAAAGTATGTAAAAGTGGCGTTGAATAAGGCAGAGCGCCTTGAAAAGCTCATCAATGAACTTTTTGAAATTACCAAGTACAATGCACATACGGTTATTATCAAAAAAGAAACTGTGGATTTACATTGTCTGATTGCGCAGGTAATAGATGAAATATATCCGACACTCTCCGCAAATGGCAATACAGCGGTATTTACTGCGGAGGATAACTTATCCGTGAACGCTGACCCTGAAAAACTGGCGAGAGTTTTCAGTAATCTTTTACGAAATGCTGCGTCATATAGTTACCCGCAGACAGAAATCACTATATCCGCCAAACGGTTAGAGCATGATATTCAGATCACTTTTGAAAATCATGGAAAAACAATTCCACAGGAACAGCTTAACAGTATATTTGAAAAATTCAATCGCTTGGATGATGCTCGGCTTTCTAATACAGGTGGTGCGGGACTTGGTCTTTCTATTGCGGAAGAAATTATACATTTACATGGTGGAAAGATTACTGCATCCAGTCAAAACGAAACCATAGACTTTGTGATTACATTACCACTTTCCGCTTAGGAAAATAAGAATGTGATCTTAGGAATTACTTAGGAATTTAAGCGTGTGATTTTTGAGATTGAAAAGCCTTTGTTCGGTACAATGATTATCGAACAAGGGCTTTTTATTGTTCAGCTGAAGCAAAAGAAAGGAGTGTAAGCATGGAACTGAAAATAGAGCATTTAAGCAAGCAGTTCAAAGACAAAATAGCAGTAAATGATGTCAATCTGACATTGACTCCCGGCGTTTGGGGACTTTTGGGGGCGAATGGTGCAGGGAAAACCACGCTCATGCGCATGATTGCTGATATTATGACACCAACCAACGGAGCGGTTTACTATGACGGAAAAGACATTCGAGAGTTAGGTGAAGTCTACCGAAGCAAGTTTGGCTTTCTGCCGCAGGATTTTGGGTATCACCGGGATTTTACGGTCAAAGATTATTTGGAGTATATGGCTGCGCTGAAAGATATTCCTACAAGGGCAACCACCCAAAAGATCAATCATTTGTTGGACATTCTTTCGCTCTCCGATGTGAAAAAGAAAAAAATCTCCAATCTGTCAGGCGGCATGAAGCGTCGTGTTGGTATTGCGCAGGCTATGTTGAACGACCCGGAGATACTTGTCATGGACGAACCGACAGCAGGACTTGATCCCGGGGAGCGCGTGCGTCTGCGGAATTTCATTTCCGAGTTTTCGCATGATCGAATCGTGTTGATTTCCACCCATATCGTATCTGACATAGAATATATTTCTACGCGCAACGCAATTATGAAAGCCGGAGAAATTGTTGATGTCGGAACTACCGCAGAACTTGTCAAGCGGATTGAGGGCAAGGTTTGGAATTGCATAATTCCGACCTCAAAGCTGCCGGAATGTGAAATGCGGCTGCGCATTATCAATCAGCGAGGCGAAGATCACAATCAGGTTTCTATTCGTTATCTGTCCGAACATTCGGAAATTGATGGGGCTGTTACAACGGAGCCACGATTGGAAGATCTGTATCTGTGGTTGTTCCCGCAGACAGACTTGGAAAAGGAGGACAGATAATATGCGGCTCTTTAGACTTGAACTAAAACGTATTTTGAAGTCACGGCGCACCCTGATTTTACTTGCAATCGCACTTTTGCTTTCCGTAGCCATGGCATACCTGCCTATTTCATTTGAGGGTATTAACCGTCCAAACGAAGATGGCACGGTTACAGAATTAGATGGCTTGGCAGCTATCAAGTACAAACAAGATTTATATAAAACATCCGCTGGTGAAGTGACCCCGGATAGGATCAAATCGGCTTTGGAAACTTATCAAAGCTGCGTTCGAGAATATGGGCCAGTCGAGGAAGAGGGCTTTCCTCTGGCTGTATTTATTGAAAAAATCGTCCCGTTCCGTCACTTGCTGATGGGTCTGTCCGAAGCGTTTGCTGATCCAGTAACAGGCATTGGTGCTGATTTAATGGATATTGACCCGAATGACATTGACGGAGCCTATTATGAAAAGTGCGCAGAACATTTACAGGATGTCATGCGGAATGAGCAAAGAGAAAACGAAACCGCACAGCAGAAAGCTCTTGAAAAATATTCAGAACTTGATACGCCATTTTATCTTCATTCTGGAATTTCAAAAGATGCATTTGATTATATTGAGTTTTATATTTTGTTCCTTGCTATTTTGTGTGTGGCAATCGCAGCATCTACTTTCGCCGGAGAATATCAAACGGGCGGTGACAGCATCCTGCGAACCACCAAATACGGGCATAAACAATTAGCAATTACCAAAATTCTGGCGGCATTTACACTTTTCGTTGTTACTTTCCTTGTCGGGATCACGATACACATTCTGATTTTAGATGCAGCGTTCGGGACGGATTGTTTAAAAACATCGTTTCAGATGCGATACTCTATCATTAATCTGCCAAACATCAATCTGGGGCAGTTGCAGATAATTCTCGCAGCAGCGGGCTTACTTTCTGTATTAGCAACGGTTAGCTGTACGTTGTTCCTGTCTGCAAAATGTAAAGACACATTGACAGTTTTGCTGATCTCTATTGTAGTTCTTCTCATGCCGCTTTTTGTTTATGTAGCGATGGGAGCAACATGGCTCTCTACCATACTTCCATCTGCCGGAATTGGTATGCAGAACAATTTCCTTTCTCAGCTTGCAGATTTCAATTATCTGAATATCGGTGGAATGAGTTTCTGGACACCGCATGTTATTTTGATTTCGGCAGGAATTGAATTATTTGTGTTTACATTCTTGGCGATTCATTCCTATTGCAGACATCAGGTAGCATAAAAGAAGTTCAAAATAGAACGAATAGGTTATCTGCAGCGCGACGGCAAAAGAAAAAAAGCCGTCGCAGAGCAGACACATTTTCACGCGCCTATGAAACGGCGGCTTTGATTTTCAGAGCCGCCGTTTCTTTGCATTTGCACAAACCTATGATGAATTTTCCGGAAATATTGTGGTTAATAGCGATTTAAACTGTTGTATTTGTTTAAAAATTAAAAAATATCTAATGAGTCTTCCGCATCTACCCACATCTGCAAATTTCCATCAAGATATAATTTGGCATATTCAAGAGGTTCATCAATGGCGAGTGCGTTTAATGCACAGTCTGATCCTGGTGTGGTTTTTAAGTTCTTTTCAGCTTCCCAACAGTCAATGCGGAGCATATAGCCAACAGAGGTGTAAACATCAATACTGTTGCGCTTGGGATTGTATTCTGCAAATATTGTTCTCATCGTATCAAATCTCCTTATCGTTAAATCAATCATTTGTTGCAAAAATCAGAAGCATTTCAATCAGTTCACAATGTCACTTTTATTTTGTGTTATACTGTTTTATATAATTTTCTTGCCCTTGTTTTTGCCCTTATCAGAGTTCGTAAACACTGGTGGGACGATATAACGCAAGGGAAACAATAAGGGAAAGCTCACCTGCGATAAACTTTGTGTTTTCAAGGGATTGAGAGATATTTGATAATAAAATATAACAGTTATTAAATCCCTTGGAATATATGAAATCTCAATTCCAGTTTACAGGAATCCCTGTGCTGGAGCTTGTGGTGATCGTATTTGCCTTCCTGTTCGTAGATTTGTTTGATACGCTGGGAACCCTGGTAGGCGTCTCCACCAAAGCAAATATGCTGGATAAAGACGGCAAGCTTCCGAAAATCAAAGGCGCCCTGATGGCAGACGCTGTAGCTACTACAGCCGGCGCAGTCCTTGGTACATCCACCGTAACCACATTCGTGGAGAGCGCTTCCGGCGTAGCGGAAGGCGGACGCACCGGACTTACCGCAGTGACCACGGCTATTCTTTTCGGCCTGTCCCTGCTGCTTTCCCCGATTTTCCTGGCGATCCCGTCCTTCGCGACGGCTCCGGCCCTGATCGTGGTAGGCTTCTATATGCTGGGCAACGTCGTAAAGATCCACTTTGACGATGCCAGCGAAGGAATTCCGGCATTCATCTGCATCGCAGCTATGCCCTTCTTCTACAGCATCTCAGAAGGTATTTCCATGGGTATCATTTCCTATGTGATCATCAATCTGGTTGCCGGGAACTCGAAAAAGCTCAGCCCTGTCATGTATGTGCTGACCGTTCTGTTTATACTGAAATATTTCCTTCTGTAAGAAATACAGCTTGCGCAAAGCTGTAACGGCGACAGACACCGGGAAAGGTAGAAATACGTTTCCCGGTGTCTGTTTTTATCCTTATGATGGAATCGTCAAAGTTTTCGAAAAGGGGTCTTCTCAAAATCGGTCAACAGAATTACAATGATATTGACCGGATCGGTTAACGGAGGTTACGCTATGAATGAAAGATTTTTTTCCCTGCCCGCTGAAAAGCAGCAGGCTATCATCAACGCAGGATATCGGGTGTTTTCCCAAAACTCCTATAAAAACAGTCCTATGAGTGAGATTGCGGATGCTGCCGGAATCAGCAAATCCCTGCTCTTTCATTATTTTCACAACAAAAAAGAACTGTATCTGTTTTTGTGGGACAACTGCGCCCAGATAACGATCGCGTATCTGACAGAGTGCGGATGCTACGGGCAAAAAGACCTGTTTGAAAGTATGGAAAAAGGGATGCGCGCTAAGATGGAGATTATCCATCGCTATCCCGACATGGCGAATTTTACGATCAAAGCGTTCTATGAAAAAGATCCGGAGATTTCCGCCGCTGTCCAGGAGAGCTACCACAAATACTTTAACCTAAAGGCGGATAAAACACGGATAAATATGGATCCAAACCAGTTTATTCCCGGATTGGATATTCCGATGATGTACCGCGAAATGTATTTCGCGTCGGAGGGCTATCTTTGGGAGATGGTTCAGCGCGGCAATGTAGATATAGAACAGATGGAAAAAGATTTTTCAAAGCTGATGAATTTTTGGAAAAGTATCTACCTTCGGAAGGAGTGACGAACTATGGAGGTTATTAAAACAACAAAGCTTACGAAATATTATGGAAAGGCAAGGGGCATCCTTGACCTTGACCTGACGGTAACCCAGGGCGAGTTCTTTGGCTTCATCGGCCCGAACGGCGCGGGAAAATCCACCACAATCCGGACGCTGCTTGGACTGATTTCCCCCACCTCAGGCAGCGCCGCAATATTCGGGAAGGATGTCACAAAGGAAAAGGAAGCCATTTTGCGTGAGATCGGCTACCTGCCCTCGGAGGCCCTCTTTTACCAGGGAATGAAAGTAAAAGAGCTATTGAAGCTGTCCGCCGATTTGCGGAAGATGGATTGTGCCGCTGAGTCAAGGCTGCTCTGTGAGCGTTTACAGCTTGACACCTCACGAAGGATCGATGATCTTTCCTTCGGCAACAGGAAAAAAGTGGCCATTGTCTGCGCCTTACACCACCGGCCAAATCTGCTGATCCTGGACGAGCCGACGGGCGGACTCGACCCACTGATGCAAAAAGAATTTTTTGATATTCTGCGGGAAAGGAACAGGGAGGGCACAACGATTTTCCTGTCAAGCCACGTCCTCTCGGAAATTCAGCGCAACTGTACCCGCGCGGCCATTATCCGTGACGGCCGGATCGCCGCATGCAATAGTGTGGATGTCCTCTCGAAAACAAGCGCAAAACGCGTTACAGTTCACGGTATTGTAGACCTCACGCGTCTGAGCGGTATCCGCGACAAAAAAGAAGCGCCGGACTCCGTAAGCTTTCTTTACAGCGGCGACATGGACAGCCTTCTTCACACGCTGTCTGCCGGGCAGGTGAAGGACCTTACGGTTACGGAGCCGGATCTTGAAGAAGTATTCCTGCATTATTATGGAAAGGATGGTGAGACAGTATGACACTTGTAAAACACGAACTGAAACAGGGCAGAGCTTCGTTTATCATATGGACGGCTGCCATTGGCTTTCTCCTGGCGGTCTGTATTTTTCTGTTTCCGGAAATGAAGGGGCAGATGGACAGTGTGAACGATGTATTCGCCTCCATGGGCTCTTTTTCCGAGGCGTTCGGCATGGACCGCCTGAACTTTGGAACGCTCACAGGCTTTTATGCTGTCGAATGCGGCAATGTTTTAGGTCTCGGCGGCGCATTTTACGGGGCGCTCTGCGCAGTAGGGATTCTCAGCAAGGAAGAAAAAGACAAAACCGCGGAATTTCTGCTGGCCCATCCCGTCAGCCGCAAAAGGATTCTTACGGAAAAGCTGCTGGCTGTCCTCCTTCAAATCACAGCGATGAATCTTCTGATTTATCTTATTTCTGTCGGCTCCATAGCCGCCGTGGGCGAGACAGTTCCCTGGAAAGAAATCAGCCTGCTGCATCTGGCCTATTACCTGCTTCAGCTTGAGCTGGCAGGACTTTGCTTCGGTGTTTCGTCATTTCTCCGCAAAGGCAGCGCGGGGGCAGGGCTTGGGATTGCCGTGATGATGTATTTTCTGAACCTGATTGCGAACATTGCCGACACTGCCTCATTTTTGAAGTACATCACACCTTTTGGATATTGCGACGGCGCCGACATCGTGGCAAATGGCAGACTGGACGGTACCATGGTTGCCATCGGCGCAGCCATAGGAATTGGCGGAATTGTGATTGCTTATCTGAAATATACGAGGAAAGATATCCATTAAAATGCACTGCGGGAAAGCAGCGCTGCTTTTTGTAATGTTTTTGTAATAATTTTGACGCAATCCTCCGGAAGAATTCTTGTCAGAATGCCAGAAAGAAATTGACAAATACAGACAGGTGCTTTATAATAACTTCAGACTCTTAATAATTCTGTAACATTTGAAGGGTGAAGGATATTTATGAAGAAAAAAAATGTCATGTACATTCTTTTGGCACTGTTTGCAGCTCTCGCAATATTTCCGTCAAAGGCAGAGGCCGGTTGGAAAAAGAAGGATGGTAAGTTCTATTACTATGATTCCAAGGGAAAGATTCTGACAAATCAAAAGATCCGTGAGTATTATGTGGGAAAGGACGGCGTCCGCTATGTGAACCGTTGGAAAGGAAATGATTTCTACGGGGAGGACGGAAAAAAAATCCCGAACTTCAAGGGCGGCTGGTATACCATAGGCGGAAAGCGCTATTACTATACGGCCCGTGGAAAAAAGGTTACGGGATGGCTGCGGTTCAGGGGGAAAAAGTATTTTCTGGATGCCCAGGGCGTCATGCTGAAAGGCTGGCAGAAGCTGGACGGCCATTACTATTATTTCTCCGCCGGGAAAAAGAACTATGGGGCAGCCCTGAAAGGCTGGCAGAATATCGGTAAAAAGAGATTTTACCTTTCAGAGAAAAATGGACGGCTTCAGCTTGGATGGTTCCAGGTAAAGTCCAAACGTTACTACGCGACTACGGGAGAGGGCGTTTACACAGGGCTCCGCGATATCGACGGCCAGACCTACCTGTTCAGCAATAAAGGTGTGATGCAGAAGGGCTGGTGTACTTACAGAGATAACAAGTATTACTGTACGAGAAATACAGGCGCGATCGCCCGTGGGCTCGGCTCCATCGGCGGAAAGCTCTATTACTTTGACCAGTTCGGCATCATGCAAAAGGACATGGTCATCACCGTCAACGATGTATCCTACTCCATCAATTCCAGCGGGATCTGTACAAAGATCGCTACCAACGCGAACACACCGGAGGATATGCTGTTCTTCACTCTCTACGAATCGGGAATGGACGGCTACGGACAGGTGGGCGGCGACAACGGAAATGCCTGCGGCAAATATCAGTTTGACAGACGGTATTCCCTGATTCCTTTAGTCAAATTTTGCTATGAGAGTGATCCTGTAGTGTTTGCGGCTTTCGAGCCTTACGCATCCTGGAGCAACACCTCCAAATATCAGGAAAAGCTCAAGAGCAATAAGAAATTCTATGCCGCATGGACTTCCATTTATGAGAAGTACCCCTATGTATTTAAAAATTATCAGGACGCATTTGCTATGCGGGAGTATTACGAGCCCACAGCCCAGCAGCTAAAAGCCTGGGGGATCAATATGGATATCCGGCCCTATGTCGTAAGAGGCGCCGTATTCAGCTACTCGATCCAGCACGGGGCATACTCAGCCGCCATGGCCGTGCGGGACGCAAAGATTAAGAACGCAACGACAAATGAAGAATTTTTAAAGAAGCTTTACAACTACAGAATCGGCCAACATCCCACATACCGGAGCCGGTATACAAGGGAACTGAGCGACGCATTGAGCCGTTTATAAAACTATGAGCCAAGGGACAGCTTTTTCTCCATAAGGCTCATTTGCCGGGCAACTCAAACATATACTGCCGCAGAATCATGGTTTGAAAGGTTCTGCGGCAGTATATTTATGGTTTCAGTGTCAAAAGCCCGAATTCACGTCATGCTCGCATGACAGTGGATGAGAGACTGACTTTATGACACGCCTGGGAATGAGGAAGAGAACACCTTGCGATATTTTCACAAAACAGGAGGCAGGACAATGAATACATTAGAAGAAGCACTGAGCAGCATACAGGCACCAGACCAAAACGCTATGGAAGAATGCCGGAAACGGTGGGACGGCATAGCAAAACCCCTGCACAGTCTGGGAAAACTGGAGGACGCCTTAGTAAAAATCGCCGGAATCACAGGGAGCGCCGATATTCACCTGAACAAGAAAGCGCTGATTCCCATGTGCGCGGACAACGGCGTGGTGGAAGAGGGCGTGACCCAGAGCGGCCAGGACGTCACCGCCATCGTTTCTGAAAATTTCCTGAAAACCCAGGCCACCGCCAGCATCATGTGCCGGGAGGTCGGCGCGGATATCTTTCCGGTGGATATCGGAATCGCCAGAGACACCTGCCTAATCAATAAAAAGATTGCCTACGGCACCAAAAATATGACAAAGGAGCCTGCCATGACGCGGGAGCAGGCCGTCCAGGCGATTGAAACGGGTATCGATCTGGTGCGGGAATTAAAAGAAAAAGGATACTGCCTGATCGCCACCGGGGAAATGGGAATCGGAAACACGACCACCAGCAGCGCGGTAGCCGCCGTCCTTCTCGGTGAGCCTGTAGAAAAGGTGACCGGGCGCGGGGCAGGGCTTTCCACCCAGGGGCTTACCAGAAAGATCAGCGCCATCCACCGCGCCATTGAGCGCAACCATCCCGATCCCTCTGACAGCGTGGACGTGCTTGCCAAAGTGGGAGGCTTCGACATTGCGGGACTGACAGGCGTATTTATCGGCGGAGCTGCCTTCCATGTTCCCATTGTCATCGACGGCTTTATCTCAGCGGTGGCCGCCCTGGCCGCTGCGGCTATCTGTCCCCTGACAAAGGAATATATGCTGGCCTCCCATGTGTCAAAGGAGCCTGCGGCAAAAATGATCCTTGACAGGCTGGGCCTCTCCCCAGTGCTTCACGCCGATATGTGCCTGGGAGAGGGCACGGGAGCCGTCACCTTTTTCCCCATTCTTGATATTTCCTGCGCGGTATATAACGGTATGAGCACCTTCCAGGAGGTTCATATCGAAAAATATCAGCCGCTAGTCTGAGAGGTGGCTGCAGATGTTTCTATTAGTGACAGGCGGCAGCGGCAGCGGAAAATCTGCCTACGCCGAACAGGAAACCGTAAAGCTGGGCGGTTCTCCCAGAATCTATCTGGCTACCATGATGAGCTTTGACGAAGAGAGCAAAAAACGGATCGCCAGACACCGGAGGATGCGGGCCGATAAGGACTTCGAAACGATCGAGTGCTACACAGGGATCCGCCACGTCCATGTTCCCCATGGCAGCACCGTACTGCTGGAATGTATGTCTAACCTTACGGCAAACGAAATGTTCAATCCGGAAGGGGCCGGGGAACACACCGTCAGGGAGATTTTGGACGGAATCCGCCATCTGAAGGAGCAGGCCGCCCATCTCATCGTGGTGACAAATGAAATATTTTCAGACGGCATTGCCTATGACAGCGAAACGATGCGCTACCAGGAATACCTGGGCCGCATTAACCGGGAATTGGGAAAACTGGCCGACCGGGTTACGGAGGTTGTCTACGGAATCCCGCTGATTCAAAAGAAAGAAGGGATGATTCAATGAATCTGCTGAAAGGGCTCGTTATCGCATTTTCTATGTACAGCAAGATCCCCATGCCCCGGATGGAATGGAAAAAGGAGAGTATGAAATACTTCCTCTGTTTTTTCCCCCTGATCGGCCTGGTGATCGGAGGACTCAGCCTGGCGTGGATGCACCTGGCCTGCCTCTGTGGGTTCGGGGACATTTTCCGGACAGCCATTCTGGTGCTGATCCCCACCGTTGTCACGGGCGGCATCCATCTGGACGGACTGCTGGACACAGCGGACGCCTTAAGCTCCTACAAGCCCATGGAGGAAAAACTTGAAATTCTGAAAGACTCCCATGCAGGAGCCTTTGCCATCATCGTAGGCATCAGCTATTTTATCCTGTACTTCGGCATCCTGTCTGAAGCGGACAGCGCAGCCGTTATGGTGCTGGCCCCTGGCTTTGTGCTGTCCAGGGCTCTCAGCGGCCTTGCCATGGTATCCTTTAAGATGGCGAAAAACACAGGGCTTGCCGCCACCTTCTCCGATATGGCCGTGAAAGGCCGTGTACGGGTGGTGATGGCCATCTGTGTCCTGGTCTGCGTTCTCGGCATGATCGCCCTCTCTCCTGTAGAGGGCGCCGCAGGGGCTGCCGGAGCTCTCTTAACCTTCGCCTATTACCGCCGGATGTCTTATCAGAAATTCGGTGGGATCACAGGAGATCTGGCAGGCTTTTTCCTGCAGGTCTGCGAGCTGGTAATGGCCGTCTGTGTGGTTCTCACCCACAGTTTTCTCGTATGATAGCTTTAAGGAGGTTCTTATGAAACTGGTAACAGGAGGGGCATATCAGGGAAAAAAAGCCTATGCCTCAGAAACATATCAAATAACCGAGTGGGCGGACGGCGCGAACTGCCCCTTCGAGGAACTCTTTACCTGCCCGGGGATGGATCATTTCCATGAATACATCCGCAGGGCATTAAAAGAAAACAGGGAGATCTCAGGGCTTGCCAGGGAGCTGACAGCAAGAAATCCCAAAATCGTGCTTATCACAGATGAGTTAGGCTGCGGCGTGGTGCCTGTGGATCCTTTCGACAGAGCCTACCGCGAGGCCCACGGCCGCCTCTGCTGCCAGCTGGCGGCAGAAGCGGAGGAGGTCGTCCGTGTCATCTGCGGCATCGGCATGGTGATCCGCCATGCTTGAGGTCCGTCTTGTCCGTCATGGAAAAACAGCCGGAAATCTGGTGGGACGTTACATCGGAACCACCGACGAGCCCCTCTGCCCGGAAGGAGCTGCCGCTCTGCAAAAGGATGCTTTATGGCAGCCTGAAAGAGTCTACGCAAGCCCTCTGCTCCGGTGCAGGCAGACAGCGGCGATCCTCTGGCCCGATATCCCCACCGAGCTTGTGGAGGGTTTCCGGGAATGTGATTTTGGGGAATTTGAAAACAAAAATTACAGGGAGCTGAACGGGAACGCCGCCTATCAGGCCTGGATCGACAGCGGAGGCACCCTTCCCTTTCCCGGCGGAGAATCCCCCTCCGAATTTAAGGGCAGAGTGCAGACAGCCTTTTCCCGGACGATAGAGGAGGCCTCTCTGGCCGGATACCGGAGGATCGCCCTCTGCGTCCATGGAGGCACCATCATGGCGATTATGGAAAAATGGGGAACACCGCCGGGCGAGTATTACCGCTGGCAGGTAAAAAACGGCGAGGGCTTTGACCTGCGGCTTTAAATGACTTTTCTTTTTTATTCGAACGTATGGTTGATTCCGGCAGGCGCTTATGATATGATATCCCAAGAAACCCAGGAACAACGGAGGCAGCGAGATGATAGCGTATGTACATGGAGAAATTGTGGAGATCGGCGAGACGAAGGTGATCGTCGATGTGCATGGTATAGGATATCAGATATTTATTACAGGCAGGGACGCCCAGGCCCTGCCGCCTATAGGAAAAAAGGTAAAGCTTCACACCTATTTTTCTGTAAAGGAAGACTCTTTGCAGCTTTTTGGCTTTCTTTCAAAAGATGACATGGAGATTTTCAAGCTTTTGCTGAATGTAAACGGCGTGGGACCAAAAGCGGCTTTGGGCCTGTTGTCCTCCATGTCTGCCGACGACCTTCGATTTGCCATTCTGGCAGCCGACGCAAAGAGCATCTCGAAAGCTCCGGGCATCGGCAATAAGACAGCCCAGAAGGTGATCCTGGAGCTGAAGGATAAGCTCAATCTGGAGGATGCCTTAGAAAAGCGGCAGGAGAACCAGGGGGCTTCCCCCGCCTGCACAGCCATGAACGACGCAAAGAGCGAGGCTGTGCAAGCCTTGACGGCTCTCGGGTATTCCAACGGAGACGCCTTGAAAGCTGTGCAAAAGGCAGAGGTTACAGAGGATATGAGTACGGAAGACGTTTTAAGGGCAGCGCTCAAGCATCTGTCATTTTTGTAGGGGGAAGCTATGGGAAGAAGAATTATTACATCCGACGTTCTGGAGGAGGATATCAGGACAGAGACAAATCTGCGCCCTCAGACCCTGGATGACTACATCGGCCAGAGTAAGGCGAAAGAAACTATGAAGATTTATATTCAGGCGGCAAAGGAACGGGGAGACGCCCTGGACCACGTGCTGCTCTACGGCCCGCCGGGACTTGGAAAGACAACCCTGGCAGGAATCATCGCCAACGAGATGGGAGTCAATATCAAGATCACCTCAGGCCCCGCCATAGAAAAGCCGGGGGAGATGGCTGCGATCTTAAATAATCTTCAGGAGGGGGATCTGCTGTTTGTGGATGAGATCCACCGGCTAAACCGCCAGGTGGAGGAGGTGCTGTACCCGGCCATGGAAGACTACTCCATTGATATCATGATCGGAAAAGGGGCAGCCGCCCGTTCCATCCGCCTCGACCTGCCTAAGTTTACACTGGTGGGTGCCACTACCAGGGCAGGGCTCCTGACGGCCCCCCTGCGGGACAGGTTCGGCGTAGTACACCGCCTGGAGTTTTACACGGACGAAGAGCTCACCACGATCATCCTGCGGTCCGCCGGGGTACTGGGTGTCGAGATCGACGAAAAAGGCGCCGTGGAGATGGCACGGCGTTCACGGGGAACCCCAAGACTGGCGAACAGGCTGTTAAAGAGAGTGCGGGATTTTGCCCAGGTAAAGTATAATGGACGCATCACGGAGCAGGTGGCCTCCCTGGCCCTGGACCTGCTGGAGGTAGACCGCTACGGCCTGGACCAGACAGACAGGAACCTTCTTTTGACTATGATCGACAAATTCGGCGGCGGCCCGGTGGGGCTCGATACCCTGGCGGCAGCCGTGGGAGAAGATTCCGGAACCATCGAGGACGTCTATGAACCCTACCTGATCAAATCCGGCCTCATAAACCGTACCCCCAGAGGACGCGTCGTGACAGAGAGAGCCTATCATCATCTGGGGCTCCCGCCCAGGGGATGACCCATTTCCGTTACTGTAAACGAAGCAAACAGTAACCCATTTCCACGTATTTTAAAGATTCCCGGATAAAAATAGGTTGTAATTCTCAGGATTTCGTTTATAATGATAAATGAAGGCGGGAAAAAAGACATATTTTCCCGAAAGACAGCGATAACGGAAGAAAGGGAGAACACAGAGTATGTCATCCAAAAACAGAGCAGAAGTATTGATCGGCGGAAAGATCTATACTTTGAGCGGATACGAGAGCGAAGAGTACCTGCAGAAGGTTGCTACATATATCAATAATAAGCTTGCAGAGTTCAAGAAGCTGGAAGGCTACAACCGCCAGTCCAGAGAAAATAAGAGCATGCTTCTGGAGTTGAACATCGCTGACGATTACTTTAAAGCGAAAAAACAAGTTGAGATGGTAGAAGAGGAGCTGGCGGAAAAGGACAAGGAGCTGTATGATCTGAAGCACGAGCTGATCGGCATACAGATCCGTCTGGAAACAGCAGAAAAATCCTCTGCAGATTTGCAGGCAGAATCCAACGAGCTTCAAAAGAAGATCGTCCGTCTGGAAACGGAGCTAAATGAAAAGAATCGATACCGGAAATAAATATAGAAATTGTGGGGCTGTCTGATGGACAGCCTTTCCTATGCGGAGGATATTATGAAGGCAGAATTATTAGCCCCGGCCGGCTCCTTTGAGAGCATGAAAGCCGCTGTGGCGGCAGGCGCAGACGCCGTCTATGTGGGAGGCGCCCGTTTTGGAGCCAGGGCCTACGCAGACAATTTTACGGAAGAACAGCTTTTGGAGGCGGTGGACTACTGCCACCTGCATGGCTGCAGGCTCTACCTGACTGTCAACACGCTTCTGAAGGACCAGGAGCTGGAAGAGCTGTATGATTACCTTCTTCCCTATTACAAGCAGGGACTGGACGCAGTGATTGTACAGGATATGGGCGTCCTTCTGTACATCCGCCAGGCGTTCCCTGACCTGGATATCCATGCCAGCACACAGATGACCCTGTGCGGCCCGGAAGGAGCCAGGCTTTTGCAGGAGGCGGGCGCCAGCCGGATCGTCACCTCCAGGGAATTGTCCCTGGAAGAGATCAAAGCCATACACAGGGAAAGCACTTTGGAAATTGAAAGCTTCGTTCACGGCGCGCTGTGCTACTGTTATTCGGGCCAGTGCCTCTTAAGCAGCATGATCGGCGGAAGAAGCGGAAATAGGGGACGCTGCGCCCAGCCCTGCCGCCTGCCCTACAAAATGAGGCAGGGGGAAGGCTTTCTTTTAAGCCCCAAGGATATCTGCACCCTGGAGCTTCTGCCCCGCATCCTGGAAGCAGGTGTCTATTCCCTGAAAATAGAAGGACGGATGAAGAGAGCGGAATACACGGCGGGCGTCGTAAGGATCTACCGGAAATATCTGGATATGTTTCTTCTCCACGGCAAAAAGAACTACAAGGTTTCGGAGGAAGACAAAAGGCAGCTCATGGCGCTCTACAACCGGGGAGGCTTCAGCAGCGGATATTACCTCACCCACAACGGAAAAGAAATGATGTCCATGAAACGGGCAAACCATTTCGGCACAAAAGCGGCCAGGGTTCTCTCCGTCCAGAGAAACGGCGCAAAGCTTCAGGCCATGGAGGAGCTCCACAAGGGGGACATCCTGGAAACAAGCACCGTCCCTCAGGACGTCAAGCAGGGAGGCACCCTGTCTGTCAAGCTCCCCTCCGAAGCTCTGCGGGGGATAAAAGCAGGGCAGATCCTTCACCGGACGAGAGATGCCGCCCTTCTTTCTGAGCTTCACCGCCTGTATATAGAGACGGAAAGAAAAGAAAAAATTAATGGGAATTTAAGGATTTCATCAGGGCAGCCTGCTATACTGAACGTAAATTTGGGCAGGACCAAAGCATGCGCTAAGGGCGCGCTTCCCCAGCCCTCGATCAGCCAGCCCCTCCGCCCTGAAAAGCTGAAGACACAGCTTGAAAAGACAGGGAATACGCCCTTTGTCTTTGACCATCTGGAGATAGAAGCGGAGGACGGACTGTTTCTGCCCCTGCAGGCCATCAACGAACTGCGCAGGGACGCCCTGGACAAGCTGGAAAGGAAGCTTACGGCAGCCTGGAACAGAAAAGAAGTTCCCGGAAGCCTTGAACTGCCTGCCGCGAAAAGTGCCCCATGGACCGGCCACCGTCTCTACGGATCTGCCGAGACATGGGCCCAGGGGATGGCTCTGGCCGGCGTCCCGGGACTTACCGGAGTTTTTCTTGACTGGTCCGCGGCAGAAATGCCTCTGACTGCCGGGAAGGCCGGACAATTTGTTTCTCTCTGCCATGAACAGGGAAAGACCTGCTATTATATTTTCCCCCATATTTTCCGAAAGGAAGCCAGGGAACAGTATGCATCTGCCCAGTGCCTTCAGGCCCTCGAGCTCTTCGACGGCGTGCTGTTCCGGAATTATGAGGAATATGTATTTCTGCGGGATCACCAGTATTCCAGGGAAATAAGGCCCGATTTCTGCGTCTATACGTTTAACCGCTGGGCCAGGGAATTCTGGAGACAGCATGGCGTCGAAAAAGATACGGCGCCCCTGGAGCTAAACGACAGGGAACTGGCCAAAAGGGGCTGCGGCCACAGCCAGATCCTGGTATACGGGCACCTGCCGGTCATGGTATCCGCCCAGTGTCTTCGCAAAAATACAGAAGGCTGCTCCAAAAAAAGCGGCCTCTTATCTCTCAGGGACCGTATGGGCAAGGAATTCCCCGTAAAAAATAACTGTACCTTTTGTTATAATACAATCTATAACCAGGTTCCCCTGTCTCTCTTTGACAACAGGCGGGAGCTGGATACGCTGAAGCCGGAAAGTCTCAGGCTCTCCTTTACAGTGGAATCCCCGGAAAAGACAAAAGCCATCGCCGGGGCGTTCGTTTCAAAATTTCTGCTGGGGGAGGAGGAGGCCTGGACCTTCGGCGATTTTACCCGAGGCCATTTTAAGCGAGGAGTAGAGTAGGTGAAAAAGTGACGAGACTGATTATTGATATTTCAAGATATATACTGATCGCGCTGATTGTCGTCTATACGGCCCAGTGCTACCTTGCCTTTTTCAGAAAGGACGAGGATGCGAGAGAGTATATGTTTCTCCGCCAGAACGTTGTCATGTTCTGCATCCATTTTGTAGCGTTCATGGTTCTCTATCTGAAAATGGAGCAGGCCATGCTGCTGTATTTCTACGGGGCCCAGGTGCTGTACCTGTTGGCAGTCCTGGTGTTTTTCCGGAACCTGTACCCCCGGGCATCCAAGCTTATCATCAACAATATGTGTATGCTGATTACCGTGGGCTTTATCATGCTGACCAGGCTCTCCTATGACCAGGCAACCAAACAGTTTCAAATCCTGGTGGCGGGCACAGTCATTGCCCTGATCATCCCGGTCATCATCCGGAAAATGCATATTCTCACCCGCTGGGCCTGGTTTTACGCCGTTTTAGGCATCGGCCTTTTGGGCGCTGTGGCAGTGATGGCCAGGGTGACTTACGGCGCGAAGCTTTCCCTGACCGTAGGGGGAATCACTTTGCAGCCCTCAGAATTTGTCAAAATTATCTTTGTATTTTTTGTGGCCGGCATGCTGGCAAAATCCGTGGAGTTTAAAAATGTGGCGGTGACTACGGCCCTGGCAGCCATCCATGTGCTGATTCTCGTGATATCCACCGATCTGGGAAGCGCCCTGATCTTTTTTATCACGTATCTGATGATGCTGTACGTTGCCACCAAGGATCTCCGCTACCTGGCCGCAGGGTTTGCCGCCGGGGCAGTGGCCTGCGTAGCGGCCTACTTTCTCTTCAGCCATGTCCGTGTGCGTGTGGACATCTGGAGAGATCCTTTCCGGGAATACGAGGGCGGCGGCTACCAGGTGGCCCAGTCTCTCTTTGCCATCGGGGCGGGAGGCTGGTTCGGAACGGGCCTGTTTCAGGGATCCCCCGGAGCGATCCCCATCGTGGACCAGGATTTTATGTTCGCGGCCGTTACAGAGGAGCTGGGAGGAATTTTTTCCATCTGCCTGATCCTGATCTGTATGAGCTGTTTTATCATGTTTGTAAATATCGCAATGAAGCTTACGGAGGATTTCTACCGCTATGTGGCCTTCGGCCTGGGCTGCCTGTACGGCGTACAGGTATTTCTGACCATAGGAGGGGCCATGAAGATGATTCCCATGACGGGAGTGACCTTGCCCCTGATCAGCACAGGCGGAAGCTCCCTTTTGAGCACGCTGATATCCTTCGCGATCATCCAGGGACTTTATATTTTAAGAGAGGACGAGGAAGAAGAGCTTAATGAGGAAGAAGACTACTACTACGACGAATACTACGAGGGAGAATACGGATCCGACAACTATCCAAATCAGCGATATCCCTATTGACGAGGAGAAGCCCAGAAAGCGGAGGCGATTTGGCGGGAAGAAAAAGAAGGAGACTGCGGAGGCCTCCCAGAAAGTCAGCGAGAGAAAGCTGCGCAACAGGGAGCTTGTCCGCGTCAGCTATATCTTTGTGTTCATGTTTCTGTCCTTAGCGGGATATCTCATCTATTTTAATATAGAAAAAAGGGATGAAATCAATTCAAATGCAAATAATACAAAGCAGGAGAGCAAGCAGGAACAGATCATCCGTGGATCGATCCTGTCCGCTGACGGGGAAATACTGGCCGGCACCAACGTGGACGAGGAAGGAAATGAGACGAGACTCTACCCCTTTGACAATGTGTTTGCCCATGTGGTGGGCTATGCCACCAACGGGAAAGCCGGCGTGGAGGCCGAGGCGAATTTTGACCTGCTTTCCTGCCACGCTTCCATCCTGGACCAGGTCAGAAACCACGGCCTCGACACCAAGGTGCGTGGCGATAATGTCGTGCTGACCCTGGATTCCAAGCTGCAGAGAGCCTGCTACGACGCCCTTGGCTCCTACAGCGGCGCGGTGGTCGTGGTGGAGCCCGACACCGGAAAAATCCTGGCTATGGTATCCAAACCTGATTTTAATCCCAATACCATATCCTCAGACTGGGAGACGCTGATCAGCGATTCCTCCAACAGCTCCCTCTTTAACAGAGCGCTGCAGGGACAGTATCCCCCCGGTTCCACCTTTAAGATCCTGACTACCCTGGCCTACCTGCGCGAACATCCCGATGACTACCAGAGCTTCGGGTACGACTGCAACGGAAGCATCTCCAGGGATACTGTGCGGATCACCTGCTACGGCGGGGAGGTTCACGGCCATGTGGATCTGGAATCTGCCTTTGTTCACTCCTGCAACGGCGCTTTCGCTGAAATGGGCATGGGGCTGGACAACGAGGCATTTAAAAATGTGTGCGAGGATTTCATGTTTAATACGGAGCTGCCCATTGGCCTTCCCTCCAGCAAAAGCCTCTTTTCTCTGGAAAAAGGCGCGTCCTACGGGGAGGAGATGATGACTGCCATCGGGCAGGGCAATACTGTGGCCTCCCCGCTGGAGATGGCCCTGGTAGCCGCCTCTGTGGCAAACGGCGGTAACATGATGAAGCCCTACTATATCGACCGGCTCGAGACCTATGACGGAGATGTGGTGAAGGAATACAGGCCCTCCGTTTACCGGGAGGTCATGTCCACCGAGGAGGCAGCCCTCCTCGCCGACCTGATGACAAAGACGGTAGAGCAGGGCACCGCAAAGAAATTGTCCGGCCAAAGCTACACGGCGGCAGGGAAAACCGGCTCAGCTGAGTACGAGACAGGAGAGGAGCAGGGCACCCATTCCTGGTTTATCGGGTACAGCAATGTGAACGACCCGGATCTTGCCATCGCAGTGATCGCTGAGAACGGCGGCTCCGGCAGCTCCACAGCAGTCCCCATCGCAAAACAGATTTTTGATTCGTACTATTATAATTATTATGGTGAATAACGGCAAATAGCGGCTCCCATAAATCTGCACAAACAGGTTGCAGGATTTTTGAAAAAGAGTTATACTAAAACCAGTCAAAACGGCACAACGCATAACAGGAGGAATTGCAATGATTGAGGCAACGAGCTGTGGCGGTGTGGTAATATTTCGAGGTAAAATTCTGGTTCTGTACAAGAGCTACAAGAACAAGTACGAGGGCTGGGTTCTGCCCAAGGGAACTGTAGAGGCTGGTGAGGAATTCAAAGATACCGCTGCAAGAGAAGTTCTGGAGGAAACAGGCGTACAGGCTTCCATTATTAAGTATATTGGAAAAAGCCAGTACACATTCAATGTACCGGAGGATACCGTAGAAAAGGATGTGCATTGGTACCTGATGATGTCAGACAGCTATTACAGCAAACCACAACGTGAAGAGTATTTTGTGGATTCAGGATATTATAAATTCCATGAGGCATATCATCTGTTAAAGTTTTCCAACGAAAAGATGATATTAGAAAAGGCTTACAACGAATATCTTGATCTGAAAAAACGAAATCTCTGGGGAAACCGCAAATATTTTTAATTCTTAACGGAAAGGGGGTTGTCGCAGAAGGTAGAAACATTCTGCGGCAGCCCCCTTTCACACAAAGGAGGGAATTATGCTTGAGAAGATTGATCTGTCGAAGAAGATGGAGAAAAAAGAATTTAAGGAAGCCATAGAGGAGGAGTCCCTCCGCTTGGGAAAACTGCAGCGGGAATGCAAAGAGCTGAATATCCCTGTTATCATAGTCTTTGAAGGCTTCGGGGCCGCAGGAAAGGGAACGCTGATCAATCAGCTCATCCAGCCTTTGGATCCCAGAGGCTTCAATGTCTATTCCATCAACGGGGAATCGGAAGAAGAGAAGCTGCGTCCCTTTCTCTGGCGGTTCTGGACAAAGACCCCGGAGAACGGCAGGATCGCCGTCTTTGACAGGAGCTGGTACCGCAGGGTGCTGGTAGACCGGTTCGATAAGGTTACCACAGAAGATCAGCTTGTCTCTGCCTACCAGGAGATCGTATCCTTCGAAAAAACCCTGACGGACGGAGGCGCCGTGATCATCAAGTTTTTCCTTGATATCACGAAAAAGGAGCAGGCAAAACGTTTTGAGCATCTCCTGAGCAGCAAAGAGACGGCCTGGCGGGTATCAAAGGGAGATTTAAAAAGAAATAAGCATTTTGAAGAATATAAAGTCATGAATGAGGAAATGCTCCAGAAGACGGACACCGACTTTGCGCCCTGGACGATCGTGGAAGCCATGAACAGAGAATATGCCTCCGTAAAGGTTCTCCGCACAGTGGCTGACCGCCTGGAAAGCCAGGTAGCCCAGGTGCGCTCCGAAAAGGAAACACAGGCCTGTTTGACGGCGGCCTGCGAAAAGTGTCCCGCCTTTCGTTCTTCCATTCTGAGCAGTGTGGACCTCAGCCTTTCCTACACCAAAGATGAATATAAGGAAAGACTGAAGGCTCTCCAGGAACGGCTTTCTGTACTCCACAGTGAGCTTTACCGCAGAAAGATTCCCGTCATTCTCGGCTTTGAGGGCTGGGACGCAGGAGGAAAGGGCGGCGCCATCAAGCGCCTTACCCAGTGCATGGATCCCAGGGGATACGCCGTCAACCCCACGGCTGCTCCCAACGATATTGAAAAATCCCACCACTATCTCTGGCGCTTCTGGCAGAATATGCCAAAGGCCGGCCATATAGCGATCTTTGACAGAACCTGGTACGGAAGGGTCATGGTGGAGAGGATCGAAGGGTTCTGCACCCAGGAAGAGTGGAGACGGGCTTACAAGGAAATCAACGACATGGAAGAGCATCTGTATAACGCCGGTGCCCTGATCATCAAATTCTGGATGCAGATCGATAAGGACGAGCAGGAGAGAAGATTTAAGGAGCGGATGGTGACGCCGGAAAAACAGTGGAAGATTACCGATGAGGACTGGCGGAACAGGGAAAAATGGGACGCTTACGAGGAAGCTGTGGATGAGATGATGATCCGCACCTCCACCACCTATGCGCCATGGGTGATCGTAGAGGGAAACAATAAATACTATGCCAGGATCAAGGTACTGGAGACCGTAGTAAACGCCATTGAGGAAAGGTTAAAATAATTCACATGAACTGGTATTCGGAGCTATATATCGGGAAGAGGGCAAAACCCAAAGCAAAGAAGATCATTCAAAAATTGAAAAGGAACGCCGGACAGGTGGATATTTACCTGATTACCCTGGCGGCCAACGGGCAGGATATGCTGGATATTATCCATTCAGCATATCTGAAGCAGCCCGCTGTGCGCAGGAACCTTCCCATGATCGTAGGGATTGCCAAGGGGTACGACGAGGCGTTGGAACTGGTACAGCAGATGCTGTCGGAGACGTATCAGGCGACGGGAATCTACCGGATTCCTGAATACCTGATGGACAAGGTCGGCCGGCTTCCTAAAGAAAGACAGCAGCAGGAGTGAGAATATGCTACATATCATTTTGGTAATACTAAAAATAGTCGGAATCCTTCTGGCAGCGATTCTTCTGATCCTTCTGCTGGCCCTGTGCTCCGCGCTTTTTGTTTCTTTCCGGTACCGGCTTTATGCCGCGAAGGGGACAGACGGCTTTTGCGTTCAGGGCCGTGTGACCTGGCTTTTGCGCCTGTTCTCGCTGACTGTAACGTACAGGGACGGGAAACCGGAGCTGCTGGCGCGGATATTCTTTTGGAAAAAGAGCCTTCTGGCGGACGGAGAGGAGCCTCCCAGGAAGGAACAGAAACCCCCGGCCAGAAAGAAGCCTGTGGATACCGGGAAAACCAGGGATACAGGGACTCCAAAAAAAGAGCCCCCCAAAAAAGAACCTCCCAAACAGCAGGACGGAAAGGTTTCTTTGCAAAAGCCTAGGGCCCCTCAGACAGACAGCAAAAAGCCAGAGCAAAAGGCTGCCGCCGGGAAATCAGCCCCCGAAAAGCAGCCGCCCCCACAAAAGCAGGCAAAACGCCGGAGGTCACCCATCCAAAGCTTCCGGGAGAAACTGACAGCAGTCCGAAGCCGTATAAAGGCACTGACGGCCGCCGCGAAGTCCGGCCTGTCAAGCGCAGAGGATGGGATAGCGTTTCTGCGTTCCGATATGGTGAAGGCCGTGCTTGGCCGCGTGAAGGGCCATTTGCGGTATCTGTGGAAGCATCTGAAGCCTGACAGGCTCTGGGGAGATCTGCGCTACGGCTTTGAGGATCCCTCCCTGACCGGGCAGCTCACCGGGCTTCTGTATGTACTGCTTTCCCTCAGCTTCTGCGACCTGTCACTCCAGCCGGATTTTGACAAAGCTGTGCTTTCAGGTGAAATCCACGTAAAGGGCCATATCCGCCTCTGCCATCTGGCATGGGTCGGCTGGAAGCTGTTTCGTGATAAAGAAGTAAGAAAAATCTATCAGCTCGCTTCCCACGGGAGGCAAAAGGAATTCAATCATAAGGAGGAATCATAACTATGGCTTCAGAAAATAATTTTCAGACAACCGTGGACTCCCTGTTTAAGGGAATGAACAGCTTTATCACCACGAAGACTGTGGTGGGAGACGCCATCCATATCGGAGATACCATCATCCTTCCGCTGGTGGACGTATCCTTCGGCATCGGCGCCGCGGCAAAATCAGAGGATAAGAAAAATGGCGGCGGCGGCGGTATGGGCGGAAAAATGACGCCCAGCGCCATCCTTGTTATCCAGAACGGCACGACCAAGCTTGTAAATGTAAAGAATCAGGACGGCCTCACAAAGATCCTGGATATGGTGCCTGATTTTGTAAACCGTTTTTCGGGCGCCGGGAAGGGCTACTCTGAGGAAGAGAAGCAGGCCGCCGCGGACGCCGTGGAGGATATTTTTTCAGAATAGGGTCATAGAACAGGAGAGGGCGCATATATTGGTAAAAAGATGTTTCAGGAGCGGACATGAAACGCATTGCAGGGTACACCTTTTTCTGGATGGGAATCGGAATGCTTCTGGCCGTCATCATCCCATGTAAGTTTTTCTCCCTTGTCATCTGTGCAGTCCTGTTGTTGGTCGGATATAACCTGTTTTGCTGTTAGGCCAAAACCAGGCAGAGGTTATGTATGATAATCCCCGCAGCCGCGGCGCAATACCGTGGGCTGCGGGGTTTTTGCCGCCAAAAAGCGCAGAAAAAAGCCTCCCATCTCTGGGAGGCTGCCATACATCTTTTTATGCTCTCTCTACTTTACCGGACTTTAAGCAAGAAGTACATACATACATCTTCTTAGCCGCACCGTTCACTTTAACTCTTACGGACTTTATGTTGGATTTCCACATTTTATTGGATCTTCTATGTGAATGACTCACGTTGTTTCCGAAATGAGCACCTTTATCACAAATAGCGCATCTGGCCATGACTGCACCTCCTTGAAATAGATTACCTGTCCACATACAGGCTCACAACACTTGATATTTTAACAGATATATTGATATTTTGCAAGCAGATTTTCAAAAAATGTAAAATTGGTTTCCGCAAGCGGCCGCAGCCCGGCCAGAGGCTGCTTTGCTCTTGGCATATTTCAGGTATTCTGATTGCAATTTCAAGTCCAGAATGGTAAAATATACTATAAATATTTATAGCTAGGAGAGAAAAACTATGAAAAAAGCCAAAAAAGTTCTTGCCTTTCTGCTTGCTTCTGTTCTGGCGGTGGGAAGTGTGCCCACAACAGCCGCCGCGGCGGAGATGGGTGTCCGCCCTGCGGACGGTACTACCGTCGGCCAGCCTTTCCCCTCCGGGACAGGCGGAAGCCAAAATTTCCGTATCCCCGGCCTCGTGACGCTGGAGGACGGCACTCTGGTCGCTGCCTGCGACGCCCGCTGGAACCACGGCGGCGACGCCTGCGGCCTGGACACCATCGTATCCCGCTCCACCGACGGGGGAGAGAACTGGAGCTACACCTTCGCGAATTACCTTGGTGATTACGGCAACCAGTATGCTTCCCTTGCCACAGCCTTCATTGACCCCGCCATCGCCACCGACGGAAAGACCGTCTACATGATCGCAGACCTGTGGCCCGGCGGCTACGCGCTGAACACGGCCCCGAAGCAGCCGCCCATAGGTGACGGATTTGACGCAAACGGCCATCTGAAGCTGTCCGCGGACAACCGCCAAACCTACGGCTATTACCTGGAGAAAAATGAAGAGGGGGCCTCTTCTTACTACTCCATCAAGGACGCCGCTACAAACAGCGTTGTGGAAGGCTACACGGTGGATGCTTTCTTCAACCTCACCGGAAACGGGGAAAACAGCAACCTGTTTTTCTCAGACTCCCCGTATCTTGTATTTCCCACAGACTACCTGTACCTCACCACCTCTGAGGACGGCGGGGAAAACTGGTCTTTGCCGACTTTGCTCAATATCAAAAAGACAAACGAACAGACGCTCCTTGTGGGGCCGGGACGCGGCCTTGTCACATCCACGGGCCGTCTGATCTTCACGGCTTATGAGTGGACCGGCGGAGACAGGAACAGCGCCTGCTTCTACTCGGACGACGGCGGCCTGACATGGGCGCGCGGCCAGTCCGTATCCTCCCAGAGCTCCGAGGCCGCGATTGTGGAGGCTGACGGAAAGCTGTATATGTTTACCCGTCACGGCGGATACTATATTTCCAGCGACTGGGGCGAAACCTGGACAAACAGAATCGAGCCTGGAATCACCTATAACCAGGGATGCCAGCTGAGCGCCGTCACCTACTCTAAAAAGATCGACGGAAAGACAGCGATCATCCTTTCCGCGCCCTCCAGCACCGCCTCCCGTTCCGCAGGAAAGCTTTTCGTGGGCCTGGTACAGGAGGACGGCTCCCTGTCCTGGGACTACAGCTACAGCGTCAACGGAAGCGCCTATTACGCGTACTCCTGCCTGTCCGAGCTCAAGGACGGCACCATGGGGCTTCTCTATGAGAATGCCGGGACTGCGATCACCTACGCAAACATCCCCATTGAGACGATCGCCGAGAATGGCTGCGTCAGCAACGTGTGGTGTACGGATGACAGCGGACAGGTGACCACAGCCGCAAACCTGAGCTCAAAGGCCTCCGTAACCCTCAAAATACACGGCGCAAAGGACGGCTCTTACCGGGCAGAAGCCCAGGACAAGGCTCTGCTGGAGGTAAACGTGGCGGGCGACGAGCTCACCATCACAAGCAAGACCTCCGTCAAAGGGCTGGCCCGGGGAATCGTTTCCCTAACCGATGGAACCGATACGTTAAAGATCACCGTAAACGTGACAGACGCCACGGATTATGTGATCGCAGAGCTCCGCATGGGCGATCAGAAGACTTACCCCATAAGCGGGAACCCGGACCTGTCCTCCCTGGACCAGGCCATCGCCTCTGTGACGGCCGAAAACAGTGAGATGACTGTGGAGGGGATCACCGAGGGCATCACTTCCGTGACAGCCGACGGCGTCACCTACTTTATCATCGTTAAAAATGACGAAAAGGAAGTACACCTGGAGGAGGGAGAGCGCTTTATCGCAAAGGGCTCCGAGATCCAGATTAAGGCGGACCAAACGATCGTCTCCGTCGAAAAGAATGAAAACAAGCCGCCCTACGAGAAAGTGAAAGCGCTCTTCGAGGACGGACTCTACCTGATCGGAAACGACTCCAATATCGTGATTGGCGACGACAGCGCAGCCACCAATCCTGTGGGCAGGGCGATGAAGGCCGCCGATTTTAACAGAGACGACCTGACGGACTATCTGTGGAACATCGAAAAAGGCGAAGGAGGCTATACCTTCCAGACAGCCGACGGAGAATACCTGACCTTTGAGAGCAGCACCGGAAGTTCCTGCTCTGTGACGGTAAGCAGCACACCCCAGACCCTTCAGATCGAGGCTGGCCCCTCCGGCGGATTCGCCATCACCAACGGCACCCATTATCTGAATAATTTCAGCGGCTCCAACGTGCGCGCCGCAGGCTGGAATACGAATGACAATAACTGGTTCTTCTATCGGACGGCAGATGCTTTCGTGGTAACCGGATTAAAGGAAGGCAGGACGAGCCTGGCGGTGGACGGTGTAACCTACAGAATTACCGTAGGAGATCCCGCCCCTGTGGAGGTAGAAGCTGCCCTGGCAGAGCTGGCAAAGGAGCTTGCGGCCGCGGAAAAGCTGCTGACGAGCGACAAATACACAGCCGATTCCATGAAGGCCCTGACGGACGCGTACACAGCAGCGAAGGCTTTGGCCGGCAGCGGCACAAGAAATCTTGCCCTGATCCAAAAAACAACGGACGCCCTGAAGCAGGCTGTAAAAAATCTGGCTGCAAAGCCTGTGGAATCGAACAAAGACGACGTTATCAAACCGCCGGTTTCCCCCTCCTTCCCGAAGGCAGGAAGCGTCTATAACACCAAGACGGTCTCCTATAAGGTACTTACTTCCTCACAGGCAGGCGGAACGGTATCCTACACAAAGCCGAAAAACAAATCCGCGAAAAAGATTTCCGTACCGGCTACTGTAAAGATCGGCGGCCTCACCTACAAGGTAACAGAAATCGCGCCGAACGCTTTCAAAGGGTCTAAAAAGCTGACCCAGGTTGTGGTCAGCGCAAATGTGACAAAGATCGGAAAAGCCGCTTTTTCCGGCAGCAAGAATTTAAAGAAGATCACGATCAAATCCAAAGGGATCAAGAGTGTGGGAAAACAGGCATTTGCAAATATCCATAAGCGCTGCGTGATTAAGGTGCCGAAACAGAAGCTGAAGGCTTACAAAAAGCTTTTCAAGGGAAAAGGCCTGAAATCTACAATGAAAATCACAAAATAAGGATAAACTGACAAAATGGCACGGAGGCTTCTTGGTTTCCGTGCCATTTTTCCCGGGGCAGCACTGAAAAAATGAAATTTGATATTTCATTTTACAGAGAAACAGGGTATAATTATGATAATACTGCGAAAAATATTAGGATTAGGAGGTTACAAGTATGAAGGGACGTATGAACACAGAACTGGGTTCCATCTTAATAGATACCGACGTAATATCAACCTATGCCGGAAGCGTTGCTGTAGAGTGCTTCGGCATCGTGGGCATGGCTGCTGTAAATATGAAGGACGGCCTGGTAAAGCTTTTGAAGAGGGAAAGCCTGAAACACGGTATCAATGTGAGCCTGAAGGACAATAAAATCTCCCTTGATTTCCATGTGATCGTGGCCTACGGGGTCAGCATCTCCGCTGTGGCACAGAACCTGTACGCAAATGTTAAGTACAAGGTGGAGGAATTCACCGGGATGGAGATTGAAAAGATCAATATTTATGTAGAAGGCGTAAGAGCCATAGATTAAGGAGGACTTTGCTGTGATAACAAATACGATAAATGCCAGACTGTGCGCAAAAATGTTCCTGGCAGGAGCGAAGAATCTGGAATCGCAGAAGGAATGGATCAATGAACTGAACGTATTCCCGGTTCCTGACGGCGATACAGGTACCAATATGACGCTAACCATCATGTCTGCCGCAAAGGAAGTGGCCTCCCTGAACGATATCACCATGGAGTCTCTCGCCAAAGCAATCTCCTCCGGTTCTCTCCGGGGCGCAAGGGGAAACTCAGGCGTTATCCTGTCCCAGCTTTTCCGTGGATTCACAAAGGGAATCAAATCCTATGAGGAGATCGATACGGTAATCCTGGCTTCCGCCATGCAAAAAGCGGTGGAGACAGCCTACAAGGCCGTTATGAAACCCAAAGAGGGTACGATCCTGACGGTTGCCAAGGGCGCGGCGGACAAGGCCGCGGAGCTGGCAGAGACGGATATGGATCTGAAGAGCTTCATGGGCGCAGTCATCGACCATGCGGACCGGGTACTCGCCCAGACGCCGGAAATGCTTCCCGTATTAAAAGAAGCAGGGGTGGTGGACTCCGGCGGACAGGGACTGATGCAGGTATTAAGAGGCGCCTATGACGCCTTCCTTGGCAAACAGGTGGATTACTCCATCGAGGGCGCGAAAAAATCTTCCGCCCCAGCAGTAAAGACAGCTCCTCAGGCAGAAGCCGACATCAAATTCGGCTACTGCACAGAGTTTATTATCATGCTGGAAAAGGAGTATTCTGAGGATATTGAGCTGGAATTTAAAGCATTCTTAAATTCTATCGGTGATTCCATTGTTGTCGTTTCAGATGAGGATATTGTGAAGGTTCATGTACATACCAATGACCCTGGAAAAGCAATATCACGGGCCCTTACCTACGGTTCCCTCACGAAAATGAAGATCGACAATATGCGCGAGGAGCATCAGGAAAAGCTGATCAAGGATGCCGAAAAGATGGCGGCAAAGCAGGCCAAGGAAGACGCGGAAAAGACCCCGAAAAAGGATGTGGGCTTTATCTCTGTTTCCATCGGTGAAGGCGTTGGGCAGATTTTCCGTGACCTGGGCGTGGATTACCTGATCGAAGGCGGCCAGACCATGAACCCCAGCACAGAGGATATGCTGAAGGCTATCGACGCTGTAAACGCGGACACGATCTTCATCCTTCCTAATAATAAAAACATTATCCTGGCGGCTAACCAGGCAAAGCTTCTGACCAAAGATAAAACTGTCCGCGTGATCCCCACAAAGACTGTTCCCCAGGGAATCAGCGCCATGATCAGCTACAACGGAGCCCTGAGCCCGGAAGACAATGAAGCTTTCATGACGGAGGGCAGCAAGGCAGTCAAGACCGGCCAGATCACTTATGCCGTGCGCAACACCCATGTGGATGACAAAGAGATCCACGAGGGCGACATCATGGGCATCGGCGACCATGGCATCCTGGCCGTGGGCACCCAGATCCAGCAGGTGGCTGAGGAGACGGTAGCCCTGATGATGGAGGATGATTCAGAGATTATCAGTGTCTACTACGGAAGCGACGTGGATGAGAACGCAGCCACTGCTCTCGGCGACGCTTTGACGGAGAAGTATCCCGACTGTGAGGTAGAGGTTTATTCCGGCGGACAGCCGATCTATTATTATGTAATTTCTGTAGAATAGCTGCTACTTATCGTAAGCGCAATGGTTTTTTGCGTTTACTGTAGAAACAGCTCCGCAGCTCCACGCCCCGCCGATATATAGGTTACCGGTGGGGCGGGAACCTGCGGAGCATTCTTTTTGTGGAAATTTTAGGAGGAAGCTATGGATAAACACTCCGGTCTGGAGACTCTAAAAGGTATCGGGGAAAAAACAAAAAAGCTGTTTGAACGGGCAGATATTTTCTGCGTGGGAGATCTGCTGAACTATTTTCCCAAGGGGTACGACACTTACGAAGAAATACAGCCCATCGCCGACGTGAAGGAAGGAGAGACGGCATCTGTATGCGGAACTCTGGCACGGGAAATCTCTGTGCGCCATATGAAAAACCTGTCCATCGCCGTGACCCTCCTCAGGGATCCCACCGGGACCCTGCAGGCCTCCTGGTTCAATATGCCGTATCTGAGAAACAGCCTGAAGCCCGGAGGGCGCTACGTCTTTCGGGGACGAGTCACAAAAAAAGGGCAGCAGCTTGTCCTGGAACAGCCTGCCGTCTTCCGTGTGGAAGACTATCAGGCATTGGAGGGGCAGATGCAGCCTCTCTATCCCCTCACAGACGGGCTGACAAATAAAATGGTGACAAAGGCTGTCCGGCAGGCCCTGGATAAGGCAGAGCTTCCGGAGGACCCCCTCCCGGAAGACATTCTGGGCAAATGGGGCCTGGCAGAATATTCTTACGCCCTGGAGCAGATTCATTTTCCCCGGGAGGAAGCTTCTATGCTTCAGGCGAGGAAACGCCTGGTATTTGATGAATTCTTTCTCTTCCTTTTGGGGCTAAAAAGCCTGCGGGATGACAGGATCACCCGGCAGCCTGCGTACCCGTTAGAAAAAAAGCCTCTGCCAGGCCAGGTCATAGACCGCCTGCCCTATGACCTGACGAAAGCGCAGAGGAAGGTCTGGCAGGAGCTGGAAACAGACCTTACGAAAGGAACTGCCTGCGCAAGGCTGATCCAGGGCGATGTGGGCTCCGGAAAGACCATTCTCGCTTTCCTGGCCCTTCTTCTGGCGGCGGAAAACGGCTGCCAGGGCTGTCTGATGGTTCCCACAGAGGTACTGGCCAGGCAACATTTTGAGTCCTTTAAGGAGCTTATAGACTCCCAGGGCCTTTCCTTCCACCTGGTGCTTCTCACTGGCTCCATGAAAGCGAGAGAGAAGCGGGAGGCTTATGAAGCCATAGCCTGCGGAGCGGCGGACGTCATCATAGGAACCCACGCGCTGATTCAGGAAAAAGTGGACTATCAAAGGCTGGCCCTGGTGATTACTGACGAACAGCACCGTTTTGGAGTGCGCCAGAGGGAGGCTTTGGCCGAGAAGGGAAGGATGCCCCACACTCTCGTCATGAGCGCCACCCCCATCCCCCGCACCCTGGCTGTGATCCTGTACGGGGACCTGGATATTTCCGTTCTCGATGAGCTTCCGGCCAACCGCCTTCCCATCAAAAACTGCGTCGTCGGGACTTCCTACCGCCCCAAATCCTACGCCTTTATCCAAAAGGAAATAGAAAAGGGACACCAGGCCTATGTGATCTGTCCCATGGTGGAGGAGAGCAAGGCCGTGGAGGCGGAAAACGTGATCGAGTACACGGAACAGCTCCGATCCGCCCTGCCCGGGCGGATCTCCATCGAATATCTACATGGCAGGATGAAGCCCGCCGTGAAAAATGAGATTATGGAGCGCTTTCTCAGAAATGAGATCCAGATCCTGGTGTCTACCACCGTAGTGGAAGTAGGCGTCAATGTGCCGAATGCCACCGTGATGATGATCGAAAACGCGGAGCGCTTCGGTTTGGCCCAGCTCCACCAGCTCCGGGGCCGGGTGGGAAGAGGGAACGCCCAGTCCTACTGCATTATGATACACGGCTCCGAGAGCAAACGCACCCGAAAGCGCCTGGAAATCTTAAACCAATCCAACGACGGCTTTTTCATTGCCGGCGAGGATCTGAAGCTCAGGGGGCCGGGGGATTTATTCGGCGTCCGCCAGAGCGGCCTTTTGGAGTTTTGCCTGGGAGACGTATTTCAGGACGCCCAGATCCTCCTATGGGCCAATGAAGCAGTGGAAGAACTCCTGGCCAAGGATAAAGATCTCTCCCTTCCCGAACACGCCTCCCTTCGGGAGCGCCTGTCGGAATATGTCCGCCAGGGAGCCGGCCAGATCAGCCTGTAATCTCTTTTGCGGCCGCCGGTTATTCAAGGATTCTTATGTTTTGTGGGCATTAAGAGCAATTTTATCGGTTTCGCCCTCTGGAGTTTGTGCAGTTTTGCGGTTGTCTTTTCAAGTATTCTGTTATATTATTTTGCTTGTAGCTTTTGATTTCTGCGCATTTTGCCTGTGGAAGAAGCATCGCAGTATTTGAATAAGACCGGGCACAGGCGCAGCTTTGAGGAGGACGAACATATGAAAAAAACTGTAAAGACAAACACAAAGGCATCTGCCAAGACAGCAGCAAAGGCAGAAGCTTCCGTTAAGGAAACGACTGTAAAGACTGCCGCTAAGGAAACCGTTAAGGCAGAGACACCTGTTAAGGAAAGCGAAAAAGCTCCGGCCGCAGAGACAGAGACTGTCAAAGAAGCTGTCAGCACAAAGGCTGTGGCAGAAGCTGATAAAAAAGCACCTGCAAAAAAAGCTGCTATCAAAGAAGCGGTATACTTACAGTACCAGGGAAAAGAGATCAGCCAGCAGGATATCGTAAAACAGATCAAGGAAATTTGGACGAAACAGCTCAAGAATAAGGTAGGCGATATCAAATCTATTACCATTTACCTGAAGCCGGAAGAAAATACCGCATACTATGTGGTAAACGATGAGGTGAAGGGCAACATCGAACTGTAAGCCCAGAACCAGCTCCCGCAGTCTCCGGCTGCGGGTTTTTGCTGTCATGGGAAACGCCCCTTTTCCTGCTTGCGCCGGAAAAAGGGGCGTTTCCTGTGCCTTTTGTCCGATTAGAACTGAGAAGCTCCGTTTGTCATCTGGCGCTCCTGTGCCTCGATCATCTTTTTCACCATATAGCCGCCTACAGAACCATTCTGCTTAGAGGTCAGGTCTCCATTGTAGCCCTCCTTGAGGGGTACGCCGATTTCCTGGGCAACTTCCATTTTGAAACGGTCTAATGCACTCTTTGCTTCCGGTACTGCTGTTGTGTTTGAAGATCTGTTTGACATAATATAACGCCTCCTTTTGAATATCATACTCTTTTTTCTTTTGATTTATTTGCAATTGTCAGTTGCAATTCTAGTATGTGAAATATTGCTCTTTTTAAACTGGAAATTTCTGGGCAGGCCCAAAAAAGATGCCGATCCAAAAATAAAAATGAAAAAAGTGTGAAAATAGTCTTTTCTCTTTACCCGGAGTCATGTTATAATTGTCCAGAATGGAGGCAGTTGTTCACTACCTGCCAAAGCGCAGAAAGTTTCAGGCTGCGCACAGACCGGAACAATCAGGATCGGAGAAAATATGGATGAGGTGAAGGAAAATGAACGTAGGCTTAATTACGCACAGTGAAAAGAAAACTCTTCTCGAAGATTTCTGTGTGGCATACAAAAAAATCCTTGAGAAACACCAGCTATATGCCACAGGAACCACAGGACGGCGCATTGAAGAGGTGACAAACCTGAAGGTACACAAATTTTTACCCGGAACCCTTGGTGGAACCAAGCAGTTTATGGATATGATCAGCAGGGACGGGCTGGATATGGTAATCTTTTTTTACAATCCGGCAATGGTCAATTTAAAAGAGACAAGCCTTGACCAGATTGCAAAATGCTGTGACAGGTACAACATCCCGATTGCGACAAATATCGCTACGGCAGAATCATTGATCCTGGGCCTGGCCCACGGGGATCTGGAATGGAGAGAGTAAACGTATGTCTATCAATGATCTAGAAAATCTATTTTTATTTGCAGGCGGCTTAGGTATGTTCCTCTATGGAATGCACAGTATGTCGGACGGTATTCAGAAATCCGCCGGAAAGAAAATGCAGGAGCTTCTCGGCATCCTGACAAATAACCGCCTGATGGGAGTTCTGGTGGGAACCTTAGTAACCGCCATCATTCAGAGCAGCGGCGCTACCACCGTTATGGTTGTCGGATTTGTTAACGCGGGCATTATGAGCCTGGGGCAGGCCGTCGGCGTTATCATGGGCGCCAATATCGGAACATGCATCACTTCCTGGATCGTATCTCTGGGGCAGCTGGGAGACAGCTTTAAGGCCATCTCGCCTTCCCTTTACGCTCCCCTGCTTGTAGGCTTAGGCGCATTTTTTATCATGTTTTCAAAAAAGCAAAAGAGACAGACCATGGGAGAGATTATTATCGGCCTGGGACTTCTTTTTATCGGCCTTGACTTTATGAAGGGCGCAGCCTCCGCTTACACGGATCTGCCTATTTTCTCCCAGGCATTCATTCTATTTGGAAGCAATCCTCTCCTTGGCATCGGCATCGGTATCCTGGTGACAGCCATTATGCAGAGCTCTTCCGCCTCTGTGGGTGTTCTGCAGACACTGGCAGCCATGGGCGGCTTGGTGACCACAAGCTCGGCCGTTTACATCGGCCTGGGCGCCAACATCGGTTCCTGTGTGACGGCTCTGCTTTCCAGTATCGGAGCTACCAGGAATGCCAAGCGGGCGGCTATGATCCACCTGACCTTTAACATTATCGGCGTGACCATATTCGGAACCCTGTTTTTCATTTTCTTCAAATTTATGCCTCAATACGGGGCAGCCGGTATCAACAGCGTGGGAATTTCCATTTTCCACACAGGCTTCAGTATCGCCAGAACCATCCTGATGTTTCCTTTTGCCGATAAGCTGGTTGACCTCTCCGGCTTCCTTGTAAAGGATCACGGAGACGCCAAGGAAACGGCAGCAGACAGCGAGGAGAACCTGACCCTGCGCCATCTGGATAAGCGTATTCTGGAAACTCCGTCCTTTGCCGTGGAAAACGCAATTCTCGAAGTAGTACATATGGGCAAAATCGTTTCCGATAATCTCCAGTGCGCTTTTGACGCGGTACTGAACCATGATACTGAGAAGATCGACGTAGTCTACAAGACGGAAAAGACGATCAACGCCATGGAGAAGCTCATTACCGAATACCTGGTGCATATCAGCAACCTGTCTTTGAACGAGGAACAGCACAATATCGTCAACAACCTGTTTTATTCCGTCAGCGATATCGAGAGAGTGGGAGACCACACGGAAAATATTGCCGAGCTGGTAGATGTAAAAGAAGGCGATGAAGTGGAATTTTCGGACAGCGCCATGGCAGAGATGAGGGAGATCATGGATCTCGTCTCCAAATCCTTCCATTACGCCATCAACGCCCGGGCGGAAAAGAGCGTGGAGGATGCCGTACAGGTAGGGAAATACGAGGATCTGGTAGACACTATGGAGGAGGAGCTGCGTGAGAAGCACATAGAGCGCCTTTCCAAGCAGCTTTGCAAACCGTCCAACGGCGTCATCTTCCTTGATATTATCAGCAATCTTGAGAGGATATCCGACCATGCCTATAACCTGGCGGGATATGTGATTTCAGAACATTAATAGATACAAAAGCCTGTTTGGATTTTTCAAGCAGGCTTTTATAGAAAGGGTTGCTGTTCAGTACCCTCACAGTTACTAGAAAGGTGAACATTATGGGAAAGTTAATCTGCTGCGTGGAGGACGATGACAATATCAGAGAGCTGGTCGTGTACGCGCTGATGACGGCCGGCTATGAAAGTGTGGGCTATTCCTGCGCCTCTGATTTCTACAAAGGAATCCAGGAGAAAAAGCCGAACCTGGTGCTCTTAGACATCATGCTTCCTGACGAAGATGGAATCACCATCTTAAGAAATCTCAGGAGCAGGAAAGATATGAAGGCAGTTCCCGTGATTATGCTCACGGCAAAGAGCGCAGAGTATGATAAGGTCCGGGGGCTGGACAGCGGCGCCGATGATTATGTGACAAAGCCCTTCGGCGTCATGGAGCTTCTGTCACGGGTAAAAGCTGTACTTCGCCGCACGGAGAAAGAGGAGGCGGAAGAGGATAGCCTTTCCATCGGCGGCCTGCGGGTAGATGAAAAAAAGCATGAGGTCTACGTAAATGGCAGGCTCATATCCCTGACCTTCAAGGAATTTGAGCTTTTATCCTACTTAATGAAAAACAAGGATATTGTCCTTTCCAGAGACAAAATCCTGAATACCATCTGGAATTACGAATATGAGGGGGAAAGCCGCACGGTGGACGTACACATCGGCTCTCTCCGCCAAAAACTTGGAGAATGCGGAGATATGATCAAGACAATCCGCGGCGTAGGTTACAAGATAGGAGAATAAGTTTGAAACAAATAAGT
>DESK01000018.1 GCA_002361955.1 Lachnospiraceae bacterium UBA3316
TCATCAATACGAATAAATCTTGGTTTTACAGTTTCTTTTCTATAGGCACTAACTGAACCACTCAATGTATTTACCATAACATCACCTACTTATAAAACTCAGAATCTGTAATATGAAATGTTTCAAGGTACTTATCCAATATTTCTGTATTAACAAGTACAAGCTGACCAATCTTATAACAAGCCTTGGCATCCTTAGCCACTTCTTGAAATTTTGTCATTCCCATACTGTACATCTTTGCACCATCTGAATATCTTACAAACTTTTTTGCATCCTCATATCTATCTTTCTTCTTTGATTCATCCATTGCTGTGCTCCTTTCACTTTGACTTCATAACTAATGACGTATTTCTCCATAACGCAAAAAAGAGGACATCTTCTAAATTTCTTTAGAAAATGTCCTCTTAGTAGTTCATATTCGATTGAATCTTATTCTTTTCAGATTGTGTACTCTTTCATACTGATGTAAATGACTATGCCAAAATACGTCTTTTAATGCGTCCTTTGACGTACTCAAATGCCTCAACCCCGCATAAACACTAGATTTATTTATCTAATGACTTCATCGTCGGGAACAGCAGCACATCCCTGATCGCCGCTGAATCCGTCAGAAGCATACACATTCTGTCAATACCAAATCCGATTCCCCCTGTAGGCGGCATACCGATCATCAGCGCATTGAGGAAGTCCTCGTCTGTATGGTTTGCCTCCTCATCGCCCTGGGCCAGCAGCTCTTCCTGCGCGGCAAAACGTTCTCTCTGATCAATCGGGTCATTCAGCTCAGAATAAGCGTTTGCCATCTCCCAGCCATTCATAAAGAACTCGAAACGCTCTACGTATTCGGGATCATCCGGCTTCTTTTTCGTCAGCGGTGAAATCTCGATGGGATGATCCATTACAAAGGTCGGCTGCACCAGATGTTCCTCTACAAATTCCTCAAAGAACAGGTTCAGGATATCGCCCTTCTTATGGCGCTCCTCAAACTCCACATTATGCTCCTTGGCCGCATCCCTGGCTTCCTCCAGTGTATGGATTTCATGGAAATCCACCCCGGAATATTTTTTCACGGCGTCTACCATGGTGATTCTCTCAAAAGGCTTGCTCAGATCCATCTCTATGCCCTGGTAGTTGATCGTCGTGGTTCCCAATACCTCCTGCGCCACGTGACGGTACAGATTTTCTGTCAGATCCATCATGCCGTTGTAATCTGTGTACGCCTGGTACAGCTCCATCAGCGTAAACTCCGGGTTGTGCCTGGTATCCAGACCCTCATTTCTGAACACGCGGCCGATCTCGTAAACGCGCTCCAGGCCTCCTACAATCAGTCTCTTTAAATACAGCTCCAGAGAGATACGGAGCTTCAGATCCTCATCCAGCGCGTTAAAATGGGTCTCAAAGGGCCTTGCGGACGCGCCGCCGGCATTTGCCACCAGCATGGGCGTCTCCACTTCCATAAAGCCCTGGCCGTCCAGATATTTCCGGATACTGCTGATGATCCTGGAACGTTTGATGAAGGTATCCTTAACCTCCGGGTTCATGATCAGATCCACATAGCGCTGACGGTAACGAAGATCCGTGTTTGTCAGCCCATGGAATTTCTCCGGAAGGATCTGGAGACTCTTGCTCAGAAGCGTCACCTCCGCCGCATGGATGGAAATCTCCCCGGTCTTTGTGCGGAATACCTCGCCCTTTAAGCCGACGATATCACCGATATCCATCTTCTTAAATGCTTTGTAGGCTTCCTCTCCGAGACTGTCCCTCGCCACATAGGATTGGATATTTCCCTTTACATCCTGAATATTACAGAAAGACGCTTTTCCCATCACACGTTTGGACATCATACGTCCGGCCAGAGATACGGTCTGTCCTTCCAGCTCTTCAAAGCCATCTTTAATTTCCTGGCTGTGGTGCGTTACCTCATATTTTGTAATCTGAAATGGGTCATTGCCATTTGTCTGTAAATCCGCCAGCTTTTCAAGGCGAACCTTCAAAAGCTGATTTACGTCCTGCTCCTGTACTTTCTTCTGCTCTGCCACTGTCTTCTCACTCCTAATTTGATCTCTGTATTCCCAACACCTTATATTTCATCAGGCCTGCTTCCGCCTCGACCTCGATTTCATCGCCAACTCTTGCACCGATCAGCGCTTTTCCTACAGGAGACTCATTGGAAATCTTACCCTGCAGGCTGTTTGCCTCAGAGGAACCTACAATCTTAAACTCCATCTCCTCCTCGAACTCCTCGTCATAAACCTTTACCTGGCAGCCTACGCTTATTTTATCCAGGTCAACCTCATCCTCAACGACAACCTCCGCATGCTTTAAGATCTTCTCGATCTCCTCGATACGGGCCTCGATATCTCTCTGCTCATCCTTCGCTGCGTCATACTCCGCATTCTCCGAAAGATCGCCCTGCTCCCTGGCTTCCTTGATCTTCTCTGCTACTTCTTTTCTTTTTACAACCTTCAGGTCGTGAAGCTCCTCCTCCAGAGCCTTCAGCCCGGCATAAGTCAATAAATTTTTCTTTTCTTCCATAATAAATTCTACACCCTTTCCACGTCTGAACCGTTGCCCGGTCACCCGCTTAACAATCACAGTATTATAGACTATTGACAGGAAAATGTCAAGAATTTCAGCGCCTGTTCCGCTCTGATCCGCTCTGATTCCGTTTCTTTTCTGCCGCAATGGCTTTTCCACACTTGCCATCAGAAATTAATAATGGTAAAATAAAAATATGTATTATTTTTCATAAATGAAAGGAGAGAAAAAAATGAAACTATTACAAAAGAAAAAGACTTGCATCGCCGGGGCCATACTCTTTGCGTTCCTTGCAATCGCTTTTATGAACCCCAAATCTGCCAGGGCGTCCGACTATGCCTCCGCCCAGACTCTGCCTCTGAACGGCATATGGAGCTCCGAATACTGGCTCACCAACACAGATACGGAGCAATGGTACAAGATCATCATTCCATCCGACGGGAAGCTCACCTACAAGGTCATGGGATATACCGATGTCTGCTACAAGCTGTATAACGAGGATCTGTCAGACTCTATAACTGGCTCAAATTACAGCTACGGCTCGGAATTGTCCCCCGATACGGATGCACATGAAGTTTCCCTGTCGAAAGGCGTCTATTACTTAACAGTGTATAAAGGAAGAAACGGAAAATATAAATTGAATGCTTCCTTTACTTCCTACCATACGAATGATGGTCAGGCATTTTCCTATGATTCTCCCCAAACGGTTCCTTTAGGTTCCACCGTTACAGGCGCTCTGACTGCTACCGATACTGAAGACTGGTATCGTTTTTCTGTCCCTGCTTCCGGGTATTATCACTACCAGATATCTGCTTACACAGATGTCAATTATAGATTGTACAATTCCGATCTGTCTGTCACAATCAGCGGCTGGAACGCAAGCTACGGTTCGGAACTGACCCCCGACACAGATGGCTATGATGTCGTTCTCTCCGCCGGGACATACTATTTTAAGGTTTATAAAGGCAACAGCGGAAAGTACACCTTCTCCGTCTCCAAGTTGAGCCAGTCCGCCTGCAACCATGACTACAATACTACCACCGTGCGTTCCACCTACGTAAGCCAGGGCTACACCCTCCATCAGTGCTCCAAATGCGGGCACTCCTATAAGGATAACTACCGGCCTGCGCTTACCCTGAACACGCCCTACCTTTACTCAGTCCGCGCCGGGAAAAAGAGAGCTGCCGTTTACTGGTCATCCGTTTCTGACGCCACAGGCTATCAGATTTCCTGCAAGATGAAGCACACCACAAAAACAGTGAGCGTCAAATCCAGGACAAAAAAGACGATAACAAAGTTGAAATCAAAAAAGAGATATGCCTTCCGGGTTCGCGCCTATAAAAAAGTAGGCAAACGCGTTGTCTACGGCAAATGGTCCACCAGGAAGACCGTCAAAATAAAATAAACCAAACATACACAGACCTTTTTATAAAGTTCGAGGCGTATGGAACGGCCCAAAAGCCGCCATACGCCTCGAACTTTATGTTTCCCCCGCCTCTCACGAAAAACTCTCCTCCAGAAGCTTTTTCAGCGCCTCCATACTCTCGATCTCATTGATGCGCCCCCGCAGCTTGCTGGAATGGGGATATCCCGCCGTGTACCATGCCACGTGCTTGCGCATTTCACGGATCCCGGTATACTCTCCCTTATAGGTAAGCTGAAGCTCACAGTGGCGCAGGATCATCTCTTTCACTTCCTGCCTGGACGGTCTGGGCGGGAGTATCCCCGTCTCCAGGTACTGGCCGATCTCCCGGAAGATCCAGGGATTTCCCCTGGCCGCCCTTCCCACCATGACGCCGTCGCAGCCCGTCTCCTCCATCATCTGCTTTGCGCGGACGGCCGAGGTCACATCCCCGTTTCCGATCACCGGGATGGAGACCGCCTCCTTGACCTGGCGGATAATCTCCCAATCTGCCTGGCCGGAATAATACTGCTCCCTGGTGCGCCCATGCACGGCGATAGCCGAAGCCCCGGAGGCCTCGACGATCCGGGCGATCTCCACCGCATTGACGTGGTCTTCATCAAAGCCTTTGCGGATCTTGACGGTTACGGGCTTCTTTGTGGCCTTCACCGTCTTCGTGACGATCTCCTCCACCAGCCTGGGATTTTTCATCAGGGCGGAACCCTCCCCGTTATTTACCACCTTGGGCACCGGACAGCCCATGTTCAAGTCCAGAATATCAAAAGGCCGCTCCTCGATCTCTTTTGCCATCTCGCTGATGATATCGGCGTCGGAGCCGAAGAGCTGCAGGGAAATGGGATTTTCTCCGGGAGCGATCTCCATCAGAGCCTGTGTGTTTTTGTTGTGAAAAGAGATGGCCTTGGCGCTGACCATCTCCATGCTGAGAAGCCCCACGCCCTGTTCCCTGCACAGAATACGAAATGGCAGGTCTGTTACCCCTGCCATTGGCGCTAAGACGCATGGACGTCCGATCTCTACATTTCCTATCTTAAGGCTCATAGCTCTCCCCCATAAAAAGTACTTTGTAATACATTTCCAGCGCCCGCAAAAGCTCTTCCTTTTCCCGCTGAATCTGGCGGATTTTCAAAACACTGCCGATCTCATCGTAGCTAAAATCATTTTCCGCCGCCTCTGTTCGGAAACAAAGTGTTCCGTCCTGGTCATACTCCAATACCAGGATTCCTCCCACATCATTTGTGTAGAGCACAGTCATGATCTTCAGTTCATCCTGAATATTTTCCGGCAGTGTGGAAAATTTCTCATTCAGATAAAATTTTTCTTCGTAGGCGCTGGCCGCGCACAGCACTGTCTTTTCTGCCTCCATCTGCATATTCCCTCCTGTTAAAAAATATCCTGCCGCCTTTTACTTCGCTATTCCCGGGACGTTATGCCGCCTGCAGCCCTTCAGTCCCCTCACAGCTGCTGCCGCCTACACATATCCGTATATGCCTCTCACAGATACTTCCCCGGCAAAGACCCTCTCCACGGTATGGTCCTCTTTCTCCACCAGCAGCTCTCCCCGGTCATTGATCCCTCGGGAAATACCGCTGTACGTATTCCCAGGCTCCAGCACCCGCACCTCTCTGTCCATATTTACCAGCATCCCGTTATAGGCCTCCTGCAGAGCGGATAAGTCCTGCCTCTCCATAAACGTTTCATAATACTGTTCAAAGTATTTCATGCACCGGCAGATCACCTCCGCCCGGTTCACCGGATGCCCTGCTTCCAGGGAGAGAGAAGTCGCCGTCTGGCGGATCTGCTCGGGAAATTCATTCATATTTACATTGATGCCCGTACCGATCACGAGATAATGAATGCCGTCCATCTCTGCGCTCATCTCTGTCAGGATCCCACAGATCTTCTTGCCGTCCAAAACGACGTCATTCGGCCATTTGATCCCGGCCGGAAGATCTAAAAGGCTGCGGCAGGCGGAAGCCACGGCCATGCCCATCACCAGCGTAAGCATCGAGGCCTTCTCCGGCGGAAGGTCGGGCCTTACAATCAAGGTCATGGCAATGGAGGATTTGGGAGGCGTCTCCCAGCTTCTGCCCCGCCTGCCACGGCCGCCATTCTGCTCATCGGCGATCACCAGTGTGCCATGGGCAGCGCCTTCCTCCGCAAGCTTCTTTGCCTTATTGTTTGTGGAATCGATCAATGAATAGTAAGCAATCTCCTGTCCTGCCCAGCAGGTATCCAGAAGGCTTTTCACCTCCTCTGCGGATATCACATCGGGACAGGCAACGATGCGGTAGCCCTTGTTCGTCACCGCCTCGATCTCATATCCCTCCTCCTTAAGCTGGTTGATCGCCTTCCACACAGCCGTCCGGGAAACGCCGAATTGCCGGCACAGCTCCTGCCCCGAAACGTACCCCGGCTGGTTCCTCAGAATATGCAAAATCTCACTTTTCATCCTATTAGCCCTTCCACTGTCATCAGCTGTATGATAAACAGCACCAGCAGCGCCGCCGCAAGAACTGCAAGCACCGCTGCCAAAATGTATTTCTTTCTTAAAAAACTCAGTCCTGCCAGGCATCCGTTCATCAGTACGCCCAGGCCAAAGACCATCACGAAAAATCCGGAGGCATTCTCCATATTCAGAAATCCCACTGCGGCAAAGATGATGAGCAGAAGCCCCACAATGCCGCCCAGAAATTCAATCTCCAGATTTTTCCTTCCCTTCTTTTTGTCCATCCTACTCTCCCAGGGTAGCCAGCATCACAGCCTTGATGGTATGCATCCTGTTTTCCGCCTCGTCAAAGACCTTCGACTGGGAAGACTCAAAGACTTCGTCTGTCACCTCCATATCCGTCAGGTTGAAACGCTCTCCCATCTCTTTTCCTATCTGCGTCTGCAGATCATGGAAGGCCGGCAGGCAGTGCAGGAAAATAGCCTGCTCTCCCGCGTTCTTCATTACCTCTGTCGTCACCTTATACGGCGTCAGCTCCAGGATCCGCTCCTCCCAGATTTCATCCGGTTCTCCCATGGACACCCACACATCTGTGTAGATCACATCTGCGTCCTTTGTCCCTTCCATCACATCCTCCGTCAGTGTAACCTCTCCGCCGGAAGCCGCTGCGTATTCCCTGCAGAGAGCTACCAGCTCCTCACTGGGGAAATACTTCTTTATGGTACACGCGGTAAAACGCATTCCCATTTTCGCACAGGCGATCATCAGGGAGTTTCCCATATTGTAACGGGCGTCTCCCATATAGACCAGCTTTCTTCCCTTCAAATCCCCGAAATGCTCCCGGATGGTCAGAAGGTCTGCCAGCATCTGGGTGGGATGGTACTCATTTGTCAGCCCGTTCCACACCGGAACGCCCGCATGCTTTGCCAATTCCTCCACGATCTCCTGTCCGTAGCCCCGGTACTCGATGCCTTCAAACATCCTTCCCAGCACTCTCGCCGTATCCGCGATACTCTCTTTCTTTCCGATCTGAGAACTCTTGGGATCCAGGTAAGTCGTTCCCATCCCCAGGTCATGGGCCGCCACCTCAAAGGAACAGCGGGTTCTTGTGCTGGTTTTTTCAAAAATCAACGCTACATTTTTTCCACGCAGGGTATCCACAGGAATTCCCTGTTTCTTTTTCCTCTTTAACTCCGCCGCCAGATCCAGCAGATACTCGATCTCCTCCGGCGTATAATCCTTCAATGTCAGAAAACTCCGTCCTTTTAAATTCATAATAATAATAATCCTCCTACCTATTATCCTTTGCAACTTCTGTCACAGCCTTCACAAGCCCTGATACGTTCTGAATCTCCGAGGGAATGATAATCTTTGTAGCCTTTCCGTCCGCCACCTTCTCCAGCGTCTCAAAGCTCTTTAAGGCCAGCACTGCCTGATCGGCTCCCGCCTCCTTTAGGAAGCGCAGTCCATCGGAATGAGCCTTCTGTACCTTTAAAATTGCCTCAGCCTCACCTTCCGCTTCCCGGATCATCTTCTCCTTGGCTGCCTCCGCCCTGAGGATCGCTGCCTGTTTCTCCGCTTCCGCGTCCAGGATTGCGGAGGCTTTCTTTCCTTCCGCCACCAGAATCGTGGATTTCTTTTCGCCTTCCGCTTTCAGGATCGCTTCCCTTCTTTCCCGCTCTGCCTTCATCTGCTTCTCCATAGCATCCTGGATCGCCGACGGTGGAATGATGTTCTTAAGCTCCACCCGGTTCACCTTGATGCCCCAGGGATCGGTGGCCACATCCAGAGACGCCCGCATCTTCGTGTTGATCGTCTCTCTGGAGGTCAGCGTCTGGTCAAGCTCCAGGTCTCCGATAATATTTCTCAACGTGGTAGCCGTCAGGTTTTCGATTGCCATGATGGGATTTTCCACCCCATAGGCAAAAAGCTTCGGATCGGTAATCTGATAAAAGACGACGGTATCGATCCGCATGGTAACATTATCCTTGGTGATTACGGGCTGGGGTTCAAAATCCACAACCTGCTCCTTCAAATTCACACGCTTCGCTACCCGGTCAATAAACGGCGCCTTCACATGAAGGCCCACGCCCCAGGTAGCCTTATAACCTCCCAGACGCTCAATGACGAGAGCGTTTGCCTGGGGTACGATCCTGATACAGGACACCAATATCATCAAAATGATTAAGACTAAAATTCCCACAAGGATCGGTGCCAAAATCTGTTCCATCATAAATTTCCTCCATTTCTCCTGCAAAACCTCCTTTGCAGGACTGGTTTCCGCGCAGTCTCTCAAACATCGCGCGAAGTTTCCTGTTCTGTCACGATAAGCTTCACACCGCTGACACTTAAAATAGTCACTGCCGTCCCTGCGGATATCTTTTCACTGTCGCTCCCCGTTCTTGCCATCCACACCTTTCCGTCCACACGTGCCTCGCCTGTGGCTGCCAGATTGTCGATGTCCTGGGTAACTACTGCCTTCTTTCCGATCAGGCTGTCAACATTTGTCCTTACCCTGTTTCTGTTAACATATTTTGCGGCAAAGGGCCTGGTAAATATCAATAGTACCATCGATACTGCCAGAAAGACTGCGATCTGCACCGGCAGCCCCGCCCCCAGAATCGAAGCGACAAATGCCACTGCCGCGCCTCCCGCAAACCAAATCGTGGTAAGTCCAAGGGTTGCAAGCTCGATCAACGTGAGGAGCACAGTAAATCCCAGCCAGCATATGGCTTCCATTCCCATAGTTTCCCCCCTTTCCATGTTTCTCCTATGTTACTATATTCCAATTAAAAAAACAACTGCTTCCGAAAAAGAATCAGCTTTGACGCTTAAATATATATTTACATTCTCAGAGCATATTGGATTCTATTTTTTTCATATTGCTTTATCAACACCATCTTTTTAAGCCATAAAATCCCTATTCTCTGCTTCTGTGTCTTTCTGTTTTTAACTTTTAACTGACTCTTCACCACCGCCTTTCCCTATTGCTCTCTATATAAACCGTATTTGTTTCCTTTTATTTATCCTGAATTATTCACGGAACAGTAT
>DESK01000010.1:0-7344 GCA_002361955.1 Lachnospiraceae bacterium UBA3316
ATTATCTACCTCCTACCCGATTATGTGTGAAAGAAAGGATAGAGGGATGGATTACTCGGAAATCGTCATATTAGCTATGGAAATCATAGGAACTGTGGCCTTCGCTTCCTCGGGGGCCATGCTTGCGATCAAGAAGCATATGGATCTGTTCGGCGTGTGTGTCCTGGGAGTCCTCACGGCGGTGGGAGGCGGCATGACCAGGGATGTGATTCTGGGAAATATTCCCGTGGCGCTGATCAAGCCCGTATATGTGGTGGCTTCGGTTGTCACGGCAGTGGTAGTATTTATCGCTTATTATATGAAAAAAGATTTGCTGCAGGGATCGCGTCACGCAGTCTATGACAGAATCCTGCTGGCCATGGATTCCCTGGGGCTTGGAATTTTCACTGCGGTAGGCGTCAACGTGGGCATCAGCGCCGGATACCTGGACAATACCTTTCTGCTGGCCTTTTTAGGGACGCTGACAGGGGTGGGCGGAGGCTTGATCCGGGATGTGGTGGCGGGAGTTCCACCCTACATTTTCGTAAAGCATATCTACGCCTGCGCTTCGGTAGTGGGAGCCGTGTGCTGTGTCTGGGTTTACCGTAGCCTGGGACAGATTCCCGCTCTGGTAATCTCCTCAGCCCTTGTGGTTCTGATCCGGTCTCTGGCCGCCCATTACCGATGGAATCTTCCGCGGATTAGGATGGAATAGGAAGCAGGTGGGGAATTGCAGTTTTGAGGCGGTCGTGTTAGAATAAGAACAGTTCAGCTTTGAAAAAATAGGAAGAAAGCAGAGGATGATCATGCTGGAGCAGATAAAAAGAGAAATAGAAGACGCAGAATTGGTCTTAGTGGGAATCGGAGAAGAATTTTCTATAGAAAAAGAAGGAAGGGAGCGGCTGCTGGGTGCCTATGATCAGCTGGCAGATTTGCTTAAGGGGAAAGGATACTTTCTTGTCACCCTGCAGACGGACGATCTGATCTACGAATCCCGTCTGGCCAGGGAACGGATCGTGGCTCCCTGCGGGAGTGACGCTGCGCAAAATGTGGTGACAAATGAACATTATGATGAGTCCATCTACCTTCCCCAATGGGAAATCTACACGAAGTGGCTGCAGAATACCCTGAACCACAGGCTCTGTATCCTGGAGCTGGGGGTGGGCTTTGCTTACCCTTCTGTGATCAGGTTTCCCTTTGAAAAGATCGCCTATTTTAACAGGAAGGCAAGGATGATCCGTATTCACAGCAAATTTGCCCAGCTTACGCCGGAGATCAGTGAACGGAGCATTTCCATCGCAGAATCACCGGTGGAGGTGTTAAAGAAGGAGGACAGACCATGATAGCGATACTGGATTATGACGCGGGAAACATAAAGAGCGTGGAGAAGGCCTTACATTTTCTGGGGGAGGAGACGGTAGTTTCCAGAAACCGGGAAGAGATTATGGCGGCGGACAAGGTGATCCTCCCGGGTGTAGGTTCCTTTGGGGATGCAATGGGAAAGCTGCGGGAGTATGGCCTGGATGCGGTGATCCATGAGGTGGTAGACGCAGGCACTCCTTTTCTCGGCATCTGCCTGGGCCTTCAGCTGCTGTTTGAGAGGAGCGATGAGTCGCCGGGAGTTTCGGGGCTTGGCGTATTAAAGGGTGAAATTCTGCGGATCCCTGAATGCCAGGGGTTAAAGATCCCCCATATGGGTTGGAATTCGCTGGAGCTGGTAAATGGCGGACGGCTTTTTGAGGGGCTTTCCGCAGATTCCTACGTTTATTTTGTGCATTCCTATTATCTGAAGGCGGCGGAACCGGAGATTGTCAAGGCAAAGACCTGGTACAGTACGGAAATCCACGCTTCAGTGGAAAAAGGAAATGTGTTTGCCTGCCAGTTCCATCCGGAGAAGAGCAGTGATGTGGGCCTTCGGATATTGAAAAATTTTGCTTCTATTACAAAGGAGGGCTGCTGATATGTTTACGAAGAGGATCATTCCCTGTCTGGACGTCCATAATGGACGTGTGGTGAAGGGTGTCAATTTTGTGAACCTGCGGGACGCGGGGGATCCTGTGGAGATCGCGGCAGCTTACGATAAGGCGGGGGCCGACGAGCTTGTTTTTCTGGATATTACGGCTTCCTCAGATGCCAGAGCCACGGTGGCGGACATGGTGCGGAAGGTGGCAGAGAAGGTCTTTATCCCATTTACCGTGGGAGGCGGCATCCGCACGGTGGAGGATTTCAAGGTGCTGCTCCGGGAGGGCGCCGATAAGATTTCCATCAATTCCTCGGCGATCAACCGGCCGGAGCTGATCAGCGAGGCGGCAGACAAGTTCGGCAGCCAGTGCGTGGTGGTGGCCATCGACGCCAGAAGGCGGGAGGACGGCAGCGGCTGGAATATCTATAAAAACGGAGGCCGTATTGATGTGGGAATTGATGCGGTGGAGTGGGCCATGAAGGCTGACAGGCTGGGAGCCGGAGAAATCCTTCTTACCAGTATGGATTGTGACGGGACGAAGGCCGGCTACGATCTGGAATTGACACGCCTGATCGCGGAAAATGTCTCCATTCCGGTGATAGCGTCAGGAGGGGCAGGGACAAAGGAGCATTTTTACGACGCCCTGACAGAGGGAAAGGCAGACGCTGCCCTGGCGGCTTCCCTGTTTCATTATAAGGAATTGGAGATCCGGGAACTTAAGGAATATCTGCGGGACAGAGAGGTACCTGTGCGCCTGTAGGCTCGGCATATGATATAGAAGAGAGGAGGATGAGGCATGCCGCCCATCAGCAATGACTGGCTTGCGCCGTTAAAGCCGGAGTTTGGAAAGCCATATTATCGGAAGTTGTATCAAACGGTCAATGAGGAATACCGCACAAGGGTGATTTATCCCCCTGCGGATGATGTTTTTAATGCGTTTGCTTTTACGCCGTTAAAGGAAGTCAAGGTTGTGATTCTGGGGCAGGATCCCTACCATGGAGACGGGCAGGCCCATGGATTTTGTTTTTCCGTAAAGCCCGAGGTGGAGATTCCCCCCTCTCTTGTGAATATTTATAAGGAGCTGCATGATGACTGCGGCTGCTACATACCGGACAACGGCTGCCTGACAAAATGGGCGAAGCAGGGCGTCCTGCTGTTGAACACCGTTTTGACAGTCCGAGCCCATCAGGCGAATTCTCACCGGGGAATCGGCTGGGAGCAGTTCACGGACGCGGTTATCCGTATTTTAAATGAACAGGACAGGCCAATTGTCTTTATCCTGTGGGGACGTCCCGCTCAAATGAAGCGTTCTATGCTGACGAATCCCAAGCATCTGATTCTGGAGGCACCTCATCCAAGCCCCCTGTCTGCGTACCGGGGATTTTTTGGGAGCAGGCCGTTTAGCAGGACGAACAAGTTCCTGAAGGCCAATGGGGAGGAGCCCATCGACTGGCAGATCGAGAATGTCCGGGTGGAACAGCCAGATGGAGTATCAGAGTAAAGGAAAGGCAGAAGGAACATCATGGAACATACCGTGGATAAGAAAGAAATAGTCATACAGTACTGCATCATAACATTCGGCGCTTTTTTGGTGGCGGCGGCAATCAGTTTATTTATGATTCCGGGCAATCTTGTTTTCGGAAGCGTGTCAGGGCTTTCTTTTGTGCTGACACACTTTATTCCCCTGCCTGTGTCGGTGATCAACCTGATCTTGAATCTTTTCTTCCTGCTGATCGGCTTTATTTTTGTGGGAAAAGATTTTGGCGTGAAGACGGTCTATGCGGCAGTTATGACGCCCGTGTTTATGTATATTTTTGAACAGACGCTGCCGAACCTCACGTCCCTGACCCAGGATATCTGGCTGGATTTGCTTTGCTGCGTCCTTCTTGTCAGCCTGGGGCAGATGGTTCTTTTTGGCGTGGAGGCGTCTTCCGGCGGGCTGGATATTCCGGCCAAGATCCTGAATAAATACTTCCATGTGGATCTGGGAAAGGGCGTCATTTTCTTTGGAATGCTGACGGTGGCCAGCTCGATCCTGGTCTATGATATCAGGACACTGATTGTGGGTATCCTTGCGACTTATCTGAACGGAGTCGCGGTGGATGAGTTTGTAGGTGGTTTTTCCAAAAAGAAGAGGGTGTGCATTCTTTCAGACCATCGGGAGGAGATCCAGAAGTTTATCACGGAGGAGATCAACCGGGGATTTACGGTTTATCAGGCAGTGGGCGGCTATACACAGGAAAAAAGGCTGGAAATCGTCACGATTCTGGCCAGAAATGAATACGGCAAATTGCTGAGCTATATCCGAAAAGTAGATCCCGATGCGTTTGTCACCGTCACATCGGTCAGTGAAGTGGTGGGTGTGTGGAACAGGCGCGGAAAGGCCGGAAAGCTTTGAAAAATATCATAAAAAGAGGCTTCGGAATACAGGGAAGGTATTCTGAAGCCTTTTTTGCATTATGTGAAATTGATGTCTCTGTCAGGCTTTTGGGCTGTTCCCAGAAGAGGCGTTTTCCGCCTTCAGGTTTTTCATAGCCGTGGACAGCATAAGCTTGATTCTGTTGAGCTGGTTTACCTCGCTGGCTCCGGGATCGTAGTCGATAGCCACGATGTTGGAGAGGGGGTACTGGTGGCGCAGCTCTTTGATGACACCTTTTCCGACCACATGGTTGGGCAGGCAGCCGAAGGGCTGGGTACATACAATATTGTTTGTCCCGGAATGGATCAGCTCCAGCATCTCTCCTGTGAGGAACCATCCCTCACCCGTCTGGTTGCCCAGGGATACGATGGGCTTGGCATATTCTGCCAGGCGCTCGATGTGGGCGGGCGGGTCAAAGTGCTGGCTCTTTGCAAACTCTTCCGCCGCCGTTTTGCGGAACATCTCCAGGACTTTGATGCCCAGGTTGCTGAAGCGGGCTGTGGATTTTTTCATGCCCAGCTCTTTCGCCTTGAAATTGCTGTTGTAAAAGCAGTAGAGCAGGAAGTCTGCCAGGTCAGGAACGACGGCTTCGGCGCCTTCCGCTTCCAGCAGGTCCACCAGATAGTTGTTGGCGGCCGGGAGGAATTTTACGAGAATTTCTCCGACGACGCCCACCTTCGGCTTCTTTTCATCTGTGATGGGCAGCCGGTCAAAGTCCCGGATGATTTCCCGGCACAGGTGTTTAAACTGGCCGTAGCCAGGATTTTTACCTGAGAGGAAGGCGATGCATTGGGCTTCCCACTTTTGGTGGAGGGCATTGGCAGAGCCCTTCTCCTGTTCATAAGGACGCATCCTGTAGAGGCAGCGCATGAAGATATCGCCAAATACCAGGCCATATATACCGCGCATGGCAAGGCCCGGGGAGATCTTGAAGCCGGGATTCTTCTCCAGGCCGCTCAGATTTATGGAAATCACGGGGATCTGGGGATGCCCCGCCTTCTCCAGGGCACGGCGGATAAAGCCGATATAGTTGCTGGCGCGGCAGCCGCCTCCCGTCTGGGAAATCAGTACGGCTGTCTTGTCCAGATCGTATCTGCCGGACTGGATGGCCTCCATGATCTGCCCCACCACAATCAGGGAGGGGTAGCAGGCGTCGTTGTTTACGTATTTCAGTCCCACGTCCACGGTTTTCCTGTTGTCCGTCTTTCCAAGCACCTCCAGATGATAGCCGGAGGCGTTGAAGGCCGCTGCGATCAGGCTGAAATGGATCGGCGTCATCTGGGGACAGAGGATGGTGTAATCCTTCCGCATTTCCTTTGTGAATACGACCCGTGTGATGTTTGCCGGGGCGATATTCCGCTGGACGTCCTGTTTCTCCCGCACACGGATGGCCGCGATCAGGGAACGGATACGGATGCGGGCGGCCCCTAGGTTGTTGACCTCGTCGATTTTCAGGCAGGTATAGATCTTGCCCGACTTTGTGAGGATATCGTTTACGGCGTCAGTGGTAACGGCGTCTAGGCCGCAGCCGAAGGAATTGAGCTGGATCAGATCCAGGTCATCCACAGTCTTTACGTAATTTGCCGCGGCGTAGAGGCGGCTGTGGTACATCCACTGGTCCATGACGATCAGAGGACGCTCCGGCGGGTTTAAGTGGGAGATGGAGTCCTCCGTCAGTACAGCCAGGCCATAGGAGTTGATCAGCTCCGGGATGCCGTGGTTGATCTCGGAATCAATATGGTAGGGACGGCCGGCCAGCACGATGCCCCGGCGGTGGTTTTCCCTCATCCAGCTCAGGGTTTTCTCCCCTTCTTCCCGGACAGCCTGGCGGCAGCGCTCCATTTCTTCCCATCCCTCTTTCGCGGCGGTGCGGATCTCAGAGGCCGGGATCTCCGGGAAGGCCTTGATCAGCTGTCTCTCTGCCGTTTCCAGACTGGACAGGGACAGGAACGGATTCCTGAAATCGATCTCCTCCGTCTTCAGCTCATCAATATTGTTTTTGATGTTTTCCGCGTAGGAGGTGACGATGGGACAGTTGTAATGGTTGTTGGCGTCCGGAAACTCGTTCCTCTCATAGGGAATACAGGGATAGAAGATCAGTTTCACTCCCTGCTTGATCAGCCAGGTCACATGCCCATGGGCCAGCTTTGCCGGATAGCATTCGGACTCGCTGGGGATGGATTCAATGCCCAGCTCATAAATCTTCCTGTTAGAGGGCGGGGAGAGAATAACCCGGTAGCCCAGCTTCGTAAAGAAGGTGTGCCAGAAGGGGTAGTTTTCGTACATATTCAGCACCCGGGGAATTCCGATGATCCCTCTTTTTGCCTCGTCTGCTTCCAGGGAAGCCCGGCGGAAGAGCAGTTTGTTTTTGAAATCATAGAGGTTTGGAATGTGTTCCTTATTCTTTTCCTTGCCGATGCCCCGCTCGCAGCGGTTTCCGCTGACAAACTGACGGCCGCCGGTGAAGCGGTTGATGGTCAGGCGGCACTGGTTGGTACAGCCCTTGCACTTGGCCATGGTGGTGGTAAACTCCAGGCGGTTGATCTTATCGATGGAGAGCATGGTGGTCTCCATGCCGTCGCTGTAGCGCTCCCTGGCGATCAGAGCCGCGCCGAAGGCCCCCATGATGCCGGCGATATCCGGGCGGATGGCCTTGCAGTCCGCGATTTTCTCAAAGCTTCGAAGCACCGCGTCGTTGTAGAAGGTGCCTCCCTGGACAACGATGTGCCGCCCAAGCTCAGAAGCGTCGGAAACCTTGATTACCTTATATAATGCATTTTTTATGACGGAATAGGCAAGCCCTGCGGAAATGTCGGAAACCTCCGCGCCCTCCTTCTGGGCCTGCTTCACCTTGGAATTCATAAATACGGTACAGCGTGTTCCCAGATCGATCGGATGCTTCGCGAACAGGGCCGCCTTCGCGAAATCCTGGACACTGTAATTTAAGGATTTCGCGAACGTCTCGATAAAGGAGCCGCAGCCG
>DESK01000010.1:7648-150400 GCA_002361955.1 Lachnospiraceae bacterium UBA3316
CCGCAGCCGGAGGAACAGGCTTCGTTGAGCTGTACGCTGTCCACCGTATGGTTCTTGATCTTGATGCATTTCATGTCCTGGCCGCCGATATCCAGGATACAGTCCACCTCCGGGTCAAAGAAGGCGGCGGCATAATAGTGGGAGACGGTTTCCACCTCCCCCTCGTCCAGCATCAGGGCCGCCTTAATAAGCGCCTCGCCGTAGCCTGTGGAACAGGAGTAGACGATCTTCGCCGTGGCGGGAAGAAGACTGTAAATCTCTTTGACAGCCCGGAGAGTGGTTTTGAGGGGGCTGCCATTATTATTGCTGTAGAAGGAATAAAGCAGCGCGCCGTCTTCGCCCACCAGGGCCGCCTTTGTGGTGGTGGAACCGGCGTCGATGCCCAAAAAGCAGTTTCCCTCGTAGCTTTCCAGGTCGCCGGTCACCACATTGTACTGGTTCTGCCTCTGGATGAAAGTGTCATAATCTTCCTTGGAGGAAAACAGAGGATCCATACGGGCAACCTCAAATTCCATCTTGATGGCGGAGGAGAGTTTTTCTATCATTGCGCAGAGAGAAATGGTTACCTCCTCCTTGTAATTCATCGCCGAGCCGATGGCGGCGAAAAGATGGGAGTTTTCCGGGGTGATGGCGTGGTCGTCATCCAGCTTCAGGGTCCGGATGAAGGCGGCCTTCAGCTCGGACAGAAAGTGCAGAGGCCCTCCCAGGAAGGCTACGTGTCCCCGGATGGGTTTTCCGCAGGCCAGGCCGCTGATGGTCTGGTTTACCACAGCCTGGAAAATGGAGGCCGAGAGGTCTTCCTTTGTAGCTCCCTCGTTGATCAGGGGCTGGATGTCGGATTTGGCGAACACACCGCAGCGGGCGGCAATATCGTAGAGTGATTTATAATTTTTCGCGTATGCATTCAGCCCGGAAGCGTCTGTCTGCAAAAGGGAAGCCATCTGGTCGATAAAGGAGCCGGTGCCCCCGGCGCAGATGCCGTTCATCCTCTGTTCCACAGAGCCGCCCTCAAAATAAATGATTTTCGCGTCCTCGCCTCCAAGCTCAATGGCTACGTCCGTCTGGGGAGCGTAGCTTTGGAGAGCGGTAGACACGGCGATCACTTCCTGAACGAAAGGCACGCCCAGATGTTTTGCCAGAGTCAGTCCGCCGGAGCCTGTGATCATGGGAGCCAGTGTCAGCTCCCCCAGCTTGGCGTAGGCTTTCTTTAAGAGAGCCGCCAGGGTTTCCTGGATATTTGCATAGTGGCGTTCATAGTCTGAAAAGAGAAGCTCTCCCTTCGGATTTAAGATTGCGATTTTTACAGTGGTAGAACCGATGTCGATTCCCAGAGTATGTAAATTTGTATTTTCCATATCAATTACAGGGTTTCCTGTGTCCTCCTTACTGTGTAAAATGAGTCAGGTCTGCTGTTGCTATTCAAATTCCTGCCTATTATACGACAAACTTCGGCAAATTTCAAATATATATAAGGGGAAAAAGGTAACAGTAATTGTTATCAGATATTCATTAAATTTTACGAATAGACACATACGGAATCCGTTACGAAAAAATATGGTTGCCAAGTTCCCGGTATATGGTATACTCTGAAAAGGAAGCGTGGGTGGGGCAGATCAATTCCTGAACGGCTGCGCGACGCTTTCCATAAAAAGAATCTGGTGGTGAATCATGTATAAATTATTGAAAAGAGACGGACTGGCAAAGCGGGGAGAGCTTCATACCGTGCATGGTGTGATCCAGACTCCCGTTTTTATGAATGTGGGAACGGCGGCAGCCATAAAGGGCGCAGTGGCCACTACGGATCTGCAGGAGATCGGCACGCAGGTGGAGCTTTCTAACACCTACCATCTGCATGTGAGGCCCGGCGACCAGGTGGTGCGCAGCCTTGGAGGACTTCATAAGTTTATGAACTGGGATAAACCCATCCTGACGGATTCCGGCGGGTTTCAGGTGTTTTCCCTGGCGGGGCTCCGGAAGATCAAAGAAGAGGGCGTGTATTTTCATTCCCATGTGGATGGAAGGAAGATTTTCATGGGGCCGGAGGAGAGTATGCAGATCCAGTCGAACCTGGCGTCTACCATCGCCATGGCGTTTGACGAGTGTCCTTCCAGTGTGGCCGAGCGCTCCTATGTACAGGCGTCGGTAGAGCGGACGACCAGGTGGCTTGCCAGATGCAAAAGGGAGATGGAACGGTTGAACAGCCTGCCCGATACCATCAATCCCAGGCAGATGCTTTTTGCCATTAACCAGGGAGCTGTCTACGAGGATATCCGTATCGAGCATGCCAAGGAGATCGCGGCTATGGATCTTGACGGCTATGCGGTGGGAGGACTGGCAGTGGGAGAGTCCCATGAGGAAATGTATCACATTCTGGATGTGACGGTTCCCCATCTCCCGGTGGATAAACCTACGTATCTGATGGGGGTGGGAACTCCGGCAAATATTTTGGAGGCAGTGGACAGGGGGGTTGATTTCTTTGATTGTGTGTACCCCAGCAGAAACGGCCGTCACGGCCATGTATATACGAACCATGGAAAGATGAATTTGTTTAATGCCAAGTATGAGCTGGACGCCAGGCCGATCCAGGAGGGATGCCAGTGCCCGGCCTGCCGCCATTACAGCAGGGCTTACATCCGCCATCTTTTAAAGGCAAAGGAGATGCTTGGAATGCGCCTGTGCGTTCTTCACAATCTGTATTTCTATAATCATCTGATGGAAGAGATCAGGGACGCGATCGACGCGGGAGAGTACAAAAGCTATAAAAAGGAAAAGCTGGAGGGCTTTTTGGCGGGAGAGCCGTAAAAAGGCGTTTCCCCTTACAGATCTGAGAATACAAAAAATGCCGGGAAGCTCCGGCATTTTTGTGTTCGTGAAGCCTGCGCTGACTGGCAGGGATTCTTATACTTCTGGTTTTTCCACAGCGGCGATGGCTGTCTTTTTCATGGGAATCCGGCAGTTTTTATTGCTTCCGAACTCTACGATCACATCCTCTTCGGTTAAGTCGATCACCACGCCGTAAAAGCCGCCGGTGGTCACTACGCTGTCGCCGACTGCCATCTCAGATAACATGGCGTCGAGCCTCTTCTGTTCCTTCTTCTGGGGGCGGATCGCCATAAAATACATGATGGCGCCGATAACCACAACGTAGAAGATAAGCATAAAAAGAGCGGAGCCGCCGCCGGCTGATGACTGAGTCAATAAATTCATTTTGTGTCCTCCTGTGTTTCTTACTGTAGATTAGTTTTAGAAATCCTATCTATCATACACAATTTGCCCTCGTACTTCAAGCGTTTTTGGGAGAATTTCCAGCTTTTACAGTTGAAATCTCACGCAAAATGCATTATTATATTATATTAAAGCGGCAAAGAGGCAAATTGCCCCTTTTGCGGAAGAAAGAAAAGCGTTACTGTCCACCTGCGGCCAGTAATAAGAAAGGCGCCAAGTGGGCGCCTGGAATGGAGGAATTTGGTTATGAATTACAGAATTGCGCTCATTCCGGGAGACGGGATCGGCCCTGAGATCGTTCGGGAGGCCGTTAAGGTTCTGGATGCGGCAGGAAAAAAATATGGTTTTACACTGGACTATACAGAGGTGCTGATGGGAGGGGCGTCCATCGACGTACACGGCGTCCCGCTGACGGAGGAAGCCGTCGCTGTGGCAAAGGCAAGCGATGCGGTGCTGATGGGTTCGATCGGCGGCGACGCGGCCACATCCCCCTGGTATCAGCTGGAACCGTCCAAACGGCCGGAGGCAGGGCTTTTAAAGATCCGGAAGGAACTGAATCTCTTCGCAAATCTGAGGCCGGCTTACCTTTACAGTGAACTGAAGGCAGCCTGCCCTTTGCGGGACGATATCATCGGCGACGGTTTTGATATGATGATCATGCGGGAGCTGACAGGCGGTCTCTACTTTGGCACCAGAAGCACGGTAGAGCAGGACGGCGTCAGAAAGGCTACGGATACACTGACCTATGATGAAAATGAGATCCGCAGGATCGCCAAACGGGGCTTTGATATTGCCAGAAAGAGAAGAAAGAAAGTGACGAGCGTAGATAAGGCGAATGTGCTGGACTCTTCCAGGCTCTGGAGAGCCGTGGTGGAGGAGGTGGCGAAGGAGTACCCGGACGTCACCCTGGAGCATATGCTGGTAGACAACTGCGCTATGCAGCTGGTGCGTGATCCGAAGCAGTTTGACGTGATCCTCACGGAGAATATGTTCGGGGATATCCTTTCCGACGAGGCCAGCATGGTGACAGGATCCATCGGAATGCTTTCTTCTGCCAGCCTGAATGAGACGAAGTTCGGGCTGTATGAGCCGAGTCACGGTTCCGCGCCGGATATCGCAGGGAAGGATCTGGCCAACCCCATCGCCACTATTTTATCGGCGGCCATGATGCTCAGGTTTTCTCTGGATCTCGATGAGGCTGCAGGGGCCGTCGAGGCTGCGGTGAAGCAGGTATTGAAGGAAGGATACCGTACAGGAGATATTTACTCAGAGGGCTGCAAAAAGGTGGGCACTGTGCAGATGGGCAGCCTGATCGCCGAGAGAGTGTAGCTTTGAGAAAGAATCCTATGATTTAGGTGTTATAAAGTCCCTCATCCACGGGCAGGCAAGCATGACGTGAATTCGGACTTTTGACACTGAAACCATAATATAGAACATGAAGGAGGTACTCACAGATGAGAAGTGATAATGTGAAAAAAGGAGTCCAGCAGGCGCCCCACCGTTCACTGTTTAATGCCCTGGGCATGACGCAGGAGGAGATGGACCGGCCCCTGGTGGGAATCGTCAGCTCCTATAATGAAATCGTGCCGGGACATATGAACCTGGATAAAATCGTAAACGCGGTGAAGCAGGGCGTGGCCATGGCAGGCGGAACGCCGGTGGTCTTCCCGGCCATTGCCGTCTGCGACGGAATCGCCATGGGACATATCGGTATGAAGTATTCTCTGGTGACGAGGGATCTGATCGCGGATTCCACGGAGGCCATGGCCATGGCTCACCAGTTCGACGCTCTGGTGATGGTGCCCAACTGTGATAAAAACGTACCGGGCCTTCTGATGGCGGCGGCCCGCATCAATGTGCCCACAGTGTTTGTCAGCGGCGGTCCCATGCTGGCAGGCCATGTCCGCGGAAAGAAAACCAGCCTCTCCTCCATGTTTGAGGCAGTAGGCGCATACACGGCAGGCAGCATCGGCGGGGAGGATTTAGATGAATTCGAGTGCAAGACCTGTCCGACCTGCGGCTCCTGCTCCGGTATGTACACGGCGAACAGCATGAACTGCCTGACGGAGGTGCTGGGCATGGGACTGCAGGGAAACGGGACGATCCCGGCCGTATATTCTGAGCGCATCCGCCTGGCAAAGCATGCCGGCATGCAGGTGATGGAGATGTACAGAAGAAATATCCGGCCCAGAGATATCATGACGGAGGAGGCAATCTTAAATGCCCTGACCGTAGATATGGCTCTCGGATGCTCCACAAACAGTATGCTGCATCTTCCGGCGATTGCCCATGAGATCGGCATGGATTTTGATATTACATTTGCCAACGAGATCAGCGCGAAAACACCGAACCTCTGCCATCTGGCTCCGGCAGGCCCCACCTACATGGAGGATTTAAATGAGGCGGGCGGCGTTTACGCGGTGATGAATGAATTAAATAAAAAAGGACTTCTGCACACAGAATGTATGACAGTCACCGGAAAGACTCTGGGTGAGAATATCAAGGGCTGTGTGAATAAAAATCCTGAGGTAATCCGGCCGGTGGACCATCCGTACAGTGAGACAGGCGGACTGGCTGTGCTGACAGGAAATCTGGCTCCCGACGGCGGCGTGGTGAAGCGCTCCGCAGTGGTGCCTGAGATGATGGTACATGAAGGCCCTGCCAGAGTGTTTGACTGTGAGGAGGACGCCTGCGAGGCGATCCTTTCCGGAAAGATCGTGGCCGGGGATGTGGTAGTGATCCGCTACGAGGGACCGAAGGGCGGCCCCGGTATGCGTGAGATGCTGAACCCCACCTCAGAGATCGCGGGCATGGGCCTCGGCTCTTCGGTAGCCCTGATCACAGACGGACGTTTCAGCGGCGCGTCAAGGGGCGCTTCCATCGGACACGTATCACCAGAGGCTGCTGTGGGCGGCCCCATCGCCCTGGTGGAAGAGGGAGATATCATCAGGATCAATATACCGGAAAATAAGCTGGAGATCGCTGTGTCTGACGAGGAGATGGCAGCCAGAAGAGAAAAGTGGCAGCCAAGGCAGCCGAAGGTGACCACAGGCTATCTGGCCCGCTATGCCGCAATGGTGACATCAGGAAACAGAGGCGCTATTTTAGAGACGCCTGGAAAATAGATGGGAGGAATACCAATGAAATTGACAGGATCAGAAATCGTTATCGAATGTTTAAAAGAGCAGGGGGTTGATACCATTTTCGGATATCCGGGCGGAACCATCCTGAATGTCTACGATGCCCTTTACAAACATCAGGATGAAATCCATCATATCCTGACCTCCCACGAGCAGGGAGCCGCCCATGCGGCGGACGGCTATGCCCGGGCCACAGGAAAGGTGGGCGTGTGCATGGCTACGTCAGGTCCGGGCGCCACGAACCTGGTGACCGGTATTGCCACGGCCTATATGGACTCTGTTCCCCTGGTGGCGATCACGGCGAATGTGGCCGTGCCTATGTTGGGACGGGACAGCTTTCAGGAGATCGATATCGCCGGGGTGACGATGCCCATCACAAAGCACAATTATATTGTAAAAGACGTAAATAAGCTGGCGGAGACGATCCGCATGGCATTCTATATCGCCCAGTCCGGAAGGCCGGGGCCTGTGCTGATCGATATCACGAAGGATGTGACGGCGAACACGGCGGAATATACACCCCAGAAGCCTTATGAGGTGGAGAGAAGTACAGAGTATATCAAGGATAAGGATCTGGATCTGGCCATGGAGCTGATCAACCATTCCAAGAAGCCTTTCATCTTTGTGGGCGGCGGAGCAGTGATTTCCGAGGCCTCCGAGGAGCTGCGTCTCTTTGCCGAGAAGGTACATGCTCCCGTGGCAGACAGCCTTATGGGAAAAGGCGCTTTCGACGGAAGGCATCCTCTCTACTGCGGCCCCATCGGAATGCATGGCACAAAGGCGTCGAACCTTGGCGTGACTCAGTGCGACCTTCTGATCACTGTCGGCTCCAGGTTCAGTGACCGCGTGATCGGAAACGCCAAGACATTTGCGAGAAACGCGAAGATCATCCAGATCGATGTGGATCCGGCAGAGATCAATAAGAATATCGTGGTGGACTGCAGCGTGATCGGCGATGTGAAGGAAGTCCTGAAACGCATGAATGCCAGGGTAGAAGACCATAATCATGAGGAGTGGCTGAACCATGTCCGGGAGATGATCGAAAAATACCCCTTAAAATATAACGAGGATTCTCTGACAGGGCCTTTTGTCATCGAAGAAATCTACAAAGTGACAGACGGAGATGCGATTATCACCACCGAGGTGGGCCAGCATCAGATGTGGGCGGCTCAGTTCTACAAATACAGCAAGCCCCGCACCTTTATCACCTCCGGCGGCCTGGGAACCATGGGCTACGGCCTGGGGGCCAGCCTGGGAGCGAAGATGGGATGTCCTGACAAGACGGTGATCAATATCGCAGGAGACGGATGCTTCCGCATGAATATGAATGAGATCGCCACAGCGGCCCGCTACAATATCCCTGTGATTCAGGTCGTGATCAATAACCATGTACTGGGCATGGTGCGCCAGTGGCAGACGCTGTTTTACGGAAAGCGCTACTCCAACACGATCTTAAACGACGCGGTGGACTTTGTGAAGCTGGCAGAGGCTATGGGCGCGGTTGGTATGCGTGTGACAAAGAAGGAAGAGGTGGCTCCCGCCATTGAGAAAGCCATCCAGCTTGGAAGGCCGGTGGTGATCGACTGCGTAATCGACTGCGATGACAAGGTATTTCCCATGGTTTCACCGGGAGCGCCCATTGAGGAAGCGTTTGACCAGGATGACCTGAAAGAGTAACTGTGAGGGAACCAAACAGTTACCGAAAAAGAGGATTAGCAGGCAGTAAAGAGGATATGTATTGACATATTTTTCACAAAGAGGTAAGATGACTCATCGGGAGTACGCTGACGAAGAGAAAAACGGCAGTCGGCGTCTTCCGGTGAGTTATCGTTCAGCCGGGCAAAAGCTGTCCGAAGCTGAAGGATAAAATAATAAAGGAAAATTCGTAATGAATGATGAGGAGGAAACAAAAGTGAGAAGAGTGTACAATTTTTCAGCGGGTCCGGCTGTTTTGCCGGAAGAGGTACTTAAGGAAGCAGCAGAGGAAATGATGGATTATAAGGGCTCCGGAATGTCCGTTATGGAAATGAGTCACCGATCTCAGGTTTTCGACGACATCATTAAAGAGGCAGAGCAGGATTTGAGGGATCTGATGCACATCCCCGACAATTATAAGGTGCTGTTTCTCCAGGGCGGCGCGTCCCAGCAGTTTGCCATGATCCCCATGAATCTGATGAAAAATAAGGTGGCAGATTACATTGTGACCGGCCAGTGGGCAAAGAAAGCCTACCAGGAGGCACAGAAGTACGGAAAAGCGAACAAGATCGCATCCTCCGAGGATAAGACCTTTTCCTACATACCGGACTGTTCAGACCTGCCGATCAGCGAGGACGCGGATTACGTCTATATCTGTGAGAATAATACAATCTACGGAACAAAATTCAAGACACTGCCCAATACAAAAGGAAAGACTCTGGTAGCCGATGTGTCTTCCTGCTTTTTGTCAGAGCCGGTGGATGTGACAAAGTACGGCATTATTTACGGCGGCGTTCAGAAGAACATCGGCCCGGCCGGTATGGTCATCGTTATCATCCGTGAGGATCTGATCACGGAGGATGTACTTCCGGGAACGCCCACCATGCTTACCTACAAGACCCACGCGGACGCAGAGTCCCTGTACAATACGCCCAACTGCTACTGCATCTATATGTGCGGCAAGGTATTCAAGTGGCTGAAGAAGATGGGCGGACTTGAGGCCATGAAGGAGTACAACGAGAAGAAAGCGGCGATCTTATACGATTTCCTGGATCAGAGCAAAATGTTTAAAGGCACCGTGGTGAAGGAGGACCGTTCCCTGATGAATGTACCCTTTGTCACAGGAGATAAGGAGCTGGATGCAAAGTTTGTGAAGGAAGCGAAGGCGGCAGGCTTTGAAAACCTGAAAGGCCATCGCAGCGTAGGCGGCATGAGGGCCAGCATCTACAACGCTATGCCCATCGAAGGAGTCGAAAAGCTGGTAGAATTTATGAAAAAATTTGAAGAGGAGAATATGTAAAATGCTGAAGTATACATGCTTAAATCCCATTGCCGGGGCAGGCCTGGAGATGTTCGGAGAAAACTATGAAAAGGTGGAGACGATCGAGGAGGCAGACGCCGTTCTGGTGAGGAGCGCGTCCATGCACGATATGGATCTCCCGAAGAATCTGGAGGCCATCGCCAGGGCCGGCGCAGGTGTGAACAATATTCCGCTGGAGAAATGCGCGGACCAGGGAATCGTGGTATTCAACACACCGGGAGCCAATGCCAACGGCGTTAAGGAGCTGGTGATTGCAGGGCTGCTTCTGGCCTCCCGAGACATTATCGGCGGCGTGAACTGGGTGCAGGCAGAGCGTCAGAATGAGGAGATCGCGAAGCTTGCGGAAAAACAGAAGAAGCAGTTTGCCGGCCATGAGATCCAGGGCAAAAAGCTGGGTATCATCGGTCTGGGCGCCATCGGCGTACTGGTGGCAAACGCCGCTGTAAACCTGGGGATGGAGGTCTATGGATACGATCCCTATATCTCCGTGGATGCCGCATGGAAGCTTTCCAGGAACATCAAGCATATCAACGACGTCAATGAAATCTACAGGGAATGTGATTTTATCACCATTCACGTTCCCCTTCTCGATTCCACAAGGAAGATGATCAACAAGGAAGCCATCGATAAGATGAAGGACGGCGTTGTCATCTTAAACTTTGCCAGGGATGTGCTGGTGGACGAGGAGGCAGTGGTGATGGCCCTGAAGGAAGGGAAGGTTAAAAAATATGTGGTAGACTTCCCCAACCACACCACAGCCGGAGAAAAGGACTGCATCGTGATCCCCCATCTGGGAGCTTCTACCGAGGAGTCAGAGGAGAACTGCGCGAAGATGGCCGTGCAGGAGCTGATGGATTATCTGGAGAATGGAAATATCAAAAACTCTGTGAATTATCCGAACTGTGATATGGGCGAGTGCACCTGCACCTGCCGTCTGGCCATCAACCACAGGAACGTTAAAAACATGATCAGCCAGTTCACCAGGATTTTCGGTGAGGCAGATATGAACATTGCCAACATGGTGAATAAGAGCCGGGGAGACTACGCCTACTCCCTCTTTGATCTTGAACAGCCCGCAACACCGGAAGTTCTGGAAAGAATCCGGCAGGTGGACGGTATCTTAAAGGTCCGGGTCATCAAGTAGATTGACGATAGAAAGGGCTGCTGCAAAAGGGATCGATTTCTTTTGCGGCAGCCCTTTTATGCGGGCAGCGGAGAAAAGAAGATGAAGAAAATAAGAAGGCTCGGCCGCAGGCTGGGCGGCATTAGAAAGATTATAAAGTCAGTAAAAAAACATAAAAAAGAATATCGCAGATTAGGAGAACTGATATGGCAGAGATTAAAGCATTTTTCGGGATTCGCCCGAAAGAGGGGCTGGAGGCGAGGATCGCGGCCCTTCCGTACGATGTTTACAGCAGGGAGGAGGCAAAGAAGGAGGTAGCCAGGGAACCGCTGAGCTTCCTTGCCATTGACCGGGCGGAGACAGGACTGGATGAGAGCATTCCCTTTGATGATCCCCGTGTCTATGTGAGAGCCCATGACCTTCTGTGGGACATGGTGGAGAGAGGAGAGTTCGTGAGGGAGAAGGAACCCTGCCTGTACCTCTATGAACAGACCATGAAGGGCAGGGCCCAGACGGGGCTTGTGGCCTGTGCCTCCGCGGATGATTACATCAACGGCCTGATCAAGAAGCATGAGAATACCAGGGCAGACAAAGAGAAGGACAGAATCTGCCATGTGGATGTGTGCAATGCCCAGACAGGGCCTATTTTTCTGGCTTACCGTCGGCAGCAGAGGCTGGATGAAATCTTTTGCCGGGTGAAGGAAGAGGCGCCCCTTTTTGCCTTTGTGTCAGAGGACGGGGTGGGCCACAGAGGATGGAAGATCGCGGATGAGGCTGTGATCCGAAAGATCACAGATATTTTCGCGGGGATCGACAGTATCTATATCGCGGACGGCCATCACAGGGCGGCTTCCGCTGTGCGCGTCTGCGAGAAAAGGAGACGGGAGCATCCCGACTATACGGGGGAGGAAGAGTTCAATTATTTCTTATCGGTGCTGTTTCCGGGTGAGGAACTGACGATCATGGATTACAACCGGGTGATCATGGATTTGAACGGCCTGACAGGGGAGGAGTTCCTGAAAAAGCTGGAGAGGACGTTTGAGATTGAAAAGAGGGATGCAGCTTTTCGTCCGGAGAGAAAGGGCAGGATCGGGATGTATCTCGAAGACCAGTGGTATGCTCTCACCGTGCGCCCGGAGTTTGTAAAGGAGGATCCCATCCTGGGGCTCGATGTGTCCATTTTGCAAAAGGAGGTTCTGGAGCCTGTCCTTGGCATCAAAGACCCTAAAACAGACCAGCGCATCGGCTTTATCGGCGGCATCCGGGGGATGGAGGAGCTGGAGAGGCGGGTACACACCGACTGTAAGCTGGCCTTTTCCATGTATCCCACTTCCATCGGGGAGCTTTACAGCGTGGCAGACGCAGGGCTTCTGATGCCGCCCAAATCCACCTGGTTTGAGCCAAAGCTCCGCAGCGGCCTCTTTATCCACGCGCTGTAAGGGCGGGGCTTCCCTCCGGTATAAGAGGAACAACTTTCCACTCAGAATACTTTTCAGAAAATGTGTTTTGTGGTATGATAAAAAGAAACGGTCATGTATCGGAGGATAGCTATGGAAGATAAATTATATAATATGATGAACTGGGCCGATATTGAGGCTCTGGTTTATTCGGAGGAGGACAATCCCCACAGAATCCTGGGGCCCCACATCACGGAGCAGGGTGTGCTGGTCCAGGTATTTCTGCCAACGGCGGTAAAGGTTGCCATCCGGATCAAGGATACGGAAAAAGAATATCCCATGGTGATGGAGGATGAGACCGGCTTTTTTGCCGTGCTGATTCCAAGAAAGAAGCTTTTTCAGTATACAGTCTGCGCGGAATATGACAACGGGGCCCGGGAGGAGTTCCGGGATCCCTACTCCTTCGGGCCGCAGATCACCCAGCAGGATACAAAGAAATTTAATGCAGGGATCTGCTATGACATCTACGAGAAGCTGGGAGCCCACCCCACGACGGTGGACGGCGTGGAGGGTGTGCTTTTTGCCGTATGGGCGCCCAATGCCATGCGTGTGAGCCTGGTGTGTGACTGGGTGAACTGGGATGGCAGAAGGCTTCCCATGCGCAGGCTCTGGGATTCCGGCATTTTTGAGCTGTTTGTGCCGGGCATGAAGGCGGGCACCATCTACAAATATGAGATAAAGGCAAAGGGCGGGCTGACGTTTTTGAAGGCCGATCCCTATGCCAACGCGGCGGAGCTGCGTCCTGCCAATGCTTCCATAGTGGCGGATCTCAGAAACTTCGCCTGGACGGACGCAGCTTATATGAAAAACAGGAAACAGATGCAGAACAAGAAATCACCTGTTTCCATTTACGAGCTGCACCTGGGCTCCTGGAAAAAACCCAGGGAGGAAGGAAAGCTTTTCTATAATTACAGGGAGATTGCCCCTATGCTGGCAGAATATGTGAAGAGTATGGGATACACCCATGTGGAGCTTCTGCCGCTGATGGAACATCCCTTTGATGGCTCCTGGGGCTATCAGGTGACAGGGTACTATGCCCCCACCAGCCGGTATGGTTCCCCGAAGGACTTTATGTATTTCATGAATTACATGCACGAGCAGGGCATAGGCGTCATCCTGGACTGGGTTCCGGCCCATTTTCCCAGAGATGCCTTCGGACTGTGTTCCTTTGACGGAACCTGCCTTTATGAGCATCTGGATCCCCGTCAGGGCTGGCATCCCGACTGGGGCACCCTGATCTACAATTACGGCAGGCCGGAGGTGACAAACTTCCTGATCGCAAATGCCCTGTTCTGGGCGGAAAAATACCATGCCGACGGCATCCGCATGGATGCGGTGGCCTCCATGCTCTATCTGGATTACGGAAGGCGTGACGGCGAGTGGGTGGCAAACATCTACGGCGGCAATGAGAATCTGGAAGCCATCGAATTTCTGAGGCATCTGAATTCCATCTTTAAGAAAAAATATCCGGACGCCCTGCTGATCGCCGAGGAATCCACTGCGTGGCCAAAGGTCACAGGCTCCCCGGAGGAGGACGGGCTTGGCTTTGATTATAAGTGGAATATGGGCTGGATGAATGATTTCCTGAATTATATGTCCATGGATCCGCTGTTTCGTGGAGGAGCCCACGGAGGGCTGACCTTCAGTATGGTTTACGCCTACAGTGAAGATTTTATCCTCACCCTCTCCCATGACGAGATGGTTCACGGGAAGGCGTCTATGATAGGAAAGATGCCGGGGGACCGGAAGCAGAAGTTCGCGAATCTCAGGGCGGCTTATGGCTTTATGATGTGCCATCCGGGAAAGAAGCTGCTGTTTATGGGACAGGATTTTGCCCAGTATCACGAGTGGTCGGAGGAGCGCTCCCTGGAGTGGGAGCTTACAGGACAGGATGACCACAGACAGATGCAGGAATATGTGCGGGCCTTAAATAAATTTTACAGGGAGCATCCGGCGATGTATGAGCTGGATCACGATCCCCAGGGCTTTACCTGGATCAACGCCATCGAGGCAGAGAAGAACCTGCTGGTGTTTACGAGGAATACAGAAAAACGCGAGGATATGCTGCTGGTGGTGTGCAACTTCTCACCGCTGGTTTATGAGAAGTATAAGATCGGTGTGCCATATCCGGGAAAATATAAGGAAATCTTTAACAGCGACAGGGCGGAGTTTGGCGGCAGCGGCGTGGTGAACCCCAGGCTTAAGCAGTCAAAGAAGGAAGAGTGTGACGACAGGCCGGATTCGATCACCGTAAAGGTGCCCCCTATGGGAGTTTCGATCTTTTCCTACACGAAATCCGTGCCAAAGGCAAAGGATAACAAATCCGCAAAGAAACAGACCGGGGCGGGGACAACGAAGGCTTCCGCAAAAAAGAAGAGCCTGAAAGCGGAGCTGGAGGAGAAGTATATAGCGTCCCGCAGTGAGGAGTAAGGAATGCAGGAAACAGAACAGCTTGGTGAGCAGGTGGTACAGGCCGTACAGGAAAAGGCCCAGGAGGTCAACCAGTTTGTCTCTTTTATTAACGGGAAGATTCCCGATATGCTGGCGTTTGGGCTGAAGCTTTTGATCGCCGTCCTGATATTTTTGGTGGGATCCAAGGTGATCTCCCTGATCCAGAAAATGCTGAACAGATCCTTCCGCCGTGCGCAGATGGAGGAGGGCTCCCTGAATTTTATCAATTCTCTTGTGAGAGCCGTTCTCTACGTCCTGCTGGTGGCCGTGCTGGCCGGCTATCTCGGCGTACAGTCTACCTCTATAGCCGCCCTTCTGGGGTCTATGGGCGTAGGTATTGTATTTGCTTTAAAAGAATCCTTGTCAAATCTCGCCGGAGGATTTATACTCTTGATGATGAAGCCCTTTGCGGTGGGAGATTATATCAAGGAGGACGACAACGGAAACGAGGGCACGGTAGAACGGATCGACCTCTTTTATACGTATCTGCTGACGCCGGACAACCGGACGGTCAGCGTACCCAACGGAAAACTCTCAAATACCAGCCTGACGAATGTTTCCACCCAGGATAAGCGCCAGATCCGGGAAATCATAGGAATATCCTACGAGGCAGATATCCGGGAAGCCAAGGGCGTGATAGAACGCGTCCTTCTGGCGGACGAAGCGGTGATGACGGCGGAGCCCATGGAGGTTTTTGTGGACCGGCTGGGCGAGAGCAGCGTGGACATCGGCTGGAGAGTCTGGGTGAAATCAGAGGAATATTTTGCGGTCAAATGGCGGCTGACGGAGGAAATCAAGTACGCTTTTGATGAGGCAGGTATAGAAATACCCTACCGGCAGCTGGAGGTGGCTGTCCGGCAGGCAGTGAAGGAGTAAAATATATGGAACCCCATAAACACGTGAGAGAAGACGGCAGCGTGTACGAGCATACGCACACCCACGCCCATGAAAATGAAAATCTCCCCCATTCCCACGGGTCGCATACCCACACCCATGAGAATACGAGGGCAGTGTTGAACCGGCTGTCCAGGGCCATAGGCCATCTGGAGTCCATAAAGAAAATGGTAGAGTCGGGCAGGGACTGCAGTGAAGTGCTGATTCAGCTTTCGGCAGTGAAGGCGGCCATCAACAACACCGGGAAGGTCATACTTCATGACCATATCCAGCATTGTCTGGTGGAAGCAGTGGAAACAGGAGATACAGAGGCCATCGAGGAGCTGAACAGAGCGATCGACAGATTTATTAAGTAAAGAGGGCAGGTAAAATGGGAAAAAGACGTGTGGATAAGAAAAGTGCGGCTTATAAAAAGTACAGGAGGAGAAAGGTTCTGTTTATTGTGGAAGTGATCCTGCTTTTCCTGGTCTGCGGTGTGGCGTTCGCCTACATACAGGTCAACAAAGAGTTGGACAAAATCGAAATCAAAGAGCTGGATACAGAAAAGGTCATCATCAATAAGACGGCGGAAACGGACGCGATCTTAAAAGGCTATATGAATGTGGCCCTCTTTGGGGTAGATGAAAATAAGACAAACACAGACACGATCATTATCGCCAGCATCAACAATGACACAAAGGAAGTCAGGCTGGTATCTGTCTACAGGGATACGTACCTGAACATCGGTGAGGACCGGTACAGCAAAGCCAATTCGGCCTATCCCAACGGCGGTATGGAGTGGGCCATCAGTATGCTGAATACGAATCTGGATCTGGACATTGAGAAATATGTTATGGTAGACTTCAGCGCGCTGACAGACATTATCGATGAACTGGGAGGAATCGAGATTACTGTTGACCACGATGAGGCAGAGCATTTGAACAACTACTGCGTCAGCGTGTCTAAGGTGGCGGAGAAGGATTATGAGCCTCTGCCCGGGGCGGGCACCTATCTGATGGACGGCGTGCAGGCAACCTCCTATTGCCGCATACGCTATACGGCGGGAAACGACTTTAAGCGAACCCTGCGCCAGAGGGAGGTCATCGCCAAGATTGTGGATAAGGCAAAGAAATCAGATATCGGGACGCTGACGAAGATCATGAACAAGGTATTCCCGAAGATCAGCACAAACATCGCGAAAAACGAGATTCTGACGCTGGGCATGGGCATGCTTTCTTATAAGATCGGCGCTACTACAGGCTTCCCCTTCTGGCACAGGACCTGGGTGGACGGCGGCGACGAGGAGGTTTCCGTAACTCTGGAAAAGAACGTGGATGAGCTTCATACCTTCCTCTTTGACAATGAGAAGTATACGCCCTCCGCGGATGTGCTGGAGAGGAGCAGCTATATTATCAACATGACGGGATTCACCGAGGACACGGCCTCCAGCAGCGAAAATTATCAGAGCCAGGGGGATGAACTGACTACGGAGGACAAGGAAAAGCTTATGAGCGAAGAGGAATCTGACGGAGCTTCCGAGTAAGGATACACACATATAGATATTGGGGTCAAAAGGGATTTTGACCCCAATTTTTTTAAAATAAGGAGGAGAGCCTTGAAATTTTTTCATTTATCAGATCTTCACATCGGAAAATGCCTGAACGGTTACAGCTTAAAGGAGAACCAGGAGGAGGTGTTTCGCCAGATTGTGGAGGCAGCCAGACAATACAGGCCGGATGCCATCCTGATCTGCGGGGACGTCTACGACAAGTCCGTCCCGGCGGCGGAGGCATATACGGTATTTGATCATTTTTTATCGGAGTTGGCAGGGATCGAGCCCTCCATTCCGGTGCTTATCATTGCGGGAAACCATGATTCGCCGGAGAGGCTGAATTATGCCAGCGCTTTTCTTGAGCGGCACCATATTTACCTGTCGGTGCTGCCGCCGGAGAGAGAGGAAGAGTATCTGAAGAAGATTGTGCTTACGGACGAATACGGGCCTGTAAACTTTTATCTTCTTCCCTTTTTAAAGCCCGGCTATGTGCGAGGCCTGATGGCGGAGGAGCGGGCAGGATGCACTTACGAGGAGGCGGTAAGCTTTGTGCTGAAAAGGGAGAAGATCGACAGGGAAGAGCGCAATGTGCTCCTGTCCCATCAGTTTTATATTTCCGGCGAGGACAGGCCGCAGGTCTGCGATTCCGAGCAGCCGTCCCTGACTGTGGGCGGCTTAGACGAGATCGATATCCGTGTCCTGGAGGATTTTGACTACGCGGCCTTAGGGCATCTGCACGGAGCCCAGAGGGTGGGGCGGGAGAGCGTCCGCTATTGCGGGTCCCCCTACAAATACTCTGTAAGCGAGGAGAGACATGAGAAGGCAGTCACCCTGGTGACGCTTGGGGAAAAGGGGAAGGAACCGGAGATTCAGTATCTGCCTCTTCATGGACTTCAGGATGTGCGCCGGGAGAGGGGAACCTTAGAGGAGATTTTGCGGCGGGGAACCGAGGAGACAAGGCATGATTTTGTGAGCGTCACAGTCACTGACGAGAGAGAGTCCTTTGCCATGCGGGAGCAGCTGGAGGAGGTCTATGACCATCTGCTGGAATTTCACATGGACAATGACAGAGTGAGGAAAACACTGGAGGAAACGGGGGAAGAGATCCCTGTGCTGCGCCCATATGAGGCCTTCTGCCAGTTTTATCAGGCGGTGCGCCATGGCGCTATGTCAGAGGAGGAGGAAGCGGTGATGAAAAAGATCATAGAGGAAGCGAAGGAGGAAGACGCATGAGACCAATAAAACTTACCATGTGCGCGTTCGGCTCCTATGCCGGGGAGGAAGTCGTGGACTTTGACAAGGCGGGAAACGGGATTTTTCTGATCACCGGCGATACCGGGGCCGGAAAGACGACGATCTTTGACGCCATCGCCTTTGCTTTGTACGGGGAGACGAGCGGCGGAAAGAGGGAGGGTTCCATGATGCGCAGCGAGTATGCCGCAGAAAACCTGGAAACGTATGTGGAGCTCCTGTTTGAAAATCTGGGAGAGGTTTACCGGGTGCGGAGGAGCCCTTTGTATAGAAGGATGAGCAAGCGGAAGAATAAGGAGGGCGGCTACGGGACGGTGGAGGTTCCGGCAAAAGTAAGCCTGATCCTGCCGGATGGCCGGGAGATGCCGGGAAAAATCCGGGATATCGATAAAAAGCTGGAAGAGATCCTCGGCGTAGACAAAAATCAGTTTTCCCAGATTGCCATGATCGCCCAGGGAGAGTATGTGAAGCTTCTCCATGCCTCCTCCCGGGAGAGAAAGGAGATTTTTTCAAGAATCTTCAATACGGGAATCTATGAGAGGGTGCAGAGGCTGCTAAAAGACAGGGAAAAAGCCCTTGGGGTGGAGCTCGGCAGAAACAGGGAGCTTTATCTTCATGAGCTGGAAAGGTTCTCCTGCGGGGAGGACGCAGAGAGCAAGGAGAGGCTGGAGGAGCTTCTGAGCTTTCCGGAGACGAAGGCCGAGGAGCTTCTGGAATTTACGGCGGAGGTGATCCGGGGGCAGAAGGAAAAGGAGCAGCAATCTGAGGGCCGTTTAAAGGAAGCCCGGGAGCGGCTGGACCGGGCCAATATCGGCCTGGAGAGGGCCCGGGAGAACAATAAGCTTCTGGACGGCTGGCAGAAAATGAAAGAGGAGCTGGAGGGGCTGGAGGCAAAAAAGGGAGAGTGGGACAGAAACAAAGAGGAGCTGGGCCGGTGGAGAAAAGCGGCTTTGGTGAGCCCTTTTGAAAGACAGTACTGCGGCAGAAAGGAGGAGTATGAGGCGTCGGGCAGACGGATTTTGAGGCTTGAGGCGGAGAAGGAGGAGCGGAAGGCCTCCGCGGCAAAGGCAGAGACGTTTGCGAAGGCGAAAGGGGAGGCTTTTCAGGAGCAGCAGCCGGGGATGCAGGCGGAAATCACCAGGCTTGCGGACGCCCTGCCCAAGTACGAAATCCTCCGGGAGAGGACAGCCAGGGTGACGCTGCTGGAAAAAGAGCAGAAGACGATGGAGCAGCAGAGCCAGTCTCTTGCGGAGGAGGGAGAACAGCGAAAGGAAAAGCTGAAGTTCCTCTGTCAGGAGAGAGAGGCCCTTGCGGACTGCGGCAGGCGGGAGACCGAGCAGGGACAGAGGGTAAAAGAGCTGAAAGAAAAAAGAAGCGATCTGGAAAAGCTGGGACAGGATCTGCAGGTGCTTGTGGACTGGAAGCGGAAGCTTGCGGGCTGCCAGGCTGTGACACTTCAGAGACAGGGGGAGTATGAGAAGGCAAGCAGCGCCTATGACAGGGCGAACGGGGCCTTTATCGCTGCCCAGGCCGGGCTGATGGCCAGGGAGCTTACCGAGGGCAGCCCCTGTCCTGTGTGCGGATCGTGCCATCATCCGAAAAAGGCAGGGCTTCTGGAAGGCACTGTCACCCAGCAGCAGGTCGAAAAAGCCAGAAAGGCCAGGGAACAGGCGAATGAGCGCGCCAACGAGGCGGCCAGGGAAAGTGCCGGGATGCTGGAGGCAGTAAAGGGACAGGAGGCGAAAGCGCTGGAGAGTGGAAAGCGTCTTCTGGGCGATCACTTCCGGAAGGAATCTGTGAAAAAGGATCTGAGGGAAGTGCTCTCCGACACGGAAAGGCAGCTGAGGGAAGCCGAGGCCGGCTGGAGGCAGGCGAAGGCAGAGGTGGCCAGGCAGGAGGAAAACAAAAAAGAAATAGCGGATGCAGAGCAGAAGCGGGACGCGGCGGAGCAGGAACTTTCCCGTATCCGGGAAAGGCTTCAGGAGCTGGCCCTGCGCCTTGCGGAAGCCAGGTCGAAGGCTGCCCAGGCCAGGGAAAGCCTGCCTTACGCGGAAAAAGCGGAGGCAGAGAGAAGAAAACAGGAGCTTGAGGGCACGCTGGCCCGCCTGGCCGGTGAGAAGGACCGGGCAGAGCGGCAGTTTGCCTCCTTATCCAGGGAAGCGGCGGGAAAGGCAGCGGAGCTGGAGGCCTGCGCCCGCCAGCGGGAGGAACAGAGGGAAAGGGCAAAGGAGGCTTATGGCGCATACCTGGGAGAACTGAAAAAGCAGGGCTTCGCAGACGAGGAGGCTTTTCGGCAAAGCAGGAGAAGCCAGGAGGAAATGGACCGGATGGAAGGCCTGTGCAAGGAGTATGAAGACAGGCTTCTGCGCGTCCGGACAGCCAGCCTTCAGTATGAGGAGCAGGCCCGGGGGAAAATCAGGGCGGATCTTCCGGCCCTTGAGCAGGAAAGGGACGGGCTGAATAAGGAATGGACGCGTTTGCAGGATCAGTATCTGGATGTGAAGCAGAGACGCCGGAAAAACAGGGAAACAAGGGACGAGGTGAAGAGGCTTCTGACAGAGAGGGAACAGCTGGATGAGGAGTACCGGGTTATCCGCACGTTAAGCCAGACAGCCAACGGACGTCTCGGCGGTACGGCGGGGCTGGATTTCCAGACGTATGTGCAGAGGCAGTATTTCGGCCGGATGATCCAGGTGGCAAACAAGAGGCTGCTTTTCATGAACGACGGCAGCTTTAAGCTGCAGTGCAGGGCGCTGGACACCCTGGGCCGGCAGGGGGAGGTAGGGCTTGACCTGGATGTGTACAACCTGCAGACGGACAAGGTCAGGGATGTAAAGACCCTCTCCGGCGGCGAATCCTTCTTAGCGGCTCTCTCCATGGCCCTGGGAATGGCGGATGTGATCCAGAGCACAGCGGGCAGAGTGAGAATTGATACCATGTTTATCGACGAGGGATTCGGCTCCCTGGATGAGGAATCCAGGATACGGGCAGTGAAAATCCTGCGGGCCCTCTCCGGTGAGCGGCGCCTTGTGGGGATTATCTCCCATGTGACGGAGCTTAAGGAGCAAATGGACAAGAGGCTGGTGGTGGAGAAAGGCCGGCGGGGAAGCCGGGTACACTGGGAGCTGGACGTATAAAAGCTATTGCCAAAGGCAGGGCGGTAGTGTAGACTGTATGTTGCAGTCAGGCCTTTGGCAAAGCTGCGGCGACTATATAGGAGTCATACGAAATGAGGTGGGAGAACACAGATGAATGTATTATTTTTTTTGACACCAAAGAGTGAGGTAGCATACCTGTATGAGGATTATTCCCTGCGTCAGGCCCTTGAAAAGATGGAGTATCACAGATATTCCGCCATACCGATCATCAACAGGAAAGGAAATTATATAGGGACGATCACAGAAGGGGATTTCCTTTGGAGTATAAAGGATAAGTATTTGCTGGATCTTCATAAGGCGGAGGACATTCCCTTAAGCTCCATTCCGAGAAGATGGTACAACGATCCGGTCAATGTGAACTGCGAGATTGAAGACCTGGTGCTGACCTCCATGAATCAGAATTTTGTACCGGTGATCGATGACAATCAGATCTTTATCGGTATTATCACAAGGAAAGAGATCATTCAGTACTGCTATAACCGCTATAAGGAAACGGCAGCGTCATAGGGGGCTTCCGGCGGGACGGCAGTTTGATAAGTTGATGATTTAACTTGATAAAGCAGTTTTTTATTGACAAAGAAAATAATAGTTGGTACAATGTTTTAACAAAAGAGAGCGGAAGGACAGTTTCCGTATTAAACCAGAGAAAGCAGGTTTTTTCATGAAGAGAAGAGTATTATCCATGTTAGTTGACAATACATCGGGTGTGTTGAGCCGGGTTGCCGGTCTGTTCAGCCGCAGAGGCTACAACATCGACAGCCTGACCGTAGGAGAGACGGCAGACCCCAGATACTCCAGGATGACGGTAGTAGTCCGGGGAGATGAGATGATCCTTGACCAGATTACCAAGCAGGTGGCAAAGCTCATTGATGTGGTAGACATCAAGACCCTGGAGGAAGGGGAGAGCGTTACCCGTGAGCTGATACTTATTAAGGTTCGGGCAGAGACGAAGGACCGCCAGGAGATCGTCTCGGTGGCAGGAATCTTCCGGGCGAATATCGTAGACGTAGGTGTGGATTCCCTCACCATCGAGATGACGGGAAACCAGTCTAAGATCGAGGCTCTGATAGCCCTCTTGAAGGACTATGAGATCCTGGAGGTGGCCCGCACAGGAATTACCGGCTTGTCAAGGGGTGCGGACGACATCAGATATCTGTAATCAATCGGGTGGGCGGGGCGAAATCGGTATCCCATTCCGATGAATTTAACTCGCGCGGACAGTTTCCCTGTGGGGGATGCCGCACTCCGTTAAATTACCGTGCGTGAGTTGGAGACAAAATCTTAATATATCAAAGGATTTGGAGGAGATAAAAATGGCAACAGAAGCACGTATTTTTTATCAGGAAGACTGCAACCTTTCCATGTTGGATGGCAAGACCATTGCAATCATCGGATACGGCAGCCAGGGACATGCTCATGCCCTGAACTTAAAAGAGTCCGGATGTAATGTCATCATTGGTCTGTACGAGGGAAGTAAATCCTGGAAAAAGGCAGAGGAACAGGGCTTTCAGGTTTATACAGCTGCAGAGGCGGCAAAACGGGCAGACATCATTATGATTCTGATCAACGATGAGAAGCAGGCAGATATGTACAAGAAGGATATCGCGCCGAACTTGGAAGCAGGAAATATGCTGATGTTTGCGCATGGTTTCGCGATTCATTTCGGCCAGATTGTACCGCCCGCAGATGTGGATGTTGCGATGATCGCTCCCAAGGGACCGGGCCATACTGTAAGAAGCGAATACCAGGCAGGAAAGGGTGTTCCCTGTCTCGTAGCCGTTCAGCAGGACGCTACAGGAAAGGCTCTGGATAAAGCTCTGGCTTACGCTCTGGGAATCGGCGGCGCAAGGGCAGGCGTTCTGGAGACCACCTTCCGCACAGAGACAGAGACAGACCTCTTCGGAGAGCAGGCAGTGCTCTGCGGCGGCGTATGCGCACTGATGCAGGCAGGCTTTGAGACTCTGGTGGAGGCTGGATACGATCCGAGAAACGCGTATTTCGAGTGCATCCATGAGATGAAGCTGATCGTAGACCTGATTTACCAGTCAGGCTTTGCAGGCATGAGATACTCCATTTCCAATACGGCTGAGTACGGCGATTACATCACCGGGCCGAAGATCATCACCGAGGATACCAAGAAGGCGATGAAACAGATTCTGGCAGACATCCAGGATGGTTCTTTCGCCAAGGAGTTCCTGCTGGATATGTCACCGGCAGGCGGACAGGCTCATTTCCGCGCGATGAGGAAGAGAGCTGCCGAGCATCCGGCAGAGGTTGTAGGCGCAGAAGTCCGCAAGCTGTACAGCTGGAGCGATGAGGATAAGCTGATCAACAACTAATCAAACATAAAGAAAAGCCGCTTCTGGAACGATTGAGATCGTTTCGGAAAGCGGCTCTTTTTATGTGTGCAGAGGACTCTTATTTACGGGTTCAATGCCCGGTAGACCGTCTGGGAGATCTGGCGGATACAGTGGATCGCCTGATCCGGGTTATTTGTGTTGGTAAAAATGCATATCACATAGGGGGTCTTTTTGCCGTACACGATGGCGGTATCATTCTGGATCGTGCCGCTCTCCCCGGTTTTGTTTGCCACCTGGACGCCGTAAGGGACTCCCTGGGGAATTTTTGTGCGGATCGTCTGGGCCTTCAGGTAGGTGAGCATCTTGTTGGAGGCGGAACGCGAAACAAGGGTTCGCCGGTAGATTTTCTCCAGGAGCCGGCCGCAGTTGGCGGCGCTTGTCTTGTTTGCCTTGTTTACGCCTGCCAGCGCGGCGGAGTTCCCGCTTCCGCAGGGGGTGTATTGCTGTGTCTTTTTCAGGCCGTGGCCCCTGCAGAATTGATTGACCGTGCCTGCCCCCAGGTAATTGTACACCAGGTTGTTAAAAGCGTCGTTGCTGCTGACCGTGATCATGCTGCGGATCTGGGATTCCAGATAGGGCGTTAGGGTAAGCTTTCCCTTCTGTGCCTGTTCGTAGGCCGTTGCCATGGCATAAAGCTTGATGGTGCTGGCGGAAAAGAAGGGCTTGTCGTTGATCGTGAATTTGGCCCCTGTCTTCAGGTCCTTTACGTAGACGGACCAGGCCGTGGAGGAAGGCTGGCCGTTGGCGGAGATGGGACAGCTTGTCTTGATGTAGCGTGTGATCTGCTTTTGCAGCCGGTTCATTTTTGCCTGGGCTTTTGCTTTCTTGCTTTTGGGGGCCGCCGCTGCCGTGAGGGGAAGGGCCAGGACAAGAGCCAGAATCAAAAGGCAGGAAAGGATACGTTTTTCTTTGCGTTTCATGTGATCATCCACCTTTCTTGAATATACTATTTATAAAAATGTTCGGAATGTTACAGATAGTATAATATTTTTTTCAGAAAAAAGAAAGACCGGAATCCATATATTTTCCTATCCATACCTGAAAGTTATGATATTTATTCGGAATATGTATTTCTATCAGAGGAATTTTTATGCTATACTACCCGTAAAAAGAAGAACAGGACTGAGGAGGAAACGGATCATGAAAGCAATGACAATGACACAGAAAATCCTGGCTGCCCATGCCGGGCTTCCCTATGTAGAGGCGGGACAGCTCATCGAGGCTGATCTCGATCTGGTGCTGGGAAATGATATCACATCGCCGGTGGCCATCCATGAAATGGATAAAATGGCAAAACAGGATGTTTTTGATAAGGACAAGATCGCCCTGGTGATGGATCACTTTATCCCGAATAAAGATATCAAATCGGCGGAGCACTGCAAATGCGTCAGAGAGTTTGCGTGCAGCCATGACATTACGAATTATTTTGACGTGGGAGAGATGGGAATCGAGCATGCGCTTCTGCCGGAAAAAGGGCTGACCGTGGCGGGCGACGTGATCATCGGCGCCGATTCCCACACCTGTACCTATGGCGCCCTGGGAGCCTTCTCCACAGGTGTGGGAAGTACGGATATGGCGGCCGGCATGGCTACAGGAAAGGCATGGTTTAAGGTGCCTTCGGCGATCAGGTTTAATCTTGTGGGCAAACCGAAAAAATGGGTGAGCGGCAAGGATGTGATCCTCCATATTATCGGTATGATCGGTGTGGACGGGGCACTGTACCGTTCCATGGAGTTTACGGGCGAGGGCGTTCAGAACCTGACCATGGATGACAGGTTTACGATCGCCAATATGGCCATCGAGGCCGGCGGGAAAAACGGTATTTTCCCGGTGGACGATCTGGCGGTTGCCTACATGAAGGAACACTCAAAGCGTCCCTTTACGGTTTATGAGGCGGATCCGGACGCCGCCTATGACGAGGAGTACACGATTGACCTCGGCGCTCTGGAGCCGACGATCGCTTTTCCGCATCTGCCGGAAAATACGAAGACGATCAGCGAGATCACAGAGGATATCAAGGTTGACCAGGCGGTGATCGGTTCCTGCACCAACGGGCGTATTGACGACCTGCGCTGCGCGGCTGAGATTTTAAAAGGCCGCCGGGTGAAAAAGGGCGTGCGCTGTATTGTGATTCCGGCGACCCAGAAGATCTATCTGCAGGCCATGGAAGAGGGGCTTTTGAAAACCTTTATCGAAGCAGGGGCAGTGGTGAGCACTCCCACCTGCGGGCCCTGCCTGGGAGGCTATATGGGTATCCTGGCGGCAGGCGAGCGCTGTATCTCCACCACCAACAGGAATTTTGTGGGACGTATGGGCCATGTAGATTCAGAGGTTTATCTGGCCAGCCCTGCCGTGGCGGCGGCAAGCGCAGTGACAGGAAAAATCTCAGCGCCGTCTGAGCTTGGATTATAGGAGGAAAAAAGGATGAAAGCGTACGGAACAGTATTTAAATATGGAGACAATGTGGATACAGATGTGATTATTCCCGCCCGGTACTTGAATTCCTCAGACCCGGCGGAGCTGGCTACCCATTGCATGGAAGATATCGACAAGGAATTTGTAAACCAGGTGAAAAAGGGCGATATCATCGTGGCGGAAAAGAATTTTGGCTGCGGCTCTTCCAGGGAGCATGCGCCTATCGCCATCAAGGCGGCGGGCGTAAGCTGCGTGATCGCGGAGACCTTTGCCCGGATTTTCTACCGGAATGCCATTAACATCGGTTTGCCCATCATTGAGTGCCCGGAGGCATCGAAAGGAATTGAGGCGGGAGATGAAGTAGAGGTAGACTTTGACAGCGGAATGATTTATAATAGGACGAAGGGAACGGAGTTTAAAGGCCAGGCCTTCCCGGAATTTATGCAGAAAATTATAAAGGCCGAGGGGTTGATCAACTATATCAACAATCAGTAGAGCTGGAGGTAGACCAATGAAAGTATTATATAAGGATGAGTTAGAGCGGCTGGCAGTGATGGAGGTATCAAAGGCTTCCTACGATGAAAATGAAGAGGTTCTTGAGCTGTGCGGACCGGAGGAAGATATCGCTGTGCGTGTTTCGGAAAAGGTGGCGGAGGAGATCGTCCGTGAGCTGTACAACGGGGATAAGGCAGATGTGACGGCCTACGAGGTGTGCGATGTTGATTTCGAGTACGAGGATGATGAGGACGAGTACGACGAGGATGAATTTGACGCGATGCTTGACAGGATTTTAGATAAATCCGAGAAAAATAATATTCTGCGGTTCAAATAGGCAGTAGGAGAGACTTATGATTGAGCCGAGACAGCACGGGTATTTCAGGATACATAATGCGAATATTTATTACCGCATTTATGGGACAGGTAAGAGGACGCTTTTTTTTCTTCATGGAAACGGGGAGGACTGGACTTGTTTTACGAAGCAGATCGAGTTTTTTGCGGGCGAATATAAGGTAGTCACCATGGACAGCCGGGGACACGGGCATTCCGGGATCAGCGAAAGGCCGCTGACCATCAAGCAGATTGCCCAGGACGCGGCGACCCTGATCATGAAGCTGCATTTGGAGCGGGTAACTCTGGTTGGATTCAGCGACGGAGCCAATATAGTGATGGAGATGGCGCTAAACAGTACTCTGCCTTATGAACGGCTGGTGCTGGCAGGGGGAAACTTAAATCCCAAGGGAGTGAAGATGAGATATCAGCTTCCGGTCATCCTGCAGCACAGATTCTGCGAGATAGCGGCCAGATTTTGCCCGAGGCTTCAGCGTAAGGCGGATATTCTGGGGCTGATGATCCATGAGCCGAATATCAGGCCTGAGAGGCTCCATAAGATTACGGTTCCATCCCTTGTGCTGGCAGGGGAGCACGATATCATTAAGGATAAGCATACGCGCCTGATCGCGGCGGCTCTTCCCAACAGTACGCTGGCCATCATTCCATGCGCAAATCATTTTTTGTTTGACGGCTGGGCGGATAAGGTAAACTGTATTATGAAAAATTTTTTGGAAGCATAAAAGAATGCCAGGCAGATAACAATCTGCCTGGCATACTAATGTTTAGCTTAAGTGGCGGAGCAGTCCGTAAGGGAGTGCCGGCACTTGAATAAAAAATGGCAACAAAAAATCGGAGTGACAAGATTTGAACTTGCGACCTCTCGGCCCCCAGCCGAGCGCGCTACCAAGCTACGCCACACTCCGATGAAAATGATTATAGCAGGGGTTCAAGAAAAAAGCAAGCATTTTTTTAAAATTTTTCAAAAAAATAAAAAAAGGAAAAGAATGTAGGAAGAAGGAGAATATGAGCAAAGTAATCATTGCAGGCGGCGGGGCCGCCGGTATGTTCGCTGCTGTGACGGCAGCGGCGAAGGGACATAAGGTACACGTATACGAAAAAAATGAAAAGCTGGGAAAGAAGCTCTTTATCACAGGGAAGGGAAGATGCAACCTGACAAATGCCTGCGACATGGAGGAGCTGTTTGACGCGGTCTGCACCAACGGGAAATTTCTCTACAGCGCCTTTTATGGGTTTACGAATCAGGATACGGTGGATTTTTTTGAGGAGTGTGGTTTGCGGACAAAGGTGGAGCGGGGAAACCGTGTGTTTCCCCAGTCGGATCATTCTTCCGATGTGATCGCCGCCCTCACGAAGAAGATGAAAGAGCTCGGCGTGCAGGTACACCTGAATACGGAAATCCGGGAGGTGCTCTCGGCGGAGGGACGGGTGACGGGAGTATGCACCCGGGACGGAAAACGGGAATCGGCGGACGCGGTCATCATCGCCACAGGCGGATTATCGTATCAGAGCACCGGTTCTACAGGCGACGGCTATCGCTTTGCCAGAGCTCTGGGCCATCGTGTGACGGAGCTTTCCCCGTCCCTGGTTCCTTTCAATATCAAGGAGGAGACGGCAGGCAGGCTTCAGGGACTGTCCCTCAGAAATGTGCGTGCCTTTGTGTATAGCGGGAAGAAGTGCCTGTATGAGGAGTTTGGGGAAATGATGTTTACCCATTTTGGCGTGACAGGTCCCCTGATCCTCACGGCCAGCAGCAGGATCCAAAAGCAGCTGAAAAAGGGAGAGCTGCGGCTGGTGATTGATCTGAAACCTGCCCTGTCGGAGGAACAGCTGGATAAAAGGGTGCTGCGCGACTTCGAGGAGGCGAAAAACAAACAGTTCCGGAACGCCCTGGGAGGCCTGTTTCCCGCCAAGCTGATACCGGTGATGGTGGAGCGCTCCCAGATTCCGCCGGAAAAGAGGGTAAATGAGATTTCCAGGGAGGAGCGGCGAAAATTAATTTACGAAATCAAAAATTTTGAGTTGACCATAACGGGGCTTAGAGATTATAATGAGGCTATTATCACAAAAGGCGGCGTTCATGTGAAAGAGATTCATCCGTCCACCATGGAGTCCAAGCTGGTATCCGGCTTATATTTTGCCGGGGAGGTGCTGGATCTGGACGCGGTGACCGGCGGATTCAATCTACAGATCGCATGGTCCACGGCTTATGCCGCGGGCAGCAGCATTTTGTAGTAAACGGAGGTATCCATGAGTTTTAATATTGCTATAGACGGGCCGGCGGGAGCCGGTAAGAGTACCATTGCGCGACGGGTGGCGAAAGAGCTGTCCTTCCTGTATGTAGATACGGGAGCCCTGTACCGGGCGATCGGGCTTTATCTGATCAGGAACGGCGTCTCTGCGGAGGATGAGCAGGCCCTTCCTGAGGCCTGCCGCCAGATTCATATTGATATCGCTTATGAGAACGGCGAGCAGCAGGTCTATTTAAATGAAGAAAATGTTACCGGGCAGATCCGGACGGAGGAAATCGGAAAGATGGCTTCCGCGGCGGCCGCGAAGCCCTGTGTGCGGGAGCTTCTGCTGAACCTGCAGAGAGACCTGGCGGCCAGGGCAGATGTGCTGATGGACGGCAGGGACATCGGGACAAACATCCTTCCGGGAGCCCAGCTTAAAATTTATCTGACGGCCAGCGTGAAGACGAGAGCCAGGCGCCGTTATCTGGAGCTTGTGCAGAAGGGCGACGAATGTGTCCTGGAGGAGATTGAGAAAGTGATCGAGGAGAGGGACTACAGGGATGAGCACAGGGACATCGCTCCTTTAAAGAAGGCCGAGGATGCCGTTCTGGTAGATTCTTCCGATATGAGTATCGATCAGGTCGTGGAGCAGATCATCGAGCTGTACCGCCAGCGGCGCAGGGGGTGAGCCCATGAAGGTGAGAGTGGCAAAGACGGCAGGCTTCTGCTTCGGCGTCAAGCGGGCGGTAGATAAGGTCTATGAACAGGCAGAAAAATCTGCCTCTCCCATCTATACCTACGGCCCCATCATCCACAACGAGGAAGTGGTCCGCGACCTGGAAAAGAAGGGCGTCCGGGTGCTCAACGGAAGAGAAGAGCTGGAGCGCCTTACCTGCGGCACGGTGATTATCCGTTCCCATGGCGTATCCAGGGAGATTCAGGAGCTGATTGAGGCCAAAGGCCTGAACCTGGTAGACGCCACCTGCCCTTTCGTGAAGAAGATCCATAAGATTGTTAAGCGCGAGAGCGAGGGGGGAGCCTCCATCATTATCATCGGGGATGACCGCCATCCGGAGGTGGAGGGGATCAAGGGATGGTGCAGAGGTCCGGTTACGGTATTGGAGTCGGAGGAGGAGGCCAGGGAATTTACCCATCAGGGGCCTGAGCGGCTGTGTGTGGTTTCCCAGACGACATTTAATTACAATAAATTTCATAAATTAGTTGAAATAATTTCCGAAAAGGGTTATGATATACTTGTTTTAAATACGATTTGTAATGCAACGGAGGAGCGCCAGACTGAGGCGAAGGCCATTGCTGAGGAATCGGATGCGATGATTGTCATTGGCGGCAAGCATAGCTCCAATACCCGCAAACTATTTGAAATATGTAAAAAAGAATGTGAAAATACTTACTATATACAGACACTCGAAGATTTGGATGTGCATCAGTTACACTCCGTGAGTTGTGTAGGTATTACCGCAGGGGCTTCAACCCCAAATATTATTATTGAGGAGGTTCTGAAAGAATGTCAGAAATGAGCTTTGAACAATTACTGAACGAGTCGTTCAAAACAATTCATAATGGGGAGGTAGTCGAGGGTACAGTCATCGATGTCAAAGAAGACGAAATCATCTTAAACATCGGCTATAAAGCGGATGGTATCATCACAAAGAACGAGTACTCTAATGACTCAAGCATCAATCTTCGTGAGGTTGTTCATGTAAACGACAAGATGGAAGCAAAGGTTCTCAAAGTCAACGACGGTGAGGGCCAGGTGTCACTTACTTATAAGAGACTTGCCGCAGAGAAAGGCAATAAGAGATTAGAGGAAGCTTTCGAGTCAAAGGAAGTTCTGAAAGCTCCGGTTGCCCAGGTATTAGACGGTGGCTTAAGTGTGATCGTAGACGAGGCAAGAGTATTTATCCCCGCAAGCCTGGTATCCGATACTTATGAGAAGAATCTCGGCAAGTATGCCGGACAGGAGATCGAGTTCGTGATCAGCGAGTTCAATCCCCGCAGAAGAAGGATTATCGGCGACAGAAAGCAGCTCATCGTTGCCAGAAAGGCTGAGATGCAGAGAGAGCTGTTCGCAAGGATCCATGTAGGCGATGTGGTAGAGGGCGTTATCAAAAATGTTACAGATTTCGGCGCATTTATCGATCTGGGCGGAGCAGACGGCCTGCTTCATATTTCTGAGATGTCCTGGGGACGTGTAGAGAACCCGAAAAAGGTATTTAAGGTAGGCGAGAAGCTGTCTGTCCTGATTAAGGACATCAACGGTGAGAAGATCGCCCTGAGCCTGAAATTCGCAGATCAGAATCCGTGGCTGACCGCGGCTGAGAAGTATGCGGTTAACAATGTGATCGAGGGCAGAGTTGCCAGAATGACAGACTTCGGCGCTTTCGTAGAGTTGGAGCCGGGTGTGGATGCCCTTCTGCATGTATCTCAGATTTCACATGAGCACGTTGATAAGCCGTCAGACGTTCTGAAGGTAGGACAGGTGATCACTGCGAAAGTTGTTGATTTCAATGAAGCTGATAAGAAGATCAGCCTCAGCATGAAGGCTCTGGAGAATTCCGCTCCGGTACAGGCTGCCGAGGAAGAGTAATCGTACATTGCGCAAGCACATAGTGGGAGATATCTGAAAAAGGGTATCTCCCTTTTTTATCTTCTAACGAATACTGTGAGAAAAAATGTTTACAAAACATTGAAGATTTATTTTTTTGTTTCTGATAGAGTAATGGAAAAGACGAAATATTTACTGTTATGATAATAAAACGTATCGAGGGGAGATCAGAGACGAAATGACATCAAGAGAATACGAAAACGGGAGAAAGAGGAGAAGCAGAGGCTATAGGGAGAGCGCCAGGAAGCGGATGCTCCGGCGGAGACGCAGAAGGATACTCAGAATCAAGAGGGGAATTTTCTGCATGGCATCCCTGGTGGTCGTGCTGCTGGGCGTGTGGGTTTTGCGGGGGATGCTGCCAGGGGGAACGCATCGGGAAGTCCTGCGGGTTAGCGGGGAGGATCTGTCTGAGACAGAGACAGAGAGCCGGGAGGCGCAGGAGGCGTACAGGGCAGGAAATAATATTCCTTACGGCAGCGAATTGGCGGAGCTTGAAAAGCAGGATTCCAGGGTCGGCCAGGTGATAGAAAACGCCGGGAGGTATCCGGAACGGATGCTGAAGATGCTTGCGAAAAATATAGAGACCCTGGACTTTATGCTGGATTATTTTGATAAAAAGGATCTTCCCTGCTCGGAGACGATCGGACAGGCTCCCGCTGTGGGAGAAGTTCCGCTGCTGCTCCAGTGGGATGAGAGATGGGGCTACGGAAAGTATGGAGAGAGCATCGTAGCCGTCAGCGGATGCGGGCCTACCTGTGTAGCGATGGTGGCTTCAGGCCTTACGGGGAGAAATGATATCACGCCCAATAAGGTGGCGGCGTACAGTGAGGAGAACGGATTTCTCACAAAAGACATGGACACGAGCTGGGATTTGATGACCTACGGCTGCACGGAATTTGGCGTTACAGGAATGATGCTGGGCCTGGATGAAAATCTCATGGCAAACACCCTGGCAAACGGCTGCCCGATCATTTGCAGTATGGGCCCCGGAGATTTCACGGAAAACGGGCATTTCATCGTAATCACGGGCTATGAGAACGGCGCGTTTACAGTCAAGGATCCAAACAGCCGCATTCGAAGTGAGAGAAGCTGGAGCTATGAGGAGCTCAAAGACCAGATCATGAATATGTGGTATTACATAGCGGAAGAATAACAGAAACGGAGGCAGCCGTTCAGATAGGTGAACGGTGACCTCCGTTTCGCTATTGCCGAATACTGTCGAATCCCGGAAGTTTTATGAGATTCTGTTTTCATTTGAATGGGAATATGGTATAATACCATCGGCTGTTCTTCATTTGCGCCACACTTCATTCAGGCATCCTAAAAGGTAGGTGTGCAGGGCGACAGAGTCTGCCAGAAAACCGGCAGTACATTCCTGGTAAAAGGCGGCATCCTTTGCCTCCGTTCTGAAGAGGGGAGGCTGTGAATTTTCATTGCCGGGAAGGAACAGGCCCTTTTTTTTACAGTAGCAGGTGGAAGCTTTGGCAGGGACCCGGTGTGCCTTATCTACATAGGCGGCTACACTTTTGTGTATGGCCGTGTCCTCCAGGGGCAGATAGTAGTAATTTTTATAGTCCGGGAAAAAGTATTTCAGTGTTCCCTGCAGGCCGCGGATGCTGATCCGGCATTGGCTGCCGTCGAGGGCGGCAGTTCCGTGTTTCAGAGGGATCACAACCGGCTTTGGCACGGGGCTGTGCAGGGTCAGGGAAATATTCAGGGAGAAGGCTTCCTCCTCTTTCACGATCTGGGGAGGCAGCTCCGAGACAAAGCCGCCCTTCAGAAAATCAAGGTAGGGAAACAGCGAAAACAGGGAGGCTGTTCCCAGCAGGTCGTCCCGGTTATGTAAAAGCAGGAGTTTTTTAAGCTCTTCTTCCCCGGTGCGGGCGAATTGATGGAAAAGCAGGATCAGCTCGCCGCCGTCCATGGTATCCTTTCGCGGGAAGGACAGGAAAGCTTCCAGGGTCTTCAGATTCATGGCCGGAAGGGCAAGGTTTTTTTTCAGGGGGCCAAGCCTGCGGTATAAATCGATGCTCTCTGGCGTGTCAGGGAGGGAGGGAATCTCCGAAAGCCGGCAGCGTTCGCGAAGAAAAGGAAGATCGAAGGCATCGCCGTTAAAATGGATCAGGGTATCGTATCCTGAGGCAAATTCACAGAATGCGGCCAATACGTCGGCTTCCTCGGCAGGCGTTTGGGCAAGCCACTGGGTCAGATGCCAGTCTTTCTCTTTCCGGGTCAGTGTACCGATCAGATAGACCCGCGCGTTTTTAGGTGAAAATCCTGTTGTTTCAATATCGAAGAGCAGGGCGTTTGAGGATATGTTCCCGGCGGCAAGGCGCAGGCAGGGAATATCCCGGAGTGTTTTCATTTCTGTGATCATAGGTGATTCCTCCGTATAGCTGCAATGTTTTCCTTCAGATTATACAGGATTTTTCTGTATTTCGCAAAAGAAAGGTGGTTGTATGTGGGAAATTGAGATTTTAGGTGTGGATCTTTACCATGTGATGGCTTGGCTGTTTCTGTACAGCGTTATGGGCTGGATATGGGAGAGCAGTTATGTTTCCATCAAGGAAAAGAAGCTGGTGAACAGGGGATTTGTCACCGGGCCGGTCTGCACCATTTACGGTGTGGGGGCCGTCAGCGTGTATTTGGTTCTGCGCCCTCTGGAGGGACATATCGTCATTCTGTACTTTGGGGGCGTGCTGGTGGCTACCTTGCTGGAGTATCTCACAGCCGTGATCATGGAAAAGATGTTCCATACGAGCTGGTGGGATTACAGCAATAATAAATGGAACTTTCAGGGCAGGATCTGCCTGGGAAGCTCTGTTGCCTGGGGATTTTTTACACTGATCATGTTTGAGATCCTACAGCCTTTTGTGGAAATGCTGGTCAATCTCGTCAGCCAGAAGGCCGGAGAAACGATCCTCACGGTATCGATGCTTGTGTATGCCATGGATTTTGGCTTTTCTATGGCCACCGCTATGCGGCTCGGAGAAAAGCTGGGGCAGATGGAGCAGGCGATGGCAGAGTTTGCCGAAAAGCTTCAGGAGAACCGGATGTTCTCCTCGGCTTCTGAGATGCTGGAAAGCCTGGAGGAGAGCGGCATGGGACTGAAACGGTTCAATCTCAAAGAGCGCATGGAGCGTTTCCAGGAAATTGTGAGTGAACGGGCGGAAAGGCTCGGACTTCCGGAGCAGAAGGAAGCGATCGCAATCAGGCTTAAGGTGTTCAATGACAAAATGTCCAATATTGTTTTAAAAGAAGGCTGGAACAGCCGCCGTTTGATCAAGGCTTATCCAAATCTGAGTAAGGCCAGCTTATTTCACAGAAGGCTTCGCCGGATGAGCAGGAAGGAAAAGAAAGAGGAGAAGTGACAGACGGCGACAGTTGATATAAAAAGAAAGGAAGGAAGAAAATGGCGCTACTAACATTTAAAGGAGGAATCCATCCCTATGACGGCAAAGACCTGTCGAAGGATAAACCAATCCGGAATGTGCTACCCAAGGGAGAACTTGTCTATCTGCTCTCCCAGCATATCGGGGCTCCGGCAGTGCCGGTGGTACAAAAGGGAGACCATATCAAGGTGGGCCAGGTGATTGCGGAAGCGGGAGGCTTTGTATCCGCCCCCATCCATGCTTCGGTATCCGGCACAGTGAAAGGGATCAGGAAACAGCGGAATGTGACAGGCGGCCTGGGGGATGCGATTGTGGTGGAAAATGACGGAAACTACGAGGAGATCGAGTGGCCAGAGCGAAAGCCCTTAGAGCAGCTGACAGGAGCAGAGATCCTTCAGTATATTAAGGAGGCAGGCGTAGTGGGCATGGGAGGCGCCGGGTTCCCGACCCACGTAAAGCTCGCGCCCAAGGAGCCGGAAAAGATTGACTACGTGATCGCCAATTGCGCGGAGTGTGAACCTTACCTGACTTCCGATTACCGGAGAATGCTGGAGGAGCCGGATAAGATTGTGGCCGGACTGAAAGCCGCCCTCAAAATCTTTCCCCACGCCAAGGGAATCCTGGCGGTGGAGGATAATAAGAAGGACGCGGCCGAGAAGCTGCGGGAGGCGGCCAAGGGAGAGAGTGAGATCCAGGTTATGGTGTTAAAGACCAAATACCCCCAGGGGGCGGAGCGTCAGCTCATCTATGCCACGACCGGGCGCCAGATCAATTCTTCCATGCTGCCGGCGGACGCAGGCTGCGTGGTAGACAACTGCGATACGATTTACGCGATTTACCAGGCCGTTTACAAGGGAAGGCCTTTGATGCACCGCATCGTGACGGTGACGGGGGACGCGATCGCGGAGCCCCAGAATTTCCGGGTTTGCACCGGAACAAACTACGCGGAGCTTGTGGAGGCGGCCGGCGGCTTCAAGACCCAGCCGGAAAAGATCGTTTCCGGAGGCCCTATGATGGGCTTTGGCCTCTATGACCTGAATGTCCCGGCCACGAAGACATCCTCGGCTCTGCTCTGTCTCACAAAGGACGAAGTGGCGGCCTACGAGCCCTCCAACTGTATTAACTGCGGGCGCTGCGTCACGGTCTGTCCGGGAAGGGTCATCCCCTCCAGGCTTGCGGATATGGCGGAGCGCCACGACCAGGAGGCTTTCGTGAAGGCAAACGGCATGGAATGCTGCGAGTGCGGCTGCTGCAGCTTTATCTGTCCTGCCAAGCGCCCGCTGACACAGTACATAAAGTCAATGCGTAAGATTGTTTTAGCAAACCGGAAGAAAAAGTAGAAGGGAGAAGAGAAGATGAGTGATTTGTTAAATGTGTCGTCCAACCCTCATATCCGCTCGCAGGCCACCACAGAGAAGATCATGGGCCTGGTAGCGCTTGCGTTGCTTCCGGCTGCCGGTTTCGGCGTCCTGCATTTTGGGATGAACGCACTGTTGTTGATTGTGATATCTGTCGGAACGTGTGTCCTCACAGAGTATGTCTATGAGAGGCTGATGCACAGGAAGATTACAATTTCTGACCTGAGCGCTGTGGTGACAGGCCTGCTGCTGGCCTTGAACCTGCCGCCCTCCGCGCCCTGGTGGATCCCGGTGGTCGGCGGTGTTTTCGCGATCCTGGTGGTAAAGCAGCTCTTTGGAGGGCTGGGGCAGAACTTCATGAACCCTGCGCTGGGAGCCAGGTGTTTTCTGTTGATCTCCTTTACCGGAAGGATGACAAATTTCGCTTACGACGGCTTTACGGGAGCGACGCCCCTGGCGGCTATGAAGGCCGGGGAGAGCGTCAATCTTTTGGATATGTTTCTGGGCAACACGGCGGGAACCATCGGTGAGACCTCCGTTCTGGCGATTCTGGTCGGCGCGGTGATCCTGCTGCTTTTCGGGGTGATTGACCTTCGCATACCGGGCACCTACCTGGGGAGCTTTGTAATTTTCCTGCTGCTTTTCGGAGGACATGGTTTTGACGGCCAGTACCTGCTGGGGCAGCTCTGCGGCGGCGGCCTGATGCTGGGAGCCTTTTTCATGGCTACAGATTATGTGACGACGCCGATCACAAAAAATGGTCAGCTCATTTACGGATGTATTCTTGGAATCCTGACCGGACTTTTCCGCGTGTTCGGAAGCGCGGCGGAGGGCGTGTCCTACGCGATCATTTTCGGCAACCTTCTGGTGCCCCTGATCGAGAAGCTCACGCCGCCCACAGCATTTGGCAAAGGAGGGAAAAAGGATGCATAAGATTATAAAAAATGCCCTGATCCTGACGGCTATCACCCTGGTGGCAGGCGTGTGTCTGGGGTTTGTGTATGACATTACAAAGGGACCCATCGAGGCGCAGCAGAACCAGGAAAAGGAGGAGGCCTATCAGGCCGTATTTCCGGGGATGGCCTCTATGGAACCCGTCTATGGGCTGGAGGCAGAGGAGGACGCCGCAAAGGTCAGTGAAGAAGCTGCGAAAGCGCTGGAGGCAGAGGGCCTGGGAGACAGGAAGGTGGAAGAAGCCTATCTGGCGGCAGACGAAAAAGGACAAATCCTGGGCGTTGTCATGAATGTAACGACGTCCGGTTACGGCGGCGAGATTAATTTCTCCATGGGTATTCAGAAGGACGGTACGGTCAACGGTATCGAGATCCTGTCCATCGGAGAGACGGCAGGACTTGGCATGAGAGCTACGGAGGATGAGTTTCAGGGCCAGTTCGCCGGGAAAAATGTGGAGCGCTTTACGGTCACCAAGTCGGGAGCCGCTTCAGACAGTGAGATTGACGCGATCAGCGGCGCTACGATCACTTCAAACGGCATGACGGACGGCGTCAATGCGGGGATCTGTTATTTTCAGAGCCTGACGGAAGGGGGCATTTTAGATGAATAAGATAACGGAACGCCTGTACAACGGGCTTGTAAAGGAAAATCCCACGTTTGTGCTGATGCTGGGAATGTGTCCCACACTGGCAGTGACTACGTCCGCAGTCAACGGCCTGGGCATGGGGCTTACCACCACGGTGATTCTGGCGTTGTCAAACGCTATGATAGCGGCCCTCAGGAAGATCATACCAAACGGCGTGCGTATGCCCGCCTTTATCGTGGTAGTGGCATCCTTTGTTACGATTGTGCAGTTTCTTTTGCAGGGATATGTGCCGAGCCTTTATGCAAGCCTTGGCATTTATATTCCGCTGATCGTGGTAAACTGTATTATCCTGGGAAGGGCGGAGGCCTACGCTTCCTTAAATCCGGTGATCCCCTCCCTGTTTGACGGGATTGGCATGGGACTTGGTTTTACGGTAGGCCTGACCTGCATCGGCCTGGTAAGGGAGCTGATCGGATCCGGTAAAATTTTCGGCTTTCAGGTGATGCCGTCGTTCTATGAACCGGTGACGATCTTTATCCTGGCGCCGGGAGCCTTTCTGGTGCTGTCCATGCTGACAGCCCTCCAGAACAAGGTAAAGAAACATATGGAGAGCAAGGGACAGAAGACGAAAATCGGAACAGGCTGTACCGGTTCCTGCGCGTCCTGTACCAGCTCCTGCACCAGTAAAGGAGGGGAAGCATAATGCGTGAATTGTTAATAATAGCGGTGGGCGCAGCCTTTATAAATAATGTAGTGCTGAGCCAGTTTTTGGGAATCTGCGCCTTCGTGGGCGTATCCAAGAAGACGGAGACGGCGGCAGGTATGGGAGCGGCAGTGGTGTTTGTCATCACGATTTCTTCCCTGGTGGCCGGGCTGATCTACAAATATATCCTGGTACCCCTGGACGTAACGTATTTGCAGACGATCGTATTTATTCTCGTCATCGCCGCCCTGGTGCAGTTTGTGGAGATGATTGTGAAAAAGTACAGCAGATCCCTCTATAATGCCCTGGGCGTGTATCTTCCGCTGATCACTACGAACTGCGCGGTGCTCGGCGTGGCGCTAATCAATGTGACGAAATCTTACTCCATTCTGGAAGGAGTGGTGAACGGCTTCGCGACGGCTGTGGGATTTTTGATATCTATCGTGTTGATGGCGGGTATCCGTGAAAAGACGGAGTACAACGATATCCCGGAGTCCTTCAAGGGATCTCCCATCGTGCTTCTGACAGCGTGCCTGATGGCTATCGCGTTTTTCGGATTCTCTGGGCTGAAATAAGGAGGGCATATGAACGGAGTATTGATCGCCGCCCTGATCGTAGGCGGCACCGGCCTGATCCTGGGACTTTTTTTGGGATTGGCGGACAAGAAATTTAAGGTGGAAGTAGATGAAAAAGTAGAAAGAATCCGGGCGGAGCTGCCCGGCAATAACTGCGGCGGCTGCGGATACGCAGGCTGCGACGCGGTGGCCCAGGCCATAGCGGACGGGGAAGCGGAGGTTTCGGCCTGTCCGGTAGGAGGCAGCGCGGCGGCTGCGAAGATCGCCGCTATCATGGGGAAGGAAGCGGGAGAGAGCGCCCGTCTGACAGCCTTTGTCAAGTGTGCCGGAACCTGCGATAAAACCCATGTAAATTATGAGTATTACGGTGTGAGGGACTGTGAAATGATGGGCTTTGTGCCCGCCGGAGGGCCAAAGAGCTGCGACTACGGCTGCCTGGGATATGGTTCCTGCGTACAGGCCTGCCAGTTTGACGCGATCCATGTGATTGATGGAGTTGCCGTGGTGGACAGAGAGAAGTGCAAAGCCTGCGGAGCCTGCGTGAAGCGGTGCCCGAAGCATCTGATTGAGCTGATCCCCTATGAGGCGTCCTATCAGGTACAGTGCGCTTCCAGGGAGAAAGGAAAAGACGTGATGCAGGCCTGCCAGACAGGATGCATCGGCTGTAAGAAATGTGAGAAGGAGTGTCCCCAGGGGGCCGTCACAGTTACAGACAATGTGGCCCGCATAGATTACAGCAAATGTAAAAACTGCGGCATCTGTGCCTCTGTATGCCCGAGAAAGATTATCCATCCGGCGCCGCAAAAGTAAACCTTTGGATAAGAATATGAAGCTTTTCTTAAGATGATTGAAATTGCCCTAGGGATGCCTTATACTTGTCTCATAATGACAAGAGAAGGGAGTTGTTGTAAATGAAAAAGAGAAGGTTTGTCACTGCGCTGATCCTGATGCTTCTGTTTGCTTTCTGTATGGCAGGGACAGCCCTGGCGGCCAAAGCGCCGGAGGGCCTTGTGACGGAAGGAAATGTCACGTATTTTTATAAGGATGGCGTAAGAAAGAAGGGCTGGCAGGTAATCGGAAAGAAACGCTATTTCTTCCGCAAAAACAATGCCCAGATGGTAAAAGGCCGTTTCATGGTAAACGGTACCATGTATTACTTCAATACAAAGGGCGTATGTGTAAAAAAGCTCCCGGACGCAGGATGGGAGACTGACGCAAAGGGAATCCGCTTCAGCGACGGAATGGATAAGTACCTGCGGAACGGCTGGAAGACGATTCAGGGAAATACTTACTACTTTAATAAGAGAGGATATGCCCTGACAGGATTTAAGAAAATCGGGGATTACAAGTATTACTTTACGTCCAAAGGCGTGCGCAGGGTAAACAAATGGGTGCGTATCAACGGTTCCAAGTATTATTTCGGCGCAGACGGAAAGATGGTGCGCAATGCCTGGGTGGGCGACGCCTATCTGGGAGACGACGGCAGGCAGATTGTGGACTATGTGGATGAGACAAGGGATAATCCCAGAAAAACAGGCTGGGTAGGCTATGGACGGCTCTGGCGTTATTACAAGAACGGCGGCCTTGTCACAGGCTGGAAAAACATTGAAGGAAAGCGCTACTTCTTCCAGTCCACAGGCTACATGAAGATTGGCTGGTACAACGACGGGCAGAATTATTACTTCCTGAATACCACGCCGGGACGGGGAACCATCGGCGTGATGGCCACCAACTTTATGAGGATCGACGGAAAGGTTTACTATTTCTTCCCGAAGCAGGTGAAGGATTCCACCGGGGCGGTGCATCCCATCGGAAGCATGGCCAGAAATCTGAAGATCCGCTACAACGACAAGGAATATTCCTTTGACAAGCAGGGTGTGTGCCAGGAATTAAAGTAAATCTGGCGTTCATACAACATAAAACAGGAGACAGACATTGCCGGAAGGCAGTGTCTGTCTCCTGTTTTATTGTCACGGGCAGCGAGCTAAGTGACGGGCCTGCGCGGGCATTTGGCGGATGGGGCGGGGGCCAAATCCCTCCGCTGCGCCGGGGAACCTTTTATGCCCCAGCCTTCACTGGCCGCGGGAATCCAGGGGGAACCCGGAAGAGGTGTGCAGCTCATAATCCTCCGTGATAAACAGGGCTTCCGTATCCTTCAGGGATTCTATGAGACGAAGGCCTGCCTCCTGCCCCAGGCCAAAGCAGCAGGTGGCCAGGGCGTCTGCGTCGGCGGAGGAAGGGCACAGGATCGTGACGCTGAGGAGACCGTTTGTGAAGGGGAAGCCATCTTCTGGGTTCAGCAGGTGGTGGTACAGCACCCCATCCTCCTCAAAGCAGCGCTCATACACACCGGAGGTCACTAAAGACTGGCCGCGGAGCTCTACGGCGGCAATGGAATCGTTTCCGTCTGAAAACGGCCTCCGTATGCCTACCCGGAAGGGCTGTCCGTCCGCCTTTTCCCCCAGGGCCAGGATATTTCCCCCCAGGTCGATCAGCGCGCCCGTTACGCCTGATTTCTCCAGAAAGCCGTTCAGCCTGTCCGCAATATAGCCTTTTGCGATCCCGCCCAGGTCCAGGGCGGCCTCGGGATCCTTAAGGGTAACGGTCGTCCCCTCGATGGTTACGTTTTCGTAACTCACGTGGCTCAGTGCCCTTTCGATAGCCGGACCGTCGGGCTTTTGCGGGTCTTCCCCGCGGAAATTCCAGAGCTCGGACAGGGGGGCGATCGTGCAGTCAAACACGCCGTCTGTCAGCCTGCTGTATTCCAAGGCCTTACCGATCAATGCTGCCGTTTCTTCTGAAACTTCGGTAGGTTCTCCGGCGGAATGGTTGATCCTGTAAATATCACTTCCCTCCACTGTCCGCGACAGCAGCTCCTCATAGTCCTCGCACATGGAAAAACACGCATCCAGCAGCCCTTCCCTGTCTGTTTCTTTCTCCGCCCCGTAAATTGTCAGCGTCACCGTGGTATCAAAATAGATCCCGCTTCGGCTTAAGGGTTCCGTCTGGCTTTTGCATCCCGCCGCTGCCAGGGCAGTCAGGGCAGCGAGAGCAGCCGTATACAATTTTTTCGTCCATCTGCGCATGTTTGTGACTCCTTATTTCGTATGTATCATGTTGGTTTCCGCGTCAAAAGCCAGAATCCACGCCGGGTTTGTATGGCGGTGGATGAAAGACTTTATGGTAGGTAAACCGGTTTTGGCAGTTAAAGCAATGGTGCCTGCAAAGCTTGGCCTGATCAAACCCAGTATAATATATGGGAAAAAAACGTAAATAGGTATTGATTTTGTATATTATATAATATATAATATGGAATATAGAAACATATATACACTTCAAACATATACATAATCGTGAGGTATAAGGAGGCGGCCTATGATTTATCAATTGGGGTCCACTCTTACAGACGCGATCGTGCTGGCGATTATAGCCAGGGGGGACGCCTATGGGTATTCCATATCCCAGCAGATCAAGAGAGTGGCCGATATCAAAGAATCCACCCTGTATCCGGTGCTGCGCAGGCTGCAGCAGAAAGGATACCTGGAAACGTATGACCAGCCCTATCAGGGGCGAAACAGAAAGTATTACTTTATGACAGAGGCGGGAAGACGCCAATATCAATATTACGTAGAGGAATGGAAGAGATACAGCGCGGAAGTGGAAGAGATTATGATGGGAGGGATACAAAATGAGTAGAGAAGAATACCTGCGGGCATTGTCCAGGGAGTTGCGCAGACTTCCGAAGGACGAATACGAAAAAGCCATGGACTATTATGTCGAGTATTTTGAGGATGCAGGGCCCGAAAAAGAACAGGCCATCATTGCGGAGCTGGGAGCGCCCAGGGATGTGGCGGCCCAGATCATCATGGACGCGGCCATAGAAAGGATGGATAAGCCTGCGAAATCTGTGAAAAGAGGACTGGGAACGATTTGGATCGTGCTTCTGGCCCTGTGCGCGGCGCCCATTGCCCTGCCGGTGGTTCTGGTGCTTCTTGCATGCGCGGCGTGCGTGCTGGCAGGGATCGCCATGGTGCTTTTTGGCGCGTTTCTGGTGGTGGCGGTGGGAGTGGCCGCGGGAATCGTGGAGGTTGTGTGCGGCGTAGTGCTTCTGGGCGCCCATCCGGCATCGGGCATGGCGGCAATCGGCCTGGGGCTGGCTTTTCTTGGCCTTAGCATCCTGGGTGGTTTCCTGGTGCTGTGGGTTTGCAAATGGATCATGATAGGTATCCGGGCGCTGTTCCGGTGGCTGATGAGAAGGAGGAAAAAGGCATGAAGAGATACCAGAAAATATTATTGGGTACTTCCGTCTGCCTGATTATAGGCGGGGGTATCCTGGGAGTAGCCGGGATCGCCCTGGGAGGAAATCCCGGATTCGCCATCACGAATGAGGGCGTTAAGACAAAGGAGGATTTGGAGCTCAGTAAATTTGTAGAAAAAAGTGTGCCGTTGCAAGGCGTTTCCAGCCTGGAGATTACCTGCAGGGAGGGAGACGTGGAATTCCTGGAGGGCGACAGCTTTCACGTGGAATATGGCTACGACGAAAAGCACATGCAGGTGAAGCAGCAAAAACAGGATGCAGCCTGGATCTTTGACAGCAGCTATGTGAAGCAGGTGAATTTTGTGGGGATGAGCTTTTTCTGGGATTCCATAGACACCAGGCAGCAGGCCTACCTTCGGGTTTACATTCCCAGGAAAACAAAGCTTTCAGAGCTTAAGGTGAAGAACGCTTACGGAAAGGTGAAGCTTTCTATCCCGAAGCTGCAGGCAGAAACGATAAAGATCATTACGGAATCGGGGAACCTGGAAGCCTCCGGGGTTACCGGGAAGAAAACAGACCTGGAGCTGGATTATGGGGACCTGGAGCTGTCGGACTGCACCTTTACCGATCTTTCCATAAAAAGTGAGAGCGGAAGCTGCACTCTGTCAGACATGAAAGCAGAGGATTTGAAGCTGGAAATGGATTACGGGGAGCTGGCCATGAACGGCGTGGCAGCCGATACGCTGTCCGTCAAGGGAGAGTCCGGAAATCTCAGCCTGGAGGACGTGGAAGGGAAGGACGTGGCGCTGCGCAGCGATTATGGAGAGATGATGCTTACCTCTGTGGCGGCGGAGCAGAGCCTGCGGCTTGAGAATGAGAGCGGCAATATCAGCCTTAAGCAGGTGAAAACAGCTAAGCTTGATCTTCTCAATGAAAGCGGGAGCGTGGATGGAAACACCTTGGAGATTGCAGACGGAACGCTGGAGCTTTCTTACGGGGAGTGTAACCTTGACAAGCTGACCGTGGGAAATTTAAAAGTGACAAGTGAGTGCGGAGGGATCAGTCTGGGTTTGGAAGAGGAAGAGAAAGCCTACAGCATGGTTCTGGCGGCAGAGTACGGGGATGTGGAGATCAACGGCGAAAACAAGGGAAGCAATGTCACCATGGAGCGGGAGAATGCCAAAAACAGGCTGGATCTGTACAACGAGAACGGCAGTATCACCATAACGACGACAAAGTAAAGCTGGTTACTGTGAACGAAATGAACAGAAACACAAAGCTTAGGAGTTTCTTAAATCGGAGATAAGTATATTGATTTTTAACAAGGGCCGGTGCTATAATGACTCAAGCATATAGGTGGGTATTGAAAGGTGAAAGGATAGCCTGTTTGGAGAGGTGAATATGAAAAAGCTAAGAGAATACAGACATTTTCTGATCGTTCCCCTGTACTTTATGTTTTACCTGTTGGTATTCAGGTATGTGGAAGGGCGCACGGGAATTCCGGTTCATATTATACATACGAAGCTGGATAAATACATTCCCTTTTGTGAATATTTTGTGATACCATATTTTTTGTGGTTTTTGTATGTGGCAGGCGCTGTGGTGTATTTTGGACTGATCCGCAAGAACCTGGCGGAGTACTACAGGCTGATCGTTACCCTGGGGATTGGTATGACGCTGTTTCTGGCGATCTCCCTGGTGTTTCCCAACGGGCACAACCTGCGCCCTTGGCATTTTGAACATGAAAATATCTTTGTGGATATGGTAAGGTATCTTTACAAGATCGACACGCCCACAAATGTACTGCCAAGTATTCATGTATTTAATTCCGTGGCAGTGGCAGTGGCCGTGGCCGACAGCGAGGCCTTCCGGGAGCGCGGCAGAATCGTGTTCGCTTCCAATGTGCTGACGATCCTGATCGTTTGTGCTACCGTATTTTTAAAGCAGCATACGATACTGGACGTGATCACAGCCCTCTTCCTGAATATGGCCTGCTATCGCTTGATCTACCGTCCGCGTTATGTATTTGGCAGAAAGCCGGTGCCGAGCAGAGATATGTAATAGGAAATCCTCCGATGAGAGATATCGGGGGATTTTTTCGTGTAAAAATATATTCACAATTTCCCTAAGTATGGTATAATGTTTGTATGAACATTTTTATGTTGAAAGATTATATAAAGAAAACGAAAGGGAGAAGCAAAATGAAGGAACAAATTTTGGGGAAATTTAAAGAATTATTTGGTGGAGAGGGTGATATCCGCCCCTACTTTGCACCAGGACGTGTAAACCTGATCGGTGAGCATACCGATTATAACGGCGGCCACGTATTCCCCTGCGCACTGACGATTGGCACCTACGGTGTGGCACGAAAGCGCGAGGACAGGAAGCTTCGCTTCTACTCTATGAATTTCGAGCGCCAGGGCGTGATTGAGACAAGCTTAGATGACCTAAAACCCGGCAAGGAGAGCATTTGGACGGCTTACCCGAAGGGCGTAATGTGGGCTTTTGAGCAGAAAGGAATGGAAATTCCCTGCGGCCTGGATGTGGTGATTTACGGAAATATTCCAAACGGTTCCGGCCTTTCCTCCTCCGCATCTCTGGAGGTGCTGACAGGCTACATCCTGAAGGATATGTTTGGTTTCGATGTGACAAATCAGGACCTGGCCCTGATCGGACAGTACTCTGAAAATAAGTACAATGGCGTAAACTGCGGTATCATGGATCAGTTCGCCATTGCCATGGGCAAGAAAGATCACGCCATCTTCCTGGATACCAGTAACCTGGAGTTCCAGTATGCGCCGATCCATCTGGAAGGCGCCAAGATTGTGATTGCCTGCAGCAATAAGAAGCGCGGCCTGGGAGATTCCAAGTACAATGAGAGACGCTCCGAGTGTGAAACAGCCCTGGCAGAGCTGCAGAAGGTGATAAAGATCGATAACCTGGGACAGCTTACAGAGGAGCAGTTTGAAGAGCACAAAGGTGCGATTCAGGATGAGGTGCGCGTAAGAAGGGCAAAACATGCCGTATATGAGAACCAGAGGACGCTGCGTGCTGTAGAGGCACTGAAGGCCAATGATATCCGCCTGTTCGGCGAGCTGATGAACGCGTCCCATGTTTCCCTGCGGGATGACTATGAAGTGACGGGAATTGAGCTGGATACGCTGGTGGAAGAGTCCTGGAAGCAGCCGGGCGTGATCGGTTCCCGTATGACAGGCGCAGGCTTCGGCGGATGTACGGTGAGCATCGTAGAGGATGACGCCATCGAGAACTTCAAGAAAAATGTGGGCGAGGCCTACAAGGCAAAGATCGGCTATGCGGCTGACTTCTATGTAGTAGAGATCGGCGATGGCCCGTCCAGGATTTAAGAAAGTACATCAGGAGGAAGTTGGCATGATTTATAATAGTATCAAAAAGCTGGTTACTTACGGACTGGAGACGGGACTGATTACAGAAGAGGACCGGATCTACACAACGAATGAGCTTCTGGAGCTTTTAAAGCTTGATGAGTATGAAGAGCCGGAGGAGACTTATACAGACGTGGATCTGGAGTCTGTTTTGGGAGAGATCCTGGATTACGCGGCGGAAAAGGGCCTGCTGGAAAGTGACAGCGTGGTTTACCGCGATCTCTTTGACACAAAGGTGATGGGCCTTCTGACGCCGAGACCCCACGAGGTAATCCGCAAATTCCGGGAGCTTTACGCGCAGTCTCCTAAGGCGGCTACGGACGCTTATTACAAGTTCAGCCAGGATACGGATTACATCAGGCGGTACCGCATCGCCCGTGACAGAAAATGGGTGACCCCCACAGCCTACGGCGATCTGGATATCACGATCAATCTCTCAAAGCCGGAAAAGGATCCCAAGGCGATTGCCGCGGCAAAGACGGCAAAGCAGAGCGGCTACCCCAAGTGCCAGCTCTGTATGGAGAATATCGGCTATGCGGGACGCACCAACCATCCCGCAAGGCAGAACCACAGAGTCATTCCCATCACGGTGAACGGAAAGCCTTGGGGCCTTCAGTATTCACCGTATGTATATTACAATGAGCACTGCATCGTGTTCAATTCCGAGCATACGCCCATGAAGATCGAGAGGGATACCTTTGCGAAGCTTCTGGATTTCGTGCGCCAGTTCCCCCACTATTTTGTGGGTTCCAACGCGGATCTGCCCATCGTGGGCGGTTCCATTTTGAGCCATGACCATTTCCAGGGCGGCGGTTATGTGTTCGCCATGGCGAAGGCTCCCATCGAGACGACCTTTGCCATTAAGGGCTTTGAGGACGTGGTGACAGGCATCGTGAAGTGGCCCATGTCCGTTATCCGCCTGCAGAGCAAGGAGATTGACCGGCTGGTAGAGCTGGCAGACCATATTCTGGCTGCATGGAGAGGATATACCGACGAGTCCGCGTTTATCTTCGCGGAGACGGACGGCGAGCCTCACAATACGATAACGCCGATTGCCAGAAAGAGAGGCGGCCTCTTCGAGCTGGATCTGGTGCTCAGAAACAACATTACCACAGAGGAGCATCCCCTGGGCGTGTACCATCCCCATGCAGAGCTGCATCATATTAAAAAGGAAAATATCGGCCTGATCGAGGTGATGGGCTTGGCCGTGCTTCCCGCAAGGTTAAAGTCCGAATTAGATCTTCTGGCCGACTATCTGGTGGAAGGCAAGGATGTGCGCAGCAACGAGGTGCTGGAAAAGCATGCGGACTGGGTGGATGAATTTGTGCCGAAGTACGAAGAGATCACCAGGGACAATGTCATGGAGATTATCCAGAAAGAGGTAGGTATCGTATTCATGAAGGTTCTGGAGTGCGCAGGCGTTTATAAATGCGACGAGAAGGGCCGGAAAGATTTCCAGAGATTTATCGGTACCCTGTAAGCCTTCGGAGAAAAAGCTATCGGTGGCTTAGAATAATTTTATAGTGATGGTTTAACAGCAGGCTGTAGGGGGCTTTGGCAGAAATGTAAAAGCCCCGTATGGCCTGCTTTGTTTTTTAGCAGTGTGACCAGTATTTGAAAAACAGGAAGAAGGGTTAGTTACTTACTATCGAGTGGAAGTGATACAAGAAATTCGCTGCCTCCCATGGGAGAGTCGATGACACTTATGACTCCATTATGCAGATTTACAATTTCCTTTGCAATGCTTAAGCCGAGGCCAAAATGATTTTTGTCTGTTCTGGAATCGTCGCAGCGGTAAAATCGGTGAAAAATTTTTTCTTGTTTTCGTCCGGAATTCCTGGTCCGTTGTCGGCCACGGAAATCAGAACATGATTGGAGTGTAAGGATATAGAAATTTGGATGATCCCGCCTTGGGGAGTGTAAGATACGGCATTATCCAGTAAGATGGAAGGATATATTACGGAAGGGGATCCATGCGTTTTGAAAAAGTATGGTTCATCGGATGAAATTGGCGGACAGTCGGTGATCGAGGTTACTTATAATGAAAAAGATGACTCTTTATTAGATGTTACAATTGAAGCAGACGATGATACTTTGACAGTTGGTGATATGGTAACGGCGAATATCATTAAACAGTCAGAGCAATATTCGTATGTGGTGCCATTGGGTGCGATCCATATCGGAGAAGGAGGCACGTATCTTTTTGCGGTGGAAGAAACAGAAGGAGTTCTGGGGATGGTTTTGGAGGCGGAAAAAGTCAGCGTAAGAATCCTTGAGCAAAATAGCGATTATGCAGCCATTTCTTTGGATGAAGCACCTGAAAGGGAGATTATAGTCGGATCTGACCGGGCGGTGGAGGCTGGCGGAAGGATCAGAAGGAAGATATCATGAAGAAAAACATAGGAATGGCTATTTGCGTCATAGCAGTCGTGTTCTGCATCCGGCAGGGGATGAATCAAAATGTTTCAGAGCTGCCTGACCTTGTGGGGAGATATCTTCGTTGTTGGTCTGGCGGTTCGATATTTGACTTTGAGTCTGCTGGGGGCGGGGCGCGGCTTATCATAGCCGTTCCCCGCCCCTGTTTGGAACTGTCTATTTTCCGATCGCTTACTTTATCCCTCCGGTTCTCATATGCCGGAAAGCCTGCAAATAGCTACGCAAGGTATGCCCGCATCGCCTTCAGCGCATTTTTTTCTAACCGGCTCACCTGGGCCTGGGAGATGTGGATTTCCTGGGCGACCTCTGTCTGGGTCTTCCCCTCGTAGAAACGCATTTCGATGATCGTCCGCTCCCGTTCGCCCAGCCGCTGAATGGCCTCTCTCAGTGAGATGGATTCCAGCCAGTTTTCCTCTCGGTTTTTTCTGTCGCTGATCTGATCCATCACATAGAGGGTGTCTCCGCCTTCCGTATAGACAGGATCGTACAGGCTTACGGGGGTCTGGATCGCGTCCATGGCAAAGACGATATCCTCCTTGGAGATGCCGATCTCAGCGGCAATCTCGTTGACCGTAGGCTCCTTCAGATTCTTTTTCATATAGTTCTCCCTGGCGTAGATGGCCTTGTAGGCCGTGTCGCGCAGGGACCGGCTGACCCGGATGCTGTTGTTATCCCTGAGATAGCGCCGGATTTCCCCGATGATCATAGGCACCGCATAAGTGGAAAATTTTACATTCAGTGTAGCGTCAAAGTTGTCGATGGCTTTGATCAGGCCGATACAGCCGATCTGGAACAGGTCGTCCGCGTTTTCATTGCTGCTGCCGAAGCGTTTGATTACGCTCAGGACAAGACGCAGGTTCCCTTTAATATAAAGCTCCCGCGCCTCCATATCCCCCTCCTGGATTCGGGCAAAGAGAGCTTCTTTCTCTTCATTGTTCAAGAGAGGAAGCTTGGCCGTGTTTACGCCGCATATTTCAACCTTATTGAGAGCCATTTGGTTCATCCTCCTTATCATTGCCTGGTATATGATGCCCTGGATTGCTCCGCATTTCATGCTCCCGCACTCCTGAAATCCTGTAACGCCGTACAGGCATGTCATAGAGGACCTTGTGCCCCTCGCATCATAAGATAATGGTACACAGGATCGCCGTCTCCTATACACAGTCCTCAAAAATAAAAAAAATTTTCATCCTTGACAGAAATGCGTTTCTGCCGACGCCCATGGGGACGCCGGCAGAAAGGGCAGTCAGATATCGCATTTCCTCTGGCATTCTTCTTCGCAGATTTCCACTAAAATAATGTCCGCGCCGATCTGCCGGACGCATTTCCAGGGGATCACAAATTCTGTATCCCGGCCCAGAAAGGAACAGAGCTTTCCGGGGCCGGGGACGATGAGAGCGAGGATACATCCCGTGCAGGCGTCAATGTCCACATCGTTGACGCAGCCCAGAGAGCGGCAGGAGCAGACATTGATCACCTCCTTCTGGCGAAGATCACAGATACGCATGGCTTCCTCCCCGTTGTGGCGTTGTTTTCTTCATACGTATGCCGGGAAGCCGGAGGGTATGCCTGGGATATAGACCAGTAACGAAGAGATTAAAAATTTAGTAGCACATTGGAAGGAAATGGGTTATAATGCTTTTAAGGAATGTATCCCTGCGGCATTTTCCGGGAGTAGAAGGATTCTGAGACGTTAACAGAACGACAGTTCCCTGAAAATCTGCATCCCAAATAGGCAAAGAGAGGTTGAAAATTTATGAATGGAAAGGACAGAAGAGCATGTATTCTTCAGCTGCTGGCAGACAGTCCGAAGGCATTGACGGGGGCATGTCTGGCAGAGAAGATGAAGGTAAGCCGCCAGGTTATTGTGCAGGATATCGCACTTCTGCGTGCGAACGGCGCGGATATCGTTTCCACAAATCTTGGATATCTGCTGAAAAAAAAGGAGGAGGCCAGCCGCGTATTTAAGGTCCATCACTCAGATGCGGAGGTGGAGGAGGAGCTGTCCCTGATCGTGGATTACGGCGGTATCGTGAAGGACGTTTTCGTCTACCACCGGGTGTATGGAACGCTGAAAGGAGATATGAATATCCGCTCACGACGGGAGGTAAAAAAATTTGTGGAGGATATCAACTGCGGCAAGTCCAGCCTGTTAAAAAATGTCACCTCCGGCTATCATTACCATACGGTTCTTGCAGAGAACGAACAGGTTCTTGATATGATACAGGAGAAGCTGAAGGAGAGAGGCTTTCTCGCCAAGCTGCAGGATTATGAGCCTATTGATTTTTGGAGTAAGGAAGGAAAGGAGGAAAGGTATGAAGTGCCCGTTTTGTAATGAGGACAATACGAGAGTTGTGGATTCCAGACCGGCAGATGATAACTGCTCCATCAGGCGGAGAAGGATGTGCGATGCCTGCGGAAAGCGATTTACGACCTATGAAAAGGTGGAGACGATCCCTTTGGTGGTGATCAAAAAGGACCGCAGCCGGGAGGAGTATGACCGTTCGAAGATTGAAGCAGGCGTGATGAGGGCCTGTTACAAAAGGCCCGTACCGGTACAGAAGATCCACGAGCTTGTGGATGCTGTGGAGACAGATCTGTTTAATCATGAGGAGCGGGAGATCGAGAGCAAGGAAATCGGCGAGATCGTTATGGATAAGCTAAAAAACCTGGAAGCGGTGGCTTACGTCCGGTTTGCTTCCGTCTATCGGGAATTTAAAGATGTAAATACCTTTATGGACGAGCTGAAAAAGATTTTAAATTAAAGAAGGCATTGGAACAGATTATAGGTATATGGGAATGAAAACTAGTATTTAATGAACTTTAGAAAAATGGAGAAGAAGAATGAAAAAGACAGCAAAAACGATATTGTGTGTTTTATTGGCTTTAGTGATGGCTATGCCTTGGGGGGTGCTGCCAAAGCTGAGCGCGCAGGCAGCGGAAGAAACAGTCAGGCTGGGTGTGGAGGCTACAGACGCCGGGCAGATGAATTATTTTGTGTACACCTCGCCGAACAGCTCAAAAAGCTGGTCGGTCTTTGCCGGGTCGGAGGCCTATATAGACCTTGGCGCGTCTGAGACCAACGCGGAACAATATTTTTATGAGATCAGTTTTGTGGGAAGCGGTATTACACTCTTTGCCAATAAGAGCCATAACCACGGAATTGTAAAATATTCGGTGGACGGTGGCCTTGAGCAGACGGTGGATCTGTATAACAGTTCCCGCACAACGGCGCAGGCAGTGTATAGGGTGAGCGGCCTTGCGGAGGGGAGACATACGCTGAAGGCTGTGACTCAGCCGACGAAGAACGCCTCCAGCAAAAGCATCGTAAATCAGGTGGCTTACGCGGAGATCGTCCATGCGCCCTATACGGCAAATGAGATCGTGGTCAATCAGGCTTCCATGAGCCTCTATGCGGGGGAAACCCAGAAGATTTCTTACACGGTTATGCCGGCCGGGGCGTCGGCGGAAGGCCTTGTGTTCAGGAGCAGCGCTGAAGATGTGGCCCTTGTGTCGGCGGACGGGACAGTGACGGCAAAGGCCCCGGGGAAGGCTGTGATTACCCTGTCAGGCATCGGTGAAGAAAAGACGGTGGCGGTAGAAGTGAAGGCCGCAAGCCCGAGGCTTGGCGGAATGATCGCGGACACGGATATGCAGCACACGCAGGATACTTACAACGAGGTGAAGAGGGGAGCAGTGACAGAGGCTGCCCTGACCGCCTGGAAAAATGATAAAGCTGCCAGCGAGCTGGTGCTTTACTCAGAAGGGGGTCCCCTGAAAAATGTCAGCGTGACGGCAAGTCCCCTGGTGACGGCGGATGGAAAGGCAAAGATTTCCCAGGAGCAGGTGACGCTCACGTTTATGAAATCTACCCTGGCCTATAACGATAGCGGCAGATATATTGGTTACGGCAGCCCGACACGTCCCATCCCGGAAGGGAACAGGCTGGAATCCTCTGATATTCTCTATCAGAAGGGCGGCACGGTAGATATTCCCTTTAACAGCCTGCAGCCCGTATGGGTGGAGTTTGCTGTACCCGCGGACGCGGAGGCGGGCCTGTACACGGGGACTTTGACGGTGCAGGCAGAGGGGCTTGAGGAATCCCTGGAATTTACATACCGTCTGCTGGTGCAGGATATGGTGCTTCCAAATCCCGAAGAGTTTTCGTTTGATATCGGTTTGTGGCAGTATCCGTACAGCAGCGCCGAGTATTACGGCGTGGAGCCCTTCTCCCAGGAGCATCTGGAGATTTTGCGTCCGATCATGGAGAAATACAGGGAGATCGGCGGCAATTCCATAACGGCTACGATGATTGAGGACGCCTGGAGCGGACAGACCTACAGCGCCAATCAGATTCACTATCCGTCCATGATCAGGTGGACGAAGACGGGGGATCAGTTTACGTATGACTACAGCGATTTTGATACCTGGGTATCCTTCTGTAAGGATGAGATCGGCATCGCGGACAAGGTGGTGATCTACAGTATCCTTCCCTGGGGAAATGCCTTTACCTACTGGGAAGATGGCACCATGAAGACGGAGAGCTATACGGTGGGCAGCAGCAGGTATATCACTCTTTGGGAGGACTTCCTGAACGATTTTGCCCGTCATTTGACGGAGAAGGGATGGTTTGAGGACTGCTATCTGGGAATTGATGAGAGAAACTTTAACGCGGATGTGATCAGCCATTTCCTGGGAATGACCAACAGCGAGGGAAAGAACTGGAAGGTGGCAGGCGATATGGATAACTTCACTGCCGCAGGAAAGGGCGACATGGCCAAGGTGCTCTCCTCCCTGAATGTAGGCGACACGGCGGCAGCGGGGAACCAGGAAGCGTTCCAGGCGCTCCTGGCGGAGAGAAACGCCGGAGGGCTGGAAACTACCCTGTACTCCTGTACGGAGCATAAGCCAGGCAATTTCTCTCTGAGCGCGCCGGTGGAGAGCTATTGGAGCGCCGTAAACGCAGGCAAGGCGGGAGCCTCCGGCTTCCAGAGATGGGCGTACGACGCCTGGGTGGCGGATCCTTTAAACGACGCGACTCATAATTCCTTTGAACCGGGAGATACTTTTATCATCTATCCTTCTGAGAAGGACGGGGAGGAGAGAGAGGTAAAGAGCTCCGTTCGTCTGGAGCGCATGGCGGAAGGTATCCGTGATGTGAATAAGCTGCGTATTCTCGAAAGGGAGATGCCAGGCCTGGCCGATGATATCCAGGAAGTATACGCCAGGGTAAAGACCACGGCGAGACATTCCTCCCACACCTACATGACGGAGGAGGAGATCGCGGGCCTGGCGGAGGAGATGAGCAATTTCAAGGCGGGCGTCGCGGCTGTCACGGAGAAGTATCTGGCGGCTGTGAGGGATCTTTCCATAGCAGAGACAGAAAAAACGCTGAATGCAGGAGAAATGTGGCAGATTGAGGCGGAAGGCGCCGGAGAGCTTATTTTCCGTTCCGCCAATCCCTCCGTGGCGTCTGTGGATGCCAAGGGGAACGTGAGGGCGAACGCCAAGGGCCGCACGGTGATCACCGTGGAGGATAAGGCGGCAGGCAGTGTGGGCAGCGTACAGATCCTTGTTACCAGAACCCTGATCATCAGCAACAGCCTGACGGATTATAAGCTGCCGCAGCAGTATTTATCGGATGTGGAGAGAGATCCCGACGATTCTAAGGGCAGACACTATCTGGGACAGCCGGATATGGTTATGCTGGATGACGAAAAGACTCTGATTACGGTATATCCTGTGGGCCATGGAAAGGGCTCTGTGGTGATGCAGGTGAGCCGGGACGCAGGAGAGACATGGAATGAGAAGACGGATATTCCCCAGTCCTGGTCCTCCTCCTATGAGACGCCTACGCTTTATAAGCTGAATATGACAAACGGGGACACAAGGCTGATCATGATCTGCGGCCGCCCGGCAAGCTTTGGCGCTCCCACTGGCGGATGGGACGTTTCCCTCTCCGATGACCTGGGAGAGACCTGGTCGGAATTCGACACGTACTGTGAGAATTTCAGCGACGGTAGCCGCAATGACTCCGTGGTGGCTATGGCCAGTATGATCCAGATGAAGGATGAGGAAGGCAGATATCTGGATAAGTGGATGTGTGTCTACCACAACCTGAACTATGTAAACTACAAGACGTACCTGACCTTTAATAAGGAGGGTGAGCCTCAGTGGACAGAGCCGGAGCCTTATCTGAGTGAGTACCGGCAGATTGAGAGCAGTCACCAGATGTGTGAGATCGGAATGTTCCGTTCTCCTGACGGAAAGAGGATCGTGGGCCTCGCAAGAAGCCAGTCCCACAATCATCCGGCCACTATGATTTATTCGGATGACGAGGGCGACACCTGGAGCAAGCCGGTGGAGCTTCCCGGTTCTCTGGCAGGCGAGAGGCATAAAATTCTCTATGACCCGACAGATCCTGCCGGGCAGAGGCTTTTGATTACCTTCCGTGAAATCCAGTATGATAAAAACGAAAACAACCAGTTTGACGGAGCCAATGACTGGATGGCTGGCGACTGGATCGCCTGGGTTGGAACCTACGATGATATCATGAACCAGAGGGATGGCCAGTACCGTGTCCTTCTCTGTGAGGACTGGGCGGCAAACCGTTATTCCGGCGATACGGGATACACAGGCATGGCCGTGACTTCTGACGGAACCTTTATCCTGGATACCTACGGGCACTGGGATAAGGAATACTCGGAGAATCTCCCGAATTATAGCGTTTATAATGACCAGTGCTGGATCAAGCAGGCGAAGTTTAAGCTTTCCGATCTGGACGGACAGGTTTTGCCGGAGATCAAGGAGGCATTACGGGCTGAAATTGAGAGGGTGCCTATGGGGGACGCTTCGATGTATACAAAAAAATCCTGGGCAGCTTACCAGGAGGCCCTGGCGAAGGCTCACGGCTTGCTGGAAGCGGAGGAGGCAGGCCAGCTGGAGTGCTTCCACGCGATCGACGGGTTAGTGGCTTCGAAGAGAGGACTTTTAAGCTGGGATACACTGGAGCCGGAGGATACGACGGAAGCCAGGGAGGCCCTGCGCCAGGTGATCAGGCAGGCGGCAGCCTACACTGACGCGTCAAAATACACAGCAGAGAGCTGGGCTGTTTTCCAGAAGGCTTTCAAGGATGCCAAGGCGGTGGAGGCAGAGGATGACAGCACGATAGCGGCGCTTAAGCTGGCGGCCAGCCGTCTGAGGACGGCAATTCTGGGCCTGAAGGCAGCCGGAGGAACCGTAAATCCGCCGCAGCCGGAGAATCCCGTGCCGATTCCGGATGTCAGGGACGGGCAGACCTTTGAGAGTGGTAGTTACCGCTACAAGGTGGTGAGCGCCACGGGACAGATGGCAGAGGTTACAGGCCTTGTAAAAGGCAAAGCCGCAAAGCTTACGAAGCTTGTGGTGCCGGGCACGGTGAAATTCAAAAATAAAACATACAAAGTAATATCTGTGGGCGCTTCCGCGTTTAAGGGGAGCAAGAAGGCCGTCCAGGCGGTAATTGGAAAGAACGTACAGGTGATCGGAAAGAATGCCTTTGCATCCTGCCCGAAGCTTAAGACGGTGAAGGTAAACAGCACTGCTCTGAAACAGATTGGCACAAAAGCCTTCTTTAACTGTAAAAAGCTTACAAGCATCTCAATAAAATCCAAGGGCTTAAAGAAGGTGGGAGCGCAGGCTTTCAAGGGCATCAGCAGGCGGGCCGTGATCAAGGTACCGGCAGCCAAGCTTAAGGCCTACAAAAAGCTTCTGGCAAAAAAAGGACAGAGCAGGACGGTAACCATTAAAAAGTAAGAGGTAAAAGTTATGAAGAGTGAGGCAATCAGGAAACTGTGCGAAGAGAAACAGATTCGCATGATTGATTTTAAAATGACGGATATTGATGGGCGGTGGAGGCATATCACGATTCCCGTAGAGCGGTTTGATGAGAATGTGTTTGTTTACGGGATCGGGTTTGACGGTTCGAATTATGGATACGCGCCGATTGAGAAGAGCGATATGGTATTTTTGCCGGACGCAGATACGGCTTATGTAGATCCGTTCGCATCTGTTCCCACCCTGACCATGTGCGGCAATGTATGCACGATCGGGAAAGGGGAAAATAAGCCCTTTGACCAGTATCCGAAGAATGTGAGCCTGCGTGCAGTAGAATATATGAAGGAAAGAGGCATCGCGGACAGGATGGTGATCGGGCCGGAATTTGAGTTTTATCTGTTTGACAGCGCGCGCTTTGAGGTTTCCCCCCAGCAGTGCGGTTACCGGATCGATACGAAACAGGCAGACTGGAACTGCAGTCTGGATACGCCGGGAAACAATGGGTATGAGGTTCACAGCAAGGGCGGCTACCATGTAGCCGCGCCCCAGGATGTGGGATATGACATGCGCAGCCGGATGTGCATGATGATGGAGGACTGGGGAATCAAAGTCAAGTACCATCACCATGAGGTGGGCGGTCCCGGACAGATGGAGATCGAGGTGGAGCTTGCGGACATGCCGGAGATGGCAGACAATACAATGATCACGAAGTATATCATTAAAAATCTCGCGGCCCAGGAAGGAAAGACGGTCACCTTCCTGCCAAAGCCGATTTATCAGGAGGCGGGAAGCGGGATGCATGTGCATATGCTGCTCATGAAGGACGGAAAACCGCTGTTTTATGATGAAAATGGATATTCCGGGCTGAGCCGTACGGCGCACTATTTTATCGGCGGACTGCTGAAGCATATCGCTTCGCTGTGCGCGTTTACGAATCCCTCCACGAACTCCTTTAAGCGTCTCGTGCCGGGATATGAGGCGCCTGTCACCGTTGGGTATGCCACCTCCAACCGCAGTGCGGTGATCAGGATTCCGGCCTACGCCAAGGCTCCGGAGGCAAAGCGGTTTGAGCTGCGAAACCCCGATGGGACGGCGAACCCCTACTATGCCTATGCGGCGATTTTGATGGCCGGCCTGGACGGCATTGAAAATCAGATCGATCCCGCAGAAAACGGCTGGGGGCCTTATGATTTCAACCTGTATACGCTGTCGGAGGAGGAGCAGAAGAAGATCAAAGGGCTTCCCAAGTCCTTAGATGAGGCGTTGGACGCCCTGGAGGCAGACCATGCGTATCTGACGAAAGGCGGTGTGTTCCCCCAGAGGCTGATCGATGTGTGGATCGCCCGCAAGCGCGCGGAATTAAAGAAGATGGAGCAGATTCCGAATCCTGCGGAATTTAAGATGTATTACGATCTGTAAGGAAGAACCTGCCCGGCGCAAAAAGAATAGAGAATAGTCATAACGGGGCACCTGTTACTGTGAGTGGTTTGGGCAGTAGCAGGTGCTTTCCTGTATGCGCGTCCACAGAAATCACCAGAATTCCGGAATTTTAGAAATCTTCCGTCACTACTTGCGCCGAACCGACAGATAGTGCTATACTGGGTAAAGAAATCTGCCATAAAAAAATGGCTTTACAGGTACAGGTGAATAATTTGAAAAAGAGAATTGAACAATTATTAAATGGAGTATTTGAATACGAGCCGCCCAAAATGACGATCTCCACAGACAGGATCCATGCGGTGCTGCAGAAGGGGGCGGCTTTCAGGGGCGGCTTCGCTATTGAAAGCGGAAACCAGAGGAGAATGAAGGGCTTTATCTATTCCAGCAGTCCCAGGATGGCCTATGAGCCTGCGGCGTTCGACGGAATCTCAGAAAAGGTTGTATATGAGCTGGATACGGTGGGCATGGAGGAGGGGGATGTGCTGGAAGGCGCGTTTACCATCTGCTCGGAGCTGGGGGAATATCGCGTTCCTTACAGAATCGAGATCGCCAGAAGCGTGATGAAGACCTCCACGGAGATTATTGAAAGCCTGGAGGATTTCGAAAAGCTGGCCAGGGAGGATTTTCAGAAGGCCTATCCCGTCTTCCTGTCCGGTGGTTTTCAGAGGATGCTGGAGGAGCGGGCGCCTCAGTGGCTGACGATGTATGAAGGGCTGGCTTCCAGGAAGGCCGGATATTTTGGCATGGAGGAATTTTTGACCGGGATCGGCGCGAAGAAGAGGATTTCCATGGCCTTGGAGAGGACAGGAGCACATTTCGCGGAGGTGAGCCAGCTTCAGCAGGAGTCTGTGGTGATCACAAAGGATGGCTGGGGCTTCCAGAAGCTTGAGATACGGGCAGATGCGGATTTCCTGTTGACGGAGCACACGGAGGTGACTACGGATGAGTTTCTCGGCAGCTCCTTTCACCTGAACTATCTGATCGTTCCGGAAAAGCTTCACGGAGGAAAAAATTTCGGCAGGATATACATAAAGAGTCCGTTTCAGACGCTGAACTATGAGGTGACGGCAGAAAGAACCCTGAAGAAGGAGGGGGCCGCATCACGATTAGAGCAGAAGACGAGAATCAAAAATCTGATGGAAAAGTATATCGATTTCCGGCTGCACAGAAGCTCCTTAACGGAATGGGTGGAAAGCTCAAAGGAGGAGCTGGCAGGCTATCGGGAAGCGGGGGGCTGCGACCCCGTTATGAAGCTTTATGAGGCTCATCTCTCCTTTGCGGCAGGAGAGACAGAGAGGGCCTGCCTGCTTCTGACAGAATTTGAGGGAAACAGGGAGAATATGACGTCCCCGGAGGTCAGGGGATACTATTTATATCTGACTACCTTCTATAATAAAGAGCGGAATTATGTGGATTATGTGGAGGAGCGTCTTCTGGAGCTTTTTGGCCAGGACAGGGAAAACTGGAAACTGCAATGGTTTTTGATGTATTTGCAGGAGTATCTGATTGCACACCCCGGGGAGAAGCTGGAGGCGATTCGGGAACAGTATGTCTGCGGCTGCAGAAGCCGGATCATGTATCTGGAAGCCTACCAGATCATAGGAAAGAATCCCCTGTTTTTAAAGAAGCTGGGCGAATTTGAGATGAGCCTGCTGAGATTTATCTGCCGTGAGGATTTGCTGAACAGGGAGCTGATTCTTCAGATCGGGGATCTGGCGGGGCGCTATAAAGATTATTCACCGCAGCTTTTTGCTATTTTGAAAAAATGCTATGAAAAGAACCCCTCACCGGAGCTGGTGGGAGATATTTGCAGCCTTCTGATCAAAGGAAATAAGACGGAGGCCGAATATTTCTGGTGGTATGAGAAGGCCGTGGAGCTGGAGCTTCGGATTACGGGGCTTTATGAGCACTATATCAACGCGAGGAAGCCCGGGCTCGCAAAGCCTCTGCCCCAGATGGTCAAGATGTATTTTGCGTACAACAATGCCCTGAACTACCGGAAAAAGGCGATGGTCTACGCAAATGTGATTGAATACAAGGATGAGGATGCGCGCACCTTCCAGAGCTACCGGCCGATCATTGAGAAGTTTATGGTGGATCAGCTGGCGGCAGGCCATATTAACAGGGAACTGGCAAAGATTTACAGCACCTTTTTAAATTCCTCCGTGCTGACAAAACGGCTGGCAGAGCAGCTGGCAGGGGTGATTTTCACCTGCCAGGTACAGTGCGATTCTCCGAAGGCCAGGTATGCGGTAGTGATGCACCGGCAGCTTGAGGAAGAGCAGAAGGTGGCTTTTCAGAACGGGAAGGCCATGGTTCAGCTTTATACGGAGGACTACAGGATCTTTATCGAGGATGAGAAGGGAAACCGTTACAGTACCTCCCTGCCCTACCGGGTGGAACGGCTTTTGGAGGGGGAGGAGCTTTTGGAGCTGTGCCGGAAGGCGGCCGCCGAGTGCCCGGAGATCCTTTTGCATATCTGCGGGACGGTAAACAGGGAGCATCCCATCACAGAGGAGAATGTCCGGGACTTCTCCAGCCTGCTGGAGATCGACGGGCTGCGTCCGGAGTACAGGCGCTATGTGCGGCAGGAGCTTTTAGATTACTATGCCGAAAACGGGGATTCCCTGTCGCTGTATGACTTCCTTCACCAGATCGACAGGGAGGAGTTTGTGCGGACAGATAAGGGAAAGCTTTTGGGGCTCCTTATTTCGGAAGGAATGAGCCGGGAGGCCTTTGAGCTGGTGAGGACATATGGACCTGAGAAGGCGGAAATCAGTTCGCTGGTGAGGATCTGCAGCCGAACGGTGCTGGCCAGGGAGTACGAGGAGGACGATATGCTTCTGGCCGTTTGCTGGTACTGCTTTGCCCACGGGAAGTATGATGAGACGGTGCTGTCCTACCTTGTGAAGCATTACGACGGTCCCATCGAACATATGAAGAGCTTGTGGAAGGCGGGAAAGCAGTTCGAGCTGGATACCTATGGGCTGGAGGAAAAAATTCTTCTTGTTCTGCTGTTTATGCGGCAGGGAGCTGACGGTACGGAGGAGATCTTTGATTCCTACAGGAGAAATATGGGAAAGGCAAAGCTTTTGAGCGCTTATGCCGTTTATCAGGCGTATGAGTATTTTGTGCGGGAAGCCGAGATCGGTGAGGCAGTGTTTTCCCATATTGAGGATGGGTACAGCAAGGAGAAGGAGACGTATGAGGTCTGCCTGCTTGCGCTCCTTAGAAAGTATGCGTCGAAGGAAGAACTGACGGAGGAGCAGCAGAAGATGGCCCAGAAGCTTCTGGAAGAGTTTCACTACCGGGGAATGCAGTTTGCCTTCTACCAGGAGTTTGACCAGGCCTTCCTGCGTCCCTTCCAGCTCCAGGACAAGAGCTATGTGGAGTACCGGGCAAACCCGGAGGCTCTCGTCACGATTACCTGGCGTATGGGCAGGAGAGAGGAGGAAAGGGAACTCTCCGAGATTATGCGAAATGTGTATGAGGGAGTCTTTGTGAAGGAATTTACCCTTTTTTACGGGGAATCCATCCGTTACCGCATTCAGGAGGAATACCAGGGAAGGAAAAAGGAGACTTCCTGGAAGACACTTGCCTGGAAGGAGAAGAAAGGCATCGAGGGTGACACCTGCTATGACCTGATCAACAGGCTGGCGAAGGCATTGGAAAGTAAGGACGCAGAGACGGCGAAAAATGTGATGCAGCTCTATTTGGAGCAGGAGTGCCTGGCAGATCATATTTTCCCAGGGAATGAGTAGAGTTTCGGAGGCGAACATGACAATGGATTATAACGAGGTGACGGTAGGATTTGATCTGGGGCGTGATTTTTCAGTCTTTACCTTCTATCATAAAAACAATACGGAGCCTATGACAGTCAGCTCTGTGCCGGGAGAGGAAAAGTATCTGTTTCCCACTCCAAGGGATTTATTTCCGCTGATTGAGCAGGAGGCGGAGCTGGGAGTGGCCCTCCTTTCCAATTTTTTTAAGATGTGTTTTGAGAAGCTCTCTGCCGTGGGGCCTCTGGGCGGCCTTTCCGTGATGGTGACGATGGAGACCATGAAGCCGGCCTGGGTGAAGGCCATCCGTCAGGCTCTGGATATGCTGGATGTGCCGGCGGACAGGGTTTATTTGCAGGATTATCTGGAGAGCTTTTACTATTACGCGTTGAGCCAGCGGAAAGAGCTGTGGAGGCATAAGGTGGCTCTGTTTGAGTATAAAAATGATTTTATCACAGGGTATGAGCTGAGCATCAACAGCGCAACGAAGCCGGCGATGGTTACGATCAAAAACAGAGGGCGGATCTGCCTGGACGAAAAGACCAGGGGAAGCCGTAAGCCGGAGCACTGGAAGAGGGTGAAAGACGCTCGTTTCCTGGAGCAGGCGAAAAAGATGATGGGTCTGGATACGTATTCCTCCGTCTATCTGGTGGGGGAGGCCTTTGACCAGAGCTGGGAGCATGAATCTCTTAAATTTCTTTGCAACAGGCGGAAGGTTTTCTCTGGGCAGAATCTGTATTCCAAGGGGGCTTGCTATGGCGCGATGCACCTGTCGGGGATGACGCCCCTTACGGGCTTCCTTTACGCAGGGCCTGATATGATTGAGCACAACATCAGTATGCAGATGTTCAAACGGGGCATAGAGAGCAGAGTGGATATGATCAATGCGGGGGTCAATTACTATATGGCCTACTATGAGTGTGAATTCATCCTGGACGATACGGAGGAGCTGGTGTTTTCCTCCAGCAGCATCCGGGGAGAAACTGCGGAGCACAGGGTTGTGCTGACAGACCTTCCTGATCGGCCCAACCGCGCCACCAGAATCCATATGGAGCTGACGTTCGCGGCCAAGGATCAATGCCGGGTGAGGCTGGAGGATATGGGGCTTGGAGAATTGTATAAGAGCTCCGGAAAGAAATGGGAGGCAGTCATGGAATTAGGAGGCGATCATTCATGAGCGGATATCATTTGTGTCAGGTGAAAAAGGCAAAGCATCCCTATTATATTGAGAGCATCAGCACGAATATTTACACGATCGAGGAGCTGTGTTTTTATCTCCGGGAAAATATCTATCTGGTGGACGCCTCGATCATGAATGAGACGCTGTGCGACTGGATCAGGGATGAGCTGGGCCTGAAAAAACTGTACAGGAAGCTGGCAGAGCGGTTGGAAGAGGCAAAAAAAGGGAGCATCGCAGGCTTTATCCTTCCGATTTTTAAAGAGATATCCTATCTGTCGCCGGAGGAATATCACAGGATCCAGGAACAGATTTCCAGTATTGAGATTCAGCCGGAGGATCTGCGCCGGAAGATGAAGGCGGATTATCTGATGAAATACGGGATGTACGGAAACGCCATCCGGGAGTTTTACCAGATATTAAAAGAAAGGAATCCCGGAAAGCTGGGAGTCCAGTTTTACGCGAAGGTCTTAGACAGCATGGCGGCGGCCTACGGCCATCTGTTTCTCTTTGAGGAGGCGGCGGACTGTCTGTGGCAGTCCTACGGGATCGTGCGCTCCTCAAAAACGTGGGAAAAGTATCTCTCCGTACTTCCGCTGTTTCTGGACAGGGAGTCCTATAAGAAAAAGCTGAAGGAACTGGCTGTTCCCAGGGCGCAGATCGACAGCCTTGAGGGACGGAACGCAGGCTATATCAAGGCGGAGGTTCCGGGAAGGCTGAAAGAAGAGAAGGCAGAGGAATTTCTGAAAAAGATCAAAGAGGAGTATTATAAAAGCGCCTGCTGTTAAAGAACCAGGTTGACAGCGCTCTTTTTCTATGCTAGTATGGATTTGCTGATTAGCACTTTATTGTGATAAATTAGTAAAGGAATATACATTGTACGGAGGAAGATAGGATGAAAAGAAAAATGACTGGCATTTTACTGGCGGGAGCTATGGCGGCAGTGATGCTTGCCGGATGCGGCGCAAAGCAGGAGGAAGCGAAGGAGACGGAGCTGATCACAGAGGTTGGAACGGACGCTGCGGCGGATGAGACAGTAGAGCTGGAGGAAGAGGCTGATACGCCGGCGTCGGGAGATACATTTACGGTGGGCTTTGACCAGGACTTTCCGCCCATGGGCTTTGTGGGCGAGGACGGCGAGTTTACAGGCTTTGACCTGGAGCTGGCAGCCGAGGTGGCCAAGCGTCTGGGCAAGGAAATCGTTTACCAGCCCATTGCCTGGGATTCTAAGGATATGGAGCTGGAGTCCGGCACGATTGATTGTATCTGGAACGGATTTACGATGAACGGCCGTGAGGACAGCTATACCTGGAGCGAGCCTTACATGAAGAATAATCAGGTGTTTGTAGTGAAGGCCGACGCGGGAATCAGCACCACGGCAGACTTGGCCGGAAAGGTAGTAGATGTGCAGATTGATTCCAGCGCGGAGGCAGCTTTAAATGATAATCAGGAGCTGGCGGGAACCTTCGGACAGCTTGTGACTGTGGCGGATTACAACACGGCGTTTATGGATCTGCAGTCCGGTTCGGTGGATGCGATTGCCATGGATGATGTGGTGGCCAGCTACCAGATCGAGCAGAGGCAGGCTGATTTTGTAGTCCTTGAGGAGACTCTGGCGGCTGAGGAGTACGGCATTGGCTTCAAGAAGGGCAATGAAGCGCTGAGAGACCAGGTGCAGGGCGCCCTGGAGGAGATGGCGGCCGACGGCACTCTGGCTGAGATTTCAGAGAAGTGGTTTGGCAAGGATATTACAACCATCGGAAAATAATCGGGAATAAAACAGTGTTTGGGGGCTGTTGCAGGTAAAAGCAACAGCCCTTTTTCTAAAAAGTGCGGAGGGATTAAAATGGATTACGGGATGATGTTATCAAAATTGGGGGGAGGTATGGTAACGACAGTCGTTATTTTTGGGCTGACACTGTTATTTTCTCTGCCCCTGGGAATGATCGTAGCCTTTGGCAGGATGTCTAAGGGCCCCCTTGTCCGGAATCTGACAAAGATCTACATATCGATCATGCGGGGAACGCCGCTGATGCTTCAGATCATGATGGTCTATTACGGTCCTTACTATCTGTTCAGAATACAAATCTCATCTTCCTACCGATTTGCGGCAGTCATCATCGCTTTTGCGATCAATTACGCAGCTTACTTCGCGGAGATTTACCGGGGAGGCATTGAATCCATGCCCAGAGGGCAGTACGAGGCGGCAAAGCTTTTGGGGTATACAAAAGGCCAGACCTTTCTGCGGATCATTCTCCCCCAGGTGATTAAGCGCATCCTGCCATCGGTGACGAATGAGATCATCACGCTGGTCAAGGATACCTCTCTGGCCATGGTCATCGCTGTCATGGAAATGTTCACTATATCCAAGGCGCTGGCGTCTTCCAGCACAAGTGCGATTCCTTATGTGGCGGCAGGTATCTTCTATTACATATTTAACTATCTGGTGGCGTGGACGATGGAAAAGATTGAAGAGAAGCTTAATTATTACAGGTAGGAGGAGAAGTTATGAAATTGCTGGAAATGAAGCATATCAGAAAGAATTTCGACGGCCTTGAGGTCTTGAAGGATATCTCCCTGACTGTGGAGCAGGGACAGGTACTGGCCATCATCGGCCCGTCGGGATCCGGAAAGTCCACACTGCTGCGCTGCGCGGCAATGCTGGAGACCATGGATGACGGGGAGATGTATTATCTGGGCGAGCAGGCTGTGGCCAGCGTGGATGGACGGTCTGTCTACGCGAAGCCCTCGGAGCTGCGCAGGATGCAGGGCTATTACGGCCTGGTGTTTCAGAATTTTAACCTCTTTCCCCATTTTTCCGTGCTGAAAAATATTATGGATGCTCCCATCCATGTGCAGAAGCGGGAAAAGAAGGAGGTGGAAAGCCAGGCCAGGGCGCTGCTTGAGAAAATGGGCCTGGGAGATAAGGCGGACGCCTACCCATACCAGCTTTCCGGCGGCCAGCAGCAGAGGGTATCGATCGCGCGGGCGCTGGCGATGAACCCTAAAATCCTCTTTTTCGATGAGCCCACCTCCGCCCTGGATCCGGAACTTACAGGCGAGATCCTGAAGGTGATCCGTGACCTGGCGGCGGAGCATATGACGATGGTGATTGTCACCCATGAAATGAATTTCGCCAGGAATGTGGCGGACCATATTATTTTTATGGAGCATGGCGTGATTGCCTGGCAGGGGGCGTCGGAGGAGCTTTATACGTCAAATAACCGCAGAATGCAGGAATTTTTGGGAAAATTTGAATAAAGTCAGGGATTTGGGAAACTTGGAACTTGCTTTATAGAAAAGTATGGTATATACTTGAAGCGGCTATGGGGATTTTTCGCCATAGAAGCAAATACTGCTGTTTGGCCATATATGCTGAGGATTGCTTTTTCGCTCTCCCGTGTGGTCAGGGAGCTGTAGGCAAATCACATATACGCAAAGAAGGATAGGTGGATTTCAGATGGAAAAGAAAGAGTTACTCTACGAGGGAAAAGCAAAAAAAGTTTATACAACAGAGGATCCCGATGTGTTGATCGTGGATTACAAGGATGATGCAACTGCTTTCAACGGCCTGAAGAAAGGCACAATCGTTGGAAAGGGCGTTGTAAACAACCGTATGACAAACCGCGTTTTCCAGAAACTGGAGGAGGAGGGTGTTCCCACTCATTTCATCAAGGAGCTTAGCGACAGAGAGACTGCTGTAAAGAAAGTGGAGATCGTTCCCTTGGAGGTAATTGTAAGAAATGTGGCTGCAGGCAGCTTTTCAAAGAGGCTTGGCGTGGAGGAGGGCGTTAGATTTTCTGCTCCTACCCTTGAGTTCAGCTACAAGAATGATGACCTGGGCGATCCGCTGATCAATGACTATTTTGCCATCGCCTTAAATCTGGCTACCAGAGAAGAGATCGATACTATCGCGAAATACGCGTTCAAGGTAAATGAGGTGCTGAAAGCATACTTTATGGAGGCGAATATTGAGCTGATCGATTTCAAGATTGAATTTGGACGTTATCACGGACAGATTATCCTGGCGGATGAGACATCACCGGACACCTGCCGCTTGTGGGATGCGACGACCCATGAGAAGCTGGACAAGGACCGTTTCCGCAGGGATCTGGGAAATGTAGAAGAGGCGTACAATGAAGTATTCAAGCGTCTGGGATTATAATGTTTTCAGGGCTGTCTGAGATGGCAGCCCTGAATCTTGTAAAGATATGCTGAAAACAGAATGATTCACTTCGTGCAAGGGGGCACAACTGCACGGGGGAAGTCTACGCTTTTGCGGCCGCCTTCGGGCGGTGATGTTCTCTGCCATTAAATATGGAGAGACGGGATATGCAGAACATAGAAGAAACAACAGGAGACAAGCTGGGCGAAGAGTGCGGTGTTTTTGGAATTTATGATTTTGACGGAAACAATGTAGCTTCTTCCATCTATTACGGGCTCTTTGCCCTTCAGCATCGGGGACAGGAGAGCTGCGGCATCGCGGTGAGCGATACGGCAGGGCCGAAAGGCTGTGTACAGTCTTATAAAGGGATGGGACTGGTCAATGAAGTGTTCAACGGAGAAAATCTGGGGAAGCTAAAGGGCGATATCGGCGTGGGACATGTGCGCTACTCCACAGCAGGGGAGAGCACCAGGGAAAATGCCCAGCCTTTGGTATTAAACTATATCAAGGGGACGCTGGCTTTGGCCCACAACGGCAACCTGATCAATACGCCGGGGCTTCGCCAAGAGCTGGCGTACGGCGGCGCGATCTTCCAGACGACCATAGATTCTGAGGTGATCGCTTACCATATCGCCAGGGAACGTGTAGCCGCCCCCACGGTGGAGGAGGCGGTGGCCAGGGCCATGAGGAAGATTCAGGGGGCCTATTCCCTTGTGATTATGTCTCCAAGAAAATTGATCGGCGTCAGGGATCCCTATGGATTCAGGCCGCTGTGCATCGGAAAGCGCGACAACGCGTACATCCTTGCATCGGAGACCTGTGCCCTGGATACGATCGGCGCAAAATTTATCCGGGATGTACTGCCCGGGGAGATTGTCACCATCACCAGGCAGGGAATTTCTTCCGATACCAGGCTGTGCCTGCCCAGGGAAAAGGAAGCCAGATGCGTGTTCGAGTATATATACTTTGCGAGACCCGACAGCAATATTGACGGCGTAAACGTTTATCAGTCCAGGATTCTGGCAGGGAGATACCTGGCTATGGATTCCCCCGTGGAAGCCGATCTGGTGGTGGGCGTACCGGAGTCCGGAAACGCGGCGGCGCTGGGGTATTCCCTGGAATCAGGGATTCCATACGGCACAGCCTTTGTGAAAAACGGTTACGTGGGCAGAACCTTCATAAAGCCGGGACAGAGCAGCCGGGAGTCGGGCGTCCGGGTAAAACTCAATGTCTTAAGAGAAGCGGTGAAGGGAAAGCGCGTCATTATGATTGACGATTCCATCGTCCGGGGAACTACAAGCGACCGGATTGTGGGAATGCTCAGGGAAGCGGGGGCCGCCGAAGTGCATATGCGGGTCAGCTCACCGCCCTTCCTGTGGCCCTGTTACTTCGGTACGGATGTGCCGGCCAGGGAGCAGCTGATTGCCTTTCATCGTTCCGTGGAGGAAATCTGTCAGATGATCGGCGCGGACAGCCTGAGCTATCTGAGGGAAGAGAGGCTTGAGGAGATCGCCGGTGGGCTTCCGATCTGCACGGGCTGCTTCAGCGGCAAGTATCCCATGGAACCGCCGAAGGAGGACATTCGGGGAAATTTTGAAAAATAGCGGCGGCAGCTGCAAACGACCATACGGGAAACCAGTAGGAATTGATAGGAAAAGGAGAGAACAGATGAGTACAGACAGATACCAAAGCCCTTTGTCTGAGCGCTATGCAAGTAAGGAAATGCAGTACATTTTTTCACCGGATATGAAGTTTTGTACCTGGAGAAAGCTCTGGATCGCGCTGGCGGAGACAGAGAAGGAGCTGGGACTTAATATCACAGACGAACAGATCGAAGAGTTAAAGGCTCATGCGGAGGATATCAATTACGATGTGGCAAAGGCCCGCGAGAAGGTGGTGCGCCACGACGTTATGTCCCATGTATATGCCTATGGCGTACAGTGCCCCAAGGCAAAAGGGATCATCCATCTGGGAGCCACCTCCTGCTATGTGGGAGACAATACAGATATCATCATCATGGCGGAGGCTTTAAAGCTGGTAAAGAAAAAGCTGGTGAATGTGATCGACGAGCTGGGAAGGTTTGCGGACACTTATAAAAACCAGCCTACGCTGGCCTTTACCCACTTCCAGCCGGCGCAGCCCACCACAGTGGGAAAGAGGGCTACGCTGTGGATGCAGGAGTTTTTGATGGATCTGGAGGATTTGGACCATGTGATGGGAACCCTGAAACTTCTTGGTTCCAAGGGAACCACAGGTACCCAGGCCAGCTTCCAGGAGCTTTTTGAGGGAGATCAGGAGAAGATCGATAAGATCGATCCCATGATTGCCGAAAAGATGGGCTTTAAAGCCTGCTATCCCGTATCCGGCCAGACGTATTCCAGAAAGGTGGATACCAGGGTGGCAAATGTGCTGGCAGGCATCGCGGCCAGCGCCCACAAGTTTTCCAATGACATCCGTCTGCTTCAGCACCTGAAGGAGGTGGAGGAGCCCTTTGAGAAGAGCCAGATCGGTTCCTCAGCCATGGCTTATAAGCGCAATCCCATGCGCAGTGAGCGTATCGCCTCCCTGTCCAGGTATGTGATGATCGACGCTTTAAATCCGGCGATCACTTCAGCCACTCAGTGGTTTGAGAGAACGCTGGATGACTCGGCAAATAAGCGTCTGTCTATCCCGGAGGGCTTTTTGGCGATCGACGGTATCCTGGATCTCTGCCTGAACGTGGTGGACGGCCTGGTGGTATATCCGAAGGTGATCGAGAAACGCCTGATGGCAGAGCTGCCCTTTATGGCCACAGAGAATATCATGATGGATGCTGTGAAGGCCGGAGGAGACAGGCAGGAGCTCCATGAGCGGATCAGGGAGCTGTCCATGGAAGCAGGAAAGAACGTAAAGGTAGAGGGACGGGAGAATAACCTTCTGGAGCTGATCGCGGCAGATCCGGCCTTCAACCTGACCCTGGAGGAGCTTCAGAAGACAATGGATCCGTCGAAGTATGTAGGACGTGCGCCGCTGCAGGTGGAGAATTTCCTGAACAATGTGGTGAAGCCGGTTCTTGAAGAGAATAAGGAACTTCTCGGAGTGAAGGCAGAGATTAACGTATAAGGTGAGTTTTAACTAGAGGAGGAATTGATATGGTAGAAGCAATTGTAGGAGCTAACTGGGGTGATGAAGGCAAGGGCAAGATCACGGATATGCTTGCTGAGAAAGCGGACATCATTGTAAGGTTTCAGGGAGGCGCGAATGCCGGGCATACGATCGTCAACAACTACGGTAAGTTTGCCCTTCACACTCTACCCTCCGGCGTGTTTTACGGGCACACCACCAGCATCATCGGAAACGGTGTGGCATTGAATATTCCCGTACTTTTTAATGAGGTAAAGAGCATTGTGGACAGAGGCGTTCCCATGCCTAAGATCCTGGTATCAAACCGTGCCCAGATCGTGATGTCCTACCATATCCTGTTTGACCAGTACGAGGAGGAGCGTCTGGGAGGAAAGTCCTTTGGCTCCACGAAGTCGGGTATCGCCCCGTTCTATTCCGACAAGTACGCGAAGATCGGTTTCCAGGTGAGCGAGCTTTTTGACGAGGAGCTTTTGAAGGAGAAGGTAGTGAGGGTCTGCGAGCAGAAGAATGTGATTCTGGAGCACCTGTATCACAAACCTGCCCTCAAACCGGAGGAGCTTTTAGAGGAGCTGCACCAGTACCGTGAGATGGTAGAGCCTTTCGTGTGCGATACCTCCGCTTATCTGTGGAATGCCATCAAGGAAGGAAAGAACATTCTGCTGGAGGGACAACTGGGTTCTCTGAAGGATCCGGATCACGGGATTTATCCTATGGTTACCTCTTCTTCCACGCTGGCCGCCTACGGCGCCATCGGCGCGGGCATTCCTCCCTATGAGATCAAAAAGATCGTTACTGTCGTGAAGGCATACTCAAGCGCTGTGGGCGCAGGTGCTTTTGTCAGCGAGATTTTTGGAGATGAGGCGGATGAGCTGAGACGCAGAGGCGGCGACGGCGGAGAATTCGGTGCGACGACGGGACGTCCCAGACGTATGGGATGGTTTGACTGCGTAGCCACCAAGTACGGCTGCCGTCTGCAGGGAACTACCGATGTGGCCTTTACGGTTTTAGACGTCCTCAGCTATCTGGATGAGATTCCCGTGTGCACAGGCTACGAGATCGACGGCAAAGTGACAACAGACTTCCCAACCACAGCACTTCTCAGCAAGGCAAAGCCTGTGTTAGAGAAAATGCCGGGATGGAAGACAGATATCCGGGGCATCAAAAAGTACGAGGAGCTTCCGGAGAACTGCAGAAAGTATGTGGAGTTCATCGAGGAAAGGATCGGCTTCCCCATCACCATGGTTTCCAATGGGCCCGGAAGAGAAGATATCATTTACAAATAGAAACAGCGGCGACCTGCAAACATATCTGCGGGCCGCCGTTTTAAATTGGCAAAAGCTATAAAGAGAAAATACATTCTATGCCGAATCCCTTTTCAAAGGGAATTTCGGGGGAAAGGCTGATTTCCAGGCAAATCGCGTCTGCGTACTTGCGCGCAAGGTACAGGCCCATGCCGGTGGCTTTCTGGCGGTTCGGCTGGCTGCCGGTAAATCCCTTGTCAAAAAGAAAGGGCGAGTCCTCCGGCGGGACGCCCCGGCCGTTGTCAGCGATACGCAGAAAGATTTTATCCTCGGCCTGCCCGATCACGCAGGAAATTTTTCCATGCTGTTCATCGCTGTATTTCACTGCGTTGCTGATCAGCTGGGAAAGGATAAAAGAAACGATTTTGCGGTCGGATACGACCCTGGCAGGCTGCAAATCCAGGGAAAGGGAAATGCCCTTTTCCTTTATCAATGCTTCGTACTCCTCGAGAGTCTCCAGAAGACAGCCATCAAAGGCAAATTCTGTAAAATGAGTATCCGGATGATCCGTCTGCAGGCGGGCATAATACAGGATCCGTTCCACATCTTCATTTAACTGATGATGGATATAGCTCCATCTTGTGTACACATACGGGGACATTTCCTCCCTGTGGTTTCCGAGCAGCAGGGCTGACAGGGAGAGAGGCGTTTTTGCCTCATGCACCCAGGCCTCGATATATTCCCGGTATTCGGCCAGCCCCATTGTTTTTTCATTCACCAGGGATAATTCGTATAGAAATTGGGAGCAGAGGGCGCGGATAGCTTCACTGCCGTCAAATCTTTGCAAGAGAGCCTCTCTTGTCTGGTCGTTGGGCTGGCTTAAGAAATGAAGCAGGGCCCTTTCGTCCTTTTTCTGCCTGCTGATCTCCCCAAAGAAACCGGCGGCAAATATGAGGAGTGTAAATAAGAGCAAAAAGAGCAGAAGATAGGGCAGGGCCTCCTGGCGTATGATCCATGTCACGAAAATAAACGCGGCGTCTGTGAGCAAGAGCAGCCAGGGCCAAAGTCCCGTTCGTTTGATCAAACGCTTCATAGGGCGTTCACCTCTAAAACATATCCCTTTCCCCGGACATTCCGGACTGAGCCGCCGATTCCGATTTCCGACAGGCTTTTGCGAAGCCTGCTCATATTAACCTGGAGGATATTTTCATCCACGAATACTTCTGTGCCCCACACGGCGGCAAACAGGTCGCTTTTGCAGACGGTGTCCGGATACTTTGTCATCAGGAGCTGCATAATTTTTCCTTCGGTTTCCGTGAGAATGAGAAACCTGTCGGAGCAGACCAGCTTGTACGTATCGATATCCAAAGACAGCGGGCCTACCCGCAGAAGGGAGCGCAGATGCTTGTTGTAGGTCTGTAAAAGCCGTTCCACCCGAGCGGTCAGACGTTTCGGATGGCAGGGCTTTGTGAGAAAATCATCTGCGCCCAAACCGAGGGCTGTCAGCTCATCAGAAAGGGTGTCCCGTGCCGTGAGGATCAGGATCGGGAAGGATCCCGTTCTTTTGAGATTTTTACACAGCTCGTAACCGGATGCTCCCGGCAGATTGACGTCGAGTATGGCAAGGTCAGGATGCATCCGGGCGATCCGGTGTTCCGCATTGTCGAAGGAGGTCAGGGCCGATGCGTCATACCCTGCCTTTTTTAAAGTGTGTATCAATTCTTCGCGAAGATAAGTGTCGTCTTCCGCAATCACGATTCCCGGCACGTAATCACCTCCTGTGTTCCGGTTGTTTTGCTTCCGCGGGCAGCGGGCCAGGCAGCCGCACTTGTACGGATATTTGGCGACTGCTGCGAGGGTCAAAGATCTCGCTGCTCTGCGGCGGAATCTTTGATTTCACGGACGGCTGTCCGCTTGACGATGTAGATATAGACTGCTTCGACCGCTCCAAAGAAGGCCAGCGCTGCCGCGGAAAGCGCGGCTACCGTCGATATGGATGCGCCCAGGGGCAGCTTTGTAAAGCTTGTAAACATAGTATATATCGCCGCGGCGCTGCTGACAAGGGCGACGCAGAGCACCAGCGAAAAATAAATCCCAATCTGTTTTTTTACCGAGCGGCACATGGAGTCCGTATCGGCGCCCAGAATGGCCAGGGTTTCATAGCGCCCTTTCGTCTGGCGCTGGCTAATCAGGTAGTTCAGCCCGATCACCGTGTTGGCGATCAGCCAGAAGAGGATGCCCAGATAGATCGTCAGATAGCTTGCGGCCACAGTATAGAACAGGTTCCGGCCGATTCCTCCAAGAAAGCTGTCGTATTCGATCCCCGAAGCGGTCAGAAGGCTGTTCATTTTCTGGACTGCCTGCATCAGACCCATGGACTCAACCACTTCATCAGAGAGAGAAAGATTCCGGCAGTAGGGCTCCTGGTTTCTGGCAAGCGTTTGGTACAGGTCGTCCGGGACGATCAGGGCCATGTACAGGGTGATCGCCCTGTCTGCCACCACATTATGGTAATACAGGGTAGGAAGAATTCCGTAGTCTTTGCCGTCGATACCGATGGAAACGCCTTTTTTCAGCGCCCCTTCCAGGATTGTCCCGAAATCTCCATCTCTTGCGAGAGAAGAGCAGAGGGCAGCCTGTTTCCCTTCCAGATGCAGCTCTTCCTTGCCTATGTTTTTTAAGATCCTGTTGTAGGAGCTTTCTGCGATGATGTATTCAAGGTGGAGGTTTTCAATCATATTGTCGGAACCGTCTATGGTGCGGAGGGCGTCTGCCAGCTTTTGCGTGTCAAAGGTTTTTTCGCCGCCGAAGTAATAGTCGTCCTTTACCATAGAAAGATACAGGGGGTAAGCATCCTTGACCATCCCGCGGATGTCGTCCTTTTCCAGAATGGCGTCGATCTGCTGCTCTTCATCGAAAAGGGAAAAGTCAACGGAACGGCTGTCGTCGGAGCGGCCAAAGCCCATGGAAATGCCATAGGAAATACATGCCAGGGCCATCAGCAGCAAAAGGGAGGATACGGCCAGGGACTGGTGCTGGGACAGCACATTCTCCTGTACCTGCCGCGCGGTGAAGGTCTGGAGCCCCAAAGCCCCCGGACTTTTCCTGCGGATGCGTGCCCCAAGAAAACCACCCAGCCCGCGGTATAAAAGGAAGGTGCCCAGGATCCCGCAGGCTACAAGAGAGAGCAGAACAGAGAGGCGAAGAGTTCTCATCTGCGCGATTCCCAGATAATAGGCTATGAGCAAAAGGAGTAAGCCGGCTGCGAAAAACAGGGTGCTTGCCGTGGCTGACATCACGGTCTGCTTTTTCGTATCGCCGGAACCGAACAGGTCGGCGGGCTGTGTTTTCGCAAGGCGGGCACAAATAATCGCCATGGATAAAAGCTGTACAAGAACAAAGCCGCAGACCGTCCAGAGAAGCCCATAGGGGGAAAGGGAGAAGCGGTGCCCGATGATACCGATTCCCACGACTTTGGCGGTGGCGAGACTGATTCCTTCTGTTAAAAAGAGGGCAATGGGCAGGCCGATGAGCAGAGACAGAAGGCTGCTCCACAGTGTTTCACAAAACAGCATGAAAAACAGGCGGCTGCGTCTCATCCCGAGCATCAGATACATGCCCAGTTCCCGCCTGCGGCGGTCTGTCTGATATCTGCAGGCGAAATACACAAGGAAAAATACAAAAAACAGAGAAACCATATACACAACGGGAAGCAGCATCATAAGCTTCCTTACGGCATCGCTTTCTACAGTGGCGAGATAGCGCATCACATCCTGCTCACCGAGAGAAAGCAATGTATAGAAGGCTACGATGGAAATGACCAGGGAGCCGAAAAACAAACCGTTTCCTTTGCGGTTTTTTGCGGCATTGCGCCGTACCTGCTTAAAGAACATTTGCGCTTCCTCCTCCCAGCTGCGCCATCACCGTTACGATCCGGCGGTAAAAGTCTTTCGTAGATTCCATCTGTACGTTCCTGCGCAGCTCATGGAAAATCTGTCCGTCCTGAATAAAGAGGATGCGGGAGCAGTAGCTGGCTGCGTTGGCGTCATGTGTCACCATCATGATGGTTTTGTGCTGTTCTTTGTTGACGGCGGATAGCTTGTCCATCAATATTTTAGAATTTTTACTGTCGAGAGAGCCCGTCGGCTCATCGGCCAGTATGATATCAGGGTCGGAGATCAGCGCCCGGGCCGCCGCCACCCGCTGCTTTTGCCCGCCGGACATCTGCGCCGGAAATTTTTCAAGGACGTCGGAAATATCCAGCAGAGAGGCGATCTCCTGGATGCGCGGTTCCGCTTTCTTTTCGGTGACGCCGTGGAGAGCCAGGGGAAGCGTGATATTTTCCCGGGCTGTCAGGTTGTCAAGAAGTTCAAACTCCTGGAACAGGTAGCCGATCTCCTGCCCCCGGTAACCGGCAAGATCCTTACCGCAAAATCCCGAGATATCCTTTCCCCGCAGGATGACTTTTCCCGAGGTGGGCTTCCGCATGGTGGCAATACAGTTGAGCAGGGTGGTCTTGCCGGAGCCGCTGGCGCCCATAATGCCTAAAAATTCTCCCTCCAGTACATGGAAGGTTATGCTGTTAAGAGCCATGGTCCTGTTATTTCCTTTGCCGTAAACCTTTGTAAGGCTTTCCACCTGTAAAATCTCGTTTTTTATATTCATACAAAGATTCCTCCTTTCGTTTGATCCCAGTATAGCAGAGGAAGCACGCGGATCCCACTTACAGTTTCTGTAAGGTTTTGGTGTTATCATTTATTTTGTTCACAGGAACAGAGAACACACTTGAAACGGCCGCCGGATATAGTGTATGATAGTAGCCGGAGTCAGCGTGACAGGAAAAGAAGATGGGAGGAAGGCCAAATGGGCAGAGCGTGCTGCGAAAATCGGGAAGAGATGACGGGCGGTGAAAAACACAAGCACCGGGAGACGACGGAATATAAGGATCTGATGAACCGTCTGAATCGGATCGAGGGACAGATCCGGGGCATCAAGGGAATGGTGGAGGAGGAGCGCTACTGTGTGGATATCCTGAATCAGGTATCCTCAGTGCAGTCAGCCTTAAACGGATTTAATAAGGTTCTTCTCTCCAACCACATCCACAGCTGTGTGGTGGAGGATATCCGGTCAGGCAGGGAAGAGGTTGTGGATGAGCTGTGCGAGACCATAAAGAAGCTGATGAAATAGGAGGAGTCGGAGGATGCAGTATTATATGGCCCCCCTGGAGGGGATTACTACCTGGGTTTTCCGGAAGGCCTACCATGCCTGTTTCAGGCCTATGGATAAGTATTTTACCCCCTTCCTCGTTCCGCATGAAAGGGGGAGCTTTACCCATAAGGAAGAAAATGAGATTCTCCCGGAGCACAATCAGGGGCAGAAGCTGGTGCCCCAGATCATGACAAACCGGGCCGCGGATTTTGTGCGGACAGCCAGGGCGCTGGAGGAGTATGGATATGAGGAGGTAAATCTGAATCTGGGCTGCCCCTCCGGTACAGTAGTATCGAAAGGGCGGGGGGCAGGCTTTTTGAGAGACGCGGAAGAACTGGACAGGTTTTTTGATCAGGTGTTTTCAGAAATAGGGGTTAAGGTTTCGGTAAAGACCAGGATCGGCCTGCAGCAGCCGGAAGAATTTGAGGACCTCTTAAAGGTATATAACCGTTACCCTCTGGAGGAGCTCATTATTCATCCCAGGGTGCGGCAGGATTTTTACAAAAATCATCCGAACATGGAGGTTTTTGGGATGGCGGTCAGGGAGAGCGCAAATCCCCTGTGCTACAATGGCGATCTTTGCAGGACGGAGGAGATCGCGGCCTTTCACCAGGCCTTCCCGGAGGTGGAGGCCGTCATGATCGGCCGGGGAATACTGAAAAATCCGGGGCTTGTGGGGGAGGCGGAAGGCCGGGGCGCGGCAGACGCCCAGTCCCTTCGCACGTTTCATGACAGGATTTACCAGGAATACCTGTCTCTGATGCCCGGGGATAAAAATACAGTGTTTAAGATGAAGGAACTCTGGAGTTATCTGGGAACAATTCTGGAAAACAGTGAGAAATGCTGGAAAAAAATCAAAAAAGCCCAGACCTGCGCGGACTATGAGGCGGCTGTGGAGAATGCCTTTAGAAATTTTCCGGAAGGCTCCTGAACTTTGGGCACAGGGATGTGAGCCGGCCGGAAGGGATGGACTGGGGAAGGCGGCCCAAACGGGACGAAACACATTTTGCGTAGTTCGCCGTCCGTGAAGGCAGCCGTCTGTCTGTACTGTCAGAATACTTATCATTAAAGTATGCAGAAACGTGCCATTATTTCAGAGCGACATGGTAAGCGGACCACAGTTTATCGATGGTCTCTTTCTGCGAGTTGATGATCTTCCAAAGGGTTTCATTATCTTGCTTTAATTTTGCGTTTTCGGCAAGCAGTTCCTGCATCATATTTTCGTTCATTTGTTCTCTCCTCTATGCATGATACATATATTACAATATTGTTACAAAAATGTAAAGCAGAATCGCATAACAAAATGTTAGATTTATCGACATGGTAGGACAATAACCGACTTTATGGAACTATTGTATCATAGCAGGCGGGGATTCGAGAAGTTAAGAAAGTGCTTAGTTACAATGCGCCCCAGAGCAAATCCCATTCACGAAGCGGAGCGCAGACAATTTTAGATGGATTTACGAAGGCTGCTGTGAACAGTACAAATAGGGACGAATAGGGAGAAGGAAAAAAATGCTTGCATTAAATAGAAGAAAGTGCTATAGTGGGAGATGATGATGATATGTACTAGAATATGAGTGGGCAGATGCCCACTCATATTTTTGTAAAAGACGGTGAAAGCCGAGGGTTTTTGCCGGAAACAATCAGAAGAAGGGTGGTAGGAATGTCAAAGAGAGAAATCTATGAACAGAAAACGGAGGCATTGATTACTCCTCTTGTGGAGGAAAAGGGATTTGAACTGGTGGATGTAGAGTATGTCAAGGAGGGCGGAAACTGGTATCTCAGAGCCTATATTGACAAACCGGGAGGCATTACGGTGGATGACTGCGAGGTGATTAGCCGTGCCTTAAGCGACAGACTGGATGAGGATGACTTCATCGATGAGGCCTATATCCTGGAGGTCAGCTCACCGGGGCTTGGAAGACCCCTTAAAAAGGAAAAAGACTTCGCAAGAAGTGTGGGACAGGAAGTAGAGCTTCGGACCTACAGGGCTGTTGACAGACAGAAGGAGTTTACAGGCATTCTAAGCGCATACGATAAGAGCAGCATCACCCTGAAAATGGAGAATGAGGAGATGCTGGTCTTCGACAGAGCAAATGTGGCTTTGGTCAGGCTTGCATTTGACTTTTGAGTGATAAAGGAGGAGATCAAATCATGAATAACGAGTTGTTGGAAGCCTTAAATATTCTGGAGAAGGAGAAGAATATCAGCAAGGATACGCTTCTGGAGGCTATCGAGCAGTCACTGCTTCAGGCCTGCAAAAACCACTTCGGAAAAGCGGACAACGTAAAAGTATTTATTGACCCGGAGACCTGTGAATTCAATGTCCATGCGGAGAAAACGGTAGTGGAGAATGTGGAGGATCCCGTGATGGAGATCAGTCTTGCAAACGCGAAGCTGATCGATTCCAAGTATGATATCGGAGATATCGTGAACGTGGAGATCAAGTCCAGAGAATTCGGCAGGATCGCAACGCAGAATGCCAAAAATGTGATTCTTCAGAAGATCCGTGAGGAAGAGAGAAAGGTTCTGTACAATCAGTATTACAGTAAGGAAAAGGATATCGTTACCGGTATCGTGCAGCGTTATATAGGAAGAAATGTAAGCATCAACCTGGGCAAGATCGACGCGGTCTTAAATGAGAACGAGATGGTGAAGGGAGAGGTCTTCCGCCCCACGGAGCGCATTAAGGTGTACGTGGTGGAGGTGAAGGATACCTCTAAGGGCCCGAAGGTGGTAGTGTCCAGAACCCATCCGGAGCTGGTAAAGCGCCTGTTTGAGTCTGAGGTAACGGAAGTCAAAGACGGTACGGTGGAGATCAAGGCGATCGCCAGAGAGGCAGGCAGCAGAACAAAGATCGCCGTCTGGTCGAACAATCCGGATGTAGATCCTGTGGGAGCCTGCGTGGGTATGAACGGAGCCAGGGTCAACGCGATCGTGGAGGAGCTTCGCGGAGAGAAGATTGATATTCTCAACTGGAGTGACAATGCGGCCATATTGATCGAAAATGCCCTGAGCCCTGCCAAGGTGATATCTGTCATCGCGGATGACGACGAGAAATCGGCCAAGGTGGTAGTGCCTGACTATCAGCTTTCCCTGGCGATCGGAAAAGAAGGCCAGAACGCAAGGCTGGCAGCGAGACTGACAGGCTTTAAGATCGATATCAAGAGCGAGACACAGGCCAGAGAATCCGGAGATTTCGATGATTATTACCTGGAGGAGGATGAGTTCGAAGAGGATTATGAGGATACTTACGAGGAGGAATACGAGGATTTCTATGAGGAGGAGTATCCGGCAGAGGGAGAGGAAGCCGACGGAGAACATCCGGCAGAGGCGTCCTTAAACGAGGAGCAGGAGTAGTCCATGGGTCAGGTGAAGAAGGTTCCTATGCGAAAATGCATCGGGTGCCAGGAAATGAAAAATAAAAAAGAAATGATGCGTATCCTGCGTACTACGGAGGACCAGGTAGTTCTCGATACCACAGGAAAGAAAAACGGCAGGGGCGCATACATTTGTTTTTCGAAGGAATGTTTTGCCAGGGCGGTCAAAAGCAAGGCGTTAGAAAGATCCCTGAAAATGAGCATTCCGCAGGAAATATACGACAGTTTAAAGAAGGAGATCGATGCGATTGAGACAAAGTAGGGTGTTATCTCTGGTCGGGCTGGCCACAAAGGCAGGCAGGACGGTGAGCGGTGAGTTTTCCACGGAGAAGGCAGTAAAGACGGGGGAAGCCAGGCTTGTGATCGTCTCGGAGGAGGCCTCTGACAATACGAAGAAGAAATTCCAGAATATGTGTGCGTATTACAAGGTCCCGATTTATTTCTATGGGACGAAGGATGAGCTGGGAAGGGCTATGGGCAAGGAGTTCCGGGCTTCCCTTGCCGTTCTCGATGAGGGCCTTGGCAATGCGATGAAGGAACAGCTTGAACGGAGGTAGTCGATATGTCGAAAATCAGAGTGCATGAGCTAGCGAAGGAGTTGGGAAGGGACAACAAGGAGATTCTCAGCTTTTTGGCGGAAAGGGGAATAGAGGTAAAAAGTCATATGAGTTCGATAGAGAACGAGCAGATGGAAATAGTAAAAAAAGAGTTAGGAAAAGCAGAGAAAACGGAGGCTTCCGCAGCCCCCAAAAAGAAAAATATTACGCAGGTATTTCACCCGCAGAACAGCCGTACGGGAATCGGAAGGCAGAGATCTAAGCAAGGGAAGGGACAGCGGGCCGAGGGCCAGCAGCCGAGACAGCCGAAGGCCCAGGAGGACCAGCAGCCGAAGCAGGTGAAAGCCCCGGAGGCCAGCCAGCAGCTGAGACAGCCGAAGACCCAGGAGGGCAGCCAGCAGCCCAGGCAGCCGAGAACCCAGGAGGGCGGCCAGCAGCCCAGGCAGCCGAAGGCCCAGGAGGCCAGCCGGGAGTCCAGGCAGCCGAGAACCCAGGAAGGACAGCAGGGCCAGAACAGAAGCCAGGGCAGAGGCCAGGGCAGAAGCCAGGACGGCCAGAACAGAGGCCAGGGCAGAGGGCAGAACGACAGACGTTTCCAGGGCGGAAATGGCCAGGGTGAAAGAAGAACCCAGGGCGGCAACAGGCCCCAGGGCGACAGAAGGCCTCAGGGCCAGGGCGGCAACAGACCCCAGGGCGACAGAAGACCCCAGGGCCAGGGCGGCAGCAGACCCCAAGGAGACAGAAGGCCCCAGGGCCAGGGCGGTAACAGGCCTCAGGGCGACAGAAGGCCCCAGGGCGGACGTTCCCAGGGAATCCCGCAGGCTCCCATGGAGATGAAGCCCCTGACGAAGGAGTCAAGAACCAGGACAGATAAGGTAAAACAGGAGCGCGTAGATAAATTCGAGCGCTATGAGAAGGGCGGCGGACGTCCTCAGGGCGGGAACAGGCCAAATCAGAAGAATAATAACGGACGGGGCGGAAAGAATAACATTAAGCCTCCTGTAAAGCCCGCGCCGCAGGAGAAGAAAGAGGATGAAATCAAGACCATTATTCTGCCGGAGAAGCTGACGATCGGGGAACTGGCGGAAAAGATGAAGATTCCCGCGTCCACGATCATTAAAAAGCTTTTCCTGGAAGGCGTGATGGTGACGGTAAACCATGAGATCGACTATGACAAGGCCGAGGAGATCGCCATGGAGTACAATTGTATCGCAGAGCCGGAGGAAAAGGTGGATGTGATCGAAGAGCTTCTGAAGGAGGATGAGGAGGACGAATCCAAGATGGTTTCAAGGCCGCCTGTAGTCTGTGTCATGGGACACGTAGACCACGGCAAAACCTCCCTTCTGGATGCAATCAGAAATACCCATGTGATTGCCAAGGAGGCCGGCGGCATTACGCAGCATATCGGCGCCTATGTGGTGAGCATCAATGGACAGAAGATCACATTCCTGGATACACCGGGCCATGAGGCATTTACCGCGATGCGTATGCGTGGAGCCAATGCCACGGATATCGCGATTCTGGTGGTGGCTGCAGACGACGGTGTGATGCCGCAGACGGTAGAGGCTATCAACCATGCAAAGGCAGCCGGCACAGAGATCATCGTGGCGATCAACAAGATCGATAAACCCAGCGCAAATGTAGAGAGAGTGAAGCAGGAGCTGGCTGAATATGAGCTGGTGCCGGAGGACTGGGGCGGAAGCACGATCTTTGTACCGGTATCCGCCAAGAGCCATGAGGGAATCGACACCCTGCTGGAGATGATCCTCCTGACGGCGGAGATCAGCGAGCTGAAGGCAAATCCGAACAGAGCAGCCAGAGGCCTGGTTATCGAGGCGGAGCTTGATAAGGGAAAAGGCCCTGTGGCCACCGTTCTGGTGCAGAAGGGTGTTCTCCATGTGGGAGATCCTGTGGCGGCAGGTTCCTGCTACGGAAAAGTCCGTGCCATGATGGACGATAAGGGAAGACGCGTGAAGGAAGCGGGCCCCTCAACGCCGGTGGAGATCCTGGGACTTTCCGATGTGCCGAATGCCGGAGAGATCTTTGTGGCTACGGCTAATGAGAAAGAGGCGAGAAGCTTTGCGGAGACCTTTATCAGCCAGGGCAGGGAGAAGCTTCTGGAGGAGACAAAGTCCAAGTCTCTGTCCCTGAACGATATCTTCGACCAGATCAAGGAGGGAAGCCTGAAGGAGCTCGACCTGATCGTGAAGGCCGATGTGCAGGGATCTGTGGAGGCAGTGAAACAGAGTCTTCTGAAATTGTCAAATGAGGAAGTTGTAGTTAAGATCATTCACGGAGGCGTAGGCGCCATCAATGAGTCTGATGTAAGCCTGGCCAGCGCGTCAAACGCGATCATCATAGGTTTCAATGTGCGTCCGGACGCCACAGCCAAAGCGACGGCTGAGCGGGAGGGCGTGGATGTGCGCCTGTACCGGGTGATCTACGATGCCATTGCCGATGTGGAGCGGGCTATGAAGGGAATGCTGGATCCTGTGTATGAGGAGAAGGTAATCGGCCACGCGGAGGTGCGCCAGACCTTCAAGGCTTCCGGCGTAGGTACGATCGCAGGTTCCTACGTGCTGGACGGCGTATTCCAGAGAAATTGCCTGGTGCGCATCAGCAGAGAAGGAAAGCAGATCTATGAAGGAAGCCTGGCATCCTTAAAGCGCTTTAAGGACGACGTGAAAGAGGTCAGAGCCGGCTACGAGTGTGGATTGGTGTTTGAGAAATTTAATGACCTGCAGGAACTGGATGTGGTAGAGGCATATATCATGGCAGAGGTTCCTCGCTAAGAATGCAATCAGAAAGCAGGATGAAAAGAATATGAGAAAAAACAGTATCAAGAGTACCCGTGTCAATGGTGAGGTTCAGCGAGAGCTGAGCCGCATCATCAGCCGGGAGATCAAGGATCCACGCATTCATCCTATGACGAGCGTGGTGGCTGTAGAGGTAGCGCCGGATCTGAAGACCTGCAAGGCGTATGTCAGTGTGCTGGGTGATGAAAAGGCACAGCAGGATACGCTGGCAGGGTTAAAAAGCGCGGTGGGATATATCCGCCGGGAACTGGCACGGACGATCAACCTGCGCAATACGCCGGAAATCCGTTTCGTGCTGGATCAGTCCATTGAGTATGGAGTGAATATGTCGAAACTGATCGATGAGGTGACAGGCGGCTTAAGCGGAGATGATAAAAATGATTAATCTGGAAGCAGAACTGAAACAGGCAGGAAGCGCAGCCATCACCGGCCATGTAAGGCCGGACGGGGACTGCGTAGGTTCCTGTATGGGGCTGTACCTTTATATTAAGAAATATTTCCCCCAGGTAGAGCGGTTAGACGTGTATCTGGAGGAGTTTCCAGAGAGCTTTCGCTTTATCAAAGATATCGAGGCAGTAAAGCACTGCTGCCGGGAGGATTTTTCCTACGATGTGATATTCTGTCTGGATGCAGGCGATACGGCACGTCTCGGGGAGGCGAAAAAATATCTGGATACGGCAAAGAGAAGTATCTGTATCGACCATCATATCAGCAATCAGGGATATGGTAATGTGAATTATATTATACCGGAAGCCAGCTCCACCTCGGAGCTGGTATACGGGCTTATGGAGCCTGATAAGGTTACAAAGGAGATTGCGGAGGCGCTGTACATGGGGATTTCCCATGACACGGGAGTCTTTCAGTATTCCTGTACTTCTCCGAAAACTATGGAGGTTGCCGGAAAGCTGATGGAGACGGGAATCAATTTCTCAGAGATCGTTGAAAAGACCTTCTTTGAGAAGACCTATGTGCAGAATCAAATTCTTGGCAGAGCTCTGCTGGAGAGTATCCTGGTGCTGGATAAACGGTGCATTATCAGCCATATCAGAAAAAAAGATATGGAATTTTATCATGCCGCTCCTATGGACATAGAGGGAATCGTCAGCCAGCTCCGCAATACGAAGGGCGTGGAGACGGCGATTTTCTTATATGAAACAAACAGCCAGGAGTTCAAGGTGAGCATGCGCTCCGACGGAAAAGTGGACGTGCAGGAAGTGGCGGTCTACTTTGGCGGCGGCGGGCACAAGCGGGCCGCAGGGTGTACCATGCAGGGTACGTTCTACGATGTGGTAAATAACCTGACCCGCCGTATTGAGAAACAGATGTAGCAGGGGTGCCGTTTGGCTTCAGGCTGGCATGCAGCGCAGCAGACCCTGGGAGATAGGATGGGGAGAAAAACAAGTGATACACGGAATTATTAATGTATATAAAGAAAAAGGCTATACTTCCCATGATGTGGTAGCAAAGCTTCGGGGAATTCTTGGACAGAAGAAAATCGGTCATACAGGAACGCTGGATCCGGACGCCGAGGGCGTTTTGCCCGTGTGCCTGGGAAAGGCTACGAAGGTGTGCGACCTGCTGGCGGATAAGGATAAGACCTACCACGCCATTCTTCTGTTGGGAAAAACGACGGATACGCAGGATACCTCCGGCCGTGTGCTGAGGGAGGCCGAGGTGACTACCTCCATCAAGGAGGTCTATCAGGCGATTCAGTCCTTTCAAGGTGACTATGAACAGGTTCCGCCTATGTATTCGGCCCTGAAGGTCAATGGAAAGAAGCTGTATGAGCTGGCCCGCGAGGGCAGGACTGTAGAGAGGGAGGCAAGGAAGGTACAGATTCATGAGATCAAAATTCATGAAATCGTTCTTCCGAGAGTGTCTATGACTGTTTCCTGCTCGAAGGGAACCTACATACGAACCCTGTGCCATGATATCGGAGAGAAGCTTGGCTGCGGGGGCTGCATGGAACAGCTCTTGCGCACCCAGGTGGGAAGCTTTTTCCTGGAGGACAGCCTGAAGCTGGAGGAGATCGAAATTTTAAAGGATCTTGGGCAGCTGGGGGAACATATCATCCGGATCGATGAGTTGTTTTCCGGCTATCCTGCCGTGACGCTTAAAGAGGAATATCAGAAGCTTCTGGCCAACGGAAACCCTTTTTACAGCCGCCAGGCAAAAAAGCAGGTGTTTCCTGAAGGGAACGGATATGTGCGTGTATACGGCGCAGACGGGACTTTTTACGCGATTTATGAGTATATAAAAAAGGAAAACAGATTTCGTCCCGTAAAGATGTTTTATGATGGCAGCGGCGAATAACATACTTCAAGGGAAAGGCTGAAGAGACTATGGAATATATGCAGGGGCCAGGGGGCTTTTATATAGATGACGACACGGCAGTGACTCTGGGAAAATTTGACGGGCTTCATCTGGGCCACCAGAAGCTGGTGAGCCGTATACGGGAGCTGGAGAAAAGAAACTGCAAAAGTGTGGTGTTTACGCTGAACCCCATGGAGAAGGGACAGATCCTTACGGATGAGGAGAGAAGGCGGATGGCCGCGAAGCTGGGCGTGGACTATCTTCTGGACTGTCCCCTGACGCCGGAGATCACCCACATGGGCGCGGAGGAATTTATAGAGGATATTTTGGTTCGGGGGCTTCATGCCCGGTATCTGGTGGTAGGGAGCGATTTTCGCTTTGGCTACCAGAGAAGCGGAGATTTCAGGCTGCTGCAGGAGCTGCAGCACAGATATGGTTATACGGTGGAAGTGCTGAAAAAGGAGCAATACCACGGGCGGGATATCAGCAGTACCTATATCAGGGAGGAACTGGCTGCAGGTCATATGGAGACGGTGGGAGAGCTTTTGGGCTATCCGTTTTTTGTATCCGGGGAGGTGCTTCACGGGCAGGAGCCCGCGTCCGGTTCCCGTCTGTCTACGGTGAGCCTTGCGGCCAGCACAAGAAAGCTTTTGCCGCCTGAAGGGGTCTATATTACCAGGACGATTATTGGAAAGGTGAGTTTTCCGGGAATCACGAATGTGGGAGGCAGTGAAAAGGGAAGAAAAAGTTTCCGGGGAGTAGAGACGTATCTTTTTGATTTTGACAGAGAGCTGCTGGGAGAAACGATCGAAATACAGTTTTTAAAGTGGATGCGCCCGGAAAAAAGCTTTTCTGCCAGGGAGGCGCTGCATCGTCAGATCGATGCGGATATTTCCTCAGGGAAGGAGTATTTTGGTGAATAGTTTTTTTTGGACTCTGAGTTTTTTGCTGATGATAGGCGGCGGGGTCATGCTGGCGGCGTCGGCTGCAAGCCGCTCCTACCTTAGCAAACGGCAGCGGTACAGAGGAAGAGCCACGGCTACGGTAGTGGAGATCCAGGTGGATGAGCCTGACAGAGCGGGCAGGGAAAAGGGGATCCATGACTATTATTATGCCGTTTTTGCTTATTATGCGGCGGGCAGACTGTATAAAAAGCGTTATGAGCGGGGAGGAAATCCCTGCCCTTTTACCTTAAACCAGAAGATTGAGATTCAGTATGACGAAGAAAAACCGGAACATTTTAGAATCAGGGAGAGAACCCAGGGAAGCTATGTGTCCCCGGCCCTGTATTATGGGGGACTGTGTGTCTGCCTGATCGGCGGCCTGCTGTTTTTGCTGACCGCTATGCGTTTGCTGTAACGCGGACGTAAAAGAACCTAAAGGAACCTGGAAATCCGAATAGCGCAGGATGTACAATAGAAAGAAAAAATTAGTAGGAATTTTTCCTGCAAAGGAGGAGGCATCATGCGCGATCATGAAATAAAGAACGGAGACCAGGAAAAGGTACTGGCAGTTTTGGCTTATCTGGGAATACTGGTATTAGTTTCCATTTTTATGGGCAAAAAATCCAAATATGTGCGTTTTCACAGCAACCAGGGGCTGATTCTCTTAATCGGTGAGGTTGTCTGGTGGGCAGTCAGGAGTTTTTTGGGGGTAGCCATCCTGTCGATTTCCTGGAGGCTGTATTTCCTGTCGAATATTCTGGACATGGTATCTATTTTATTTCTTGTCCTGATAGGCATTGGTATTTTCCATGCGGTAACCGGCGTGGAGAAAGAGCTGCCCCTGGTCGGAGGCTTCAGGCTGATAGAGTAGGGGAAAAGAATAGGAAGAAAAAACAGTTGACGGGAGAATTGTCTTGTGCTAAACTCTATGAGTATGAAATTCAGCCGATATTCAGAACTCTGGAGACTCCGACCGGTTCTTAATATCAGGCGGTTTAAAAAACAGGAGGATTTACCATGATTTCTAAAGAAAAGAAAACAGCTATCATCAACGAGTACGCAAGAACACCGGGCGACACAGGTTCACCGGAGGTTCAGATCGCTATTCTGACAGCAAGGATCCGTGAGCTGACAGACCACTTAAAAGAGCATCCGAAGGATCATCACTCAAGAAGAGGTATGTTAAAGATGATCGGTCAGAGGCGTGGCCTTTTGGCATACTTAAAGAAAACAGACCTGGAAGGATACCGTACTTTAATTGGTAAATTAGGAATCAGAAAATAGTTCAATCAGAAGGGACGGGAGAGATTCCGTCCCATTTTTCTGGTGGAAGGAACTTAATCACTCATGCCTGCGAAAGCAGGCCGAGACCACTGAAAAGCAGACATCTTTTGATATCTGTTTTTCAGTTGTTTCGGATCTCACTGCAGGCAGCCAACAAAGATCAAAACAAGGAGAAGATTTATGTATAAGAGTTTTTCGATGGAGCTTGCAGGCAGAACCCTCACCGTAGATGTGGACAGGGTGGCGAAGCAGGCAAACGGTGCGGTATTGATGCACTATGGAGATACGACTGTGCTGGCGACAGCCACAGCTTCTGAAAAGCCCAGGGAAGGGATTGACTTCTTTCCTCTGAGTGTAGAGTATAATGAAAGACTGTATTCTGTGGGAAAGATCCCGGGAGGCTTTAACAAGCGTGAAGGAAAAGCGTCAGAAAACGCGATCCTCACAGACCGTGTCATTGACCGTCCGATGCGTCCTCTGTTCCCGAAGGATTACAGAAATGACGTGACGCTGGAAAATCTTGTGCTTTCTGTGGACCAGGACTGCAGCCCGGAGCTTACCGCCATGCTGGGGGCAGCCATCGCGGCTACGATTTCTGACATTCCTTTTGACGGACCCTGCGCTACCACCCAGGTGGGCATGGTGGACGGAGAATTTGTGTTCAACCCCACAGCGGCACAGAAGGAAGCTTCTGACCTGCAGCTTACCGTGGCTTCCACCAGAGATAAGGTCATCATGATCGAGGCCGGGGCGAACGAGGTTCCGGAGGCAAAGATGATCGACGCTATCTTCGCGGCTCACGAGGTCAATCAGGAGATTATTAAATTTATCGATACGATCGTAGCAGAGTGCGGAAAAGAGAAGCACAGCTATACCAGCTTCGCAGTTCCGGAGGAGCTGTTTGAGGCCATCAAAGAGCTGGTTCCCCAGGAAGAGATGGAGGCAGCCGTATTTACTGACGACAAGCAGACAAGAGAAGAGAACATCCGTGTGATCACAGACAGGCTGGAGGAGGCCCTTGCGGAGAAGAAAGAGTGGCTTCCGTTCTTGGGAGACGCTGTCTATCAGTATCAGAAGAAGACTGTCCGCAAGATGATCTTAAAGGATCATAAGCGTCCCGATGGACGTGCTATCAACCAGATCCGCCCGTTGGCGGCTGAGATCGACCTGATTCCCAGGGTTCATGGCTCAGCCATGTTCACCAGAGGACAGACACAGATCTGTACGATCACCACGCTGGCGCCCCTCTCTGAGGCCCAGAGGCTGGACGGACTGGATGAGGCAGAGACGAGCAAGCGCTATATGCATCATTACAATTTCCCCAGCTATTCCGTGGGAGAGACGAGACCTTCCAGAGGACCGGGAAGACGTGAGATCGGTCACGGCGCCCTGGCGGAGAGGGCACTGCTTCCGGTACTGCCCAGTGAAGAGCAGTTCCCCTATGCGATCCGTACCGTATCCGAGACCTTTGAGTCAAACGGATCGACCTCCCAGGCCAGCGTATGCGCTTCTACGATGTCTCTGATGACGGCAGGCGTGCCCATCAAGCGTCCGGTAGCAGGTATTTCCTGCGGCCTCGTAACAGGGGAAACGGATGATGATTACCTGGTTCTGACGGATATTCAGGGACTGGAGGATTTCTTCGGAGATATGGACTTTAAGGTAGCCGGTACAGACAATGGAATTACCGCTATCCAGATGGATATCAAGATTCACGGATTGACAAGGCCCATCATCGAGGAGGCGATTGCCAGGACAAAAGAGGCCAGAACCTTTATCCTGCACGGTGTGATGGAGGAGGCTATTGCCCAGCCCAGACCGGAGGTAGGACCCTACGCGCCCAAGATTATTCAGCTTCAGATCGATCCCCAGAAGATCGGCGATGTGGTAGGACAGAGAGGAAAGACCATCAATGCCATCATCGACCAGACCGGGGTGAAGATCGATATCAGCGATGACGGCGCAGTATCGATCTGCGGCACAGAGCAGGAGTCCATGAATAAGGCTATGGAAATGATTCGCATTATCACTACAGATTTTGAGGCGGGACAGGTATTCATGGGCAAGGTAGTCAGCATTAAAGAGTTTGGCGCCTTCCTGGAGTTCGCGCCGGGCAAGGAAGGCATGGTACACATTTCCAAGATTTCCAAGCACAGGATCAACAGGGTGGAAGATGTGCTGACGCTGGGAGATGTGGTGAAGGTTGTATGCCTTGGTAAGGATAAGATGGGCAGAATCAGTTTCAGCATGAAAGATGTAAAATAAAAGATCATAAATGAGAAAAAGTTCAGTCGAAAGGCTGAACTTTTTCTTTTTCTACTGTTCTACTTTTTATTCTTTTTGTGCGGAAACTATAGAAAAAAGAAAGAGGACATTGTATAATATATATAATATAGGCAGTTGCTTAACCTGCATCAGAAGTTTTGCCTTGAAAGCCATGGGAAGATGGTTCAGGGAGGTGAGATTTTACGGAGGCAAGGGCCGGGAAGTGTTTCTCCTGGCAGATGCGGGGAGACCGGATGGCTGCGGATATATGAGAAAGGCCTGCCCAGGCGGCTTTTCGAAACCATCATAATTTAAAGGAGGAAGGAAGTTTGAAAAAGAAAATGATATCCCTGCTTCTGTCCGTATCCATGCTTATGAGCATGAGCGGCATGACAGTACTGGCACAAAGTACAGGAGCTGTCGCGACCGAGAAGACAACAGAGGCGGATGGGGAATGCAAGCTGCGTCTGTGGTACAATAAACCGGCCAGCCAGGGAACGACGATTTTAAGCGGAGGATCTTTTGGCACCACCGCTGAGGACAATCAGTGGCAGCAGTTTACCCTTCCCATCGGAAACAGCTACATGGGAGCCAATGTTTATGGAGAGATACAAACAGAACGCTTGACCTTCAATCAAAAGACCTTATGGAATGGAGGTCCCAGCAGCTCAAGGCCAAATTATCAGGGCGGAAATATCACGACGGCTTCCAACGGAAAGCTGATGACCGAGGCATATAAAGATGTGGTGGACGCTTTTATGGCGGGAAATTCCAACGCGTCAAATCTGTGCAATTATCTGGTGGGATCGTCTGACGGCTACGGAGCTTACCAGTCCTGGGGCGATATCTATCTGAACTTTAAGGGAATTGAGGCGGCACAGGCAGAAGATTATGAGAGAAGCCTTGACCTGGAGACAGGAATTGCGGAGGTTGCTTTCAGCGCCCAGGGAACGTCTTACCACAGAGAGTACTTCGTCAGCCACCCCGACAATGTGCTGGTGATGAAGCTTACAGCTGAGGGAAATGGCACCCTGGATTTCAATGTGAGCTTCCCGGTAGACAATGCGGAAAATGTGACCTCCAGGAAACTGGGAAAAGATGTAACGTACGATGTGGACGCCGCGGATGGAACCATCGTTACGGCAGGCTCCATGCAGGACAATCAGATGAAGATGAATTCTATGCTGCAGGTAGTGCCGGTGGGAGGAACCATGACAGCGAATGCTGACGGCAGCTCTCTGGATATTGCGGGGGCTAAGGAGGCCGTTATCTTTGTGTCTGCAGATACCGATTATAAGAACGAGTACCCGGCCTACAGGACGGGAGAGACAGACGCCGAGCTGGCAGCGGCCGTTGCCTCCACAGTATCCGCGGCGAAAGACAAAGGATACGACCAGGTGAAGGAAGACTATCTGTCTGACTACTGCGGGCTTTATGACAGGCTGACCCTGGATCTGGGACAGGCTGTTTCCGATAAACCCACGGATGAGCTTCTGGCAGCCTATAAGGCAGGAAATGCCTCTGAGGCGGAAAGAAGATATCTGGAGGTTCTTCTTTATCAGTATGGCAGATACCTGACCATCGCTTCTTCAAGAGCGGGTGATCTTCCGTCAAACCTTCAGGGTGTGTGGCAGAACCGTGTGGGAGACGCGGGCAGAGTTCCCTGGGGCAGCGATTACCATATGAATGTAAACTTACAGATGAACTACTGGCCGACCTATTCCGCGAACCTGGCGGAGTGCGCGATTCCTCTGATTGACTATGTGGACTCTCTGAGGGAGCCGGGACGTGTGACAGCGGCGACGTACTATGGCATTGTGAGCGGTGAGGGAGAAGAAAACGGATTCACGGCTCATACCCAGAATACGCCTTTCGGATGGACCTGTCCGGGCTGGGATTTCTCCTGGGGATGGTCTCCGGCGGCAGTGCCCTGGATTTTGCAGAACTGCTGGGAGTATTATGAGTACACAAAGGATGAGGATTTCATGCGGGAGCGCATCTATCCCATGCTGCGTGAGGAAGCGCTGCTCTATGACCAGATTCTTGTGGACAGCGGCGCAGAGATTACTCTTGCGGATGGCACAAAGAGCACGCGTCTCGTATCTGCGCCTACGTATTCTCCGGAGCACGGCCCCAGAACACTGGGAAATGCCTACGAGCAGGAACTGATCTGGCAGCTGTACGAGGATACGATTATAGCGGCTGAGACCCTTGGCGTAGACGCGGAGAAGGTGGCTGAGTGGAAAGAGACCCAGAGCAGGCTGGCGCCCATCGAGGTGGGAGACAGCGGACAGATCAAAGAGTGGTATACGGAGACAACACTGGGAAGCTTAGGTGAAAGAGGACACCGTCATATGTCCCACCTGCTCGGACTGTTTCCGGGAGACCTTATTTCTGTAGATAACAGAGAATACATGGACGCCGTGATCGTTTCCCTGACAGACCGTGGAATGAAGAGCACAGGCTGGGGTATGGGACAGCGTATCAATTCCTGGGCGAGAACAGGAATGGGCAACCAGGCTTACCAGCTGATCAAAACACTGTTTAACGATGGTATTTACCCGAATCTGTGGGACAGCCACGCGCCCTTCCAGATTGACGGAAACTTTGGATACACCTCTGGCGTGAACGAGATGATCATGCAGAGCAATATGGGCTATATAAACCTGCTTCCGGCGCTTCCCGATGACTGGAGCGAAGGCCATGTGGACGGACTGCTGGCGAGAGGAAATTTCGAAGTGGATATGGATTGGGCAGATGGACAGCTTGACCAGGCAGTCGTTACTTCCAAGAACGGCGGTGAAGCCACAGTGCAGTACGATAATATTTTCCTGGCTTCTGTGACAGATCAGGCAGGAAAGGATGTAAAGATTACAAAACTGTCCGACAACCGTATTTCCTTTGCCACAGAGAAAGGAAAGAGCTACACCATCAGCCAGTTCCCGGAGACGGTGAAGGCAGAGACGCCGTCAGGGCTGCAGGCGATGAGAGTCAGCGGCAGCCAGGTGGAGTTGTCCTGGAACCCGGTGGCGTCCAAAGACGCTTCTTACCAGGTATACCGTCAGGTAAAGGGCGGCGAGTTAGTAAAGATCGCATCCGGCATTAAGGAGGCTCATTTTACAGATACGCAGGCCTATGATGTGATGGGAACCCTGTCCTACCGGGTGACGTCCTTAGAGCAGGGCACGGAATCTGAGAAGAGCCAGGCGGCTGAGGAACTGGATTACAGAAATATGGCAGGTATGATCGACGACCAGGATGCCAGGGTGATCTATGACGGAGGCTGGGGCAACTGGAACAGCGACAGTGTAAACTATAACGGAACCATTAAGTTTTTACAGAATCCGGAGGGAACGGAGACAGCATCCCTGACCTTCTTAGGAACGGGTATTGAGGTTGTTGTCTGCAAGAACGTGGACAGAGGTATTTATGCGGTTACCGTGGACGGAAAGGACTGCGGCCAGGCAGACACATATGCCGCCAGCTCCGAGAGACAGGCAGTCGTTTACAGCAATAAGGATCTGGAGTACGGCCTTCACACCATTGTCCTGCGCGCGATGAATCAGAAATGCGCCCAGAGCAGCGGCACAAAGGTGGAGCTTGACGCCTTCCGTGTCATTAATAACAGAGCGGCTGGTGTGGAGCAGGTGCGTGTAGATACGGCCAGCGGAATCCATAAGGTAAGCAAGGCCGGCAGTACCCTGCAGATGACGGCAGAGGTAACGCCGAAGGAAGTAGAAAACAAAAATGTTATCTGGTCTGTGGCCACAAAGTCAGGGGAAGCAGCGGGAACGATCGATGAGAACGGCCTTCTGACTCTCAATGACAAGAGCGGCGTGGTGACGGTGACGGCAGTCTCCGCGGCAGATGCTGCCAAGAGCGGTTCACTGGATATTACGGTGGCGCTGCCGGGAGCAGCAGAGGAGAGCTATGAGGTGGAGGATTCCGTGGACAAGAATGCACCGAACCCGGCCATCACATGGAGCGGAAGCTGGAGTACCTGGGCAGGAGAGCCTGAGAAGCACCATGGAGGAACGAAGACAGAGGCTTCCACGGAAGGGGATTCTTTCACCTACAGTTTTACAGGTACAGGTATCGAAGTATACGTACAGAAGCATGAGAACTTTGCAAACCTTCAGGTTGCCATTGATGATAAGGATATGGGCACATTCAGCATGGCCGGAAGCAGCTCAGGCGATAACCAGCAGTGCCTGTACAGCAAGAAAGACCTGACGGATGGAAACCATACGATCCGCTGCACAGTTGTGAACCGTGACGGCAGAAAGCAGGCAAATCTGGATTACCTTAAGGTGTTTACTTCACCTACATCCAATCCGGATAAATCGGCTCTTCAGACAGCCATCGAGCGCCATGCAGGAAAGAAAGAGATTCAGTACGAGGAGACCGGCTGGGCTGCTTTCAAAGCGGCGATGGATGCAGCTGTGGAGGCGATGAACGGCGAGACGGCGTCCGATTATGACGCACTTGTCAAGGCTCTTGACAAAGCGGCCGAAGGACTCCGTGAGAGGGAGCTTCCCGCTCCGGTGATTCCGGCAGGAACCAAGGGCACAGGCGTGGCAGAGAGCAGCCGCGCGATGCTGATCTGGGACGCAGTGGAAGGAGCAGACAGTTACAATATTTATATCAGCGGAACAAAGAAGGCATCGACGGAAGAAAACCACCTCTGGCTGGAGGGGCTGACGCCTGAGACTACGTATGCGGTTTCTGTTAAGGCAGTAAACGCAAACGGTTTGGAGTCGGCCGAGGTCATTGATATTTCCTTTACCACTCCGGCTGCTCCGTCCCAGGGCGGCAATGAGCCGGAGCAGCCTGCAGAGCTTAAGGTGGAGCAGAAAGAAGCTGCCACGAAGGCACAGCTGACCTGGAAGGCATCCGCAGGCGCCGTGAAATACAGGATCTATCTGGACAGCAAATTTGTGGGCGAGACGGAAAAGACAGAGTATGCGCTGACAGATCTGGTTGAGGGACAGGCGTATGCGGTGAAGGTTGTGGCTGTCGGAAGCCAGGGGCAGAGCTCAGCAGTGGCGTCACTCCGCTTCACAGCGAAAAAGGAGGTTATCCCCGATAATCCAGACAAACCGGATAAACCTGACAAACCGGACGATCCCGACAAACCTCCTGTGAACCCGACAAATCCAGGGGTCAAGGACGGAGATATCTTTGAGGTAAACGGCTACAATTATAAAGTGACGAGCGCCGCAAAGAAGACGGTGGCAGTGACCGGCGTTAAGAATAAGAAGAGAACTTCCGTAAAAGTGGCCAACACGGTTATCTGGAAAGGCGCAAGCTATCAGGTTACTTCCATAGGAGCCGGGGCGTTTAAAAACTGCAAAAAACTGAAAACGGCAACTGTCGGTAAAAATGTAGAAGTCATCGGCAGCAGCGCGTTTGCAAACTGTACAGCTCTGAAAAAGGCAGTGCTGAACAGTACGAAGCTCAGGCAGATCGGGGCCAAGGCTTTCTCTGGCTGTAAGAATCTGAAGAGCATCACAATCAAGAGCCGTGTACTGAAAAAAGCAGGAAAGGCTATGTTGAAAAACATCCATGCTAAAGCAGTGATCCGGGTGCCGAAGGCAAAGTATAAAGCGTACAAGAAGCTTTTGGCCAAGAAAGGACAGAAAAAGACGGTGACGATTAAGAAGTAAAAATGGTAAAGCCCCATACGGGTCTGAGTACCCGTATGGGGCTTTCAACATCATCAGTTCATAAAGGAGGAGCTTATATGAGACGAAGTCTATGGAAACGGGCTGTCGGCCTGGTGCTGGCCTCTGTGCTGGCATTCACCGGAATGCCTGCGGCAGGCTTGGCAGCAGAAGCATCCGGGGAGACAAACATTGCCGGGCAGTGCGCGATCACTGTGCCGTCTGCACAGCATCCGGCAGAAAATATGACGGATGGGGATACATCCACCCTTTGGGTAAATAATGGAGCGACATGGCCCTGCACGGCAGAATTTGCCCTGCCGGCCGCAAATACGAAATGCGTAAAAAGGGTGGTGCTGAAATTTGAGCAGGGCCACACGCCCTGGAGTGTGGAGGTGAGCCTGAAATACGCGTTAAACGGCGTAACCAGCGATCTGGTTACCGTGGAGGGCTCCAGGAAACAGGTAAATTTTGATGATGGGTATGCCTATGAATTTACGGTTCCCCAGGCTATGTCGCATCTGTATGTGACACTGGATAATCCGCTGAATAATGGAGCGGCGGGAGGCTTCTGGCCGGCTATCGCTGAGGTGGAGATCTATATCGACAATGAAGCGGAAGAGGAGATCGTCCTGAAGAATCTTGCGGAAAAGGTATCCCTGGATGCCAGTGTGGATACGGAAGAAAACCGCGGGAAGATTACGGACGGTGATGACGCCACGGCTGCCCCCCTGTACAGGAAAACCCTTGGAGCCATGGATCCGGGGGAGGAAGCGTATGTGGAGACGAGCTTCAGGGTCAACCAGAAGATACGGAAAATCACTCTGGCAATGGCCCAGGACGATACAGGAGCCCGGTACAGCTATACGCTCTATGGAAAAATGAAGGGAATCCAGGCTTACGAGAAGCTGACGGAAGGCACCGTGGGTACGGGGGCAGCTGACAGAAAGGCGGAGATCCTGGCCAGTGAGATCGAAGAGGATGTAAAGGAGATTTCCTGCGAGTCGGTGAAGGCAGTATTCCAGGCGGCCAATGAGGCGGCGAAAAATACCATACCGAAGCTGGCGGATTTCCAGGTGCTGGCAAACCAGGCGTCCATCGTGGAAGCCGATACGGAAAATATCGCCTGGGAGACGAAAGATATTCACGCAAATTATAACCAGGACACAGTGGGAAGGATTGTTGACGGAAACACAAAGAATACCTGGACAGCCAAACAGTATCCGGCCTACGTGGATATCGGGCTGGACGGGGAGTACAGCCTGGATGAAGTGGAGGTTTATACACCTTCCGCCGGTTATTCCCAGTATTCTATTTATTACAGCAGCGATGGCCAAAATTACGCAAAGCTGGCGGAAAAGACAGGCAGGGAATCTTGCCCGGAGACAGGGGAGGTGTATGACGCAGGGCAGGTAAAGGCAAGCAGTGTGCGCATTCTCCTGGAGTATCATTCTGAGAACGAGAAAGCAGTTTTAAATGAGGTGCGGATCAAAGGAAAACGAGTAGGCGACAGGAAAGAGGCGGCGTTTATTCCTCCCGTATCCTATACAGAATCTGACTATGACACGGCAGTCACGGCGGAGGACACGATTCAGGAGGTACAGGGAATCGTCAGCAGAAACCTTGGGGAGGCCTATAGGGACTGGTTTGATTTCGTGCTTGGCCAAGAGGCGGAGTTTGACTATTTTGAACTGGAAGACGGGGCAAACGGAAAGATCCGCATCACAGGAAATGACGGCGTATCCCTGGCGACAGGCTTAAATCATTACCTGAAATATTATTGCGGTGCATCCATCACCCAGGTGGGAAATCAGGTGAAGATGCCGAAATCGCCGGTTGCTGTGGGAACGAAGGTTCATAAGGAATGCAAAGTTCCTGTGCGTTATGCCTACAACTACTGCACCATGTCCTATTCCATGGCTTTCTGGGGAGAGGACGAGTGGAGAAAGGAGCTTGACTGGCTTGCCTTAAACGGCGTAAACCTGGTGCTTGACGTTACAGGCCAGGAAGAGGTCTGGAGACAGTTTTTGGAGACGTTGGGCTACAGCCATCAGCAGGTGAAAGATTATATCGCGGGCCCGGCCTATTATGCCTGGGCATATATGGCAAACCTTTCCGGCTACGGAGGCCCGGTGCATGACAACTGGTTTGCCGACAGGACAGAGCTTGCCAGAAAGAATCAGCTCATTATGAGAAAGCTTGGAATGCAGCCCGCCCTTCAGGGATACAGCGGTATGGTTCCCACCGATGTGGCGCAGGTAGCTTCCGGTGAATATGCCCTGAACACAAGTGACGTGATCGCTCAGGGGCTCTGGTGCGCTTTCCAGCGGCCCTATATGCTGCGCACGACCAGTGACGCTTATAAGAAGTACGCGGCGCTGTTCTATGAGTGCCAGAAAAATGTGTACGGGGATGTGACGGACTATTATGCTACGGATCCTTTCCATGAGGGAGGAAATACAGGAGGCATGAACACGGCGGATGTGAGCCGGTACACGCTGAAAGCGATGATGGATTACGATCCGAATGCGGTGTGGGTAATTCAGTCCTGGCAGGGAAATCCCACCAACGGATTGCTTTCCGGCCTGGAGGGAAACAGAGACCATGCCCTGATCCTGGATCTGTACGCAGAGAAGACTCCCCACTGGAATGAGACAAATCCCAACGCGTACGGCGGAGGAAACTTTGCGAATACACCCTTTGTGTACTGTATGCTGAATAACTTCGGAGGCAGGATGGGCCTTCATGGACATATGGATAATTTGGTGGAAGGCGTGATACAGGCGGCCAACACTTCGCCGGTGATGAGCGGTGTAGGTATTACGCCTGAGGGTTCCCAGAATAATCCGGTGCTCTACGACCTTCTTTTTGAAACGGTATGGTGCGACGACGCCAGCAAGCCCTTGGAGAAAATCGATACCTCCTGGTGGCTGAGAGAGTACGCAAAGAGACGCTACGGCGGCGAGAGTGAAAATGCTTACCAGGCGATGCTGATTTTGGAGAACACCGTTTACAAGGCATCTCTCAATATGCTGGGACAGGGCGCTCCGGAGTCCTATGTCAATGCGCGTCCGTCCACAAGCATCGGCGCTGCCTCGACCTGGGGGAACGCGGTGATCAGCTACGATATGGCAGACCTTGAGAAGGCGGCAGGACTCCTGTTAAAGGAGTATGACAAATTTAAAGAGAGCGACGGATATCTCTATGATGTGGCGGATATTTTAAAACAGGTGCTGTCAAACACGGCCCAGGTCTACCACGGCACGATGGTAAGCGCCTTGGAAGCGGGAGATTTGGATGCGTTTACAAAGGCCTCCGACAAATTCCTGGCCTTGATTGACAAGGTGGAGAAGGTGCTGGGTACGAGAAAAGAGTTCCTTCTGGGCACCTGGGTAGGCATGGCAGAGAGAATGGCAGAGGGGACAGACGATTTCACAAAGGATCTGTACGAGTTTAACGCAAAGTCGCTGGTGACCACCTGGGGCGGATATCCCCAGTGTGAGACGGGCGGATTGAAGGATTACTCCAACCGCCAGTGGGCCGGATTGACAAAAGATTACTATAAACAGCGCTGGAGTATGTGGATTGACCAGAAGAAGGCGGAGCTTGCGGGAGAGAGCGCCGGCAGGATCAACTGGTTTGAGTTTGAATGGGCCTGGGCCAGGGCGAACACAGAGTACACAACAGAGGCTTCCGGCGAGGATCTGAAGGCTCTCGGCCTGGATATCCTGAAAAATTACAGCGCGGGCGGTGCGGCCTCTGGGGACGCCGACGACTACCCGGCAGAGAATACAAGGCTCAAAGAAGCAGGAAGTGAAGAGACGAGCAGCGAAGACGGCAGCGCGGCAAATGTACTGGACGGTGACAGGGGCACGATCTGGCATACCAGGTACTCCGGCGGCAATGACAAGGAGTCTTATGACAATCATTACCTTGTGTTTGAATTAAAGGAAGAGACGGAGATTGCGGGGCTTCGCTATTTGCCGAGGCAGGATACCAGCTCTAACGGAACTGTGACAGGCTATCAGATCTATGTGAGCACAGACGGAACCGATTACACCTTGGCGGCGGAAGGAAGATGGAGCTCCGACAGAACCTGGAAGCTGGCTTCTTTCGCAGAGGCGAAAAGGGCTAAATATGTCAAATTTGTGGTAACTTCCTCTGTGTGCAACAACGGGATCTTCTCAAGCGCTGCGGAAATCAGGCTTACCGTGCCGCCGCGCCTGGTGACAGACATCCAGCTGACGGCAGACAAAACGGAGCTTAAGGTGGGTGAGACACTGCAGCTTCACGCGAAAGTCCTTCCGGAAGACGCTTCGGACGGGAGCGTGAGCTGGATATCCGAAAACCAGGGGATTGCTTTTGTGGATGAGGACGGCCTGGTGACGGCAAAGGCAGAGGGAAGCGTTACCATCCGGGCGGAGGCCAGGGATGAAAGCGGCGTAAGCGGGCAGATCACCCTGCGTGTCATAAAAGACAGAACGAAGGAGGAAGCAGCGGCGGAAGCCCTCAGAGAACAGCTTGGCCGTTCATCCTCCGGAAAGAAGGAGGCAGACTATACGGAAGCCAGCTGGAAGGCCTACAGGGCTGCCCTGGACCGCGCGGAGAAGGTTCTGGCAAACCCGGAGGCGTCCTTAGAGGACATCCTGTCGGCGGGGGAGGCTGTAAAGAAAGCGGAGGCCGCCCTTCAGAAAAAGCCTGTGGACAATGGGACACCCGTTCCCGAAAAGCCGCTGCCTAAGGTGGGAAGCACCTACAAGACAAGTGCCCTGTGGTATAAGGTTACGGCTTCAAGTACGTCGAAAAAGACGGTGGCGGTGCAAAAGCCTGTAAAGAAGGCCTCCAGGATTGTGATACCTGATACGATTACGATCGAAGGCTATGTCTATAAAGTGACGGAGATCGCGCCTAAGGCATTCCGGAAAAGCGTGAAGGTTTCGCAGGTAGTGATCGGGAAAAACGTGACAAAAATCGGCAAACAGGCTTTCGACGGCTGTAAGAAGCTGAAGAAGGCTACAGTGAAGGCGGTGAAACTGAAAACCATCGGTAAGTGGGCGTTCCGCGGCATCTACAAAAAAGCTAAGATCACTGTGCCAAAGAAAAAGTATAAAGCGTACGCGAAGCTTATCAAAAAGGCCAAGACGGCGGGAAGCGTAAAGATCTTAAAAAAGTAAAACAGCCTGAAGAATGAGGCAGAGACGACCGGCGCAGGGATTATTCCCTGCGCCGGTTTAAAGCTTGATAAATTCCGGTTTCCTGTTCCGGAAAACCGTATAGTACCGGAAACCGCAGGACAAAAGCAGGTCCCGTACCCTGTGAAAATCATAGGCTAGATGCTCAGGGGCATGGCCGTCGCTTCCGACGGTGACGATCTCGCCTCCGAGCTGCCGGTAGCGCCTGAGAATATCGGGGTGAGGATTTGGGGCGCCCAGGCCGTATTTGTACCCGGCCGTGTTCAGCTCTAGGCCTACGCCGTGGTCTATGAGAGCCTCCAGGGCGTCGTCGATCTCGTCCCGGTATGTTTCATAGGAATAAAAGGCATTCCGGCTGGGGCCGTACCGCACCACATAGTCTAAATGTCCGTAGACATCGATGTCGGAGAAAGCTTCCAGATTTTCCCGGACTGTTTGAAAATACTCACGGTAACAGTCCTCCTCCCTTCGGCCTTCATAGAAGGAAGGATAGTAAGGGTCTGCCCCGTGTACCGTATGGGAGGAACCGATCACAAAATCAAACTTCCAGTTTTTTACACAGGCGGAAAGCATTTCTGCCAGAGAGGGCGTAAGCCCCAGTTCAATGCCAAAGAGCAGCTCCATGCTGTCACTGTACAGGGCGCGGTAGCGTTCCAGCTCCGCTTTATAGGCGGAAAGATCTGTCACAAACTCCAGGCCATCGGCTACATAGCCGTAATCGACATGTTCTGTAAAACACATGGAAGTAAGCCCCAGGCGGATGCCCTCCTCGATCATGGCTGCCATGGGAGCGGAGGAGTCCGCGGAAAATGAGGAATGGATATGAAAATCTGTTTTCAGAGAAATCCCTTCTTTCTATCGATTGTATAAAAGCATCTGCTTCGGTCTATCATAATAGAAAATTTGCCAAAAGTCCATAGGAGCAGCTCGGTAACATAAAAGAATTATAAATTTGCATTTTTCACTTGAATTTTTAGGACAAATTAGGTAAAATGGCTTATAGGTTGATGTTTCTTTAACAAACTATTGAAACACACAAATAATCGGCAGTATTTGCCGCCGGTTAAAATATTTCATTCTTAGGAGGAATAAAATCATGGCAGTAAAAGTAGCAATCAACGGTTTTGGACGTATTGGACGTCTTGCATTCAGACAGATGTTTGGCGCAGAGGGTTATGAAGTAGTTGCAATCAACGATTTAACATCCCCGAAGATGCTGGCTCACTTATTAAAATATGATTCATCTCAGGGAAAATACGCTCTGGCTGACACTGTTTCCGCAGGCGAGGACTCCATCACAGTTGATGGCAAAGAGATCAAGATCTATGCATTCCCGGATGCAAACAACTGCCCGTGGGGTGAGCTTGGTGTTGATGTAGTTCTGGAGTGCTCCGGATTCTACACCTCCAAGGCAAAAGCACAGGCTCATATCAATGCAGGCGCTCGTAAGGTTGTTATCTCTGCTCCGGCAGGAAACGATCTTCCGACTATCGTTTACAATGTAAACCACGAGACACTGAAGGCAGACGATACCATCATTTCTGCAGCTTCCTGTACAACAAACTGCCTGGCACCGATGGCAAAGGCTCTGAACGACCTGGCTCCGATCAAGTCCGGTATCATGTGCACAATCCACGCTTACACAGGCGACCAGATGACTCTGGACGGACCTCAGAGAAAGGGCGATCTGAGAAGATCACGTGCAGCAGCTGTAAATATCGTTCCGAACAGCACAGGCGCAGCTAAGGCTATCGGTCTGGTTATTCCGGAGCTGAACGGCAAGCTGATCGGTTCTGCACAGCGTGTACCGACCCCGACAGGTTCTACCACGATCCTTACAGCAGTTGTAGAAGGCAACGTAACAGTTGACCAGATCAATGCAGCAATGAAGGCAGCTTCAAACGAGTCCTTTGGCTACAACACAGATGAGATCGTATCCAGCGATATCGTTGGTATGAGATTCGGTTCTTTGTTCGATTCTACACAGACCATGGTTCTGCCGTTAGAGAATGGCACAACCGAGGTTCAGGTTGTTTCCTGGTACGACAACGAGAACTCTTACACAAGCCAGATGGTTCGTACAATCAAGTTCTTCTCAGAGTTAGCATAATTTTAAATATCTTTAAGAAGATCCAAAAAGGGTCCGGTCTGATTGGGCCGGGCCCTTAATATTTTATTTTAAGGAGGCAAAGTAATGCTCAACAAGAAATCAGTAGACGATATCAATGTAAAAGGCCAGAAAGTCCTGGTAAGATGCGATTTCAACGTTCCTTTAAAAGAAGGAAAGATCACAGACGAGAACCGTCTGGTAGCAGCTCTTCCCACGATCAAGAAGCTGATCGCTGACGGCGGAAAGGTGATCCTTTGTTCCCATCTTGGAAAACCCAAGGGAGAGCCGAAGCCTGAGCTTTCTTTAGCTCCTGTGGCAGCACGCCTGTCAGAGCTTCTGGGACAGAAAGTAAAATTCGCGGCAGATCCTGAGGTAGTAGGCCCCAACGCAAAGGCAGCCGTTGAAGCTATGAAGGACGGCGAGGTAGTTCTTCTTGAGAATACCCGTTACCGTGCAGAGGAGACAAAGAACGGTGAGGCATTCAGCAAGGAACTGGCTTCCTTATGTGATGTAGTCGTAAATGACGCATTTGGTACCGCTCACAGGGCGCACTGCTCAAACGTAGGCGTTACACAGTTCGTGGATACTGCAGTAGTGGGTTATCTGATGCAGAAAGAGATCGATTTCCTGGGCAATGCCGTAAATAATCCGGAGAGGCCTTTCGTAGCGATCCTTGGCGGCGCTAAGGTAGCTGACAAGCTGAACGTAATCAACAATCTGCTGGAGAAGTGCGACACACTGATCATCGGCGGCGGTATGGCATACACCTTCCTGAAGGCACAGGGGAAGGAAGTTGGAAAGTCCCTGCTGGATGAGTCCAAGATCGATTACTGCAAGGAGATGATCGAAAAGGCTGAGAAGATGGGCAAAAAGCTCCTTCTTCCGGTAGATGCAGTGGTAGCTGACGGCTTCCCAAGCCCCATTGACGCAGAGATCCAGGTAGAAGTTGTTTCTGCCGATGAGATTCCGGCTGACAAGGAAGCTTTGGATATCGGACCGGCTACGGCAGCGCTCTACGCAGAGGCAGCCAAGACAGCGAAGACGGTTGTTTGGAATGGACCCATGGGTGTATTTGAGAACCCGATCCTGGCAAAAGGAACGATCGCAGTGGCAGAGGCTCTGGCAGAGACAGATGCTACGACCATCATCGGCGGCGGCGATTCTGCAGCAGCAGTGAATCAGCTTGGCTTCGGCGACAAGATGAGCCACATCTCTACAGGCGGCGGCGCATCTCTTGAGTTCCTGGAGGGCAAAGAGCTTCCGGGTGTAGCGGCGGCTAACGACAAGTAAGATATAGTTTAAGGAGAAAAAAGAAATGGCAAGAAAGAAAATCATTGCAGGTAACTGGAAAATGAACATGACTCCCACCCAGGCAGTTGCTCTCGTTAACGAGCTGAAGCCTCTGGTGGTAAACGATGAAGTGGATGTAGTATTCTGCGTTCCGGCTATCGATATCATCCCTGTTGTAGAGGCTGCAAAGGGCTCCAACATTCAGGTGGGCGCTGAAAATATGTACTTTGAGGAGAAGGGCGCGTTCACAGGCGAGATCTCTCCGGCTATGCTCACAGACGCAGGCGTAAAGTATGTGGTTCTGGGCCATTCTGAGAGAAGAGAGTACTTCGCTGAGACAAACGAGACAGTAAACAAGAAGATGCTGAAAGCTTTTGAGCACGGCATCACACCGATTATGTGCTGCGGCGAGACTCTGGAGCAGAGAGAGCAGGGCGTGACGATGGACTTCATCCGTCAGCAGGTAAAGGTTGGCTTCCTGGGCGTAACAGCGGACCAGGCAAAGACAGCTGTTATCGCTTATGAGCCGATCTGGGCGATCGGTACAGGAAAAACGGCTACGACTGAGCAGGCACAGGAGGTTTGCAAAGGCATCCGTGAGTGCATTGCTGAGATCTATGATGATGCCACAGCAGCAGAGATCCGTATTCAGTACGGCGGTTCTGTAAATGCGGCTACCGCTCCGGAGCTGTTCGCGCAGGCGGATATCGACGGCGGCCTGGTAGGCGGCGCGTCTCTGAAGCCTGATTTCGGAAAAATTGTAAATTATAAGTAAGATTGTAACCGAGAGGGTACGATACAGTTACGTAAGATCATTTACGATCCGGGAGGCATACGGTGTTATGCCTCCCTTTTTCTTGACATCCGGCTTTGGCGGGCGGTGGGAGACATAGCTGTAGCGATAGGTTTCTTTTTGCGAGAAGGAGAGCAAATTTATGACACCAGCGGAAAAACTGATAGAGAAGCATAGGCTTACAAAAGAGGAATATATCGCCCTTATAGGTATGGCGGAGGATAAAGATACAAGAGATCTGTTGAGGACGGAAGCAGTGAGGCTGAGGCAGAAATATTATGGGAATAAGGTTTTTACGCGGGGGCTGATCGAGTTTACCAATTACTGTAAAAATAACTGCTATTACTGCGGCATCCGGCGGGACAACAGGAATGTGTCACGCTATCGCCTGACAAAGGAAGAGATCCTTACATGCTGCCGGGAAGGGTACCGTCTGGGGTTTCGAACCTTTGTGCTTCAGGGAGGGGAAGATCCTTACTTTACAGATGAACGGACGGTGGAGATCATACGCGCAGTCAAGGAAGCACATTCTGACTGCGCCCTGACTCTTTCCATTGGAGAAAAATCTTATGAAAGCTACCGCAGGTACAGAGAGGCCGGAGCAGATCGCTATCTTTTGCGCCATGAGACGGCCAATGAGGCCCATTATGGTATGCTGCATCCCACTTCCATGAGTCTCGCGGCGCGGAAGAAGTGCCTTTATGATTTAAAGGCCTTGGGATACCAGGTGGGAGCAGGCTTTATGGTTGGTTCACCGGGACAGACGGCAGAGACCCTGGCGGATGATCTTGTTTTCTTAGGGGAATTGCAGCCTCAAATGGTGGGCATCGGGCCCTTTCTTCCGCATCATGAGACAAGGTTCGCGGACAAGGAGGCGGGAAGCGTGGAACTTACGTTATTTTTGCTTTCTGTGATCCGTATCCTTCTTCCGACGGTACTGCTGCCTGCGACTACGGCTCTCGGAACGGCCGATCCCAAGGGAAGGGAGAGAGGGATTCTGGCAGGGGCTAACGTCGTTATGCCGAATCTTTCCCCTCTCAGGAACAGGAAGCAGTATGAGCTTTATGACAATAAGATCTGTACGGGTGATGAGGCTGCGGAGTGCTGCATGTGTTTGGCCGGACGGATGAAGTCCGTGGGGTATCGGCTGGTGGAAGAGAGAGGGGACGCGCTTTTTTAGGCGGAAGGGCCGGGAGAGATCAGCTGATCCAGAGATTTAAAGGTATATCCCATTTCCTCCCATTTTGTCAGAAGCTCATCGAGAATCTGTCCGTTTGTGCTGGAGGTGTTGTGAAGAAGCACGACGGCTCCCGGATGGATTCGCCCCAGGAGCTTTTGAAAGGCCTCCTCCCTGGTGGGCTGCTGATCCTGGTACCAGTCTACATAGGCCAGGCTCCAGAAAAAGGTGTGGTATCCCATGGATTTGGCCATGCGCAGGTTCTCCGTGCTGTATTTCCCCTGGGGAGGCCGATAATACTTGATCATTTCTTTTCCCGTGATTTCTTTATAGAGGGAGGATACGTCCTCCAATTCTTTTGAAAAAGCCTCTTCCGTAGAAATCCGGGACATATCCGGATGATGGTAGGTGTGGTTTCCCACAATATGGCCTTCGGAAGCCATGCGTTTGATAAGATCCGGACAATCCTTCACAAAGGTACCCACCACAAAGAAGGCCGCAGGCACATGATGTTTTTTCAGGGCGTCTAGGATAGCAGGGGTGTTTCCGTTTTCATAGCCGCAGTCAAAGGTGAGATAGATGACCTTCTCCTGGGTGTCTTCCGCATAATAGGCGTTATACTGGGCAAGCTCAGAAAAGGAAGCATTGGCTACAGGGGGCTTCCCTTCCTCCTGAAAGCTTAATCCCCAATTGTCTGCCTCCTCCCGGATCACGGAACCGGACATGACAGGGCTCAGGCGGCCGGCTGCCAGACGGCCGAAACAGAAGGCCAGCAAAAAGACCAGGGCAAGCTTTGCCGCCGTTAAAAAAATATTCTTATTCCACATGAGAGTCTCCGAGAACTTTTTTTCAGTGTATTCTTATGGAAGAAGGAATATGTCTGCCAGACTGGACGAAAAAGAAGGTTTGCGGTAAGATAAACGGAGAATCAAAAACCCCGCAGCAAGCAACGGGGAATCAGAGAATGGAAATAGGAGATATCATATGAAAGAAACGATGCTGCTTTACCATATTTCCGGCCAGGCCAGGCTGAAAAAAATAAGAACGATCTGTACCTCCCTGCATATTCGGCCCCGCCTGGTAAAAAGGGAGGAATACCTGCGTCCGATTTTCCAGCTTTTAAGCGGACAGCCCATGGCAGGAGAGCAGGCCTACAGAGGGGCAGAACTGCCAGGAGAGATGCTGGTGATGGCAGTTCTGCGGGAAAATATAGACGCGGTTCTTGAAAAACTCAGGAAAGAAGGAATACAGATTCCTCTGAAGGCCGTGGTAACGCCGGACAACGGCTGGTGGAGCTCCCTTGAGCTCTATGAGGAGCTGCAAAGGGAGCATAGGGCCGTCAATCCTTAAAGGTTCCCTCCGAGAGCGCTTTGATCGAGGAGGCATACTCGGAAGGCGACATGCCTGTGAGTTTTTTGAATTGCCTGGAAAAGTAATGTACGGAAGTATATCCCAGCCGTTCAGCGATCTGAGAGAAGTTTAAATGTCGTTCCCGGATTAGCTGCTTCGCCATATCGATTTTCATATTTGAAAAATAATTGATAACGCCGCTGTCAGAGCGCTCCCGGAACAGCTTTTGAAGCTGGGAACGGCCGATCAGGTTGTCGCGGCAGATATCCTCGATGGAAATATGCTCATACAGGTGATTTTCCAGGTACGCAAGTACGCGCAGATAGATTTGGGAATCGTTGGCTGTTTTTAAACTCTTTGTGGGCACAGCGTCGGGATTCTCCTGACAGCGCCGGCATACCATGAGAAGAAACTGCTCCAGATACAGCCGGATCAGCTGTTCTGAGGCAAAGGGAGATGGCACGGCGCGTTCCAGCTTCTGCAGGTAGGGATCATCCAGAGGAGTGGAAAAGCATTTTTTTGCTTCCGTAATAATCTGCGCCAAAAGGCTTCGCTCAGAATCCGTGAGAGTCAGAATTTTGTCGCGGAAAAAATCCATAGCGGGTGATGTGCAGTCAAAAGACATCACCACGAGATTCGGCGCAGTTTTTCCGTTTGCTCTCAGCATATGAAACTCATTTGGCTTGTGAAAGATGATCTGCCCTTTCTGCAGCGTGTGGGACTGGTGGTCAGCGGTGACCTCCACCTCGCCCTTATCCACACAGCAAAATTCCCAAAAATTGTGGGATTCTCCTTCAAAGAAGAAATCGCTCATGTACTCAAAGTAATGGATAGATACAATCTTTTCAATAATAATATCGTTCCGTAAAATCGTGCTTACATAGGCCATAAGAATTACCTCAAATATTTCATTTGTACAATAGTGTATGATTCTTATATTATAATGCAAAATGGATAATAAAGCAATAGTGCAAAGCAGAGCAAATTATGCAGAGTTTTAAAAAAGTTTTAAAAAATATAAAAAAAGTACTTGCATAATATAAAAAAAGTGTTATAATAATCTAGTCGGCAGTCAGAAATACTGCAAGGCAAGCTGGAATAGCTCAGTCGGTAGAGCACTTCACTCGTAATGAAGGGGTCGAGAGTTCAAGTCTCTTTTCCAGCTTTACTTAAAAAGTACCGGAAACCTAGGTTTTATAAGGGTTTTCGGTACTTTTTTGTTGCCGGGACACTGGTTTTGTAACTGGCTGAAACAGCCTGAAATTCACTCAAAAAGTAGTCAAAATGTAGTCACTGCTTTCCGGCTGGACAGGTTAAGGATCTAAGATAATAAAGAAATAGCAGTCAATTGACATACGTATGAATACGTGATGCAATAGAGCAATGATAAGGAAAGGAGATACAGAAATGCCAATGAGTCCAAGGGAGATGCTAAAGCTCCTGAAGAAATAGGACAAAACGGGTCACATGTCAAGCTGAAAAATCTTGAAACCGGAAGAACGGTAATTGTTCCTTATCACTCCAAAGATTAAAAAAAGGAATGGAGCAAGCAATACTGAAACAGGCGGGGCTGAAGTAAGCCTTGGCCTACAGGATGGAGGTATCAAGTATGAATAAATTATTTTATCCGGCAGTATTTCACAAAGCAGAAGAGGGGGGCTTTTGGGTGACATTTCCGGATATCCCAGAGTGCATGACGCAGGGTGAGGATATGCAGCAGGCATATGAGATGGCAGTGGAAGCATTGGGACTTTCCATTACTACCATGGAGGAAGAAGGGGAGGAGCTTCCCAAAGCGTCCGCACCAGACATGGTTCTAACAGAAGAGGGGAGCTTTTTAGTAGTTGTGGAGTTCGATCTAATGGAATACCGAAGGAGGAACTGTTCGCGTGCGGTTAAAAAGACACTCAGCATTCCGGAGTGGCTGAATGAAGCGGCGATTCGGAAGAATATTATTTTTTTTCAGGTGTTGCAGGAAGCTCTGCTGCAGAAAGTGAATATGTAAGCGGAGAGCAGATAATTTAGATGGATTTGTGAATGTTACCGTGAGACCAGTCAGAAATGACCGGTGGTATTTTTGCCCCATTTTAGAAAATGTGTGACACCGCACGGAAAGGAGGCTTCTATGAAATACAGGAAGAAACCAGTAGTGGTAGAGGCGTTCCAGCTGACGGGCGATCCAGAGATGGCCCCGCCCAAGTGGCTCACCCAGGCCAGAATGGAAATGCCTGGATTTTGTCGTCTGCTTATTTTTATTTAAATGGGGAATTGTACATCAGCAAAAGATCAGATATAATGACAGAGGAATTGATATAACCGTGAAGAGTTATGAATTTGTGCCGAAAATACGAAAGAGAAAGGATGATGAAGGTGAAGAAATTTCTGGAGGAATTTAAGAAGTTTATCAGCAGAGGAAATGTGATGGACATGGCGGTTGGCGTGATCATAGGAGGCGCTTTTACCGGAATCGTATCATCCCTGGTGGATGATATCATTTCGCCGCTTTTGGGATTGTTCGGCGGGGCCAATTTTGACAGCCTGAGTGTGACGCTGCTGGGAGAAGTCACTTTAAACTACGGCAGGTTTATCACCGCAGTGATCAACTTTTTGATCATGGCCCTTGTGATTTTCTGTATCGTGAAGCTGATCAATGGAATGTCGGCAAAGATCCAGCGCAAAAAAGAGGAGATTCCCGCGGTGCCCACTATGAAGATTTGTCCTTACTGTAAAAGTGAGATAGCTATTGACGCGGTGAGATGTCCGCACTGTACCTCTGTCTTAGAAGAAAAGGAATGATTGCATATTTACAAGATTTTTGAAGTATGGTATCCTTAATCTGCCAATTCAGAACATATGGAGGTAGAGTCATGAGGATAGCGATTGGAAACGATCATGCGGCGGTGGAGATGAAGATGGAAATCGCCTCATATTTGAAGGAGAAGGGGCATGAGCTGATTAATGTGGGCGTGGACACAAAGGAGAGCTGCAATTATGCCGAGTACGGTGAAAAGGTTGCGGAGCTGGTAGCTTCAGGGCAGGCGGACTGCGGAATTTTGATCTGCGGGACAGGGGTCGGTATTTCGATAGCGGCTAATAAGGTAAACGGCATTCGTGCCTGTGCCTGCAGCGATCCGCTGACAGCGCGGCTTTCGAAACAGCATAATAACAGCAATGTTCTCGCCTTCGGAGCGCGTATTATCGGCATAGAGACGGCGAAAATGATTGTAGACTGCTGGCTTGAGGCGGAATATGAGGGCGGCAGGCACGAGAAGCGCATCGGATATTTTACGGAAATAGAGAATAAGCAAAAAAGGTAGTTGTTCAGCCGCAAGCTGAATGGCAGTGGGAAACAGAGATTTCAGGGCAGTCGGATCATGGGAAGGCTGCCCTGTTTTCGACTTTTTTGTTCACAAGGATGGGAAACTATGTTAAAATAGAGAGAGTAACTAAAAAGTGAAAGGAGATACGGGATGAATGACTTTAAAGAATGGCTATCGGATAATCTAAGATATTTCCTTCTGGCGTTTATCATTATTTTGATTATAGGTGCCGCAATCCTTGGAATCAGTATTTATTCGAAGGTGGTCAGGGGCGGAGGAAGCCAGAAAGAGCCGACAAAGCAGACGGAAGCTGTGAAGGAGCCGGGGAAAGAGACGGAGAGCGCGAAGAAAACAGATACAGAGAGTGCAAAAGAGACAGAACCCCAGACAAAGAAGGAGACAGAGCCTCTGACGGAGTCGGAGCAGGAGACGCAGCCCCAGACGGAAGCGCCCACGGAGCCGGTGACGGAGGCGCCTACAGAGCCGCCAACGGAAGCGCCCGCGGAGCCGGAGACAGAACCCCAGCCGGTCTATCTGACCATGCAGGGAAGCTGCTACTTAAGGGCTGAGCCAAGCACGGAATCGGAGATTCTGGGTACCTACTGGGTGGGAACTACGGTAGAGTTTCTGGAGGATGTAGGCGGATGGTATAAAGTGCGTGTAGATGGCATGACGGGTTATATGGGAGCCAGATTCTTTTGACGCTGTGTTTGCCTTATAGAAGGAACAGTATGGCATTTGCCGTTTGAACATTTATGGGATACGGGTCTGAGAAGCGCAGGCTGCCGGTCATCCAAGGATAAGGAGATATAGAAATGACAAAAAAGCAGAGGGCGCTGGAAGTGATCGAGCGGCTGAAAAAAGAATATCCCGACGCAGGGTGTACTCTGGACTATGACGAGGCATGGAAGCTTCTTGTCAGTGTCCGTCTGGCGGCCCAGTGTACAGACGCCAGGGTCAATGTGGTGGTGGAAAAGCTCTATGAGAAATATCCCGACGTGGAAGCTCTGGCATCGGCTCCGGTGGAGGCCATAGAGGAGATCGTGCGCCCCTGTGGCCTGGGAAAGAGCAAGGCAAGGGATATCAGCGCCTGTATGAAGATTCTGCGGGATCAGTACGGCGGAAAGATCCCCAAAGATTTTGACGCCCTTTTAAAACTGCCGGGCGTGGGCAGAAAGAGCGCGAACCTCATCATGGGCGATGTGTTCGGGGAACCGGCCATCGTCACGGATACCCACTGTATCCGGCTGACGAACCGGATCGGCCTGGTGGATCAGCTAAAGGAGCCCAAGAAGGTGGAGATGGCTCTTTGGAAGATCATTCCGCCGGAGGAGGGCAGCGATTTTTGCCATCGTCTGGTGTACCATGGCAGGGATGTATGTACAGCCAGAACGAAGCCCTTTTGTGACAGATGCTGCCTGGAGGATATCTGTAAAAAAGTAGGAATATAGGCAAAGGACGGGACAAAAGTATATTTGCACTTTTGCCCTTTCTTTTGCCTTTTTTTATTTTTAGTATGGTTATTTTAACTGAAAGGTGGTAGAATTTAAACATAGCTTTGTGTGCTTTCTATAAAGCCAAGAAAAGGAGGAATCATATGAAAAAGCGTATGAAAAAGCTTATGGCAGTGGTACTTTCGGCTGCCGTATGCGTATCTATGATACCCGCACAGGGTATCCAGGCAGCTCCGAAGGTGACGTTCACAGACGAACAGGAGGTTTTTGTCACATCTTACGGTGAAGAGCGTACTTCGGTGATCAATGACGGATGGAAGTTCTATCTTGGAACATCCTCCTCAGCACAGAATCCAGGCTTTAATGATTCGGATTGGGAAAATATTGACCTGCCCCACGATTTTAGTATTACCCAGGAGTTTACGACGAACGGCGAGGCGGAGAGTGGGTTCCTTTTGGGAGGCACGGGCTGGTACCGCAAAACCTTTATCCTTCCGGAGAGCTGCGCGGGCAAAAGAGTCGTACTGAACTTTGACGGAGTCTATTCTCTGGCTACGGTGTATGTGAACGGAACAAGGGTCGGTGAAAATATGTATGGATACACACCGTTTGCCTTTGACATCACCGATTATATTACCTGCGACAGCGCCACAGAGAACCTGATCGCTGTGGAGGCAGTCAATAATGTGCCTTCTAGCCGTTGGTACTCAGGAAGCGGTATTTACCGCGACGTGAAGCTGATCGTCACAGATCCTGTCCATGTGGCTTTAAACGGCACCTATGTTACAACACCGAAGCTGAAAGAGAGCGACGGCCTTGACGGTACGGTAAGCGCGGCGGTGGAGGTTCAGAACGACAGCAGCGACTCTGCCCAGGTGACTGTCCGCAATACCGTGTTTGAAAAGGGGAGCACGGAGGAGGTAGCCTCTGCGGAAGCCCAGGCGACGGTGGAGGCAGGAACCGCAAAGACCGTTCATGCGGATCCCGCAGTGGACGCGCCGAAGCTCTGGTCCGTGGATACGCCGAACCTCTATGTGCTTCGGACGGAGATCGTAAAGGACGGCCAGGTGGTGGATACCTATGACACCGAGTTTGGCTTCAAATGGTATGAGTTCGCCGGAAATGAAGGCTTTAAACTGAACGGGGAAAACGTAAAGATCAATGGCGTGTGCATGCACCATGACCAGGGCGCCCTCGGTTCCGCGGCATACTATGACGCCATGTACCGCCAGATGCAGGTTATGAAAAATATGGGTGTAAACACGATCCGTGCCACCCACAATCCCTATGATGAGGATTTCGTGAATATCTGTAATGAGCTTGGGCTTATGGTGATCGAAGAATCCTTCGACGGCTGGGCATGGCCGAAAAACGGAAACAGCAATGACTTTTCCGCTCACTTTATGGAAAAGCTTGCGGCAACTAATCAGGTGATCGGCGGCGACAGCTCCATGACATGGGCAGAGTTCACGCTGAAGTCCATGATCAGGCGCGACCGCAACGACGCGTCCATCATTCTGTGGTCTTTGGGAAATGAGATTCAGGAGGGCACTGCTGACGGTTCCAGCTGGGATTGGGGAGGCATTGCGCAGAATCTGATCTCCTGGGCGAAAGAGGTTGACGACGCCCATCCCCTGACCTCAGGCTCCAACAGGAAAAACCTGACAGACAGCGTATCACCCGTTATGCGTAAGATCGTGGAGAGCGGTGGTGTGGCCGGATACAACTATGCGACTGTTGGCCAGTTAAGATCTTTCGCGGAAGTATATAACAACGTGGTTCTTGCAAGTGAGACGGCCTCTGCTACAGGAAGCCGCGGAATCTATGTATCCCAGGCAAACAATACAAACGTAGACGGTAAGCTTCATCTGACCTCCTATTCCACATCGACGGTTGGATGGGGGAAGACGGCGCCGAACTCTCTGTGGGATACCCTGCCCTATGATTTCGTGGCAGGCGAGTGTGTGTGGACCGGATTTGACTACATCGGTGAGCCTACGCCTTACAATGGAGTCGGCCGTGGCAGCGTGTCAGGATGGGGCGCGTATCCCAACAGCAGTTACTTCGGTATCGTAGACACGGCAGGTTTCCCGAAGGATTCCTACTATCTGTACAGGAGCCAGTGGAATCAAAAAGCGAACACCCTGCACCTCGTGACTGCATGGGATAGCGGCAACATGATGCAGACAGGCGGAAAGACTCCTGTATGGGTTTATTCCAACGCGGCAAAGGTAGAGCTGTATCGCGACGACGTGCTTGTGGGCACAGCCATGCGTACGGTCAACACCACGGATGCCGGACATCAGTATTATACCTATACGACGCAGAGCAATGACAGCGCCTGCACGACCACTTCCGGATCGGGAAGCGCTTCTCTCTATTCCGTTTTCAACGTGGCATTTGCAGACGGTACGCTTTCAGCAAAGGCGTATGACGAGAGTGGAAAAGAGATCACAAAAACCTGTGAAGGAAAGAAGGAGGTTACCACTCCCGGAGCTCCGGCAAACTTAGTGGTGGAAAAGAATAAAGAAGAGATCCTGGCAGACGGCAGTAGCCTGGCCTATATTTCCGTAGATGTGACGGACGCGGCAGGAAACTTTGATACAAAAGCGACAAATGATATCAAATTTACCCTGGAGGGCAACGGAGAGATCATGGGCGTGGACAACGGTGATCAGGCGACTTTGGATAAATTCCAGCAGAAAACCGTACTGGAAAGCGCCACATCTGCCCATATCCAGGCATTTTCAGGAAAAGCCCTGGTGATCGTAAAATCGACTACAGAGGCAGGAAGCTTTACCGTGAATGTGTCCGCAGAGGGGCTTGAGGGTGACAGCGTTACCGTTTCTACGGCGCAGGCACCGGGCCAGGCGGCAAACGGCATAGCCAGCTACCGTCTGTCCAGACATTGCTATGTTCCGGCAGGCACTGCAGATCTTCAGCTTCCGGCTAAGACAAAGGTTACGTATAAAGACGGAAGTACGGCTGAGCTGCCCATCCAGTGGGAAGCTTACGATAAGGCAAACCTGAAGAAGAATGGTTCCTTCAAAATTAATGGTTCCATAAAAGTCGGAACAGATCAGATGGCCCTGTATATTACAGCCCATGTATACAGCCCTATCGCCTCCGTGCAGAACTATACGGGAATTACTTCGCCGAAGATGGTTCCCACGCTTCCCGGCTCAGTCATGACGTATCTGGATGACGGAAGCGCTTTTGAGGAATTCCCTGTTACCTGGGATATGAGCGGTATCACGGCAGATTCCTTCGCGTCAGTGGGCATGTTGGTTACGATTAACGGTACGGTGAGCGCCCTGGGCGGAACGTATCCGGTGACGGCGGTGATCCGTGTGGCAGAGCCTATCGAGGGAGAAAAGAACAACATTGCTCCTACGGCAAGCGAGATCACCTCGACGGCTACGGGAGACACGCTTCTTTCGATTAAGAACGGAGTGAAATATGCGACAAAGGATGATACAAGTGAGAGATGGTCAAACTGGCCCCAGAGAAACGAGGAAGGCCCTTCAAGTATTACGATGAAATGGGACACCGCCCATGTGGTAGACCAGATTAACCTGTATTATTACCTGGAGGCGGGAACAGCCAGCTCACAGGCGCCTACCAGCATTGCCTTTGAATACTCCCTGAATGGTACAGACTTCAGCCCCGTTGCCTATGAGGAGCCGGTGGAGCTTCCCACAGAGGCCGGTGTGGCGGAGAATGGATACAGCTTCCAGCTGAAGGAAACGGTCGTTCCCATCGCGGTGCGGATCGTCCTGGGACATGACGTGGGTAAATTTATCGGTTTGACAGAGGTGGAAGTGATTGAGACGCCGATCAGCTATGAGGAAAACACTTCTGCAGACCTGAAGGGCGTCACAGTAAGCGGAGTATCCGTAAAATTTGACAGTTCCAAGACAGAGTATGTGGTAGACGCTCCGTCCCTGGACAATATCGTCGTAGCTAATGACGTGAACGCATCTGTGACGATCGTAAAAATCGGTGAGGCGACGGCAAAAATTATCGCGAAATCTGAGGATGGAAAAACCACAAAGACCTACACGATTACGCTGAAAACATCTCCCAGCGAGGTGAGGGCGGAAGCTCTGCGCAAGGAGCTGAGGAGTCAGATAGCGGCCGCAAAGGCCATCGATGCTTCCATTTACACGAAGGACAGCTATGGAAAACTGCAGAGTGTGATCGCCCTCATTGAAAAGGAAATGGGGACTGCGTCCGAGGCGAGACTGAAAGAGCTTGTAAGTCAGCTGGCAGCGGCACAGAAAGGACTGGTAAAGGCCACGGTATCACCGAATCCTGCCATTAAGAAGGGCGATTCCTACAAGGCAAAAACGGTAGAGGGCAAGGTTCTCGACGCTAACGCAAAGACGGTTGCCATTACGAAAATTTCGAAAACTGGTAAAAAGGCTTCCAAAATCACGATACCGGCTACCGTTAAGGTAAATGGCGTGACCTGCCAGGTGGTGCAGATCGGCGCCAATGCCTTCAAGGGCTGCAGCAAGTTGAAATCCGTTGTAATCGGAAAGAACGTAAAGCTTATCCAGAAAAACGCGTTCTACGGCTGCAGTAAGCTGAGCAAAGTCACCTTCCAGGGCACAGCTGTAAAGACAATAAAGAGCGGAGCCTTCAAAAAGACCGCCGCTAAGATGACAGTCAAAGTGCCGAAGAAATTGAAGAAAAATAAGAAAGCTTTGAAAGCCTTCCAGAAGAAATTGACAAAGGCGGGCATGAACAAAAAGGCAGTGATCAAATAGCTGCGGGTTTGAATAAGAAAGAAGGCATTGCGATCCGTTTCCTGAAACGGATCGCAATGCCTTCACTTTTATACAGATAAGGGAGCTTATTTATTGTTATTCTTTTCAACCTCAGCCAGCTTCATGGCGCGAACCTTTAAGGGAAGGCCAAACAGAGTGATAAAGCCGCTGGCGTCATGGTGGTCATACAGATCGCCGGTCGTAAAGCTTGCCAGGGATTCGTTGTAGAGGCTGTACGGGGAAGTCGTTCCGGCCTTAATGATATTGCCCTTGTAGAGCTTAAATTTCACTTCGCCGGTCACATACTCCTGCGTCACTTCTACGAAAGCCTGGATCGCCTCGCGGAGAGGGGTAAACCATTTTCCTTCATATACGACCTGGGCAAGTTTATTTCCCATATCTTTTTTCACTTCCATCGTTGCCCTGTCTAAGACAAGCTCTTCCAGCTGCTGGTGGGCTTCCATCAGGATAGTTCCGCCCGGGGTCTCATACACGCCTCGGGACTTCATGCCCACAACACGGTTCTCCACGATATCTACGATGCCGATGCCGTGCTTTCCGCCCAGCTCGTTTAATTTTTTGATAATGTCGGAAACCTTCATCTTAACACCGTTGATGCTTGTCGGGATGCCTTTTTCAAAGGTCATCGTCACGTATTCTCCCTGATCCGGCGCTTTCTCCGGGGAAACGCCGAGCATCAGCAAATGGTCGTAGTTGGGCTCATTTTCCGGCTCCTCCAGCTCCAGGCCTTCATGGCTGATGTGCCACAGGTTCCTGTCGCGGCTGTAGCTGGAATCTGTGCCAAAGGGAAGATCAATGCCGTGCTGTTTGCAGTATTCGATTTCATCCTCACGGGACTGCATGGTCCACACATCTGTCATGCGCCAGGGAGCGATTACCTTGATGTCGGGAGCAAGGGCCTTGATACCCAGCTCAAAACGGATCTGGTCATTTCCTTTGCCGGTAGCGCCGTGGCAGATGGCAACGGCGTTTTCCTTCCGGGCGATTTCCACCAGCTTTTTCGCGATGGCGGGGCGGGCCATAGAGGTTCCCAGCAGATATTTGTGCTCGTATACGGCTCCTGCCTTTACGCAGGGCATAATATAGTCCTCGCAGAATTCATCTACGATATTTTCAATGTAGAGCTTGGAAGCGCCGGAAAGCTTTGCCCTCTCGTCCAGGCCGTCCAGCTCGCTGCCCTGTCCGCAGTCGATACAGCAGCAGATCACTTCATAATCAAAGGTTTCCTTCAGCCAGGGAATGATCGCTGTGGTATCCAGGCCGCCGGAGTATGCTAAAACTACTTTTTCTTTCATAAGTGATTCCTCCTCTTAAAATCCTCAAAAGGGATATTTTTTTATAAATGGTATTATTTCATACAATTTTGAAATTTTCATTCCCTACTATACAACAATTCATCCGTATATGCAAGCACAAATTTTCAAAAAAATGAATAAAAATTCACCTAAGTAGCGGAAAAAGACAACACATTGCGACGAAAATAGCTGAACAGTGAAAAATATGCTTGCATAATATTCATATACAATGTATAATTATGCAAGCGAAAGAAATCGCTGAAAAAACTTTACTTCGGCAGAGGATTGTATTATGATGATGCATGGGTCAAAATGACGTTTGCATTATAACTGTGAAGGGACGGAGCAGTTATAAAAAAGCGAAGATTTGTTTCAAAGGAGTGAAAAAATATGAAGGTGGGAATTATAGGAGCTACGGGATATGCCGGTGGGGAGCTGGTGAGGCTTTTGATGGGGCACCCGGAGGCTGAGATTGTTTGGTACGGTTCAAGAAGCTATATAGATAAGAAGTATTATGAGGTATTCCAGAATATGTTCCAGATTGTGGAGGATACTTGCCTGGATGACAATATGGAGGCTCTGGCAGAGCAGGCGGATGTGATCTTTACGGCTACGCCCCAGGGATTCTGCGCTTCCATGGTAAATGAGAAGATTCTTTCCAAGACGAAGATCGTTGATCTGAGCGCGGATTTCAGGATTAAGGATGTACATACCTATGAGGAATGGTATAAGATTCCCCATAAATCGCCCCAGTTCATCGAGGAGGCTGTCTACGGGCTCTGCGAGATCAACAGGGAAGAGGTGAAGAAGGCCAGGCTGGTGGCAAATCCGGGATGTTATCCCACCTGCAGCACGCTGACCATCTACCCCCTTGTAAAGGAGGGGATCATCCAGCCGAATACGATTATCATCGACGCCAAGTCCGGAACCTCCGGCGCCGGCAGGGGAGCGAAGGTAGATAATCTTTACTGCGAGGTCAATGAAAATATGAAGGCATATGGCGTGGCAACCCACAGACATACGCCGGAGATCGAAGAACAGCTGGGCTATGCGGCCGGTGAAAAGGTGACGATCAATTTTACCCCGCACCTGGCGCCCATGAACAGGGGAATTTTGGTGACGGCCTACGCTTCCTTAGCGAAGGAGATATCCTATGAGGAAGTCAAAGCTGTTTATGATAAATATTATCAAAAAGAGAAGTTTGTTCGGGTATTAGAGCGGGATGTATGCCCCCAGACAAAGTGGGTGGAAGGCAGCAATTTCGTGGATGTGAATTTTAAGCTGGATCCCCGGACAAACCGTATCATTATGATGGGAGCCATGGATAACCTGGTCAAGGGAGCGGCAGGCCAGGCAGTGCAGAATATGAACCTGATGTTCGGGCTGGAAGAGAGTACGGGCCTGTGCCAGGTACCCATGTTCCCATAGAAGACGAAGGAGGAAACATATGCAGATCATAGAAGGCGGCGTGACCGCGGCAAAGGGTTTTTGTGCCATCGGGATTCACGCAGGGATCAAAAAAGATAAAAAGGATATGGCGATGATCGCAAGCGCAGCGCCCTGCCAGGCGGCAGGAACCTTTACGACGAATGTGGTGAAGGCAGCTCCTGTAAAGTGGGATCAGGACATCGTCTACCATCATCCGAGTGCCCGGGCTGTGGTGATAAACAGCGGTGTGGCAAATGCCTGTACCGGGGAAGAAGGATTCGGTTACTGCCGGGAGACGGCGAAGAAGGCGGCGGAGCTTCTGAATATTTCCGAAAGCGAGGTTCTGGTGGCCTCCACCGGTGTGATCGGCCGGCAGCTTCCCATGGATCTGATGAAGAAGGGCATCGAAAGCATGGTTCCCCTGCTGTCAGATTCTAAGGAGGCGGGCACTTTGGCCGCCGAGGCGATCATGACGACGGATACGGTGAAAAAGGAAGTGGCTGTGAAGATATCCCTCGGAGGAAAGGACGTTACCATCGGCGGTATGTGTAAGGGGGCGGGGATGATCCACCCCAATATGTGCACGATGTTAAGCTTTCTTACGACTGACGCGGCGATCTCCAAAGAGATGCTGCAGAAGGCCTTGAGCGCTGATGTGTGTGACACCTATAATATGATTTCCGTGGATGGGGATACCTCCACAAACGATACAGTGCTTCTTCTCGCCAACGGCCTTGCGGGGAATCCTGTGATCACAGAGGAAAATGAGGATTACAGAGCCTTTGCCCGGGCGCTGAATTATGTCAATACAGAGCTTGCGAAGAAGATGGCAGGCGACGGCGAAGGGGCTACGGCCCTCTTTGAGGTCAAGGTGGTAGGGGCAGAGTCGAAGGAGCAGGCTGTGCTGTTAAGTAAGTCTGTCGTTACTTCAAACCTGACAAAAGCGGCGATCTACGGGCATGACGCCAACTGGGGCAGGATTTTATGCGCCATGGGGTATTCCGGGGCGAAGTTTGACCCGGAAAAAGTAGATCTGTATTTTGAGAGCGCGGCAGGAAAACTGAAAATTATCGAAAACGGTGTTTCTACAGGCTATAGCGAGGAGGAGGCCACAAGAATTCTCTCTGAAAAGGCGGTGACGGCCATCGCGGATATCAAAATGGGGCAGGCAACTGCCACTGCCTGGGGCTGCGACCTGACACATGAATATGTGACCATCAATGCGGACTACCGTTCTTAGCAAGGAGGATAAAAAATGGAGACTATGGAAAACTGGCTGCAAAAGGCCAATGTCTTAATCGAAGCGCTGCCTTATATTCAGAGGTTTCAGGGAAAAACGATTGTGGTGAAATACGGCGGAAGCGCCATGGTGGACCATGAGCTGAAAAAGAGTGTGATCCGCGATGTAGCCCTCTTAAAGCTCGTAGGCTTCCGTCCCATCATCGTGCATGGAGGCGGAAAAGAAATCACACGCTGGACAAAAAAGCTGGGCATTGAAACGAATTTTGTGAATGGCTTGAGGGTGACGGACAAGGCCACCATGGATGTGGCGGAGATGGTATTAAATAAGATCAACAAAGGGCTGGCCTCTATGATGGAGAAAGTGGGAGTTCATGCCGTGGGAATCTGCGGGAAGGACGGTTCTGTGCTCCGTGTGGATAAAAAGCTGTCAGGAGGAAAGGACATCGGCTTTGTCGGTGAAGTCAAAGAGGTCAACACAGGCCTTCTCAATACACTGCTGGACAATGATATCGTTCCGGTGGTCTGCCCCATCGGCTCAGACGACAACTACCATTCTTTCAATATTAACGCGGATGACGCAGCCTGCGCGATTGCCACGGCTATGGGAGCCGCGAAGCTGGCGTTTCTGACAGATATCGAGGGCGTTTACCGGGATCCTCTGGACAAATCCAGCCTGATTTCTGAGCTTACGGTGGCCGAGGCGGAAGAGCTGATGAAAAGCGGAAATGTGGGCGGCGGTATGCTGCCCAAAATTCAGAACTGCGTAGACGCCATCTGGTCCGGCGTTTCCAGAGTCCATATTTTGGACGGAAGGATTGCCCATTGCCTGCTGTTGGAGTTCTTTACCAACCGGGGGGTGGGAACCGCCATTATGGGAGATGAGGAGGAGAGATATTATGAAATCAACTCATGAATATATGGAAACTTCGGAGCAGTATGTCCTTCGGACATATAACCGTTTTCCGATCGTTCTGGAAAAAGGAGAGGGCGTGTACCTCTATGACACAGACGGAAAGCAGTACCTTGATTTTGCGGCGGGCATTGCCGTGTTCGGCCTGGGGTATCATTACCCCGGCTACGATGAGGCGCTGAAGGGCCAGATCGACCAGCTGATCCATACGTCCAATCTTTTTTACAATGTTCCCATGGGGGAGGCTGCCGAAAAGCTGGTGAAGGCCAGCGGCATGAATAAGGTGTTTTTCACGAACAGCGGTACGGAGGCGATCGAAGGAGCCATTAAGGCGGCCAGAAAGTATGCGTATCTGAAAGACGGGCGCACCGACCATGAGATTATCGCCATGAACCATTCCTTCCACGGAAGAAGCGTGGGAGCGCTCTCTGTGACGGGAAATCCCCACTATCAGGAAGCGTTTAAGCCCTTGATGGGCGGCGTCAGGTTCGCGGATTTCAACGATCTGGACAGTGTGAAGGCACAGGTGACAGACAGAACCTGCGCCGTGATTCTGGAGACGGTTCAGGGAGAGGGCGGTATCTATCCGGCTGATGAAGCCTTTCTTAAGGGAGTGAAAGCCCTTTGTGAGGAGAAGGATATCCTGCTGATCTTAGATGAGATCCAGTGCGGCATGGGCAGGACGGGCAGCATGTTCGCATGGCAGGAGTACGGTGTAAAGCCGGATATCATGACCTGCGCAAAGGCTCTGGGCTGCGGCATCCCGGTGGGAGCCTTCGTGTTGAATGAGAAGACGGCTGCGGCGTCCCTTGTGCCGGGAGATCACGGTACCACTTACGGGGGAAATCCTCTGGCCTGCCAGGCGGTGTCTACGGTGTTGGATCTCTTTGCGAAGGATGATATTCCAGGCCATGTGAAGGCTCTTGCGCCCTATCTGGAGGAACGGCTGGATGCCCTTGTGGAGAAGCACGATTGCTTAGCCGCCAGAAGGGGAAAGGGCTTCATACAGGGCCTTGTGGTTAACGGAAAGCCTGTGGGCGAGGTCGTAAAGAAGGCGCTGGAGAACGGGCTGATCGTGATTTCCGCAGGAAGCGATGTGCTCCGCCTTGTTCCGCCTCTGGTGATCGAGAAAAAGCATATCGATGAGATGATAGAAAAATTGGAAAAGAGTTTAGAATAGAAAGAGCTCCCTTTGCGGATACTAAGAAAAACGCAAAGGGAGTTTTTCTTATGTCAGGAATATTGATTGCTATGCTTTCCGGAGCTCTGATGAGCGTCCAGGGAGTTTTTAACACCCAGGTCACAAAAAATACCAGCCTCTGGGTGTCCACCAGTTTTGTACAGTTTTCCGCTCTGGCCGTATGCCTGATTATATGGTTTTTTACGGACAGGCACAGCTTTTCCGGTATTTTGGAGGTTCCCAATAAGTATACTCTTCTGGGCGGTGTGCTGGGGGCCTTTATTACCGTGACGGTGATAAAGAGCATAGGAAGCCTGGGGCCGGCCAGAGCCGCCATGTTGATTGTGATCTCTCAGCTTATCGTCGCTTATCTGATCGAGCTTTTTGGCCTGTTTGGTATGGATAAGCAGCCCCTGGACTGGAGGAAGGTGGGCGGGATGCTTTTAGCCATCACAGGCATTGTGATCTTTAAATGGTAGAAAAAATGAAAAATCTATTGTAATTGCCGAATGTTTCCGCTAAAATAGGTATTGACTGTATAAGGGGATTTTATGTAACAGTTCAGGTATCTGAACTGTTATGATTTTTCGCCTGACGGGGGAAAAGAGGATATACAGTATGAAAGTAAAAGGATTATTTTTTGCGGCCATGACGGCGGCGCTTTTCTTTGTCTCGGGATGTGAACGGGAGAGCCGGATACAGCTCTATGATGAGACGGTTCAGACAGAAGAGGAGTCCTACAGGGACGGCGAAGAAACGGCAGGGCATATGCCGGAGACAGGGACAAACGACAGGATCTATGTGTACGTTTGCGGGGCGGTAAAGGTTCCGGGCGTAGTGGAGGTTTCCACAGGCGCCAGGGTGTATGAGGCTGTGGAAAAGGCAGGCGGCATGACGGATGAAGCGGCAGACTATGCCGTGAATCAGGCGGCAGTTCTTGAGGACGGCCAGCAGATCACAGTCCCCACCAGGGAGGAAGCCGGGAAGCCCAATCCGGAGGGAAACCCAGGCACAGCCGAAAAGGGCGAAGAAAAGGTCAATATCAATCAGGCGGCGGCGGAAGAGCTCATGAGCCTGCCGGGAATCGGAGAGGCGAAGGCGGCGGGAATTATTGAGTACCGGGAGACGGCGGGAGGATTTCAGAGCATTGAGGAGATCCAGGAGGTCAGCGGGATCGGTGAAGCCGTCTACCAGCGGATAAAAGATAGAATTGTAATATAAGGAGATAGATAAGATGGCGAAAAAGGTTTTGGTAGTTGATGACGAAAAATTGATCGTGAAGGGAATCCGTTTCAGCCTGGAGCAGGACGGCATGGAGGTGGACTGCGCCTATGACGGTGAGGAGGCTTTGGAAAAGGTGAAAACCAGGGAGTATGACATCGTGCTGCTGGACGTGATGCTGCCGAAGCTTACGGGCTTTGAAGTGTGCCAGCAGATCCGGGAGTTTTCCTCTGTGCCGGTGGTGATGCTGACGGCCAAGGGAGACGACATCGATAAGATCCTGGGTTTGGAGTACGGGGCGGATGACTACATTACCAAGCCTTTCAATATCCTTGAGGTAAAGGCAAGGATTAAAGCCATCATGCGCAGGATCACGCCCAAGGACAGCAAACAGAAAAAAGGGCAGGTACTGCAGGCGGGGAACCTTGTCCTGGACTGCGAGAGCAGACGTGTCAGTGTGGACGGGAAGGAGATCAACCTGACAGCGAAGGAATTTGACGTGCTGGAGATCCTTGTACAGAACCCCCAGAAGGTTTACAGCAGAGAAAATCTTCTGAATATTGTGTGGGGCTATGAGTATCTGGGAGACGTGCGGACCGTTGATGTACATATCCGAAGGCTCAGGGAAAAGATTGAGGAAAATCCCAGCGAGCCGAAGTACGTGCACACAAAATGGGGCGTAGGCTACTATTTCCAGTATTAAAGGATGGCAGGCAGTGAAGAAAATTTTTCAGAAAAGCTTTATAAAAAAGTGCGTGAAGAGTCTGCGGTTCCGTATTTTCATCATCGTGCTTCTGGTGGGTGTGATTCCCATCTTTATGCTGAAGAATGGAATTTTGCAGAATTTTGAAGAGCAGTCGGTGCGCCAGAGGGGCAGCCTGGTGCAGAACCAGTGCGTGAACATCGCGAACCAGCTGGGTTCCTCAGATTACATAGAAAAAAAGCAGTCAGAGGTTATCGAAAACGAGTTGAACCAGCTCGCCAATCTCTACAGCGGCAGGATCGTTATCGTGAACCCCCAGTTTATGATCGTAAAGGATACTTATGGGGTAGACGAGAATAAAACGACCCTTTCCCGCGAGGTGATTCGCTGCTTTCAGGGAGAGGAGTCGCCGAGCCTTAGCGGAAGCGGGGGCTTTATCGAAATGACAATTCCCATAAAAAACCCTTCTACCCAAGAAATCAAGGGCGTGATGATCGTAAGCACGCCTACTGGAGATATCGAGGAGAGCCGGGACGCATTGGGAGATCAGGTCCTTGTTTTGCAGATCGGCATAGTTTTTGTTATTTTCGGCATTGCCTTTTACACATCGCGGATGCTAGTAAGGCCCTTCAGCCAGGTGACGCGCTCCCTGGAGGAGATGAAGGACGGATTTCTCGAGGAGGATATTTCCATTCTTGACTATACGGAGACAGAGCTTTTGTCTGCGGCTTATAACGGGATGCTGAAGCGGATGAAGACCCTGGATGATTCCAGGCAGGAGTTTGTTTCCAATGTGTCCCATGAGCTGAAAACGCCGATCACATCCATGAAGGTGCTGGCAGATTCCCTTCTGATGCAGGAAAATGTGCCTGTGGAGCTGTACAAGGAGTTTATGGGGGATATCGCGGAGGAGATCGACAGGGAAAATAAGATTATCAATGATCTTTTGTCCCTGGTAAAGATGGACAGGAAGGCGGCGGATGTCAATATACAGGAAACGAGTATCAACGACCTGCTGGAGCTGATTTTGAAACGCCTGCGGCCCATTGCGGCAAAGCGTGATATTGAGCTTGTGCTGGAGAGATTTAAGCCTGTGAAGGCGGAGGTGGATGAGACGAAGCTTACCCTCGCCCTTTCCAACCTGGTGGAAAACGCCATCAAGTACAACCGGGAGGAAGGATGGGTTCATATTTCCCTGAATTCTGACCACAAGTATTTTTATGTGAAGGTGGAGGATTCCGGGATAGGAATTCCGGAGGAGGCCCAGGAGCATATTTTTGAGAGGTTTTACCGGGTGGATAAGTCCCATTCCAGGGAGATCGGCGGCACAGGGCTTGGACTTGCCATTACCAGAAACGCGATCCTGATGCACCGCGGCGCGATCCGGGTCTACAGCAAGGAGGGGGAGGGAACGACCTTTACCGTCAGGATTCCCCTGGTATATACGGAATAGGAGGGTGCAGATGAAAAAATGGAAGATCTGCCTCGCGTTTCTGCTCCTTGCGGCCGTACTGGCAGGATGCAGAAAGGAGCAGCAGGAGACGGCAGGATACAAGCTTTACTATGTGGATGACACAGGCATCGGCCTGGTGGCGGAGGATTACACGCCGAAAGCCCAGGGCGGTGATGAGCTGATTCAGGAGCTGGTGGCAAAGCTGGGAGACGCTCCGGGCCAGCCCAGCCATAAAAAGGCGGTCCCTGACGGGATCGGCATCACCTCAGCAGTGCGCACGGAGAGGAGCCTGCGGGTGGATTTTAACGGAACGTACCATACGATGGACAATATCACAGAGGTCTTCTGCCGGGCGGCGGTGGTAAAGACGCTGGTGCAGGTGCCGGAGGTGGATACGGTAGAGTTTACCGTAAACGGACAGGAGCTGGCGGACAGCCAGGGAAATCCCATCGGTGTGATGAGCCAGGATAGTTTTATTGATAATCAGGGAAACGGCATCAATTCCTATCAGTATGCGGCGCTTGTGCTGTATTTTGGCGACGAGAGCGGGAAAAAGCTGGAACGGGAGGTCAGAAGCCTCCATTATTCCAGCAACGAGGCGCTGGAGCAGGTGGTTTTAGAGGAGGTCATCCGGGGACCGAAAAATACGGGACTGGCATCGGTGGTGCCAACGGATCTGAAGATTCTGGGGGTATCCACGGAGGATAATCTCTGTACGGTGAACCTGGGCAAACGGGCAGGGGAGAAGGCAGAGAGCAGCGTATCTCCCAAGACAGCCCTGTATGCTATGGTAAACGCCCTTTGTGAAAACTGCCCGGTGGAACAGGTGCAGTTTACCATCGAGGGAAACAGCATGACGAAGTTTTTGGGGAAGGCGGATATCAGCGAGCCCTTTACGAAAAATGTCAAGCTGTTGGATACGACACAGAAGGAAAAAGCGCCGGGCGTGGGTGTAGACCCGGCCCTGCAGGATAATCAGGAATAAAGGAGGAAGCGAATGGGCAGAAGGCCGCTGTGTCTGGTGGCGCTGCTCTTCGTACTCTGGGTTCTGGGGACACAGGCAGTGTTTCCGCAGGATCGTGCCGGCGGGACGGAACGGGAGGAACAGGGGATGTCCTCCGGGATCCGCCCGGGAGAACGGATCCGGGTACGGGGAGAGATTTACAGGTACGAAAAAAAACAGACAGATCAGATTTATCTAAAAAACATTTCTATCTTATCAGGAACAAATCAAACATCTTATGATTTCAACGTGATTTTATTTTTGGAGGAACAGGCAGAGTATCAGATCGGGAATATTCTGGAGGCGGCAGGCGTCTGCCAAATACCGGAATCTGCCGCGAATCCGGGACAATTTGATATGGCAAAATGGTATGAAAGCCAGGGGGTAGCCTTTTCCATGAGCCGCTGTCGGGTGCGTCTTGCAGATGGCAGGCAAAATAGGCTGGGCCAGGGGATATCACAGCTTCGGCAGGGCCTTTCGGAAAGCTTCGGCCGGATCGCGGACAGGACGGAGGCCGCTCTTATGTCCGCTATGCTTCTCGGCGATAAGGGAGGATTGGATGAGGAAATAAAGACACTGTATCAGGACGCGGGCATCTCCCATGTGCTGGCCATTTCCGGCCTTCACATTTCGATGCTTGGGATGCTACTCTTTGGCATGCTGCGAAAGCTTGGCTGTTCCTTTGCCGGCGCAGGGATGGTGAGCGGCGGGCTGATGGGACTTTACTGCATGATGGCGGGCATGGGAACTTCCACAGTGCGGGCCTACCTGATGTTTCTCATTTTCCTGGGATCGCAGATTTTCGGCAGGACGTATGATTTAAAGAGCAGTTTATCCCTGGCAGTGATCCTGATGCTCTTTTCGGAGCCTTCCCTGCTGTTCCAGGGAGGTTTTCAGCTCTCGGTGCTGGCAGTGGCGGGACTTGCATTCGTGTATCCCCCGCTGAAAAAGTGCTTTTCCGTCAAGGGAAAGCTGGCGGACAGCCTGTGCGTCGCTTTCTCGGTACAGGCGGCACTGTTTCCATGTCTGCTGTATCACTTTTACCAGTTCTCGGCAGCGGGATTTTTCCTGAATCTGCTGATCCTTCCGGCGATGTCCTGCCTGCTTCTTGTGGGGGCTGCAGGCGGCCTGGCAGGGCTTGTGTCTGCGCGGGCCGGGATGCTTATCTTCGCCCCCTGCCACTATCTCTTAAAATACATGGAGTTTTTGAGCAGCTTCAGCCTGAAGCTTCCGGGCGCCAGACAGATCTGGGGCAGGCCAGGGCTTCCCGCCCTTGTGGTTTACTATGGGATCCTTGTTTCTTTCGTCATTTTCCTGGAAATAAGAAAAAAGGCCGGGAAGGGAGCGCTTGTGCTGTGGGGCCTTTTTATGGCCTGCGGCGTGGCCGGTCTGTCCGTCCGGAAAGTTCAGGGGATGGAGATGGTCTTTCTGGATGTGGGACAGGGGGACGGTATTTTCTGGCAGACGGAGGATGGCACAAGCTTTCTATGCGACGGCGGCAGCAGCAGCGTTTCTGAGGTGGGGAAATACAGGATCATTCCCTTCCTGAAACACCGGGGGATCCGCCGGCTGGACTGCGTATTTTTGACCCATATGGACGCCGATCATATTAACGGGGTTCTGGAGCTTTTGGAGGGAGACGCGGGGATTGCCGTGGGTGCGCTGGCCCTGCCGGATCTGCGGGAGAGGGATGATGCCTACAGGCGGCTTCTCCGCCTGGCAGAGGCAAAGGGAATCTCTGTTTTATATTTCCGCAGGGGGATGGAATTAAGAGGCGGGAACTGGCGCATCCGCTGCCTTTCTCCCGAAGCCGGGGCGGAAATAAAGGATCCCAACGAGGGCTCTCTGGTTCTGTCTGTGGATTACGGAAATTTTCGGGCTCTTCTGACGGGAGACCTCCAGGGACGGAGGGAGGAGCTGCTGATAAGGGACGGTTCCCTGGAAAAGCTTTCCGTCTTAAAGGCAGCCCATCACGGCTCCAAAAACTCCACTCCCGCCTCGTTCCTTGAAAGGACGTCCCCCAGAGCCGCGATCATTTCCTGCTCCCGAGATAATTCTTATGGGCATCCTTCCCCGGAGCTTCTGGGGCGGCTGAAGGACAGCGGCGCGGCCATCCATCAGACGATGGAGCAGGGGGCGCTTACAGTGCGGACGGACGGGACAGGTTTCACCGTGGAAGGCTATCGCTGAAGCGGTTCTGTCCGTCCTCCGGAGAAAAAATGTTTAGAAAAAATAAAAAAAAGAAGGAATTTGCTGATTTATGCAGAATATACTTATTAGAGAGTTTTAGAATATAGGTAGCTGCAATGTCTGCATCAGACATCTATGGGAAGATGTGGTCGGGAAAGGAGGTCTTCTATATGACGATACGTGAAAAAGCAGAAGAACGGGAAGCCCAGTTTTTCAGCCCTTACGCCTCTTTCAGCACGAAAACGCGGGGACGTGACAGGGAAGAGCCCCTCTGTGATATCCGTACCGTGTACCAGCGGGACAGGGACAGGATTCTTCACTCCAAATCCTTTCGGCGGCTGAAGCATAAGACGCAGGTCTTTTTGCGCCCCCAGGGAGACCATTACAGGACCAGGCTCACCCATACCCTGGAGGTGTCTCAGATCGCCAGGACGATTGCCAGGGCCCTCTGTATGAATGAGGATTTAACGGAGGCCATTGCCCTGGGACATGATCTGGGCCATACGCCTTTCGGCCATGCGGGGGAGCGGGCCTTGGATGAGATCTGCCCCTTGGGATTTGCCCACTACCAGCAGAGCGTGCGTGTGGTGGAGCTTCTGGAAAAGAAAGGAAAGGGGCTGAACCTGACCTGGGAGGTGCGGGACGGCATAGCAAACCACAGGACTGCCGGCTGTCCGAATACTCTGGAGGGGAAGATCGTGCGTCTTTCTGATAAGATTGCTTACATCAACCATGACATTGACGACGCGGAGCGGGCGGGTATCCTGACGGAGGAGGAAATTCCCCTGAAATACCGGGAGATTCTTGGATTTACCACCAGGGAGCGGCTGAATTCCATTATCCACGATATTGTGCAGAACAGCGAGGGAAAACCGGACATTATTATGTCCCCTCCTATGGAACAGGCAATGGCCGAGCTTCGGCAGTTTATGTTCCGGTATGTGTACAGGAATCCCAGGGCCAGGGTGGAGGAACAGAAAGCCAGGAATATGATCCAGGCCCTGTACCGCCACTATATCAGCCATCCGGAGGAGATGCCTGTGGAGTATCTGGGGCTGATCGACAGGGGGGAGCCAAAGGAACGGGTCATCTGTGATTATATTGCGGGCATGACGGACCAATATTCTATGGACAAATTTTCTGAACTGTATATTCCCAAGTCCTGGCAGGTGCGCTAGTGGTTACAGTTCATTGATTTTACATAAAGCAGGGAGAGGTGAAACTATGTATTATTCGGACGAGCTGGTGGAAGAGGTGAGGGAGCGCAACGATATCGTTGATGTGATTTCCGGTTATGTGAAGCTGTCTAAAAAAGGGAGCTCTTACTTTGGACTGTGCCCCTTCCACAATGAAAAATCGCCTTCTTTTTCTGTAAGCCCCGGGAAGCAGATGTACTACTGTTTTGGCTGCGGAGCGGGGGGAAATGTATTTACGTTTCTGATGGAATATGAGAACTATACGTTTCCGGAGGCCATGAAGGCCCTGGCAGAGCGGGCCGGAGTGGCGCTGCCGGAGCGGGAATACAGCCAGGAGGAACGGCAGCAGCAGGATCTGCGCACCAGGCTTCTGGAGCTGAATAAGCTGGCAGCCAAATATTTCTACTATCAGCTTCGCAGCGAACGGGGAGGACAGGCCATGGCCTATCTGAAGGGCCGGCAGCTTTCCGACGAGACGATCAAGAGCTTTGGCCTGGGATTTGCCAACAAATACAGCAATGACCTGTATCAATATATGAAGAGCCAGAGAGTCAGCGATGAGCTTCTGCGGGAGTCAGGGCTGATGAATGTGGACGAGAAGAGGGGGATGTACGATAAATTTTGGAACAGGGTGATTTTCCCCATTATGGATGTAAACAGCCGGGTTATTGGTTTTGGGGGGCGTGTCATGGGGGATGGGAAGCCCAAATACCTGAATTCTCCGGAGACAAAGATTTTTGACAAGAGCCGGAACCTGTATGGGCTCCATGTCGCCCGGACGTCGAGGAAAAAATATATACTGGTGTGCGAAGGCTATATGGATGTGATTTCCCTTCACCAGGCAGGCTTTAAAAACGCGGTGGCCTCTCTTGGCACAGCTCTTACCACCCAGCACGCGGCGCTCTTAAAGAGGTATACGAATGAAGTGGTGCTGACGTATGACAGCGATGAGGCCGGAACCAGGGCTGCGCTCCGGGCGATTCCCATCCTGAAGGCGGCGGGGCTAACCGCCAAGGTCCTCCATATGCAGCCGTACAAGGATCCGGATGAATTTATTAAGGCGCTGGGAGCGGACAAGTTTCAGGAACGGATCGATGGGGCAGAAAACAGCTTCCTTTTTGAGATCTCCATGCTGGAGAGGGAGTATGACTTAAGAGATCCGGAGGGAAAGACGGCCTTTTACAATGCGGTGGCCTCCAGGCTTGTGGAATTTGAGACAGAGATTGAGAGGGAAAACTACATTGAGGCGGTGGCGGCAAAATACCAGGTGGGCTTTGAAAATTTGCGGAAGCTTGTGAATCGGGCGGCCATGAAAGGAATGCCCGCCCCGAAAGCGGAGATCCGCAGGGAGAAAAAGGCGGTGGAGCGGGAGGAAGGCATAAAGAAGTCCCAGAAGCTGCTGCTTACCTGGCTGATTGAAAGGCCGGGGCTTTACGGGCAGATAAAGGGATATATCAGCCCGGAGGATTTTACGGAAGGGCTGTACTATGACGCGGCCAGGCTCTTATTTGAACAGTTTGAGACGGGAAATATCGTTCCGGCAAAGATTATCAATCATTTTACGGACACAGAGAAACAGAAGGAAGCGGCGTCGCTGTTTAATACCAGCTTGCGGGTGGAGACAAAGGCAGAGATGGAAAAGGCCCTGCGGGAAACCCTGTACCGGGTCAGGAGCCACGGAATCGCCCAGCGGCGGCAGAAGCTTGCCCCCACAGACATGGCGGGGCTGCAGAGGAGCATTGCGGAGGAGAGAAAGCTTGCAGAAATAAAAAGACTGCATATTTCTCTTGAATAAGGTAAAAACTCAAAAAAGATGGATGAAAGGCAGGAAACCGGATGGAACGGAAGGCAGCAGATTTTGAGGGAAAATTAAAGGATTTACTGGCGCTTGCGAAGGCAAAGAAGAATGTTCTGTATTATCAGGAGATTACAGACTTTTTTAAGGATGCGCCCTTAAGTGAAGAGCAGTGCGACACAGTATACGAGTATCTGGAAGAGAAGGGTGTGGATATTCTGAATCTGTCTGCCAAGGAGGAAGGCCTTCTCCTTAGCGACTCGGATGATATGGAATTTGCGCCGGAGGAGGAAGACATCGATCCGTCAAAAGAGGATCTGTCTGTGCCGGAGGGCGTAGGCGTCGAGGATCCGGTGCGTATGTACTTAAAGGAGATCGGCAAGATCCCCCTTTTGACAGCCGAAGAGGAGATTGCCCTGTGCAGCCGTATGGAGAAAGCCGGAGAGCAGGAGCGGGAGGCCTTGAAAAATAAACTGGCAGAGGCCAATCTGCGCCTTGTGGTGAGTATCGCGAAGCGGTATATGGGCCGGGGGATGGCCATGCTGGATTTGATCCAGGAGGGAAATCTGGGGCTGATCAAGGCTGTGGAAAAGTTTGATTACCGCAAGGGCTTTAAGTTCAGCACCTATGCTACCTGGTGGATCAGGCAGGCGATCACAAGGGCTATCGCCGACCAGGCCAGGACGATCCGGATTCCGGTGCATATGGTGGAAACGATCAACCGGACGATCCGGGTGTCGCGCCAGCTTCTGCAGGAGTATGGCAGGGAGCCAAAGCCGGAGGAGATCGCCAAAGAGATGGACGTCCCTGTGGAGCGGGTGCGGGAAATATTGAAAATTTCCCAGGAGCCGGTATCCCTGGAAACCCCGGTGGGTGAGGAGGACGACAGCCATCTGGGTGATTTTATTCAGGACAATAATATTCCTGTCCCGGCGGAGGAGGCAGCCTACACGCTGCTCCAGGAGCAGCTGGAGAAGGTCATGGAGACGCTGACGGAGAGGGAGCAGAAGGTGATCAGGCTCCGCTACGGACTGGGAAGCGGCCGTCCCAGGACGCTGGAAGAGGTGGGAAAAGAGTTTAATGTGACAAGGGAGCGCATCCGCCAGATCGAGGCGAAGGCTCTGAGAAAACTCAGGCATCCCAGCAGAAGCCGGATACTAAAAGACTATTTGGAGTAAAAAGATGCTGTTATCAAAAAGATTATTCGCAGTGGCGGGCCTGGTGACACCCGGCCTTCGGCTGGCGGATGTAGGGACAGACCATGGATACATACCGCTCTGGCTTATTGAGGAGGGGATCGTCCCCTCGGCCATTGCCATGGACGTAAATGAGGGTCCTCTGGAGAGGGCAAGAGAAAATATTAAAAGTCACGGTTTAGAGGAGAAGATCCAGACCCGCCTTTCAGACGGCGTACAGGCTTTGGAACCCGGCGAGGCCCAGAGTCTTGTGATTGCCGGAATGGGCGGCAGCCTGGTGATCAGGATTTTACAGGAAGGGCCAGCCGTTTTGGAGGCGGCGGAGGAAGTGATCCTGCAGCCCCAGTCAGATATCTGGAAGGTGCGCCGCTTCCTGGCAGAAACCGGCTATCGGATTGCCGAGGAACGGATGGTCATGGAAGACGGGAAATTTTATCCCATGATGCGCGCCGTCCATGGGGATAGCGGGGAGATGTCTGACATAGACTATCTATACGGTCCCAGGCTTTTGGAGGAAAAGGACGCCTGTCTTGGCCTGTTCCTCGAAAAAGAGGAACAAACCCTGGAAAAGCTTCGGGAGGGGCTTTGGGCAAGCGGCACAGAAAAGGCAAGGGAACGGCTTTTAGAAATAGAAGAAAAGTATCAGAGGCTGAAAAGCGCAAAGGAGAGAATTTCATGAGATGCAGAGAGATCATAGAGGAGCTGGAGAAAACATATCCCCTTTCCATGGCTGCCGGCTGGGATAATTCCGGGCTGCAGGCAGGAAGCAGGGACTGGCAGGTGAAAAAGGTCTACATAGCTCTGGACGCCACGGACAGGGTGATTGACGGGGCCCTGGCGGCAGGAGCCGACCTTCTTCTTCTCCATCATCCGCTGCTCTTTTCCCCTTTAAAGAGCGTGACTTCCGATGATTTCACCGGGCGCAGGCTGCTGAAGCTTCTGGAAAACAGGATCTCCTGTTATGCCATGCATACGAATTACGATGTGGTGACGATGGGAGCCCTGGCCGGGAAAATGCTTGGAATTTCCGAGAAGGAGGTTCTGGAAGTTACCTGGGAGGAAGACGGCAGGGAGAAGGGCTTTGGCTGTGTGGGCAGGCTGCCGGGGAAAATGACCCTGGGAGAGTGCGGCACCTACGTGAAAAAGATTTTCGGGCTGGATACCGTAAAGATCTTTGGAGATCTGCAAAAGCCCGTCAGTCGGGCGGCGGTGCTTCCGGGTTCCGGAAAGAGTATGGTGGGGGCAGTGCTGGCGGCCAAAGCCGATGTGTTTATCACAGGTGATTTCGGCCATCACGAAGGGATCGACGCAGTGATGCAGGGACTGGCAGTGATCGACGCCGGCCACTATGGCATCGAACATATTTTTATCGGACAGATGGCGGATTATTTCAGGAAGACCTTTCCGGGGCTTGAGGTCTTTTCAGAGAACATAGAGAATCCGTTTCACGTACTATGACATCGACAGGGAGGGTATTATGACAGAAAAGCAAATGGCGGCCGTGCAGGTGGGGGAGGAAACGAAACAATTTCCTGTGGGTACATCCTACGAGGTGATTGCGAGGACTTATCAGGGAAATTACAGCCATGATATCGTGCTGGCTGTGGTGAACGGCAGGCTTCGGGAGCTCCACAAATGCGTGGAGGGAGATTGCCGGATACGTTTTGTGACCACTCAGGACAAAATCGGCTTTCAGACCTACCGCAGAAGTATGGTGCTTTTGCTGACAAAGGCCGTCTATCATGTGGCAGGACATGGGCAGATTGAGAAAATGGGCGTCCATTTCGCGGTGAGCGGCGGCGTGTACTGCACGGTGCACGGAAGCGTGCCGGTGGATGAGGGCTTTCTGGAAAAGGTGAAGGCCTATATGGGCCAGCTGGTGGAAGCGGCGATCCCCATTGAAAAGCAGAGCCTGAATACGGAGGACGCCATTGCCCTGTTCCAGAAATACGGCATGAAGGACAAGGAAAAGCTGTTTCATTATCGCCGTGTGTCCAAGGTAAACCTTTACAGTATTGACGGATTTGAAGATTATAATTATGGCTTCATGGTTCCGAATACTTCGTATTTAAAATATTTTGACTTAAAGCTTTACGATGAGGGGTTCGTCCTGCTGACGCCCGGGAGGAAGGAGCCGGAGAAGCTTCCTCCTTTCGCTCCCCAGCGGAAGATTTTCCAGGTGCAGAAGGAATCCATGAAGTGGGGAGAAATGCTGGAGGTTCCCACGGTGGGGGCCTTAAACGATTACATCGTTCACCGGGATATCCATGACCTGATCCTGATCCAGGAGGCTCTTCAGGAGCAGAAGATCGCGGAGATCGCCAGGAAGATCGCAGAGAATCCGGTAAAGAAGATGATCATGATCGCGGGACCCTCCTCGTCGGGAAAAACCACCTTTTCCCACAGGCTTTCCATACAGCTTGCGGCCCACGGCCTGACGCCCCATCCCATTGCAGTGGATGATTATTTTATCAACCGGGAGGATACGCCCATCGGGGCGGACGGGAAGAGGGACTTTGAATGCCTGGAGGCCCTGGATGTGGCGCTGTTTCAGAGAGACATGGAGGCGCTGCTGGAGGGAAAGAGGGTGGAGCTGCCCTATTACAATTTTAAAACAGGTTTCCGGGAATACCGGGGCAATTATAAAAAGCTGGGGCCTGAAGATATCCTGGTGATCGAGGGTATCCACTGCTTAAACCCGGCGATGACGTCCAGTGTTTCGGAGGAGAGCAAATTCCGGATTTATATCAGTGCGCTGACCCAGCTGAACATTGACGAGCACAACAGGATCCCGACTACGGACGGCAGGCTGCTGCGCCGGATCGTGCGTGACGCCAGGGTGCGGGGAACCTGCGCGAAGAATACGATCGCCATGTGGGAGTCGGTGCGCCGGGGGGAGGAGGCCTATATCTTTCCCTACCAGGAAGAGGCGGACGTAATGTTCAATTCCGCCCTGATCTACGAATTCGCCGCGCTCAAGATTTACGCGGAGCCATTGCTTTTCGGCATCGGAAAATCCGAGCCGGAGTACTTAGAGGCGAAGCGGCTGCTGAAATTCCTCGACTACTTCGTGGGGATTCCGGATGACAGCATCCCTACGAATTCGCTGCTGAGGGAATTTGTGGGAGGGGGATGTTATCGGATTTAGGGTTCATTTCGTTCACAGTAGCATTCGCAAATCCAGCTAAGAGTCAAAGGGTTAAAATTTGAACATTGGACGGAATAAGGCAGATGTAATGATATGGTAGATCATGGATATTGAGTAGCAGATTAGATTACGGGAAAAAAAGGATCGCTGCAATGCTTGAAAATGCGGGCATTGTGGCGATTTTTAGTCAGTAAAAGATTTTAAGGATGCCAGGTATGTGTGGCTTGTGTTTCAGAGAAACCCTATGATATACTGGATACAAATGGAAAAGGGGTATTATACAAATGATAACAGGCATAATTAAAAATAAGGTAGATAAAATCTGGACGGACATTTGGGCGGGGGGAATCACAAATCCTTTGACAGTCATTGAGCAGTTGACCTATCCCGGTTTATTGAGATGTTTGGAGATATGCCAGAGACAGAATATGTTACAATAGAAAATATATGTTCTACAATTACGGATGGTACGCATCAACCGCCTAAATTTGTTTCAGACGGAATTCCGTTTCTCTTTGTTTCGAATATCATTACGAATCAAATTTCTTATAATACGGAGAAATTTATAAGTGAGGAAACATATTCTGCACTAATAAAGAGAACGCCTATTGAAGTAGGAGATATTTTGCTTTCTACAGTAGGTTCGTATGGACATCCAGCAATTGTGCAGTCTACAAAAAAAATTTGTTTCCAGCGTCATATTGCGTATCTGAAACCAAAGAAAAAGATGATTAATAGCGAATATTTTCATAGTGCAATTTTATCAGGAGATGTTCGAAGGCAGATAGATGAACATGTGAAGGGAGTTGCACAAAAAACTTTAAACTTATCAGACATACGAAAGATTCGCTTACCACTACCTTCTTTGGATAGGCAAAACCAGTTCGCCACCTTCGTCCAGGTAACCCACAAATCGAAATTGGCAGTCCAAAAGAGTTTGGAAGAGTTGGAATTGTTGAAAAAATCGCTGATGCAGGAATACTTTAGCTGATAGTTTATGATGGGAGGCATGGGGATGATTTTATATCATGGCAGTAATGTAATTGTTGAATCACCGAAAATCCTTACGAATGGGTATTATAAAGACTTTGGTTATGGATTTTATTGTACAAATTTGGAGAAGCAGGCACGAAGGTGGGCGCTTACGAAAAGAGGAAAGCATATTGTAAACATATATCATTGGGAAGAGACAGATGCTTTAAAAATTGTGCGTTTTACAGATATGTCAGAAGAGTGGCTTGAGTTTATCGTGAATTGTCGTAGAGGAATCGAACATCCTTACGATGCTGTTGAAGGAGCAATGGCGGATGATACGATATGGGATTACGTAGAAGATTATGTGAAGGGGAAAATATCAAAAGCAGCGTTCTGGGAGCTGGTAAAATTCAGATATCCGACGCATCAAATCGTTCTTTGCACCAGTAAGGCGTTACAGGTTCTGAAATATGAAGGGAGCTATGAACTATGATGGAGATGACCAATATTTTCTTCCCGGATGAAAAAGTAACAGACAATGATTTGTATTTTATCTGTTACATGATAGAACGTGTAGCCAGAAAGCTTCATCAAAGGAATAGATATGTGGTAAACGCGGTAGAGTATTCGGAATGGATGAGACTGCTATCGCTGGCGAATGTTCTTCACTGTGAGAATCCGCTAAAGATAGAGGATGAATGGATAGAAGCGTATGGGCTGCAGAAGGGAAACTTTGATATTACAGATGTGGATTCTGAACTGGCAGAGTATATTCCGACACCTTTACAAATGGGCAAGGTGTATACCCGGCTGATTATGGACACATCCCAGCCAAGTGAAAATTTTGTGGACGGATTGCTGCGTGTTTATAATCATCCATTATGTGAAGTGATTGATAATTATAATTGCAGTGCTTTTTATGAGCCATCATACTTTATAGCAAGAGCCTATAACAATGGTGGATTTTGATATCGTGCTATGGTTAGAATGACCAGGTGTATAGTGATGAATCGCTGGAAATGATGAGTGATTATGCATGTGAAAGATATCAGAGGTGATATATATGCCGAAGGATATAGAAAAATTGTTAAAAGATTATCGAAAAAAAGTAGAGTCTGTGTCAGATTCACATGTAAAAAGAATAATTCTATATGGTTCTTATGCCAGAGATGACTTTAAAATTGATTCAGATATTGATGTCATGGTTCTGGTAGATTTAGATGATTTATTCATGAAGGCTTATGAAGATAAAATAATTGATCTGACTTATGAGTTTAATTATGAGTATGGGACAGATATTATGCCTGTTATTCAAAATATCGAACATTTTGAATACTGGAAAAATGCGTATATGTTTTATAAGAATGTAGAAACAGAAGGGGTTGAAATTTAGTGAATAATATACAGATTGGAAAGCAACGACAAAAATAACCTGATGAGCCTATGCCGCTCGTGCCATAATAAGATCCGTCACGAATTGGAAGACAAGTAAAAAGCAGGCCTGTGGATGAGGACTGCTTTTTGTGGTTAATCATTCAGTGTTATTTTCTTCAATGCCATGAGCTGATCACGTTTGGTGTAGATCACATTCAGAATGTATACCTTACCGGAAGAATTATCTGGACGGTAATATCAGCTCGTCAAACACCTCCTGTTGAATAGATTGCAATACATTGTCTTGCGGATTGCAAGACGTATTATATGAATTATACCCGTCGTCTTTGGTGATAGGATATTGACAAAAGACAATCAGAAAGCTATACTGATGATAGAAAATTTACAAAAACATATCATATTCTCTACAGAGGAGGAAGTATTGAATATAGAGAAAAAAGATATAGAGCAATATCTTTCTGAGGTAAAGGAAGCTGTTGGGAATGATAGATACCGGTTGGACCGGAATATCAAACGGCAAGATAACATCAATCTGTTTCTGGATTATGTAATTGATGAAGCTAAAGCAAAGGAAATGATACTGAGCCTGACAGTAATAGATTTTTCTGGCATCCTGCAGAATAAACATAAAGGCTTCGAGCATGAAAGATTGTATGTATTTGGTAAGGATGTGACTCTCTTGGAGAGAAACGGAACGGAAGAAAAAGCAGTGTCTCTTTATATGAAATTTAACAAGCTGGAGAACTGTTTTGTGATTGTGATTTCGTTTCATGAGCAAAAACATCCGCTTACATACTATTTCCAATAATCAGGGAGGAAAAGAGGTGGCCATTATGATAGAGAAGGGAAGAAGAGACTTTTGTATAGAGTGCAGAAAAGAGACAGAGTACCTTTTACAGAAAAAGGACATCGTAAAGACTATAAGGGATAAGGCGTATACCTTCAGCATTACCGTGGCTGTATGCGCAGAATGTGGTGAGGAAATGAGTATCCCCGGGCTCATTGATAAGAATGTTCAGGAAGTTGATAAACAGTATAGAGAAGTGGAAGGCCTTGTGACGATTGAAGATATTGAAAAACTCATGATAATTTATAAAATCGGTAAGGCACCGCTTTCCCTTGCCCTTGGATTTGGAGAGGTGACAATATCGAGATATCTGGAAGGACAGGTGCCATCTAAGGAGTATTCAGACATTGTCAAAGCAGCGCTGGCTTCCCCGGCGTATATGAAGCAGAAACTTATAGAGAACAGGGAAAAGCTGACAGATACGGCATATAAAAAGGCAGTGGCTGCAGCAGATAGCATAGAGAGTCTTTTTTCTGTCTCAGATAAGATGTTAAGGGTGATCGCATATGTTTTTAAAAAATTGGAAGAAGTAACCCCGCTCATGCTGCAGAAACTGCTATATTTTATCCAGGGTGTTTATTCTGTGTTGTATGGAAAACCTATCTATGCGGAAGATTGCAGGGCATGGATACATGGCCCGGTTTATCCGGAAGTATATGACCTGTTTAGAGATTTTAAGTATAATCCGATCGATGATGCACGTTTCGCACTTTTGGAAAGAAATGAAGACGCGCTTACAGATGATGAAAGGAAGGCAGTTGATCTTGTCATAAATACATTTGGAATGTATGGTGGGAAAGTACTGGAAAAAATTACTCACAATGAAGATCCGTGGATAGAGGCAAGGAAAGGTTATGGTGACAGCATTCCATCCAGCGAGCTTCTGCCGAAGGACAGGATAAAGAAATACTATATTGCGGTAGATCAAAAGTATGGTATAGATTCAGAAGCTGGCTTGCGGGCATATATCCACGATATGCTTGCTAAAGCATCATGATCGAAGAAAACTGAGCTTGACTTTCCTAAAAGCAAATGATAGAATCAATAAAGTTATTATGATAAGTAGAACAAATAATCGCGGCTGGCAGGCCGAAAGGTGCCAGACGAGGAAAGTCCGGGCTTCACAGGGCAGGATGCCGGATAACGTCCGGTGGAGGCGACTCCAAGGATAGTGCAACAGAAATGAACCGCCCAGCGTGCTGGGTAAGGGTGGAAGGGCAGTGTAAGAGACTACCGCCTTCCTGGTAACAGGAGGGGCATATGTAAACCCCATCCGAAGCAAGACCGAAAAGAGGCATATGACGGCCCGTCAGCCTCAGGTGGGTTGCTGGAGCCTGGCGGCGACGCCAGGCCTAGATAGATGATTATTCAACGACATAACCCGGCTTATCGTTCTGCTTATCATAAAACAGACGAATGTAGAAAACGGAGTGCACAGGCTCTCCGTTTTTTTGGTGCGCCCGGCGGGCGCACGTTCTAATGGGTGAAAGTCCCTAATCCGCCCGGTAGTGGGAAGGATACAGCCAA
>DESK01000030.1:0-16044 GCA_002361955.1 Lachnospiraceae bacterium UBA3316
ATTTCAACATCCTTATGTCTTACGGAATATTTTGCGCCCCTACTGCAAAAAGACCACCTGGAAGATCAAAGGGTGCAAGGTGCGCGGAGAGCGGGCCGTTGTGAGGGTGCGGGTGGATTACGAAAGCCTGAAGGAGAGCTACGAGGCTGCCTTGGATGATATGCTGCATTACGCCATAAGGCATCCAGGCGTGACGGAGGAAGTCCTGATCAGGCAGTGCATACGCAGCTTTAAGAGGGATGCGGAGAAATATGGTTCCACAGGCTACTATTACTCGAACCTGAAGATCCATCTGCGGAAGGTGGGGGGAAAGTGGAAAATCACAAAGCCGGTGGATGAGCTGGTAAATATCGCCTCCTGCGGCAGTTTGGACGGCTTGGATGATTTTCTGGGGACAGAAAGAGGAGAGTATAAGTAAAACACAAGTCCATGCGGACAAAACGAAGCCCCGAACTGTGCGGCAACACAGTTCGGGGCTTCGTGCATTTACAAGGAAGGACAAACTTTTTCTCTTGTACAATCGATCTGTTTTTGGTATAATTGAGGCAATGGGTTTGTAAAATACAAAAATACGAAAGATGGAGGAAAAACTACTATGAAACGCAATGTAATTGTAGGACAGTCAGGCGGCCCCACAGCCGCTATTAACTCAAGCCTTGCAGGCGTTTACCGTACAGCGAAGGCCCGCGGCGCCAACAAGGTATACGGTATGCTGCACGGCATTCAGGGACTTTTGGAGGAGCGTTATATCGACCTGTCTGAGCATATCACAAATGATCTGGACGCGGAGCTTTTGAAGAGGACGCCGGCGGCTTACCTTGGCTCATGCCGTTATAAGCTTCCGGAGATCCATGAGGACATGGGCATCTACGAGAAGATCTTTGAGATCCTGAATAAGCTGGATATCGAGGCATTTATCTACATCGGTGGAAATGATTCCATGGATACCATCAAGAAGCTGTCCGACTACGCGATTATCAAGGGAGAGCGTGTACGCTTTATCGGCTGCCCGAAGACCATTGATAATGACCTGGCTTTGACAGACCACACACCGGGTTACGGAAGCGCCGCAAAGTACATCGGTACTTCTGTAAAAGAGATCATCCGCGATGGTTTCTGCCTGGAGTACGAGAAAGGCCTGGTAACGATCGTTGAGATCATGGGAAGAAACGCAGGATGGCTCACAGGCGCTGCCGCCCTGGCAGAGGGCGAGGACTGCACAGGCCCGGATATGATTTACCTTCCGGAGATTCCGTTTGATATCGACAAGTTTATGGATAAGATCCGCGAGCTGCTGTCCCGGAAGACTTCCGTCGTGGTAGCCGTATCGGAAGGTATCCACACGGCGGACGGCAAATATGTCTGCGAGCTGGGCAACAGCGTAGATTTCGTGGACGCTTTTGGCCATAAGCAGCTGACAGGAACTGCCAGCTACCTGGCAAACTATGTGGCGGCGGAGGTTGGCTGCAAGACCCGTGCCGTAGAGCTTAGCACCCTGCAGAGGGCTGCTTCCCACTGCGCGTCACGTATCGATATCCTGGAGGCCTCCGAGGTAGGCGGCGCGGCTGTGAAGGCTGCGGATGAGGGAGACACCGGCAAGATGGTTGTCCTGGTGCGTCTCTCCGACGATCCCTATCAGTGCACGACAGAGGTGAAGGATGTGCATAAGATCGCCAATGATGAGAAGCTTGTTCCGAGAGAGTGGGTGAATGCTGAGGGTACCTACGTGACGGAAGAGTTTATCAGCTACGTAAGGCCGCTGATCCAGGGCGACGTTTCCCCTGTTATGGTGGACGGTATTCCGAGACACCTGTACAAAGCAGGTTTTCACGGCAAATAAGTAAAACTGCATAGGAATTTACGAGGAACCCTGCATCGCCTGACGGCGGCGCAGGGCCTCTTTTGGTTTGGGAGGGACTATGGAAGATGTAAAGAGAGTGGAGGATTCCAGGACGGAGCAGACCTATCTGGTGATGCACAGGCACATTAACGGCTATGGCAGGATGTTTGGCGGGCAGCTTATGCAGTGGATCGACGAGATGGCGGGGATCGTCAGCAAGCGCCACGCGGGGATGGAGACGACCACGGCCTCCATCGACAACCTGAATTTTAAGGCTGCCGCGTTTTTAAATGATATGGTGGTGCTGATCGGCCGCATTACCTATGTGGGCCGCACTTCCATGGAGGTGCGGGTGGATACCTATGTGGAGGATCTTGAGGGAATGCGCCGTGTCATAAACAGGGCTTATCTGGTGATGGTGGCCCTTGATCCGGAGGGACGCCCGCGGAAGGTGCCGCGCCTTGCGGTGGAGACGGAGTCCGAAAAGGCGGAGTGGGAGAGCGGTCAAAAGCGCTATCTTCTGCGGCAGCAGAGGAGAAAGGAAGGGTTTTGACACAGGCCTTCTTTTTTCCTTGACTAGGAAATGATTTGTGTTAAAATATAAGTGTGCGGAAAGTGCGCAGATTGGTAATTCTATGCGTAGTTTTATCTGCGCATATGATTCCCGCGGCGATGAGCCGAATACCGTGCCTGCACGGTTATTTGGGGAGTACCGCGAGGGTCGGCCCGCCCTGCAGAACGGCTGTGCTGCAAGTTTGCCACAGGGCGGCCGACAGATAAATACAATTTAGGAGGAATTGGAAAAATGGCAAAATGGGTTTACTTATTTAAAGAAGGAAACGCCACCATGAGAAACCTTCTGGGTGGAAAGGGAGCAAACCTTGCCGAGATGACTAACTTAGGTCTTCCGGTACCGCAGGGTTTCACCATCACCACAGAGGCTTGTACCCAGTATTACGAAGATGGCAGAAAGATCAATGACGAGATCATGGGCCAGATCATGGAAGCCATCACAAAGATGGAAGAGATTACCGGAAAGAAATTCGGTGATAAAGAGAACCCGCTTCTTGTTTCTGTTCGTTCTGGTGCAAGAGCATCCATGCCGGGTATGATGGACACGATCCTGAACCTGGGTCTGAACGAAGAGGTTGTAGAGGTTCTTGCGGCGAAATCCGGAAATCCCCGTTGGGCTTGGGACTGCTACAGAAGATTTATCCAGATGTTCTCTGACGTAGTAATGGAAGTTGGTAAGAAGTACTTTGAGGAGCTCATCGACAAGATGAAAGCTGAGAAGGGCGTTACACAGGACGTAGAGCTTACTGCCGACGACCTGAAAGAGCTGGCTGATCAGTTCAAGGCTGAGTACAAAGAGAAGATCGGTGAGGACTTCCCGCATGATCCGAAGGTACAGCTGATGGAAGCGATCAAGGCTGTATTCCGTTCATGGGATAACCCCCGTGCCAATGTATATCGTCGTGACAACGATATCCCGTATTCCTGGGGTACTGCTGTAAACGTACAGATGATGGCATTTGGTAACATGGGCGAGACGTCCGGTACAGGCGTTGCCTTCACACGTGACCCGGCTACAGGAGAGAAGAAGCTGATGGGTGAGTTCCTGATGAACGCCCAGGGCGAGGACGTAGTTGCAGGTGTTCGTACACCGCAGAAGATCGACCAGCTGAAAGAGGTTATGCCGGAGGTTTATTTCCAGTTTGTAGGTATCTGCGAGACTCTGGAGGAGCACTACAGAGATATGCAGGATATGGAGTTTACGATTGAGGATAAGCACCTGTACATGCTTCAGACACGTAACGGTAAGAGAACAGCTCAGGCTGCTCTGAAGATTGCCTGCGATCTGGTAGACGAGGGCATGATCTCTGAGGAGAAGGCCGTAGCTATGATTGATCCGAGAAACCTGGATACACTGCTTCATCCGCAGTTCGACACCAAGGCTCTGAAGGCTTCTATTCCGGTAGCGAAGGCTCTGGGAGCTTCACCGGGAGCTGCCTGCGGTAAGATCGTATTCTCTGCTGAGGATGCAAAAGAGTGGGCTGCAAGAGGCGAGAAGGTTGTCTTGGTTCGTCTGGAGACATCTCCGGAGGATATCGAGGGTATGAAGAGCGCGCAGGGTATCCTGACAGTCCGCGGCGGTATGACCAGCCACGCAGCCGTAGTTGCACGTGGAATGGGAACCTGCTGTGTATCCGGATGCGGCGACATCACCATGGATGAAGAGAATAAGAGATTCACCCTGGCTGGCAAGGAGTACCATGAGGGAGACTTCATCTCCATCGACGGTTCTACAGGAAACATTTACGATGGACTGATCCCCACTGTGGATGCTAAGATCGCAGGTGAGTTCGGACGCATCATGGCATGGGCTGACAAGTACAGAACCATGAAGGTTCGTACAAACGCAGATACTCCGGCAGATGCTAAGAAGGCTCGTGAGCTGGGCGCAGAAGGTATCGGACTTTGCCGTACAGAGCATATGTTCTTCGGCGAGGGAAGAATCGACGCGTTCCGTGAGATGATCTGTTCTGAGACCATCGAAGAGAGAGAAGCAGCTCTGGAGAAGATCCTTCCGTATCAGCAGAGCGACTTCGAGGCTCTGTACGAGGCTCTGGAAGGTGATCCTGTTACGATCCGTTTCCTGGATCCGCCTCTGCATGAGTTCGTTCCGACTGAGGATGAGGATATCCAGAAGCTGGCTGACGCTCAGGGCAAGACTGTTGAGCAGATCAAAGCGATCATTGATTCTCTGCACGAGTTCAACCCGATGATGGGTCATCGTGGATGCCGTCTGGCTGTTACCTATCCGGAAATCGCCAGAATGCAGACAAAGGCAGTTATCCGCGCAGCCATCAACGTACAGGGCAGACATAAAGACTGGAAGGTTCGTCCGGAAATCATGATCCCGCTTGTAGGCGATATCAAAGAGCTGAAGTATGTAAAGAGCATCGTTGTTGAGACAGCAGACGCTGAGATCGAGGCGAACGGCAGCGACCTGAAGTACAAGGTTGGTACGATGATCGAGATCCCGAGAGCGGCTCTGACAGCTGATGAGATTGCGAAAGAGGCTGACTTCTTCTGCTTCGGTACAAACGACCTGACGCAGATGACCTACGGCTTCTCCCGTGACGACGCAGGCAAATTCCTGGAGGCTTACTACGACGCTAAGATCTTCGAGAACGATCCGTTCGCAAGACTTGACCAGAACGGCGTAGGAAAGCTCATGGAGATGGCTATCAAGCTTGGCAAACCGGCAAATACGAAGCTTCACTTCGGTATCTGCGGCGAGCACGGCGGAGACCCGACATCTGTAGAGTTCTGCTGCAAGCTTGGTCTGGACTATGTGTCCTGCTCACCGTTCCGTGTGCCGATCGCTCGTCTGGCAGCAGCTCAGGCAGCTATCGCGCAGAGATAAGCGAAAAGATTGGAAAACAAGACCCCATCCTGTGGATAAAACCACAGGATGGGGTTTTGTCTGTGCGCGCCTTTTTACAGATTTCCATTTTGCTGTGGAAGGGAATTCCTCCGGCTTTCTTCCAGGTATCTTTTCAGGACCATGTTCACATACTGGGAAAAGGATCTGTCATCCCTCTCAGCCAGTGCTTTGATCTCCAGTATAATGTCTTCATCCAGTGTCATGCTGAGCTGGCGTTTTAATGGTTTCATGATGTGTCTCTCCTTTTCTGTCTGTAGCACTTCTTTCATGGAATCAAAACCAATATGCTTGGTTTTTTATAACATAAAACATAGAAGTGGATGACAAAATGATATAAAGTAATATATAATAATAGTATATGTTATGAAATGAGATTTATAATGTGGGGGAAGGCGAAAGGCGGGAAGAATATGATAAAGCAGGGCGAAAAAACTGGAAGTATTATGGAGTGGGCAAGCATGGGGGATACGGAATTTCTTTTCCGGTATATGAAAGACGCGGACCAGGAGGAGATGCAGAAGTTTTTGGAGATGATTCCGGAATTTCTGGAGGAGGATGAGTGTTAGTTTAGAGTTGCGGAGAGCAAAGCATATCTGGTATGATAGGGAAAGAAGGCTGACGGGACAGGCATGGGATGCTCCCGGGCATCTTCGGAAAAAGAGAAACGTTTACTGGGAATGACGAGACAGAAACGGAGAAAGCTGGGAGGACGGGCATGGATGTTGAAAAAATATTGCGTCAGGTAAAAAATCAGGAGCTTTCTGTGCAGGAGGCCATGGGGGAGCTTAAAAATCTGCCCTATGAGGATCTGGGCTATGCCAGGATCGACCATCACAGGAGGCTTCGGTCGGGTTTTTCTGAGGTGGTATTCTGCCAGGGAAAGGCGGACGACCATTTGCGGGGGATCTTTGAAAATTTTTACAGTCACAGGATTAATGTGCTGGGTACCAGGGCCAGCAGGCGGCAGTATGAGCTGTTAAGGGAACAGTTTCCTGAGATCGTATATGATGAGGTCGCCCGGACGGTGAAGATTGAGTTTGAGAAGCAGGAGCCGTTCGGAAAGGTGGCCGTCTGCACGGCAGGGACGGCGGATATTCCCGTGGCGGAGGAAGCGGCCGTATGCGCGGAGTTTTTCGGCGTGGATGTTTCCCGGTTTTACGACATGGGTGTGGCGGGGATTCACCGCCTGCTCGCAAAGCGGGAGGAGATCTGCCAGGCAAACTGTGTGATTGCCATCGCAGGGATGGAGGGGGCGCTGGGAAGCGTTCTGGCGGGACTGGTGGATGTACCGGTGATCGCGGTTCCCACGTCGATTGGCTATGGGGCAAATTTCGGCGGTGTGTCGGCCCTTCTCAGTATGCTGAATTCCTGCGCAAACGGCATTTCGGTGGTAAACATTGACAACGGTTACGGAGCCGCTTATCTGGCGGCGCAGATCAACCGTCTGGCAGTAAAAGGAAAAAACGGCTGAGCGGCAGCCGAAAACAGGAGAGAAGGATGAGGACGTTATATATAGAGTGTAACTCGGGAATTAGCGGGGATATGACAGCTGCGGCGCTTCTTGATCTGGGAGCAGATCGGGAGGGGCTGCTGTCTATGCTGGAAAGCATGCCCCTGGCAGGCTATCATATTGAGATCGGCAGAACAGAAAAGAGGGGGATTTCCGCCTGCGATTTTCAGGTGGTGCCGGAAGGGCAGGAGTATACCCACCGTCATTTGTCAGATATTTTCGGGATTATTGAGCAGACGGATGTCTCCCCGAATGTAAAGGCCCTGGCGAAGCGGATGTTTCTGATCGTGGCGGAGGCGGAGGCCAAGGCCCACAATGTGCCCGTAGAAAGGGTGCATTTCCACGAGGTGGGAGCGGTGGATTCCATCGTGGACATTATGAGCGCCGCCTATCTGATCGAGAGCCTGCATATCCAGAGGGCCGTTGTTTCAGAAATCCGGGAGGGGAGAGGGCAGGTAAGATGCCAGCATGGCAGTTTGCCTGTGCCCGTTCCGGCGGTGGTAAATATCACCCAGGCCCAGGGACTTTCCCTGCGGCTCACCGATGTGGAGGGAGAGATGGTCACACCCACAGGGGCAGCCATAGCGGCGGCGCTGCGGGAGTACGGCGGCTATCCCTATAAAGAAGGGGACAGAAAAGAGAGCTTTTCAGAGGGCGGCGGCGTGGGCGGCAGGCTTCTGGCTTCTGGCTGCGGAGCCGGAAAGAAAGAGTTTCCCCATGCGAATGTGCTGCGGGCGCTGCTCTTCGAGGGGGACGCACCGGAGGAGGGCCTTTGGATGCTGGAGACGAATATGGACGACTGCACAGGGGAAGCCCTGGGGTATATGGTGGAAAAGCTTTTGGAGGCGGGAGCCAGGGACGCGTTTTTTACCCCGGTTTTTATGAAGAAGAATCGTCCGGCCTACCTGCTTTCTGTGCTGTGCAGCGGGAACCTCAGGGAGAACCTGGAGCGCCTGATTTTTTCCCACACGACCACCATCGGTATCCGCAGGTACCGGGTGGAGCGAACGGCGCTTCCCAGAGAAGGGCTGACGGCGGAAACCTCCTACGGAAAAGTCCGGGCAAAGCGTATCGGGGGGCCGGAGGGAACCTCTGTCCTGCCGGAATATGAGAGCGTCCGGGAAATCTGTGAACGTACGGGGGAAGGGTTCGCAAAGGTGTATGATCAGGTAAAAAGGGAGCTTCATGAATCCATGTCCGGCCCCGCCCTTTTATAGAGGGACGCAGGCAGCAAAAAGTTCCGCAGGCACACGTTCGCGCGCCTGCGGGACCGAAGGGGAGGATAAGTTTTTTATCACTTTATCTTTGGTGATAGTTACAGTATGCCCGCCCGGAGGAGATTCATACATAAAATATAAAAATGGTTCAAAAAAATTTTGCCTTATTTCAGTAAATAGTATATAATATAGGATGTGACTTGTCGGAGGGTAAGTATAAGCTTCCGGAAGAATTCATTATGGGATAAAGGATGGTATAAACATGGGATTATTACAGGAATGGAGAGAGATTGCATACTCACAGACGACAGATAAAAAGGTACTGCAAAAATTCTGGTCAAACTATTTTTTAATTGAAAAAGGGATTTACGAGCAGCTTCTTACAAATCCTGACGAAGTAGTGAAGGGTACCGTAAAGGAACTGGCGGAAAAATATAATATAGAGGTTCTGACGATGGTGGGCTTTCTGGATGGTATCGACGAGAGCTTAAAGATGCCGAACCCTATTGAGGATTTGAGCGAAGATACAGAAGTAAACCTTGCCTTTGATAAGGAGAGGCTGTACAAGAATATGGTGGACGCCAGGGCGGATTGGCTGTACGAGCTTCCTATGTGGGATGAGATCTTTGATGAGGAGAAGAAAAAGGAGCTCTATAAGGAGGCAAAGAGAGCCAATACCGTTGTAAAAGGAAAGAAGATCGGAAGGAATGATCCGTGTCCCTGCGGCAGCGGAAAGAAGTACAAATTCTGCTGCGGAAGGAACGCGTAATAAGAGTGGGGGATGTTGTAAAGAGACAGCAGCCCCCTGTTTTTTTATTCGTTATGTAGTAAATCAGAGAGCGGGGGGATTTTGATGGAGGTATTGTGCGGGATTCTCGGCGTGGCCTGCCTGGCCTACTATGGCCTGATGCTGGCCGTGGGGATGGATTTCTCGTTTATATGGCTGGCAGGGGGGCTGGTCTTTATCGGGGGCGGCGCATGGCTGAAGTTCGCCGGGGCCCACGGCCTGCATCTGCCGGGGCCTGTAAAGGTGGTGGGAGGCATTTTCCTTGGGGCCGGACTTGTTCTGTTTTTGGCGGTGGAAGGGCTGATCGTCTCAAAGATGAATGCCCAGGGAGAGGAAAATCTGGACTGGGTGATCGTGCTGGGAGCCCAGGTGCGTGGCGATGTGCCAAGCAGGGCCTTGTACCGCAGGATTTGGAAGGCGGAGGAGTATCTGAAGGAACATCCGGATACGAAGGCTGTCCTGTCCGGCGGCAAGGGGGACGGAGAAAACATATCGGAAGCCCGGGCGATGTATGACTGCCTCGTGGAGGCGGGGATTGAGAAGGAGCGGCTTTTGCTGGAGGAGCGTTCCACCAGTACCATGGAAAATCTGGAATTCAGCGCAGAGCTTGTGGGAAAGGAGCAGAGGATCGGCATCATTTCCCAGAATTTTCATATCTACAGGGCTTTGAAGCTGGCAGAGCATCAGGGATACCGCCATGTGTGCGGCATCGCGGCGAAATCAGAGCCGCTGTATCAGCTGCACTTTATGGTGCGGGAGGCTTTTGCCATTGTAAAGGAAAAATTGATTGGAAATATCAGGTAAGGAGGAAAAAGAATGTTGGAAGAGTACAAATTAGAGGCGGCCCAGGCGGTCAGGGAGCTTTTAGCGGAGGCGAAGCTGAAAAAGGGAGAAATCCTGGTGGTGGGATGTTCCAGCAGTGAGATTACAGCCCACAAGATCGGTTCTTTCTCCAACGCGGAGATCGGAAACGCGGTGTTTGAGGGAATCTTCCAGGTGACAAAGACCCACGGGATTTACCTGGCGGCCCAGTGCTGTGAGCATTTAAACAGGAGCCTGATCGTGGAGCAGGAGATGGCAGATGCCTACGGCCTGGAGTGTGTCAATGTGGTACCGCAGCCGAAGGCGGGCGGATCCTTTGCGACTGCCGCCTACCAGGGATTTGCGCGCCCGGTGGCCGTGGAGGCTGTACGGGCCCATGCGGGGATTGATATCGGTGATACGCTGATCGGGATGCATCTGCGCAGGGTAGCCGTTCCGGTGCGCATCAACCAGAAAAAGGTGGGAGAGGCCCGTGTGGTCTGCGCCCGCACGCGGTTGAAATTTGTGGGAGGAGAACGGGCCAGATATGACGCAGAGCTGATGTAACCGGCAGCTCCGCCGGCAGGCCAGGAAAAAGATAACATGAATGATCGTTTAGTAAATGAATTTTGCCGTCTCGTAGCCATCGATTCCCCCTCTCTTGGAGAGCGAAGGATGGCCGACTATTTAAAAGGACGGCTGGAGTCGCTGGGATTTTCCGTGGAGGAGGATCAGGCGGGAAGTATCTGCGGCGGAAACTGCGGGAATCTTTACGCATTCCGCCGGGGACAGACGCCCGGAGATTCCCTGCTGTTTTCCATGCATATGGACACGGTGGAGCCGGCGACCGGAAAGGAAGCCCTGCTTTTAGAGGATGGGCGCATCGTCAGCCGGGGGGATACAGTGCTGGGAGCCGACGACATGGCAGGGACGGCGGCTGTGCTTGAGGCCCTGGAGCAGATCCGGGAGGAGAACCTGCCCTGCCGCAGCCTGGAGCTGCTTTTTACCATCGGGGAGGAGCGCCATCTGCAGGGAAGCGCTGTTTTTGATTTCCAGAAGGTTTGTTCAAAGGAGGCCTATACGCTGGACCTGAGCGGCCCTGTGGGTACGGCGGCCCTGCGGGCGCCGAGCCTGGCCGTCTTTCTGGCCCGGATTCATGGAAAATCGACCCATGCGGGCTTTGCGCCGGAGGAGGGCGTTCACGCTGTGGCGATCGGCGCGCGGGCGGCGGCAGCTCTGGAGATGGGCCATGTGGGAGAGGATATGACGGTGAATGTGGGAAGCTTCCATGGGGGAGGCGCTACTACCAACATCGTGCCGGACTACTGTGAGGTGCGGGGCGAGGTCAGGGGCCTGGACCATGAACGGGTGCTGGCCCAGCTTGAGAAGATCCGGCAGACCTTTGCGGGGGAGGCCCAAAAGGCCGGCGGAAGTCTGGAGTACGAGACGGAGATCTGTTACCGCGCCTACGAAACAGACAGGAACCATCCGTCGGTGAGGCGGTTTGCCAGGGCCTGCCGCAGGGCGGGCGTAGAGCCTGTCTTTACGGAGACCTTCGGCGGCAGCGACCAGCACCGGCTGGCAGCCAGCGGGATCCGGGGCGTGGTGATGGCCTCCGCGATGCACCGGTGCCACAGCTGCAAAGAGTATACGGACGCCGGGGAGCTGGAACAGGTATGCAGGATCGTCAAAGAGATCCTGTGTGACAGAGAGTAGGATGGGAGCAGGATGAGCCTGCTCCTTTTCTTAATATTCCATCAAATTATCTTAAGACTGGCTTAACTGCCTTGCCTCCGTTTTTGTCCTGTGCTATAAAAGAAAATGAAAAGTGTACTATTACAGGCAGTACACCTGAGCGAAGAAAACTGCCCTCAGGCGGCAGACGGACAAAAGCAGGTACATCAGCAGCGGCGGTGCGGCGCACTGTTTCTGCGCAGGACAAATGGAGGAATTATGATAGTGATTGATTATCAAAACAGGAAGCCCATATATGAGCAGATCGTAGACCGCTTCCAGACGCTGATCATTACAGGCGCTATTGAGCCGGACAGCCAGATGCCGTCGGTGCGCTCTCTGGCGGTGGATCTGTCAATCAATCCCAACACGATCCAGAAGGCGTATTCTGTTCTGGAGCAGGAGGGCTTTATTTATCCTGTCAGGGGCAGGGGAAATTTCGTGTCGGGGAACAGTGAACTGAAGGTAAAGAAGCAGGAGGCCTTTCTGCTTTCCCTGAAGAAAATGGTAAAGAAGGGAAAGGAATTGGACGTGAAGAAGGAACTGTTCCTGCAAAAGGCGGAGGAATACTACAAGGAGGACAGCCATGATAGAAATTAATGGGGTAAATAAGTCTTTTGGCGCTCTCAAGGCTCTGGATAATATTGTAGCCACGATTCAGGAGGGAAGTATTTTCGGGCTGGTGGGAACCAACGGCGCAGGAAAGAGTACGCTGCTGCGGATTTTAAGCGGCGTGCTGAAGGCGGATACGGGCGCGGCGCTGATTGACGGACAGAATGTGTATGAAAACCCGGAGGCAAAGGCGAAGGTATGTTTCCTCTCTGATACGGCATATTTTTTTCCAAATGCCACCATACAGACGATGGAGGATTATTATACCATCGTCTATCCGGCGTTTGACAGAGAGCGGTTCTCAGAGCTGACGGAAAAATTCGGTTTAGATAAAAAGCGCAGGATCAACACCTTCTCCAAAGGGATGAAAAAGCAGGTTTCCGTGCTCCTGGGCGTCTGTACAGGGACCAAGTACCTGCTTTGCGACGAGACCTTTGACGGCCTGGATCCCGTGATGCGGCAGGCGGTGAAGAGTATCTTCGCCATGGAGCTGATGAACCGCCGGTTTACGCCGGTTATCGCCTCCCACAGCCTCAGGGAGCTGGAGGATATCTGCGACCATGTGGGGCTCCTACATAAAGGAGGCATCCTGCTGTCAAAGGATCTGGAGGATATGAAGCTTCATATCCATAAGGTACAGTGCGTGATCCCCGACCCTGTGAAGGAGGAGGAGCTTTTGACAGAGCTTCATGTCCTCCAGCACGATAAGAGAGGTTCTCTGCTCACGGTTGTAGCCAGGGGAACAAGGCAGGAGATACTGATGAGCATTGAAGATAAGCAGCCCATTTTCTCAGAGGTTCTGCCCCTGACTTTGGAGGAAATATTTATCAGCGAAACGGAGGTGGCGGGTTATGACGTCAAAAATCTCATTTTTTAAATTAATGAAGGAGGATCTTAAGCGCAGAAGCTGGCTGGTGGCCCTTGTCTGGGTGGCCTGCTTCATCCTGCAGCCTATGGTCCTGATGCTGCGCTTAGAGAGTGTTATGAGCGCAGTGAACGGTGGGTATATGGAAAAAGCCTATGCCATAAACACCTACCGCAGCTATGTGGGATTTGAGAATGAAGGCCTGGCGCTTTTTGTTATCCTGACCGCTGTGGTGGTAGGGGCCAGCGGCTTTGCGTTTCTCCATTCCAGGGTAAAGCTGGATTTCTTTCACAGCCTTCCGGTGACCAGAAAGAAATTCTTTTTTGTGCAGTATCTGTCAGGAATCCTGATGTTTGTGGTTCCCTATACGGTTTGTTCCCTGATCTGTATGCTGATCGGCATGGCGAACGGCCTGCTGACAGGAGCCGTCGCGGTGTATGCCCTGAAGGTTATTCCGTTCCGGATTCTGGAGTTTTTGTCCGCCTACGGGACGATGATCCTGGCCTGTGTGCTGACTGGAAAGCTTTTGAACGCCCTGCTTGGAGGCCTGGCTTTGGCCGGTTACCTGCCGCTGGTGCTCAGTGTGCTGGTGGGAATGAAGAGCTTGTTTTTTTCCACGTATTTGCAGGACACCAACGGGAGCATGCGCGCTATGCTTCACACCAGGCATATGCTGCTGTCGCCTGTATTTGTCGGCAGCGCTGTGGAAAATATGCTGGAAAAGAATGCACAGATGCTTCACAACGGAAAATGGATTGTGATCGGCACGGGGATGCTGGTGTTCTGGATTCTTGTCACCACAGGGGTTGCCCTTCGCCTGGCTGTGCTGCGAAAGACGGAGGCGGCGGAACAGGCCATGGCATTTCCAAAAACGGAAGGTATCGTGAAGGTGCTGCTGGTGATTCCCCTGTCCCTGGCGACGGGACTGTTCGTGCAGGATATGCTCTATGCTTCAGATAAGAAATGGTTTTTTATTGCGGCAATCGGCACTGTGGTGCTGCTTTCGGCGGTGGTGGAGTTTATCTACCACACAAATATGAAGGAGATCTTCCGGCATAAACTGCAGATCCTTCTGACGGGGATCGCGACCCTCGCCATTGCTTTATTCTTCTTTCTCGATGTATCCGGCTATGATACCTATCTTCCGGCGAAGGAGGATGTAGGAAAAATGGCCCTGTACAACGAGCAGATTAACGGCAATTTTTATTATCCGGAGCTGGGGGAAAGCGATGGCGCTTTTCAAAGTTACTCTCCCGAGTCCGCTTTGCGGAATACGTTGATTTCGGATTTTGACCCAATCTATGAGCTGGCAAGGAAGGGAGCCAGGGGAGAGAAGCCGTCTGAGGAGGATGGAAGGACTATTTGTGTTGAGTACCGTTTGAAAGACGGGAGAACCGAGTTCAGGCAGTATCTGGTGGACAGAAAGGATCTGGAGAAAGCCATGACAGCGCTGTTTTCAGATGAGGAATATGTGGAAAAGACCTATCCGATCTTTTGGAGGGAGACTGATTTGGATCCGTCAAGCGAGATGTATGTGGAGGGGCTTTTTGGCTCTGAGATCCTGAAGCTGACGAAGGAGCAGAAACAGGAGTTTCTGGACGTCTACCGGAAGGAGCTCCGCACGATAAGCTATCAGGATCTGAACGAGAACACAAGGGCAGCGTTTAGCGTGTCGATTGTCTCAGAGGAACAGTATGATCCCTATTTGCGGTCTTCTACCAGCTATTCAGAAAACGGCTATCCTATCTGTGAAAAGTTTACGGAAACCATCGCGTATCTGAAGGAGAAAGCGGGCCTTGACGTGACCAGGCAGATCTCAGAGAAGGATGTGCGGAGTGTGGAGATCATGGATTACCGGAATAGGGAGGAAGAGAGTATCCAGATCGATGATCCCGAGCAGATTCGGCAGATCCTTGAGAAGCTGGAGTATACGCCGCTCTATTTCGTGACGGATGACTCGGAGAGCATCAACATTTTCCTTACGATGGTGGATGGGCAGACCAGTATGGGCAGGCCTTATTTTAAGAAGGGAAATGTGCCTGATTTCCTGATGAAAAATGAATAAGAATTGAAGGTTGACAAATCTCTTGCCGGTGTTATAATCGAGGTATCTATTCGGGAAAGGATAGAAGCACGGCGGTTCGTGCAGGCGGGCCGCCGACAGATTGACAATGCGTTGACGAGACGAGTAGGCTGTGGAAGGCTCCAGAGAGAGGCGTGCTTTGGTGGAAGCGCCTTATGCCGGAAGCATCTGAAGACCAGCTCTGAGCGGCCCCAATCCGGTCCGGTGATTCCGTTATCATCACAAGGAAGAGGTTCTCATAGGAGAACAAGCAGGGTGGAACCGCGATGAAAAGTCGTCCCTTTCTGTGCAGTGATGCGCAGAAAGGGACTTTTTTGTTTTATAAGGAGGAAAAAAGATGATCATAACACTAAAAGATGGAAGCAGCAAGGAGTATGAGGGGAGCCGCACAGTCTATGAGATAGCGGAAGACATCAGCGAGGGACTGGCCAGGGCGGCCTGTGCCGGGGAGATCGACGGCCGGACCGTGGATCTGCGCACCGTGGTGGACGGTGACTGTGAGATGAATATTCTGACGGCCAGTGACCCGGAAGGGCTGGCAGCCTACCGCCATACAGTTTCCCATATCCTGGCCCAGGCTGTGAAACGCCTGTATCCCGATACGAAGCTGGCCATTGGGCCGTCGATCGCCGATGGGTTTTACTATGATGTGGACAGGGAGGAAGCCTTTACCCCGCAGGATCTGGAGGCCATTGAGGCGGAGATGAAGAAAATCGTTAAGGAGAATCTTCCGATTGAGCGTTTTACGCTGCCGAGAGCCCAGGCTTTGGCCTTTATGGAGGAGCGGCAGGAGCCCTATAAGGTGGAACTGATCGAGGATCTGCCGGAGGACGCCGAGATCAGCTTTTACAGGCAGGGAGAATTCACCGATCTGTGCGCAGGCCCCCATCTGATGAGCACAAAGCCTGTCAAGGCCTTTAAGCTTACCAGCCTGGCGGGAGCTTACTGGAGAGGAAATGAGCATAACAAGATGCTGACGCGTATTTATGGTACAGCCTTCGGGAAAAAGGCAGAGCTGGAGGAGTATCTGACGATGCTGGAGGAGGCCAAAAAGCGTGACCACAGAAAGCTGGGAAAAGAGCTTGGCCTCTTTATGATGCACGACGCAGGCCCCGGATTTCCCTTCTTCCTGCCCAAGGGCATG
>DESK01000030.1:16348-28319 GCA_002361955.1 Lachnospiraceae bacterium UBA3316
CAAGGGCATGGTGCTGAAAAATACGCTGCTGGATTACTGGCATGAGCTGCATGAGAGGAACGGCTACCAGGAGATCTCTACGCCGGTGATCTTAAACAGAAGCCTGTGGGAGACCTCGGGCCATTGGGACCATTATAAAGAAAATATGTATACGACGGTGATCGATGACCAGGATTACGCGGTAAAGCCCATGAACTGCCCCGGCGGCGTACTGGTGTACCAGTCGGAGCCCAGATCCTACCGGGATCTGCCGCTGCGCCTGGGAGAGTTGGGACTTGTCCACAGGCATGAGAAGTCAGGACAGCTCCACGGGCTGATGCGTGTGCGCTGCTTTACCCAGGACGACGCCCATATCTTTATGACGCCGGAGCAGATCCGGGAGGAGATCAAGGGCGTGGCCAGGCTGATCGACGAGGTGTACAGCCTGTTCGGCTTTTCCTATCATGTGGAGCTGTCCACCCGCCCGGAGGACAGCATGGGAAGCGACCAGGACTGGGAGATGGCTACAGAAGCCCTGCGGGGCGCACTGGATGATCTGGGACTTCCCTATGAGGTCAATGAGGGGGACGGCGCTTTCTACGGGCCGAAGATTGATTTCCATTTGCAGGATTCCATCGGCCGGACCTGGCAGTGCGGCACGATCCAGCTTGATTTCCAGCTGCCTCTGCGGTTCGGGCTGGAGTATATCGGAGCGGACGGGGAGAAGCACAGGCCGATCATGATCCACAGGGTGGCCTTCGGTTCCATCGAGCGGTTTATCGGCATCCTGATCGAGCATTTCGCAGGGGCATTCCCCACCTGGCTGGCGCCTGTACAGGTGCGGGTGCTGCCGATCTCCGAGAAATACCAGGACTACGCAGGACAGGTGCTGGGCAGACTGAAGGAGGCTGGCATCCGGGCCGAGGCCGATGGGCGCAGTGAGAAAATCGGCTATAAGATCCGGGAAGCAAGGCTGGCCAAGATTCCCTACATGCTGGTGGTAGGGGCAAAGGAAGAGGAGCAGGGCCTGGTGTCTGTGAGAAGCCGTTTTGCCGGAGATGAGGGCCAGCAGCAGCTGGAGGAGTTTTTGGCAGAGATCAAAAAGGAAATCGCGGAAAAAAGAATCCGCGAAACGAAAACAGAGGAATAATTTACGGAAAAACTGCTGATACTATACCGACTAAATAAAAGGAGGTATGGAAGATGCCATTATTAGTTTGTTCAGCGCAGAGATGCGTCTATAACGATGGAATGTACTGCAGCAGAGGGGATATCCTGGTGGGAGGCGAGAAGGCCGAGATTTCCGGGGAAACCTGCTGCACCAGCTTCAAGAAGCGCACAGAAATGAGCGGAAAGAGCTCTATGGGAACTCCGTCCCAGAAAATCAACGTGGCTTGTGAGGCCTGCGAGTGCAAGTACAATAAGAACAGAAACTGTGATGCCGGAAAGATCGACATCTCCGGTACGTCTGCCTGCAAATGCGAGCAGACAGAGTGCAGCACGTTCCAGAAATAAGGCTGGTTAAAAAAAACAGGCGGCGCATGTGTGAAATGACACATGCGCCGTCTGTTGGCGTGAAAGCCCTGTGGCCTTAGCGGATCACAGACTTTCCGGACATACCGGCTTTTTTCATTTTCCGGAGCAGGAGGGTACACTGCTTTTTCTTTAAATTCTTTGGCGCTTTGACTGTGACCCGGGCAGCCGTTTTTCGGAAGGCGTCCGCTTTTACGATCTTCAGCCCAGTTCCCTTTACTGTGATCTTTGACAGCTTTTTACAGCCCTGGAAGGCCTGGCTTCCGATGCGCGCCACGTTCTTTCCGATGACGGCCTGCTTCAGGCGGCTGCAGCCTTTAAATGCTTTTGGGCTGATCTGGGTCACGGAGCAGGATACGCCGTTGATGGTGACGCTGGCGGGGACAGTAACCTTCGTCAGATGTTTGTCCGTGGCCTTTACCAGGGAAATCTTTCCTGCGGCGGCATTTACCACCTGGAATTTCAGATTTCCCTGAAGCTTTGTGTCCCCGGTCTGGAGCAGGGCCTCCGGCCTGTCTTCGGGTTTGCTTCCCGGCTTGTTCCCAGGCTCCGTTTCAGGCTGGCTGGGAGGGACGATCCCGTGGAGGACGAGTCCCTTCTGGGCCGCGCGCAGGGCGGCGGCCGTGCGCATCAGCACCGGGCGGGAAGCTCCTTTGGCGGCGATGATCTTCGTGGCCTCCCCATAGGCCACCTCCAGGGGCCGGAAGGAGTCCGGGGTGTAAGAGAGGCGGTCGTTGGCCGCTTCGGAAGCGGTTTTGTAGGCTTCCTGAAAATCACGGTACGCAGCGGCGTAGATCGTCTCCGTCCGGGTGTGGAGGGGATTGTGGTGGCAGCCAAAGGAGATGCAGCCGTTTTCGCTGTTCACCGCCTCCTTTGTCACGGTTCCTTCCTGCCAGCTATGGCCCATGGGATCCAGCTCATAGCCCGTTCTCACCACACAACCGCAGTCGGAACAGACCGTGATGCCTGTGTAGCCCTTGTGGGTGCAGTCCAGGGGGATCATATATTTTAAAACGGTGCTGCTGTGAGAACACTTTTTGTCGCTCACCGTGAAGGTGTAGGTTTTGCCGCCTGTAGTAAGCTGGCTGCTTCCGGGGGCCTTCCCTGTGACGCGGACTCCCTTGCAGGCACGGCTGGCCAGCTTTGTCTGTCTGTCCGGGCCGTTATCCGGGTAGAGGACCGCCACGCTGCCGTCCTTCCAGATATAGGAGATCAGGTATTGGCCGTTTTCCTTCAATTCGGTGGCCTTTACATAGCCCGGGAGGATTTCGTCGCCTGCGCCCTCCTGGCTTTTCTCTAGGAGTGTCAGGTTGTAGTCTCCGTCGGCATAGTTTTCCGCAAAATCTGTATTGGTGTTAAAGTTCATGCCTTTATAATAGAAGATAACGTAGCGTTTTCCGTCTGAACGGCAGATGCGGAAGGTGCCATCTTCGGCCTGCGTTACCTTCATATCTGCCGGCTGGGCGGAAAAGAAGGTGTGGGCGGCATTGATGTTTACGAGATAGTTGTTCGTGTTTTCGTTTTTGAGCTGCCAGTACTCTCCAGAGCGGATGAAAGTAAACAGGGCGTCCTCCGGCCGGAGGGCCTTATTTGCCGTCGTGGAGAAGCTTTCCAGGGAGGAGGCCTTGTCAGCGACATGGTCAAACATTCCGGTCACCTTTGTGTCGATGGTTTCCGCGGACAGTACAGAAGCGTTTGTAGGATCGCTTTCCAGGGCAGCGCCGGGCAGCTCATAGGAGTCGCCTTCGTTTAAGGTGACAGCCGTGCTGTCTTTTACAAGGATGCGGTACAGGACACCGTCCACGGCCGCCTGGGTAAAGCCTGCGCCGGTTCCTGTGATAGAGACCGTGCCGTCTGCTGCCGTTAGGGAAGCGATGGAGCTGTCCGGCTGGGCGGTGATGTTCCCCTTGCCTTTGTAGGAGCGGCTGTAGCGCTCGCCTCGTTCCAGCTCCAGGGCCACGGTGGCTCCGGAAAAATCGGCTGCCGGGCAGATATCCAGGATGCTGAACGTATCATAGAGGATATGGTTCCAGTAGCTTTCCCACAACAGGCCCACGGAGCCGTCGGGAAGCTCGGTGAGGCAGGAATAATTGTACAGGGTATTTCTCTTCTGGGGGATCTCAAATTCTCCGAAAAGGGTCATGCTCTTATCCTTTTCCACCAGATAGGTGAAAATCTTGCCGTCGGAGCGGCGCGAGCCGTTGGTGGGGCAGGCCACAAGGATCACCTGTTTGCCGTCGATTTTTTTGGAGTAGGAGAGAGCCGTCACGTTGCAGCCGGAGAAGACAGACTGCTCGGTCTTTACAGGCTTTTGCATGACGTATTCCCCTGTTTTTGGATCCTTTACGGCGTCGGAGTAGCTGATCCGCTTATTTCCGTTCCGGAAGAACATGCGCAGGGTTCCGTCCTCCAGCTCTACCACCTCATTTTCGGAGGTCCAGAAGCCCCCGTCCCCGGAACCGGGCACGTCGTTTGTGCGCTTCCAGGTTTCTCCGTTATCGGAAGAATAGATGATGCTGGCGTTTTCCTCATTTCCGGCGCCGCCGTGGTCGTAGCATCCGATCACCATGTCGCCGGAGCTGGTGGTGATTCCCTTGCCCGGAGATACCAGGATGGCGTGTTCACCGGAACGGCGCTTGACCTGGTCATTGATATTCCGGGGATGCTCCCAGGTACGGCCGTTGTCCTTGGAGGTAACTACCCAGATGTAGCCGATGCTGTATACGTGAAATTTGGAATCCCTGTAGAAGGCATTCTGCTGAATCTCGACCTCGGAGTTATTGACTTGCTTCTGTTTTAAATTATCTATAAAATTTCCGCTTTTATCAGTTGTGTAGAGATTGTACCATTCATCCACGCCATAGCCTGTCTCGCTGTGGTCAGAACGGCTGAGGATCTTGGCGTATCCGTTTTTATCAAAGTCCCCTACATAGTAGGGATAGGTGGTCAGGTCATTGTCCGTGGGTTCCGTGTCCACGTTCTTATACTCCATTGTCAGAGCCAGGCGGCGTTTGCCGTTCACCGTTACATAGCCTGTGCCTGTGCCGATGGTTTTATAGAGGGTGGTGCTTCCCGTAGGGTTGACATCCGCGAAGCAGTAGACGGTGCCGTCCGGGCCGGTGAGGATAGCGGGGTCGATGATGGTGGTGGCGTCTTTCCCGGCGTAGCCGTCGCTGTCAGGGAAAAAGAAGGGGAAGCTGTACTGCCAGGTCCTTCCGCCGTCGCTTGATACAGAGGCGATGGTGTCCAGGCCGCCTCCGTCCTCTGTGGTATCCCAGCGGGCGTCGGCCGTAGCCAGCAGGTCGCCGTTTTCCAGGGTGGTCAGCGCAGGGATTCGGAAATAGCGGCAGCCGGCCGGCGCCTCCCCGTCCTCGTTGAAGGGGCTTTCTGTCGAAAAGCAGCCTTCCTTTACCGGGATGCTCCCGGCCCGGGGGATAAAGGACTTTTCCGGGGCGGCAAGGCCGGAGAGAGAGGGAAGCATAAGTGCCGCGAGGGCGCCTGCGGCTGCGGTCCACAGCCTGCGGGTCCATGTTGGTGAAAGTGCTAAATGTTTCTTTTTCATCTACATCCTCCTGATAAATTTGTGTAAGTTTCTCGGTGCTTTCTTGATTATATACAGGAATGGTAGTAATTTCAACAAGGGACAGGGCCTAAAAGGCCTATTTATGCACGGTTTTAACAAAGAGGAGCAGCTCTTCGGGCGGGCGAAAAAAAGAGTTGACAGGGCGGGGGAAGTGTGATAGTCTATTTAAGGTTAAAATAAAGAAGAGTATCCGCTCTCACCACAGCGCAAATGTGCGACTCTGGTTCATATGGAACATAGGGAAACTATGGGAAGAGTATGAGCGGGTAGTCTGTCCGCTCTTTTTTGAGCGTGGAAAGAGAGAATAAGGTTTGATGGAGGTGCACGACTATTAGCGAATTAATGATTAACGAGCAGATCAGAGACAGGGAAATCCGCCTGATTGGGGAGAATGGACAGCAGTTAGGTATCATGTCCGCAAGAGAAGCGATGAAGATCGCCCAGGAAGCAGAGCTGGATTTAGTGAAGATCGCTCCGACTGCAAAACCGCCGGTATGCAAGATTATTGACTACGGAAAATATCGTTATGAACTGGCGAGAAAAGAAAAAGAAGCGAAGAAGAAACAGAAGATCATTGAAGTGAAGGAAGTGCGTCTTTCACCGAACATCGACAGCAACGATTTGAATACAAAGATCGGCGCTGCCAGGAAGTTTATCCAGAAGGGAAATAAGGTGAAGGTTACCTTGAGGTTCCGGGGCCGGGAGATGGCGCATATGAACGCCAGCCGTCATATCCTGGATGATTTCGCCAAGGAGTTGGCTGATATCGCAGTTGTAGATAAGCCCTCAAAGATCGAAGGCAGAAGCATTGTGATGTTTTTAACGGAGAAGCGTTCATAGGACGATTCATGTTAAAAGACTGCGCAGTTCCGGATGCAAAGACGGAGACGCAGATAGATCAACATACAAATAAGGAGGAACATATACCATGCCAAAAATGAAAACAAACAGAGCCGCTGCAAAGCGTTTCAAAAAAACAGGTACAGGCCTTTTAAAGAGAAATAAAGCTTACAAGAGCCATATCTTGACAAAGAAATCTACCAAGAGAAAGAGAAACCTGAGAAAAGCAACGATTACCGATGCTACAAACGTAAAGAACATGAAGAAGATTTTACCGTATTTATAAGATCAGGCTAAGGAGGATTTGAGAAATGGCAAGAATTAAAGGCGGATTGAACGCTAGGAAAAAGCACAATAGAACATTGAAACTGGCAAAGGGATACAGAGGCGCCCGTTCCAAACAGTACAGGATCGCGAAGCAGTCTGTGATGAGAGCGCTGGCAAGCTCCTATGCCGGAAGAAAGCAGAAGAAGCGTCAGTTCAGACAGCTCTGGATTGCCCGTATCAACGCTGCAGCACGCATGAACGGCCTGTCTTACAGCAGATTTATGTATGGACTGAAGCTGGCAGGTATCGAGATGAACCGTAAGGTTCTGGCTGATATGGCAGTCAATGACGCAGAGGGATTTGCAACTCTGGCAGAGCTTGCGAAGACAAAGCTTGCGTAAGTAAAAAATAAAAGGCATAGCCGAAACATCCGGCTATGCCTTCTTTTTTTACTTATAATGTTTTGTGGCCAGTAAGCCCAGGAGCAGAACGATCATCGAAGAAATCATCCAGATCCATCCGGAAAGACCGGGGGAAGAGGGAGCCGCACCGTTCCTGTCAGAGGCGGGATCTCCGGGAGGCATCTGCATATTGCCGGCAGAGGGGCGGCTGAGAGTGGAATCTCCCGCCGGTTCTGTGCCTTCGGCGGCGTCTGTCCCAGTTTCTGTGCCTCCGGCGGCGTCTGTCTCAGTTTCTGTTCCTCCGGCGGATTTTGCCTCATCTTCTGTGCCTCCAGCGGCGTCTGTCTCAGCCGCTGTGCCGGTCTCCGAGCTGCACTGCGCCGCGGATGGCGTCGGGCAGGTAATTGTCCCATTTTACTTCCAGGATACAGGGAGAACCCGGAACGGGGATGGTGGCGCAGCCGGGATTCAGGAAATCCGTGGAGCGAAGCCCTGTGCGGATATTGAAATCCAGGGTGACCCGGACATTGCCGGGGGCGAATACGAAGGGCTCCCTGGTGTAATCCACGAGTACCTTTGCTTTCAGTCCCTCATTGCGGAGCCTGGTGTAAAATCTTAAGAGCACCTCGTCCTCGCTGTCTCTCATCCAGCGGATGTCGCCTGCGGCGATTTGCCGGGCCTGTTCCGGAGTCAGCAGGGTCAAATCCTTGTACCCCAGCCCGCCCTGCTTAAATTTCCGCTCCAGATGGATCACGGACGGGTCGTTGTTGTACAGGCGAATGCGGTATTTCTCCCGGACGCTCACACCGTCCAGCTTTTCCCGCAGAGCTTTGTCGCAGAGATTGTCAAAGTAGAGGCTCCGGATTTCATAGCGCCCGTTTGCCGCATGGCTGTCCGGTGTCATAACGGCCCCCAGCCTCTGGCGCAGAATGAGCAGATCCTGCCTGTTGATTTCATGTTTTACTTCATGTCTGAATTGCAAGCGTTATTCCTCCTTTCTGTACCCTTTCAGGATAGTAGGCGAACCTGTGACGGACATTAGAAAAACCTTCCCGTTTGTGAAAAATACGGGAAGGTTTGTGAAGGATTGTTAAAAACGGGCGGTAAAGCGGATGCTTCCTGCATCCGTATAGCTGGCCGTCAATTTACCGCCAAAGGTTTCCGCGATGGACCTGGCGGCGGAAAGGCCGATTCCATAGCCGGAGGACAGCTGGCTCTGTGTCCTTGCGCTGTCGCCCCGGTAAAACCGTTCAAAGAGACGTTCGGGGTCGGAAACGCAGGGGGCTTCGCAGGTGTTTTCCTCAGTGATCTCGATATGCCCGCCGCTGCTTATCACCGAGAGATGGACCGTTCCTTCCTCCGGCGTATATTTCACCGCGTTGTCAAGCAAAACAGAGACCATCTGTGAAAAGGTATCGCAATGTGTCTGCATGGATACATGGGGCTGGATCTTGGCGGACAAGGTGAGCTGCTTTTGCGCCATGGCGTCCTCGCAGCCTGCCAGAAGCTCCCGGATCAGTTCGCTGATATCCACGGCTTCCACAGGCAGCTTTATCTCTTCGTCCAGTTTGGCGAGAGTCAGAAGATTTGCCATCAGCAAATTCAGACGCTGCGTCTGGAAACGAATATTCCGGCTGTATTTCGTTTCGCCATAAATAAGGGCGGAGGCGTCATTGTTTGACTGAATGATGGCGAGGGGCGTTTTCAGCTCGTGTCCCGCATTCGTAATAAACTGCTTCTGCTTTTCTATGCCTGCAAGGATGGGCTGTACAGCCCGCCCGGAGAGGAAAATCACCAACAAAAGAATGACAAGCCAGCAGACCACAGCGATGACAGACGAAATACTGAGGACCATCACGAAGGTGGCCAGCTGATGGGAGGTATCCAGGAAAAAGATCAGACGGTCTGGCCCAAGCTGTTTGGTTTCGTATTTAAAATTGTCGATCCTCCCGGTGTTGTCCGTGATCTGTCCGGCATATTGCTCTGCCTGCTCCTGGCTGACGGAGGAGATCTGGTCAATGTTCACGGCGAGAATGGCTCCGTCCTGGTCGGTAAGGACTGTGAAAAAACGCGCGGACTTGATCATGTTCATATCCATGGGAGGCGCCAGCGGTTTGGGGGCAGAAAACTCCCTGGGAGGAAGTCTTTCTTCCCCGTTGGTAAGGGCGTGCAGAAGGAAGGTGGACTGTCTGTCCAGAGTCACCCAGCTGAGACCGCTGATGGCCCCGATGAGCACCATCAGCAGGATCGTAACTACCGCCATGGCAAAGGGTTTGGGCAGATAGTCATCCGCGCCGGAATTCAGCCCCCGGATGCGGTCGGAAACCTGGGTCTTTGCGGTGAGGAGCAGAACAGGGGTTTTGCACCCGCTTTTTCGCAGGGCGGACAGAACGTCCAGGCCGTCGCGTTTCGGCATCATAATATCCAGGATGATTCCGTCATAATCACCGGATACGGCGTCAACGATATAGTTGTGATAAGTTAAGATATCCGCCACCGCTTCGGAGAGGGTGCGTTCATCTTCGGCATAAAGCAGCTTCATAGGACTATCCTTCAGAATAATTTTTTATAAGGATACCACGCAAATGTGAACACTTCTTGTTTTGCGGGGCAAAGGATGCTGTTGTGGGGCAGAAACATTCATGGTAAACTAAGGGGAATATTGACGGAAGATGAGGAAGGGAGCAAAAATAAAATGATAGTAATCAGAGAGGCGCATAGCGGGGAAGAGCATGAGATTATAAAGTTTTATGAGTGTGTAATTGACCAGATGCAGGATTCCCCGTATCCTCTTCGCTGGAAAAAGGGCGTATACCCTGTGCTGGAGGATATCATCCGTTCTATAGATGGAAATGCCATGTATGTAGCGGAGGAGGACGGCTGCATCAGGGGAGCGTTTGTCATCAACCATACCCAGGGAGAGGGCTATGATCTGACAGAGTGGAAGGTGAAGGCGGAGAAAGAGCAGGTGGCAGTCCTGCATTTGCTGGCTACGCTGCCGTCCTTTCAGGGAAAAGGAATCGGCAGAAGGATGCTGGAGCAGGCCGCCCGGGTTGCCGGCAGGGAAAAAGATACCGTCATCCGGCTGGACACTCTTCCGTGGAATGTGCCGGGGAAAAAGCTTTACGAGAAATTTGGCTTTGTATATTGCGGAGATGTGGTTCTCGATTATCCGGTGGCGGGAAAGATCGCGTTCAGCATGTATGAATATGAGCTGCGGAATTTGAAGAAGGAAGATAACGCCGGAAAATAGCTGGAATGTGATCTGCGGCAATCAGCTAAAAAAGAAGAGAGCTTGGCATGATCGGAGCGACGGCAACAAAAAAGCTGCTAAAATGCACAGGAAATATCATTTTACAATTGTATTTATAGCGGACATTTGATAAAATCTTAAATAGAACAAACGTTCAAAAACAAATAGTATTTTATCGTGATTCATTTGGTGTTATTGATCCCATAGTTGTGAGCGATATAGACTGAATGGGAATAAGGATTCGGTATTGCAGTTGTCACATCTACTAGATGAAATCAATAAGAAGTATGGAATAGATGCAGGAAGTATTTTTTGAAGTGTTAGTGTTGCTATTAAAGCAAAAATAAGTATCTATAAACAGAGGAGAAAATATGGATCATTTCAAATGAAAAATATTTATAAAGAAGAATTGGACGCAGAAGCAACTACCGAGTTTTTCTCGGCAGTTCAAAATGAAGGTGGAAGAAATGTTAGCCGAAAAGTAAAATGTTTCAATTTGGATGCGATTATTGCTGTAGGGTATCGTGTGAATTCCAAAAAAGCTACCCGATTTCGGCAGTGGGCAACAAAAACATTAAAAGAATATATTATTAAGGGCTTTGTATTAAATGATGATATGTTGAAAAATGGCAACCCTTTGGAAAAGATTATTTTGACGAATTATTGGAACGTATCCGGGAGATCAGGGCAAGTGAGCGTAGAGCCTATCAGAAAATCACGGATATATTTGAGCAATGTAGCTATGATTATGATAAAAACAGTGAAATCACAAAGAATTTTTATGCCTTTGTTCAGAATAAGCTTCACTTTGCAGTTACAGGAAAGACAGCGGCTGAATTAATATATGAACGTTCAGATTCAGAAAAGCCAGCTATGGGGTTGACAACTTGGAAGGATGCACCAAATGGTAAAGTGTTAACGAGAGATATAGGTATTGTAAAAAATATTTAAATGAAAAAGAATTGTCTCGTTTAAACAGGCTGGTAACAATGTTCATTGATTATGCTGAGCTGATGGCAGAAGACGAGATTTTAATGAGTATGCATGACTGGGTGGAACAAACGAATCAGTTTTTGGTGAATAATCGACGGGAAGTGCTGGCTGGAAAGGGAAAAATATCATATGAGACAGCGATAAAAAAGGCGGAAAAGGAATATGAGGTGTTTCGTGTAAAACAGGATGAAGAGTATATTTCGGAGTTTGATCGGGAAGTAGAAAAATATTTGAAAGGTGAATAATAAAAAGTTATTTTATTTCATAGTGAAACAAAAGATTAAAAGGTGTTTGTTCTAGATTTGTTTGTTTATTAGGGGGGCATATAAAAATGGCATTAATTTTAAAAGTACCTTATGGAGAAAAAGATGAAGCTAAAGCTTTGGGTGCAAAATGGAATCCACAATTAAAAAAGTGGTATGTAGAAAAGCAAAAAGATTATCACAAATTTATAAAATGGATTCTTGGTGATAAAGAGCAAGTTTACATTTTGTGTGACTATTTCTATATTGTAGAAGGACTTCATACGTGTTTTAAATGTAGAAAATTGACCCAGGTCATTGGATATGGAGTAAAAAAGTATTTTGATGTCTGTAATCCAGAACTATATGGGGATGAGAAAGCATGGAGTTTTAAAGATGATGAAATACATATTGCTTCACATATTTATCCTTTACCAGAGAAGTTGTTAAATTATTTGAAGAATAAATATGGATATTACGAATCATACTCTAAGACAATCCAGAGTTCATATTTAGCAAATCATTGTTCCAATTGTAAAGTGATACAAGGTGATTTTTACTTGTTTGGTGAAGTTGATTCTCCATTTTTTATTGATTCCGAGGAACGGGCACGGAAGTTGAAGTTGTATAAAGTCCCGTTGAAAAACGATATAATTGTTGAAGCGGATATAGGATGGGGGTCAGTAGATTGGATGATAGAAACCTTTGCACAAAGTATAGTTTTAAATATTGATGGGATGTTGGAATAGATGGCAGGAGGAAACTATATGGATCATTTTGAATTAGTATCACAATACGCCCCTACCGGCGACCAGCCGCAGGCTATAGAGGCCCTGGTCAAAGGGTTCCGGGAAGGCAACCAATTCCAGACTTTACTGGG
>DESK01000030.1:28626-66632 GCA_002361955.1 Lachnospiraceae bacterium UBA3316
CTGGGCGTCACCGGCTCCGGCAAGACCTTCACCATGGCCAATGTCATCCAGGCTTTAAATAAGCCGACGCTGATCATCGCCCATAATAAAACCCTGGCAGCCCAGCTATACGGAGAATTTAAAGAGTTCTTCCCGGAGAACGCGGTGGAGTATTTTGTGTCCTACTATGATTACTATCAGCCTGAAGCCTACGTCCCCTCCTCCGACACCTACATCGCCAAGGATTCTGCGATCAACGACGAGATCGATAAGCTTCGCCTTTCCGCCACCATGGCGCTGGCGGAACGGCGGGATGTGGTGATTGTGTCCAGTGTGTCCTGTATCTACGGTCTGGGCGACCCGGTAGATTACAAGGAGATGGTCATTTCCCTGCGTCCCGGGATGGAGAAGGACAGGGATGAGGTGATGCGCAAGCTGATAGACATCCAGTACGACAGGAACGATATGGATTTTCACAGGGGTACCTTCCGGGGGAGGGGCGATGTGCTGGAGATCTTCCCGGCTATGAATACAGATACGGCCATCCGGGTAGAATTTTTCGGGGATGAGATTGACCGGATCACAGAGATTGACGTGCTTACCGGGGAAGTGAAAAAATCCCTGGAACACGCGGCTATTTTCCCGGCCTCCCATTATGTGGTGCCCATGGAGCGTATCCTGGAGGCGACAAAAAATATCGAGGCGGAACTGGACGAGCGGGTCAGGTGGTTTAAGAGCGAGGACAAGCTGCTGGAGGCCCAGCGGATCGCGGAGAGGACAAATTTTGATATTGAGATGATGAAGGAGACGGGATTTTGTTCCGGTATTGAGAATTATTCCAGGCATCTGGCGGGGCTGGCGCCGGGAGCGACGCCCCACACGCTGATGGATTATTTCCCGGAGGATTTTCTGATCATCATCGACGAGTCCCACAAGACGGTTCCCCAGATCCGTGGGATGTTTGCCGGGGACCAGTCGAGAAAGACCACATTGGTGGACTATGGGTTCCGCCTGCCCTCAGCGAAGGATAACCGGCCGCTGAATTTCCAGGAGTTTGAAAGTAAGATTGACCAGCTTCTCTTTGTGTCGGCTACGCCGGGGGATTATGAGGCGGAGCACGAGCTCCTTCGGGCGGAGCAGATCATCCGTCCCACAGGGCTTCTTGACCCCAGGGTGGAAGTGCGCCCTGTGGAGGGACAGATCGATGACCTGGTGGGCGAGGTGAACCGGGAGACCGCAAAGGGAAACAAGGTGCTGATCACGACGCTGACCAAGCGGATGGCGGAGGATCTGACAGACTATATGCGGGAAATCGGGATTCGGGTGAAGTACCTTCACTCCGATATCGACACCCTGGAGCGTACAGAAATCATCCGTGATATGCGCATGAACGTATTTGATGTTCTGGTGGGCATCAACCTGCTCCGAGAGGGGCTGGATATCCCGGAAATCACCCTGGTGGCGATTCTCGACGCGGACAAGGAGGGCTTTCTGCGTTCCGAGACTTCCCTGGTGCAGACGATCGGCCGCGCGGCCAGAAACGCAGAGGGCCATGTGATCATGTACGCGGATACGGTCACAGATTCCATGCGCCTGGCGATCGGGGAAACGGAGCGCCGCCGGAGCATTCAGGAGGCCTACAATAAAGAACATGGCATCACGCCTCAGACCATTAAGAAGGCCGTGCGCGACCTGATCAGCATATCGAAGGACGTGGAGAAAAAGGAGGAGGACTTTGAAAAAGCGCCGGAATCCATGAGTAAAAAAGAGCTGGAAAAGGCTATCGGGGAATTACAAAAGAAGATGAAGCGGGCAGCCGCGGACCTGAACTTTGAGGAGGCAGCTCTTTTAAGAGACAAGATGATCCTTTTGAAGAAGCAGCTTCAGGAAATTGAGGGCTGAGCAGCTTCAGATTAATCATAAAAGCGGGAGAAAAATATGACAGTGACAGAGAAGAAGAAACCCATGATTCGTATCCGTGGGGCGCATGAAAATAACTTAAAGGGCATTGATCTGGATATTCCAAGAAATGAGCTGGTAGTATTGACGGGACTCAGCGGTTCCGGAAAATCCTCCCTGGCTTTTGACACTATTTACGCGGAGGGACAGCGGAGGTATATGGAGTCCCTGTCCTCCTACGCCAGGCAGTTCCTGGGACAGATGGAAAAACCGGATGTGGAGAGCATCGAGGGGCTGCCCCCGGCCATTTCCATTGATCAGAAATCCACAAACAGAAATCCCAGATCCACGGTGGGCACGGTGACGGAGATATATGATTATTTCCGCCTGCTCTACGCCAGGGTCGGGATTCCCCACTGCCCGAAGTGCGGCAAGGAAATCAAAAAGCAGACGGTGGACCAGATGGTGGATCAGGTGATGGCGCTGCCGGAGCGCTCCAGGATCCAGCTTCTTGCCCCGGTAGTCAGAGGGCGGAAAGGCACCCATGCCAAGCTTCTGGAGCAGACAAAGCGCAGCGGGTACGTGCGGGTGCAGATCGACGGAAGCCTCTACGAGCTTACGGAAGAAATCAAGCTGGATAAAAATATAAAACATAATATCGAGGTGGTAGTGGACCGCCTGATTGTAAAGGCGGGGATTGAGAAGCGGCTGGCGGATTCACTGGAAACGGTGCTGGAGCTGTCAGAGGGGCTTGTGCTTGTGGATGTAGACGGAAAGGACGTGCTGCGTTTCAGCCAGAGCTTTTCCTGTCCCGACTGCAGTGTCAGCATTGCTGAGATCGAGCCCCGGAGCTTTTCCTTCAACAACCCCTTCGGAGCCTGCCCGGACTGCTACGGCCTGGGCTACAAGATGGAGTTTGATGAGGATCTGATGATTCCGGACAAGTCGATGAGCATCGCGGAAGGGGCCATCGTGGTTCCGGGCTGGCAGTCCTGCACAGATAAGAGCAGCTACACCAGGGCGATCCTGGATGCTCTGGCCGAGGATTATGGGTTTGACCTTGGCACGCCCTATGAAGAACTGCCGGAGGAGATCCGCCGTATGCTGATTTACGGCACAGACGGACGCATGGTAAAGGTACATTACCGGGGCCAGAGAGGAGAGGGAGTCTACGACGTGGCTTTCGAGGGGCTGATCCGGAATGTGGAGCGGCGCTACCGGGAGACAAGCTCGGAAACTGCCAAGCAGGAATATGAGAGCTATATGAGGATCACTCCCTGTAAGACGTGTAAGGGCCAGCGGCTGAAAAAGGAATCTCTGGCAGTGACTGTGGGAGAGAAAAATATATACGAGGTTACTTCATTATCCATCCGGGATTTACAAAGGTTTATGGAGGAACTGAGACTTTCTGAGCATCAGATGATGATCGGAAAACAGATTTTAAAGGAAATCCATGCCCGCGTAGGCTTTTTGATGGATGTGGGGCTGGAGTATCTGACGCTGGCCCGCGCCACAGGGACGCTTTCCGGAGGTGAAGCCCAGAGAATCCGTCTGGCGACCCAGATCGGTTCCGGCCTCGTAGGAGTGGCATATATTCTGGACGAGCCGAGCATTGGCCTTCACCAGCGGGACAATGACAGGCTGTTAAGAACCTTGATGAACCTGCGTGACCTGGGAAATACCCTGATCGTCGTGGAGCATGATGAGGATACTATGCGGGCTGCCGATTACGTAGTGGATATCGGCCCAGGGGCCGGGGAGCACGGAGGCGAAGTGGTGGCGGCAGGCACGGCGGAGGAGATCATGCAGAACGAAAACTCCATCACGGGCGCTTACTTAAGCGGGAAGCGGAAGATTCCCGTTCCTGCGGAGCGGAAAAAGCCCACAGGGTACCTGAAGATCGTTGGGGCAAAGGAAAATAACCTGAAAAACATAGACGTCTCGATTCCTCTGGGAGTGATGACCTGTGTGACGGGAGTTTCCGGTTCCGGGAAGAGCTCCCTGGTCAATGAAATTCTTTATAAGGCGCTGGCAAAGAAGCTGAACCGGGCAAGGACAATTCCGGGCCAGCACAAAAGAATTGAGGGAACGGAGCAGCTTGACAAGATCATCGCCATTGACCAGTCGCCCATCGGGCGGACGCCCCGATCCAATCCGGCCACCTACACGGGTGTTTTTGACCAGATCCGCGACCTGTTTGCCAGCACGGCAGACGCGAAGGCCAAGGGCTACAAGAAAGGGCGTTTCAGCTTCAATGTGAAGGGCGGGCGCTGCGAGGCCTGCGCAGGAGACGGGATTCTGAAAATAGAGATGCATTTTCTGCCGGATGTGTATGTGCCCTGCGAGGTCTGCGGCGGCAAACGGTATAACCGGGAGACGCTGGAGGTCAAGTATAAGGGAAAAAGCATTTACGATGTTTTGGATATGACGGTGGAGGAGGCGCTGAAGTTTTTCGAGCACATCCCCACGATCCGACGGAAGATCCAGACGCTGTACGATGTGGGACTTTCCTACATTCGCCTGGGGCAGCCCTCCACGGAGCTGTCCGGCGGAGAAGCCCAGAGAATCAAACTGGCCACAGAGCTGTCCAGGCGCAGCACCGGGCGGACGATTTACATTCTGGATGAGCCGACTACCGGGCTGCACTTTGCCGATGTGCAAAAGCTGATTGAGATTTTGCAAAGGCTGGCAGAGGGAGGGAACACAGTGCTCGTTATCGAGCATAATCTGGACGTTATCAAGACGGCGGATTATATCATTGATATCGGCCCGGAGGGCGGCGACAAGGGAGGAACGGTTGTGGCTATGGGAACACCGGAAGAAGTGGCCCAGAATCCCTGCTCCTACACCGGCCAGTATGTGGCCAAATATCTGTAGAATAAAAACCCACCGCCAACGATGCCGCTGGCTTTCGCGCAGGCACCGTTGGCGGTGGGCTTTGCTTTGTCGTGAATATCGAACCGGGTTCTGGGATAAACAGACAGGCTAGGAGGGCAGATCCTCCTGCTTTTGTCCGATCATGATGGGGTGGAAGCCTTCGCCGTGCACTTCGCTGGATTCCAGGATGATCAGGAAGGATTCCGGGTCGGCGCTCCTTACCGCCTGCTGCAGAGGGTACATCTGTTTGTCGTTGCAGGCGCACATGACTACGAAGCGTTTGTCCTTTCGGTAACCGCCCTGGCCGGACAGAATCGTAGAGCCCCTGTCGCAGCTCTTCTGGATCGTCTCCGTGATCAGATCCGGCTGGGAGGTAACGATCAGCGCCAGCTTTCCGGCATTTGCGCCGTACATGGTTTTGTCCATCACCAGGGAAATCAGGTAGGTGACGATCAGGCCGTAGATCAGGCCGTCCATGTCCTGGAAGATGAGGCCGCCGATCAGGATTACGGAGGCGTCTGTGATGAACACGAGCTTTCCCATGGAAAGATGGGGCTTCAGGGCTTTGATGGACAGGGTGATAAAATCCATGCCTCCGGTGGAGGAGCCCTGCATGATGATCAAAGCATAGCCGAGTCCGGAGAGGACGCCTGTACACACAGCGGCCAGCATACGGCTTCCGTGGTAAGCGGGCAGCAGCGGGGCCACAAAATCCATCATGATGGAGGAGATGACCATGCAGCGCAGGGAGCGCAGAAAGAAGTCCCTCCCCAGAAGGCGGTAGCATATGAGGGCTACCGGAATATTTAGAACGATGTTCATAGCTCCCATCGGCAGATGGAAAAGCCTGTAAAAGATCAGGGCGATACCGGAAAATCCGGTCATTGGAAATCCGGCAAAGACAGCAAAGTTGTAAAGGCCTATGGCGACGAGAAAGCTGCCCACAATTTCAATCAGAAATGCCCGGAGATTTTGCTTTTTAAAAAGATTCATGGTATAGATTCCTCCTGTTGATTAGTATCGCTTCATTTGCTTGATTCCATGCGCTGAAGCCGAACTGCCTGTCTTTCTATTATAAAGTATTTTGCGCTAAAATGCGATAAGTATTTTGCACTTCCATGAAATAATGGTATTGGTGCCTCACAGCAAAACTGCAACGAAATGTTATAAAGAACTGGGCATTTTTTCATAAATATGTTATGATAAGAAAAAAGAAATACAAGTAGGAAGGAATTTTCAAATGACACAAATTGATGGCAAAAAACGGTTTATACTTCAGCAGCTTAGAAATTTAGATGAAATATTCGTAATGTTTTCCAGGACTACCAGGCTTCCCTATGTGCACTGTGATGAGGAGTCCTATAATGATCAGATATATCTCTACCGCAAGGAGGAGGATGCCAGAAAGGCAGCGGAGCAGTTTCATCAGGACAAGGTTCCCGTACAGATCATGAAAGTGGAGAAGGACAAGTTCCTGAGCTTTTATTCCAGCCTTTACTTCCAGGGCATCAATGCCATGGTCGTTGACCCGGGGGAGGATGAGATAGAGATTCAGCTTGACGAGCTGGTGACTCCGCCGGATTACAGCAAGATGCCGAAGGGGCAGATCCGGGTGGACAATCCCCAGTTCCAGCTTACGGCAATGTATCTGATGCAGATTCTGCGCCGGGAACCGGGAGTGAAGCCGACGAAGGAAATGCAGGAGATGGAGGAAGAGCTGCTGGCGAATATGCGCCGCGGAGTTTATATCGTGCCTGTGCAGGAGGACAAGAAGGTTCCGCTGATGAAGTTGAAGGAGGATGTTTTCGTTCAGCCTGTCTTTACGGATATTCAGGAATTTAATAAATTTGGCGGTACGGAGAAATTCAGGGGGGCAGTGATTCCCTATGATAAGCTGACGGAGGCCGTGGCAGAGCAGGCCCGAGGGATCGTGATCAACCCGATGAGCGTCCATGTGGTAATTATGAAGGAGCAGCTTTAGTTTACAGCCAGGCGGCAGGGGGCCTGCGGCTTCTGACGGAACGGTAACCGGCGTTCAAAGGCATTTGTGAGGCGGCTCTTGTGAATGAAAAAGTGCAAAAAAGAAACACTGTGTATAGAGAGGAATCATAAAACCGAAAGGGTGGTACCTATATGAGATTTGACATGCATTGTCATACAAAGGAAGGCTCGATTGACGGAAGAGTGAGCGTCGAGGATTATATTCGTATCCTCAAGGAAAAGGGCTACCAGGGAATGCTGGTCACAGACCACAATTCTTACAACGGCTACAGATTCTGGAAGAAAGAATTAAAGGATCAGGAGAAGGATTTTGTGGTTCTGAAGGGCATCGAATACGATACCATCAACGCCGGACATATGCTGGTTATTATGCCGGAGGGCGTGAAGCCCAGGATACTGGAAGTCAGGGGAATGCCGGTGTCCCTCCTGCTCACTGTAGTCCACGCGTACGGAGGGATCGTGGGACCGGCCCATCCCTACGGGGAAAAATATATGAGCTTCGCCGGCACGAAGATGTACAAGCGGCTCAAGGATCCGCTGATGCGGAAGTTTGACTTTGTGGAAACCTTTAATGCCTGCGAACCGCCGGAGAGCAACCAGGCGGCCAGGGAGCTGGCCAGGGCCTATTATCTGCCGGGGTTTGGGGGAAGCGATTCCCACAGGGAAAGCTGCCTGGGGCTGGGTTACACAGAATTTAAAAAGCCCATCACCTGCGAGTCTGATTTGATCGAAGCAGTAAAAAGAAAAGCGCCGGTCCGGGCGGGAGGACAGTATTATCACGGAACTACCAAGGAAAAGATCGGGGCGGTAAATAACGTACTAGTCTATTCTTTCTGGCTGTACAATCTGGTTACAGCGCTTTTCAGAACGCACAAGCGTCATGTGAAAGGGAGATATCTGGAGCTTGGAAGAACAGCTTCACCGGGGAATCTTCCCATGCCTGCGGAGCAGCCGGAGGAGATGTAGTATCCGGAAACGATAAGCAGAGATAAAAGGGGCGTCTCCGTATTCGGTAAAAAGAATACGGAGACGCCCTTTTTGTCCTGTGGCGGAACAGCAGTACTGTTCAGGCAGGTTTGCGCATTGACTGCGCAGACCGTAAGAAAGTGATTATGAACAGCTACCGGGAAAGGTTTCCCTGGGCTTTCTGGAATACATTTGCCACAAAGTGGCGGGCATTTTCTAAATCCTTCCGGTCGGGATGAAGGAGGGCCTCGTCAAAATTTCGGAGCATCTGGAAAACGCGGCTATCCGGGTTCCTGGCCGCCATATGCTCATACCGCTGCCGGACTTTTATAGGCATTTTTCCATGGCAGAAAAACGAGCCCAGATAATAATTATCCTCCGGCAGGAAGGCCGTCACATTTTTTTCGATTTTTTTATAATATTCCGGATCCTCTCCCATGCCGCAGGTGGCGAACAGAGCGACGCTCTTGCCGTGGAGGCTCGAAAGAAAGTCGAGGACTTCCACACTGGCCGATCCGCGGTTTGCCCAGAAGCCTACAAAGTAGGTATCCGCGGCATATTTTTCAAAGCAGGAGTCCAGCTTTTTAATATCTTTGGAGAAGCCGGGGATCGCCTGATAGATCGCTTCTGCCACTTTTTCCGTATTCCCCGTTCCGCTTACATATAAAACCTGTGTCTTTAACTTCATCACATTCGCTTCCTAACTCTATTGAAAGGGCCGTGTTGTTATCTGACAGCAGCCCAATAGGATTCTTTCAATCAGAATAGCACACACGGAGGCGAAATGACATATATAGAATCTAAAAAAATATGAAGTATTTATAAATAAAGTTGACGGTTTTTATGCGTTCTCAGCGTACATGGGGGATCCGCTGGGGCCATCCGGCAATCTTTCCCTCCTGGATTGCTGTGAACATCCGGTTTTTCACGCCCGGATACTGGAGGTTTAGCTGGCGGAGCAGATCCTTGGCTTCTTCCCTTTTCGTGTGGCCGTCGGCCGGGCAGGGGTTTTTTACTACAGGGAGCTGGTATTTATGCTGAAAGCCGATCACATCTGCCTCATTCACATACATCATCGGGCGGATGACGGTTAAATCCATCCGGTCCAGATATGTGCGGGGAGAGAAGGAATGAAAACGTCCTTCGAAAATCAGGGAGAGGAGCATAGTTTCCACAATATCGTCCTTGTGGTGGGCGTAGGCCACCTTATTGCAGCCCAGGCGTTTGGCCTCCTGGTTGAAGGCGCCCTTGCGCATTTTGGCGCAGAGGGAGCAGGGGTTTTCCTCTTTCCTTTCATCAAAAATGATGCGGGCGATTTCTGAGTCCACCACGGTGTAGGGAACGTCCAGCTGCCTGCAGAGAGCGCGGATCGCAGAGAGATCGAAATTCTCATAGCCCAGGCTCACGGTAATGGCCTGCAGGTCGAAGTGGTTGGGATAGAAGCGCCGAAGTCCGTGAAGGGCGTAGAGCAGGGTCAGGCTGTCCTTGCCTCCGGAAATGCCGACGGCGATCTTGTCTCCGGGCTGTATCATCTGGTATTCATCAACGGCTTTTCGGGTGTAGCTAAGTAGTTGCTGCAGTTTCATAGGGTCTCCTTATAGCTGTTTGCAGTTATGGTTTTATGGTGTGATACCAGGGGCAAAAGGGCATGCGTTTCATGCTTGCATGAAAAAGCATGACTTTGTGACCCGTAACATCATCTTGTGTTTCGCCCTTTAGAATAGTATCTGGAAGAAAAAAAGTCAATACGTTACTGTGAACGCAGGCGCGGGCAAAGCCATGTAAAATTGTCTGTGCGTCTGCCGTTTAAATATCCCTTGACATATCCAAAAAGCAATGATAGTATATGAGATATCAACAATCAAAAAGAAATATCTAAAAACAATCTGATGGGTTCCCATCAAAAATCTCAAAAAGCGAACAAGCTGCGAAACAGAGAGCAGTAAAAAGAAAACTCTGGTACCTGTGATGGTACGGAACCGTTACAAACTTAATAAGAGGCTGTACTCCCGCTTTTTCAGACAAAGCAAACGCGCAGAGAGGAGAACCTGCGCTCTTTTGCCGGCGGCGTACAGCCGCGGGAAAAGAAAGGAAGGATGTATTGAATTACGAGGAATTTGTCTGCCGTGTACAGGCGGAGGTCAAGGCGCGCATAGGAGAAGGAGCCAGGGTGGAACGGCGCCGGATTACGAAAAATAATGGGGTGGAGCTGGAAGGACTGGCCATCCGGCGGGAGGGGGAAAAGATATCTCCCATGATTTATCTTGAGGAATATTTCGCGTTATGTAAAAGAGGGATGGCGACCTCACAGATTACAGAGGATATTCTTCAGCTCTATGAAAGAAGCCTGGAGAATATCCCGAAGGATACCCGGTTTTACACAGATTTTGAAAGGGTGAAAAAGGGACTGGCCTGCAGGCTGATCAATTATGAAAAGAACAGGGAGCAGCTCCGGGAGGTTCCCCATATCTGCTGCCTGGATCTGGCTCTGGTGTTTTATTATGTGATGGAAGAGCAGGAGATGGGCAGGGGCACCATTTTGATTTACAACAGCCACCTGGAGATGTGGGGGATCACGAAGGAGAAGCTCTGCGAGGCGGCCAGAAAGAACACGCCGGAGCTGTTCCCGCCGGAATTTGCCGGAATGGAAGAAATTCTCGGGGAGGCCTTCCGGGAAAGGGAGGGGGAAGAGGAGGACAGGCTGCCCATGTATGTGCTGACAAACAGGGAGCGCCGGTTCGGTGCAGTCAATATCCTGTATGACGGCGTGCTTGCGGAAATCGCGGAAAAGCTGCAGGATGATCTCTATATTCTTCCGAGCAGCGTACATGAGTGTATCATTGTCCCCAGGTGCGTGAGTTCCTCACAGGAGGAATTGGAAGAGATGGTCCGGAGCATCAACTGTACGCAGGTGCTGCCTGAGGAGGTGCTGTCTGACCATGTATATTGCTATGAGAGGGAGGAGCATCGGCTGCGTATGTGTTACGGTCCGGACGAGGCGGAGCCGTGATAAGGATATAATGTCACAGAGCTGTCCGAAGCGGAGCGCAGACAATTTTAGACAATTTTAGATGGCAAAATAAGATGGCAAAATAAATAACTGGTACATTGACTTTTTAAAATGCTTGTGTTAATATACTTATGTTGCTTATCCGTAGTGGCGGAGAATGTGAATTTTTCGCACTGGGAGGCCGCCGGGAGAGAGCGGTTTCCGGCGGAGGAAACAGATTTGTCCGATAAGTAGCAAAAAGCAGGCACCTGTAGCTCAGGGGATAGAGCAGTGGTTTCCGGTACCACGTGTCGGGGGTTCGAATCCCTCCAGGTGCGCTATTTTTTTATCCGGACAAAGGTCAAATCAATCTACGCGGATATTTTCCGTATGTCACGCCTGACAGGCTGCCGGGCGTGGATTGAAACAAAGACGGAGGTAAGCATAGTGGATGATTTTAGAGAATGGGTTTCTGATAATCTGAGGTATATCCTGCTGGGTCTGGCGATTATCCTGGTGATTGTTCTGGCGGTTTTTGCAGTAAGGTTTATAGGGAAAATCGATAAGAATGACAAACAAAAGGACAGTGAAAGTCAGTCACAGGCAGTTGTGCTGGATACAGAAACGCAGGGCGAGTCAGAAACGGCCAGCGCTTTGGTCGAAAATGATCCGGCTATTTTAGAGATTGTACAGAAGTATTACGCTGCGGAAGGCAGCAAGGACATTGAAGCTCTCAAAGAGATCGTGGAATCCCTGGATGAGAAGGATCAGCAGGCCATTGAGAACAACAATGTACTGGAAAGCTATAATAACATTTCCGTTTATTCCAAAGATGGCCTGGAGGAGGGCTCCTATGTAGTCTATGTGTGCTATGATGGGAAGCTGACAGGCCTGGATACACTGGTACCCAGCTTATCAGGGCTTTACGTGCGTACCAGAGAGGACGGAAGCCTGTATATCGCGGACTGGGAAGATGACGCAGCTGTGAAAGAGTATTTCGAGAAACAGAATGCGGAGCCTGATGTAAAGGCATTAGTTGAGAGAGTGACGGCGGCCTGTGAGGCGGCAGAGGAATCAGACCCGGAGCTTAAGGCTTATATGGACAGCCTGGAGGTGCCCGATACAGAGACGGTGATTCCAAATACCAGCGATGTGGATGTGGAAGTCAATAAGCTGGTGCAGGCGAAGGAAGCCTGCAATATTCGTTCCGATTCCAGAGAGGATGCAGACATCCTGGGTACTTTGGAGGCGGGAGACACGATCACAAGGCTTCGGAAGCTTGATAATGGCTGGTCGGAGGTGCGGCTGAGCGATGGAAGCGGTTATATCAGAAGCGACCTTCTGACAGAAGAAGTGACAAAGACAAATGAATAAAAGATGAGAGCGCTGTGGAGCACACAGCGCTCCCTTTTTGTGCACGGCAAACCGGAAAATTTCCCTGTTTGTGTATGGATGACAGGATCTACCTGTTTGTCACCGCGGATAACTTTTATATATTTTTGTATAAGAATCCTCCGTTGACCGTATCCTAGAGATAAAAACAGGAGGCACAAGGATGTTATCTCAGACGGAACGGGAAGTATTGGAACAAATATGCGGAGGGAGCCGGGCGGCGCTTTTAGATATCCGCAGCCTGATCGGCAAGGTGTATGACGAGGAGCTGGCCTGTGACTTGAATCGGCAGGCCGCCGGTTATTCCGGCTTTCGGGAGAAGGCGGCAGAGGGGCTTCTCCGGCAGGGCATCGTCCCCAGGCAGGCGGGGATCCTGGATATGGCCAAACGCTGGGCGGCTCTTCAGGCAGGCACGGCCCTGAATGTAAGCACGTGCCATGTGGCGGATATGGTCTTAAAGGAGGAGAGGCGCCGGGCAGGCGATCTGGAGCTGCTTCTGGAAAAAAGCGGACGGGAAAGAGAGAGCTCCTCCGGGCTTGCGGAGGAGTTTTTGAGGTTTGAAAAGGAAAATATACAGATCCTGGGAACCTACACAATGTCTTGAATCTTTTCCTGAAAATGTGTATACTGTGTTTTATTGGAAGAAACCCGGGCGAAAGGCAGATGTGGCTGGCTGCCCAATGAGTTTGTGATAGGTGGAGAGGAACAATGTCCGTAAACAGGATGCAGCAGGAATTTGATAAAAAAGAAGAGCGCGCCTCTGTGCGCCTGAATAAATATCTGGGGGAGACGGGGCTCTGCTCCAGGCGGGAGGCTGACCGGCTGATCGAGGCGGGCCGGGTGACGGTAAACGGAGAACCTGCCGTTACGGGAAGGAAGGTGGGCCCTGGCGATAAGGTGCTGGTGGACGGAAAACCCTGCGCAAGGGAGGAGGAGATGATTCTTCTGGCCGTCCATAAGCCGGTGGGAGTCGTTTGCACTACCGATACACGCTGGGGAGACCGGACGGTAGAGGAGATGCTTCATTATCCGAAGCGTGTATTTTCTGTGGGCAGGCTGGATAAGAACTCGGAGGGCCTGCTGCTGATGACGAACAACGGCGAGATATTAAACAAAATGATGCGGGCGGGAAATTACCATGAAAAAGAATATCTGGTGACTGTGGACCGCCCGGTGACAGAGGAATTTATAAAAACCATGGCCGCCGGAGGCATTCCGGTGCTGGATCGGAAGACGCGGCCCTGCCGGGTGGAAAAGACGGGGAAAAAAAGCTTTCGTATCATTCTCACCCAGGGGCTGAACCGGCAGATTCGCCGGATGTGCGAGTATTGCGGGTGCCGGGTTACCAGGCTTGTCAGGGTGCGGATCATGAATATCAGGCTGGGAGATTTAAAGCCGGGAGAATACCGGATGGTAACGGACGGGGAGATCGAAGTGCTTTACGATATGCTGAAAGATTCGGATAACCGGCCGGTTAAGGAAAGGGATAGAACATAGGTTACTGTAAACGAAGGGAACAGTAACAAACATAGGGCAGGAGGATACGATGGATACAAAGCTTCAGAGAATGAAAGAGCTGGCAGAGATGCTGACAAGGGCCTCCAGGGCCTATTACCAGGAAGACAGAGAGCTGATGAGCAATTATTCCTATGATAAGCTGTACGATGAGCTTGAGGATCTGGAGAGGGAGACGGGAATTGTGCTGGCGGGAAGCCCTACCCAGAAGGTGGGATACGAGTCGGTGGAGGAGCTCCCCAAAGAGCGCCATGAACAGCCGATGCTCTCCCTGGATAAGACGAAAGAGGCGGCGGCGCTGGCGGCCTTTGTGGGAGAACAGAAAGCGCTGCTTTCCTGGAAGCTGGACGGCCTCACAGTGGTGCTTACCTACAGGGAAGGACGGCTGTTTAAGGCGGTTACGAGAGGAAATGGCGAGGTGGGCGAGGTCATCACAAACAATGCCCGGGTATTTGAGAACATTCCGCTGTCCATTCCTTACCGGGGAGAATTGATCCTCCGCGGGGAAGCAGTGATTTCCTACAGCGATTTTGTAAAGATCAACGAGGAGATCGAGGATGTGGACGCCAAGTACAAGAATCCGCGAAATCTGTGCAGCGGTTCTGTGCGCCAGCTCAACAACCAGATTACGGCCGCCAGGCATGTGAAATTTTTCGCTTTTACCTTGGTGAAGACGGAGGGGACAGACTTTAAGAATTCCAGGGCGGAGCAGCTGTCCTGGCTCAGAGGGCAGGGGTTCCAGACGGTCGAATACAGGGAGGTCACCGGCGCGACGGTGCAGGAGACTGTGGAGTGGTTTGCGGAGCGCATCCAGGATTACGATATCCCTTCTGACGGACTGGTGGCGATTTATGACGATATTGCCTATGGCAGGTCTTTGGGGACTACAGCCAAATTTCCCCGGGATTCCATGGCCTTTAAATGGAAGGATGAGGTGCGCAGCACCCATCTGACAGAAATCGAGTGGAGCCCCTCAAGGACCGGGCTGATCAATCCGGTGGCCATCTTTGAGCCTGTGGAGCTGGAAGGCACTACCGTGAGCCGCGCCAGCGTCCACAACCTGAGCATTATGAAGGCCCTGGAGCTTGGCCTGGGAGACGAGATCCAGGTGTACAAGGCCAACATGATCATCCCTCAGATCGCTGAAAACCTGACAAGGAGCGGGAAGATGGAAATCCCGTCCGCCTGTCCGGTATGCGGCGGACCCACGAAGATCCGGCGCGTGAATGATGTGGAGACACTGTACTGTACGAATGAGGAGTGCCAGGCGAAGAAAATCAAGGGCTTTACGCTGTTTGTGAGCCGGAACGCCCTGAACATTGACGGGCTCTCCGAGATGACGCTGGAGAAATTTATCGGAAGGGGCTTTATCAGGGAATTTGCCGATATCTTTGAGCTGGAGAGATACCGGGAGGAAATCGTGGCGATGGAGGGCTTCGGGGAGAAATCTTATGAAAACCTGATTGCCGGCATCGATAAGGCCAGGAAGACCACCCTGCCGAGGCTTCTTTACGCCCTTGGCATCCCAAATGTGGGCGTGGCGAACGCGAAGATGCTCTGCAAAGCCTTTGACTGGGATTTGGACCGAATCCGAAGGGCGGAGACGGAGGAGCTGGCGACGATTGACGGGATCGGAGAGGTGATCGGTCGGTCCATCGCGGATTACTTTGCGTCAGAGAAAAATGCCGCTGTATTGGACAGGCTCCTGAAGGAAGTGACGGTCGAGAAGCCAAAGACGGATATGGCGGAGCAGATTTTCGCAGGGGTGAACTTTGTCATTACAGGGAGCGTCCATCACTACGCGAACAGGAACGAGCTGAAGGCCCTGATTGAGGAAAAGGGAGGAAAGGTCACAGGCAGCGTGACTTCAAAGACAAATTATCTGATAAACAATGATACGGAATCGGGCTCATCAAAGAATAAAAAGGCGAAGGAACTGGGAATACCGATTATTTCAGAGGAGACATTTATACAAATGCTGAGGTAAGAGATGATAGAAGAAAAAAGGGCGGCACTAAAGAAGAAAATAGGGGAAAGCGAGTTAAAGAAAAAAATTGACGAGAGCGAGACGCTGGAAAAAGGTAAAAAGGGCGTTTTCGGGGTGATCTACGGCCGGACGGTGGTGGTGCTTCTGCTTCTGCTGATCCAGATCCTGATGCTCTTTTTGGCTTACAAATATCTGCAGGACAAGGGCGTGATCCTGAACGGCGTCCTGCGGGTACTGTCTATCTTTTTGACGATCCATATCATAAACCGGAGGGAAAACCCGGCGTTTATGATTTCCTGGATCATATTGATTTTGGGATGGCCGGTGTTCGGCTCTCTTTTGTATCTGTTTGTGGAGATGCAGCCTGCCGCCCACTGGATCAATAAGCGGCTGAATAAGATGCATGTGGAGACGAAGCATTACTGGACCCAGGATGCCCAGGTGGCAAAAAACCTTTCCAACGAGAGCTCAGAGATGCCTCACCTGTCGACGTATGTGTACGAGAAGGGGGGATTTCCCACCTGGCAGAACACCACGGCCAAATATTTTCCGGACGGGCAGGCAAAGTTTAAAGAGCTCCTGAAGCAGCTTGAGAAGGCGGAGCATTTTATCTTCCTGGAATATTTTATCGTAGCCAAGGGATATATGTGGGATACGGTGCTGGAGGTGCTGAAAAGGAAGGCGGCAGAAGGGGTTGAGGTGCGGTTTATGTATGACGGTACCTGCAGCTTTACGCTGCTTCCTTACCATTATCCACGGCAGCTGGAGAAAATGGGAATTCACTGCCATATGTTTGCGCCTGTGATCCCGGCCCTTTCCACCCATCAGAACAACAGGGATCACAGAAAGATTGTCGTCATTGACGGAAAGGTGGCCTTCACCGGCGGCATCAACCTGGCTGATGAATATATCGGCGAGAAGATCCGTTTCGGCACCTGGAAGGATACGGCCATTATGCTGGAGGGGGATGCGGTGCGCAGCTTCACCCTGATGTTCCTAGAAATGTGGAACGTGGATAAGAAGTGGGAGAAGGAGAGCTTTGATAAATATTTGCAGGCGGATCGGATGATCCATCCGGAGGCGGACGGTTTCGTGATTCCCTATGGGGACAGTCCTCTGGACAACGAGCCGGTGGGAGAGAACGTTTATATGGATATTCTGTACACGGCCAAGGAGTATGTACATATCATGACTCCCTACCTGATTCTGGATCATGATATGACAAGGGCTCTGACCTATGCGGCTAAGCGGGGGGTGGAGGTTATCATCATCATGCCCCATATCCCGGATAAAAAGTATGCCTTCCTGCTGGCGAAGACTTACTACGGAGAGCTGCTGGACGCAGGCGTACAGATCTATGAATTCACCGAAGGCTTTGTCCATGCGAAGGTCTTTACTTCCGATGACAGGAAGGCCGTGGTGGGAACGATCAACCTGGATTTCCGAAGCCTTTACCTGCACTTTGAGTGCGCGGTATACTTATACAGAAACGCTGCCATCCCCTCTGTGGAAGAAGACTTCCAGGAGACCCTGAAGCGGTGCCAGAAGGTCACGCCGGAGGAAGTGGCAAACAGGCCTGTGAAAGAACGGCTGGCGGGACAGATCCTGCGTTTGGTAGCTCCGCTAATGTAGAAAGAAAAATCACAAATATATTTTATATAGAAAGGAAGCAAACAATATGCCCATCAAAGTCCAGGCGGATCTGCCTGCAAAAGAGATTCTAGAGAGAGAAAATATTTTTGTCATGGATGAAAACAGGGCCATCCATCAGGATATCCGCCCGATCCAGATATTGATCTTAAACCTGATGCCCTTAAAGGAGGAGACGGAGCTGCAGCTTTTGCGGTCCCTGTCAAACACACCCCTGCAGGTAGATGTGACCTTTATGAAGGTGAGCAGCCATGAGTCAAAAAACACCTCCACCAGCCACCTGAACAAGTTTTATGTGGAGTTTGACCAGATCAAAAACCGCAGATTTGACGGGATGATCATCACAGGCGCGCCTGTGGAAAACCTGGAGTTTGAGGAGGTGGATTACTGGGAGGAGCTGGTGTCCATTATGGATTGGACGGACAAGCATGTGACTTCCACCATTTACCTGTGCTGGGCGGCCCAGGCAGGGCTTTACCACCACTATGGGCTGCAAAAGAAGCAGCTTCCCGAAAAACGTTTCGGCCTCTACTGGCATAAAGTCCTGAACCGAAAGATTCCCCTGGTGAGAGGCTTTGACGATATGTTCCTGATTCCCCACTCCCGCCACACAGAGGTTCCCATTGAGGATATCCGCGCATGCGGCGAGATCACGATTCTGGCGGAATCTGAGGAGGCGGGCTTCTTCCTGGGCATGGCGGAGGAGGGACGGCGCATTTTCGTTATGGGCCATCCGGAATATGACAGAGTGACCCTGGACGGAGAGTACAAACGGGATCTGGGCAAGGGAATGGAGATCCAGATTCCAAAAAACTATTATCAGAACGACGACTGCACCGTCAAGCCTCTTCTGATGTGGCGGGCCCATGCCAACAACCTTTATACGAACTGGCTGAACTATTACGTATATCAGAGCACGCCCTACGATCTGGACGGCACACCGGACTTTGCCAGTTTGTAAATCTTTGCTGTTTTCTTCATTTTCCGAAGGCTCCCGGGGAAAGGGGAGCCTTTGCTTTGTGAATGTGCATACTTTTTGCTGAATGGGTTTGTTGCCAGCTAACAGATACGACAAAATAGAATTACTTTCGTGGAAAGCCTTGTTTAAATGTTAAGGTTCTGCTATAATTGTTGCGAATCGTAGATATCACAGAAACAGTAAGTGTAAAGGGAGTGTATGGTGAGCGCGAAAAGTTTTTCCAGGGAGAGCGATTGTGGCAGAGATAAGATGGATCGCTTTGGGAACTGGAGCAGTTTATGTATTGCAGTGTTTGTGATGTGTTTGCACACCGATGACGCCATACAGAATAGCTCCTTTTTATTTGCGCTTAGATGAAACAAAAGATGAGGGTGAGAAGATATGAGTGAAAAATGGAAAGGGTTACATCAGAGAGAAAAAGTAGTACTTCTTGGATTTGTAGATGCGCTGATTATCATGCTGTCGTATTTCGTCGCGCTGCTTTTGCGGTTTGATTTTGCTTACACCCGTGTGCCCCAGGAATACATAGGAGGATATCTTCGCTCTATGCCCTACTGGGTCGTGGTCACGCTGGTGATTTTTTATCTGTGCAAGCTGTACCGCAGCGTCTGGCGCCTGGCAAGTATGGCCGAGGTCCAGATGATCATAAGCGCCTATATCTGCCTGGCATTTGCCTATGGGATCGGGGCTGTGGTGATGGATCTTCGTATGCCCCGGGCCTACTATTTTATGGGCTATATCCTCAGCCTTATTCTGGTAACCGCAGTCCGGTTTGGTTACCGCCTGCTGAGGTTTTGGGCGCAGCAGATGTCGGCAAAGAAAGAAGACAACGCAGAACGCCTGATGATCATCGGTGCCGGTTCGGCGGGACAGATGCTGATTAAGGAGATCATGGGATCGGACAAGATGCATGAGAAGGTCTGCTGCATTATAGATGACAACAAGGAAAAGAAGGGGAAGATGCTTGAGGGAATCCCCATCGTGGGAAACCGCTTTGACATTCCGGAAAAAGCAGAAGAATATAAAATTGACCGTATCATCTATGCGATTCCGGCCAGCAGCAACGAGGTGCGCAGAGACGTCATGAACATCTGTAAGGATACAAAATGCCGTCTTCAGACCCTTCCGGGCCTTTACCAGATCGTCAGTGAAGAGGTCAAGGTAAAAAATCTGCGTGACGTGAATATCACAGACCTTTTGGGACGGGCTCCCGCCAAGGTAAACAACGAAGAAATTTTTGCCTCCATAAAAGGAAAGACCGTGCTGGTGACGGGAGGCGGCGGTTCGATCGGAAGCGAGCTGTGCCGCCAGGTGGCAAAGGCGGAGCCAAAGGAGCTGATTATTTTTGAAATCTATGAAAATAATGCCTATGACATTCAGCAGGAGCTGAAGAGGGATATTCCCGGTCTGAATCTGACGGTACTTATCGGTTCAGTGCGTAACACAAACCGCATTAATTGGGTGATGGAGAAATATAAGCCGGATCTCGTTTTTCACGCGGCGGCTCACAAGCACGTGCCGCTGATGGAGGGCAGCCCCAACGAGGCGATCAAGAACAATGTGCTGGGTACCTACAAGACGGCAACAGCGGCGGCTGAGAACGGCGTAAAGAAGTTTGTGCTGGTCTCCACCGACAAGGCGGTCAATCCCACCAACATCATGGGAGCGTCCAAACGTCTCTGCGAAATGGTGGTGCAGATGATGAACCGCAGATACTTCAATACGGATTTTGTGGCTGTGCGTTTTGGAAATGTGCTGGGGAGTAACGGCAGCGTGATCCCCCTGTTTAAAAAGCAGATCGCGGCGGGCGGCCCGGTCACTGTCACAGACAAAAATATCATCCGCTATTTTATGACGATCCCGGAGGCTGTCTCCCTGGTTCTCCAGGCTTCCTATTACGCGAAGGGTGGGGAGATCTTTATCCTGGATATGGGAGATCCGGTCCGTATTGACGATATGGCCAGAAATCTGATCAAGCTCTCCGGTTACACGCCGGATGTGGATATCAAGATCGAGTACACGGGACTCCGGCCGGGCGAGAAGCTCTACGAGGAGCTTTTGATGGCGGAGGAAGGGCTTCAGGAAACAGACAATAAGATGATACATATCGGGAAGCCCATCGAGATGGACGATCAGTGGTTTATGAAGAAGATTCAAGAGCTGGATAAGGCCAGTCGGGCAGAAACCCAGGATATGCGGCGGATTGTCGCGGAGATCGTTAAGACGTATCATTATCAGCAGGAAGACACAGCGGGCGACGCTGTATAAAACGGTTGCCGCTTGCGCAAGATAAAGGCCAAACACCTGTAAATCGTCGCCTTGCCGCGTTTGCAGAGTTCGGAGCATATGACGAGCTTTGCTATTTTGCCTGGAGGAAGGTGAAATAGTGAAGCTCGTTTTTCGCCCGGTTACAGGCAAGGGAATAAGCATAATCAAGACGGGAGAAAAGCCTATGTGGTATGTTGTACAGGTGCGCACAGGTTCCGAAGAAAGTATCCGTATCCAGTGCAGCAAAAACGTATCAGCGGAAGTGCTGGAAAAATGTTTTATCCCTTATTATGAGGAAAAGTGGCGCAGACAGGGAGTGTGGAGGACGGAGAAAAAAATTCTCTTTCCCGGTTATATCTTTGTTGTCACAGAGCATATGGAAGAGCTTTACCGTCAGCTCAATAAGGTGATCGGCCTGACGAAATTACTGGGGACAGGCGGGGAAGTCGTTCCCCTGTCCGAGGAGGAGGTAGCGTTCCTCCTGGAGTTCGGCGGGGAGAAGCAGGTTGTGGAAATGTCGGAGGGCATTATAGAAAACAGCAAGGTGATCGTCACGGACGGACCGCTGCAGGGAAAAGAGGGGCTGATCAAGAAGATTGACAGACATAAACGGAAGGCTTACCTGGAGCTTCCGATGTTTGGACGGATGCAGACCGTCCAGGTGGGGCTGGAGATTGTGGCGAAGACTGTATAGTTACGGTTGTAAAAGAGTAGATATTTTTCAGAAAACTTGCTACAATACACTTACAAAAAAACCAGGAGAGAGTTCTTAAATATGAAAAGTCAAGAGAATACAAACGTACAGGCGAAAAGAGGAAAATTTATTGCATTTGAGGGAATTGACGGAAGCGGGAAGAGTACACAGATCCGGCTGCTGGCAGACAGGCTGAGGGACGAGGGCGTTTCCTGCTATACGACTATGGAGCCTACGGATTCTCCCATAGGGTCGCTGATCCACCATATTATGACGGGGCGGATTAAAACGGACAACAGGGTCATCGCAGGCCTGTTTGTGGCGGACAGGCTGGACCATCTGCTGAATGAGGTAGACGGGATTGTGCCAAAGATCACGGAAGGGACGACTGTGCTCACGGACAGATATTACTTCTCTTCCTATGCGTACCAAAGTGTGGATATGCCCCTGGAGTGGGTGATCCAGGCGAATTCCCAGAGCCGGGAAATCCTGCGGCCTACAGTCACAATATTTATCGATGTGGATCCGGATACGGCGATGGACCGGATCACAAAGAACAGATTCAGCCAGGAGCTTTTTGAGAAGCGGTCCCGATTGGCAGAGGTACGGGAAAAATATTTCCAGATATTTGAGCGGTTCCGGGAGGAAGAGAAGTATGTGGTTATTGATGGGAAACGGACCCAGGAGGAAATCGCAGAGGATATCTGGAACGCGGTAAAGGAATATTTTGTATTGTGATTTGCCGATAAAAAAGCCTCCCGGCAGCATCGGCAGGCGGACGGCCTGTGCTGCCGGGAAGCTTTTTGCGCTTTTTAATCCCTACGGAAAATGTCCCTGGTATACACCTTGTCTGCCACATCATCCAGGCAGGCGTCGTACCTGTTGGCGATGATGGCCTGGGACTGGGCTTTAAATTCGGCCAGGTCGTTGACGATCCGGGAGCCGAAGAAGGTGCTTCCGTTTTCCAGGGTGGGCTCATAGATGACCACGGTAGCCCCCTTGGCCTTGATCCGCTTGATGACGCCCTGGATGGAGCTCTGGCGGAAGTTGTCCGAGTTGCTCTTCATGGTGAGGCGGTAGATGCCGATGATGCATTCCCGCTCTCTGGAAGCGTCGTACCCGCCTTTGGAGTAGGAGTAGTACCCGGCGATTTCCAGGACGCGGTCGGCGATAAAGTCTTTTCTGGTGCGGTTGCTCTCCACGATGGCCTGGATCAGATTTTCCGGCACATCCTGGAAGTTAGCCAGAAGCTGCTTCGTGTCCTTGGGCAGGCAGTAGCCGCCGTAGCCGAAGGAGGGGTTGTTGTAGTGGGTGCCGATGCGGGGATCCAGGCATACGCCGTTGATGATCTCGCGGGTATTGAGGCTCTTGGATTCGGCGTAGGTGTCCAGCTCGTTAAAATAAGAAACGCGCAGGGCCAGATAGGTGTTGGCAAAAAGCTTTACGGCCTCAGCCTCTGTGAAGCCCATAAACAGGGTGTCGATGTTTTCCTTGATGGCGCCCTGCTGCAGGAGGGCGGCGAAGGTGTGGGCGGCCTCCCGGCTGTCCTCGTCGCAGGCCACGATGATGCGGGAGGGATAGAGGTTGTCGTACAGGGCTTTGGATTCCCGCAAAAATTCCGGGCTGAAGATAATATTTTTCGTGTGGTACTTTTCGCGGACGGACTTGGTGTAGCCAACGGGGATCGTGGATTTGATCACCATCATGGCATCGGGATTCACCTTTAACACAAGCTCGATCACAGACTCCACGGCGGAGCAGTCAAAGAAGTTTTTCTTGCTGTCGTAGTTTGTGGGGGCGGCGATCACCACGAAGTCCGCATTGCGGTAGGCCGATTCTCCGTCCAGGGTAGCCGTAAGATCCAGCTCTTTTTCCGCGAGATATTTTTCAATATACTCATCCTGGATGGGGGAGATGCGGCGGTTGATTTTTTCCACCTTATCCGGGAGAATGTCCACGGCCGTCACGTGGTTGTGCTGGGACAGCAGCGTGGCGATGGACAGGCCCACATAGCCGGTTCCGGCCACGGCCACGTTGTATTTCTTCGCTAAAGTGACGGGGGAGCTTTCCTTTTTGCTTTCCTCTGTAAAAAGGCTTGTGATGTCAAAGTCCAGCACCTGGGCCAGCCGCTGGAGCTGCTCAATGGTGGGGATGTAGTCCTCGTTCTCGATCCGGCCGATCATGGTGCGGTGGATGCCGGTGGCCTGGGCTAGCTGTGCCTGGGTCAGAGAAAGGTTTTTCCGCTGTTTGGCGATCGTTTCTGCCAGGAGGGCAGTAGATAATTTTTTCATAAGTTTTATTTTCCTTTAATATATTAAATGCTGTTTTAAACGTCATAATATGACGTTCCTGTTCTTTAAGTGTCAGTTGCATCCTAGCAGAAAAGGGATAATTCGTCAAGGGAAAAGGAAAGAGAAAATAAAATTCTGTTTTAAGCGTCATGGAACTTGCTGTGTCTCAATTAATAAATTTTTTCTGGCAACATGGAAAGACCACTTGATTTTTTCCCCGGTTTGTGATTAACTGTAGATGGAAACCCGGAGATTATAGTGCTGTATAAGGTAGTTGGTGAGATGGATTATGTAGGGGATTTGTATGCCTATTATCCAAGGATTGAGGCGCCATGGAGAGCAGGGGCTTTTGTGGCAGGGGCTATCATGGTTCTGGTGACGTCATGGCTGTGCCGGCAGAAGAGGATCCGGATGTCCCAGGCAGTGGCGGACACGATTCTCGTGGTGTATGTGTTCCTGATGCTTGCGTCGACGGTATTTTCGAGAAGTCCCGGGGAGGAGTATTCTTATGAGCTGGAGGTGTTCTGGACCTACCGGAAGCTTTTTTCGGAAGGCGACGTCGACTACCTGAAAGAGATTGTATACAACATTGTGATGCTTGTGCCGGTGGGGGGCCTGCTGCCTGTGGCCCTTGGAAAAAATGGATGGTTTCCGGCAGTCTTTGCGGGATTCTTCTGTTCCGCGGCTATAGAGATTCTGCAGCTTGTCTTAAAGCGGGGGCTGTTTGAATTCGACGATCTGTTACATAACACAGCGGGGGCAGCGGCAGGTTATGGCCTGTATCTGCTGGTGAAATGGCAAAAGAATAAAATGTGTAAAAAAGATTGCCGCAGGAAGGGCAGAAAATGTCAGAACTGATGAAAATGCAAAGACCTCAGAGAAGGAATTGACGAAAAGAGTTGATTTTGCTATAATAGGGAAATCAGGTTACTCTAAGAGTCTGTTTGAAAAACGTCGGTGTATAGGTTGCTGTGCGAAGAAAGTGAACAGCGACGTTCATATGTTTTTTGGAAGCGAGGCGTGGCTTATATGATTGATTTTCATACGCATATCTTACCAAATATGGATGATGGGAGTCAGAGTCTGGAACAGGCCCGTGAGATGATAAAGAGAGAACAAGCTGAAGGAATCCAGGATATCATAGCGACCCCACATTTTTATGCAGACAGAGTCGGGATGGATTCTTTTTTGTCATACAGAGAAAAGAGTATGCAGGCTGTCCAAAAGATGATGGAAAAGGAAATGTGGGAGCGGCCGCCCAGGATTTATGGGGGCGCGGAGGTCTACTATTTTCCGGGAATCGGAAGGGCTTCGGAAATCTCAAAGCTTTGTGTGGAGGGGACATCCCTTCTGCTGCTGGAGCTTCCCTTTTCCCAGTGGGATCAGGGTGTGTACCAGGATGTGGCCCAGCTTGCTGAGGAGCAGGAGCTGACAGTGATTGTGGCGCATATTGAGCGCTATTTTGAATTCCAGAAGAAAAAGGATATCTGGGACGCAGTCTTTGAGCTTCCGGTGTACGCGCAGATGAATGCCGGGGCATTTCTCACATGGAAGGAGCGGATGACAAGCATGAAGCTCCTGAAGAAGGGATACCGGCTTTTGCTGGGCAGTGACTGCCATGACCTTGACAGGCGTCCGCCGAATCTGGCGGCAGGCAGGGAGGTTATCCGGAAGAAGGCAGGAGAAAGCTTCCTGGAAGAGATTGATCAAAACGGGAGGGAGATTATGAGGCGATGAACAGAGGAATGCACACCCGGGAAAGCCGGGGGAAGGTGATTGCCGCCATCATAGGCATTGTGTGTCTGCTGGGTCTCTTTTACGGTGGAATGCGGTGGGCCGAGAAGCGCTGGCTGGAGAAACAGGAAGCAAATGCCACGGATAAAGGCAACGCAGAGGAATGGAAGAAGATGCTGTGGGGTGAGATTTCCCTGTACGGCAAGAAATATAGATACCCCCGCGCCTATGAGACGTATCTGATCATAGGAACAGACGCCAGCGGCAATGAAGAGGGGGAAGGAAACGATTACTATGGAAATATGGCGGACTTTCTGATGCTGGCCATTGTAAATAAAGAGGAGAAGAATTATTCCTTTTTGCAGCTGAACCGCGATACGGTCACAGCCGTGCGGCTTCTGCCGTCAGATGGAAACCAGGAGGAAGAGTTCACGATGGATATGCAGCTCTGTGTTTCCCACTGGTACGGCAGCACGCCGGAGGAGAGTGGTGAGAACACGGTCCATGCCGTACAGAACCTTTTGGGCGGTATGCCCATCGACGGTTACTACGCGGTGAACATGGAGGATATCGGCGCGCTGAACCAGGCTGTGGGAGGCGTGACAGTGACGATAGAGGAGGATTTTTCAGACATAGATCCCGATATGAAGAAGGGAGCCACGGTTACCTTAAGCGATGCGCAGGCCCGCACTTACGTGCAGGGGCGTATGGGAGTGGGAGATGGGGAAAACACCTCCAGAATGAGAAGACAGCGGCAGTACATGGAGGCTCTCTTTGAAAAGGTACAGGAGATCAGCAAGGATGATCCGCAGTTTACCGTCAACCTTTACAACGATCTGGTGGACCGGTCGGTGACAAACGTTTCGGGAAATCTCGTGTCAGATCTGGCGCTGGAGCTGTCCGGGGCGGAGAACCTGGGGATTGTTACCTTTGAGGGCGAGTCGAAGACCGGGCAGGTTTTGGGAGATGGGATTGATCACGCAGAATTTTATCTGGATGAAGGTTCTGTGACAGAAGTGATGAAACAGCTTTATGAGCTGGAGGAAATAAAATAATGGAAAAGAAAAAGGAGCAGATGATGGAACAAAAGAGAAAAACCACACAATTTAGAAATGACGATGAGATGCAGATTGACTTAGTCGAATTTGCCTATTATCTGAAATCGAAAATATGGATGATTTTGGCAGTATTTATTGTCGGTGCGGTGCTGGCAGGGGCTTATACACATTACTGTGTGACGCCTATGTATAAGGCTACCGCGAAAGTATATCTCGTATCTGCTTCCGGGGCGAAGATTGAACTGTCCGATCTGTCTCTGGGTGATTCCCTGTCTGAGGATTATAAAGAACTGATCCAGCTGCGCCCTGTTTATAATGAAGTAATTGATGACCTGGGCCTGGATTATGATTACAAGGCATTGGGCGGCATGGTAAATGTCTCCTATATCAACTCCACACGGTTGATGGCGATCACTGTACAGAGCGCTGACCCGGAGGAAGCAAAAAATATAGCCAATACCCTGGCGGAGAAGGCTGTGACTTACTTGCCGAAGGTGATGGACACCTCCGTTCCGAAGATTGCGGAGGAAGCGATCCTGCCCGCGGCTCCCAGTTCCCCCAGCTTATCAGGGAACATCATGAAGGGCGGCCTGATCGCTATGGTGCTTATGCTGGCAGTCTTCACACTGTTCTTCCTGATGGATGATTCCGTGAAATCAGGGGAAGATATAGAGAAATTGATAGGAGCTTTGCCCCTCACTTCGATTCCGGTCGGCTCTAAGCTGGGCGGTAAGAAGATGAAGAAGAAAGGTAAAAAATGATGGAAAAAGGAGCAGGAGAGATGCGCAAGATAAAGATTGAAAATATGCCGGAGCTGCCGTACGCGATTGAGGAATCTATCAGCAGGCTTAGAGTAAATATCAGCTTTCTTGGAAATGATGTAAAGAAGATCCTGATCATCAGCGCCATGGAAAACGAAGGAAAAAGTTATGTGGCAGTCAACCTTTGGCGGCAGCTGGCAGCGGCGGGGATGCCCACATTGCTGCTGGATGGAGATATGCGGAAATCCATGCTGGTAAAGAGATATGGAATGAAAGCGGAGGACGGGAAAAAGATGGAAGGTTTTTCCCATGTGCTGGCGAGCAGTACGCCGATTAAAAACGCGCCCTACGCCACGAATCTGGAAAACGCTTACATTCTTCCAAATACAGAGAACCTGATCAACCGGGGAATCCTTCTGGAGAGCAAACGCTTTCAGGAGATGATGGATACTATGAGCGAGCAGTTCCGCTACGTGCTGGTGGACGCCCCGCCTCTGGCTCTTGTGTCAGACGGTGAGAAGATTGCTTCTATGTGTGACGGAGCGATCCTGGTGGTGCACAGCGGAGAGACCTCCAAAAAGCTGGTAAAGAATTCGATTCAGCAGATCGAGAGGGCCGGCTGTCCCCTTCTGGGTGTCGTGTTAAATTTTGTGGAGACGTCTAAGAGCGGCAGCTACTACCGTGCCTATGGCAAGAAGGGATATTACTACTACGGCGGGAGTACAAAATAGTGTGAGTTCATTGGAGGACATTTCGGTGTTTTCTGATTTTCTCAATATAAAAATAAGGAAGAAAGGAGGAGAAAAGGATGAAAAAGACAATGAAGAGAGTTTTGGCTTGTGCTTTGGCAGCAGCTCTTTCGCTGGGGGCCGCAATGACTACGCTGGCAGCGACACCAAGTCCGACAGGAGGACCGATTTATTCGGAACTGCCGGGTTCTCGTGTTAACCAGTATATCTGTAACCCGAAAAGCAATGGAACAGTAGCCTTGATTCATGCGATCCCTAAAGATAACAAAAAAATCAAGGTTTCTGACTATATTCCTGTTAAGGGAAAGAAGTACAAAGTAACCAGGATTAAAGCAAAGGCATTTGTGAAATGCAAACAGATTAAACGTATATCTCTTCCTACAGAGCTGAAGCTGGTAGAGAAGATGGGCTTTACTGGCTGTACAAGCCTTAAAGAATTCATCATCAGAGGAAAGAAGGCCTTTAAGATAGAGAAAGGTGCTTTCAAGGGCCTGAAAACCAAGAGCATGACGATCTTTGTAAACAGCAAAATGAAAGCCAAGGCATACAAAAAACTGCAGAGCAACTTGAGAAAAGCCGGATTCAAAGGAACCATCAAAAAGGTGAAGCTCAAGACAGCCTAATGCATTGTCGGAAAATGGGAGAAGAGATTCTCCCATTTTTTATTAGGAAAGTTCCGGACGGCAGCCATGGGCCGGAGCGTGTTGACACGCATAGGGCCATGGATATCGGAGGGGCAAGTGGGTATGAATCAGGAGCGCCTGCACAGCACCCGTTTCCGCAGGAAGATGAGGACGCCGATCAGGGCGGCGGCAAGCAGCACAAGCCTGGCGGATCCGGAGAAGGACTCCAGATGTCCCGCGATCACGTCCCAGGATTCCCTGGCGGCTACCCCTACCCAGACCAGAACGGTGTTCCAGAGGAAGCTTCCAAACGTCGTGAGGATCAAAAAGGGAAGGAGATTCATCCGGGCGAAGCCTGCAGGAATGGAGATCAGGCTGCGGATCATGGGGACAAAGCGGCAGAAGAAGACGGCCTTGAGGCCGGTGTGCCCGAACCAGTCCACCGCTTTGTCCACGTCCTCCGGGTAGAGGCGCAGGAGCTTCCCAGCGGGGCCGGAGAGCAGGGCTTTGAGCCTGGAAGGCGGCAGCAGAAGGCCCGCGCCGTAAAGAACCAGAGCGCCGATGACAGAGCCTGCGGTGGCGGCCAGAATGACCAGCCAGATATTCAAAGATGTGTAGGTGGTCATGAAGCCTCCGAAGGTCAGGATGACCTCCGAGGGGATGGGCGGAAAAATATTTTCGACAGCGATCAGCAGGGCTACGCCGGGGTAACCATATTGCTGCATGATAGTGATGATCCAGTCTTGCATAAAACCTCCCTGAGCGTGTATGATGAGATGATAACAGAGCTTTATAGAGATTATATGCAGGTCAGGGACAAGATAGTACGTAACCGTACAGATACCTGAACGGTTACGATCGTATCGTATATAATATACTAAGAGCGAAAAGAAGAATGAAAGAGAGGTAGTGGTATGGATAAAAATGTGATATTTGGTGTGCTGATCCCGTTTTTGGGAACTGCCCTGGGGGCAGGAACGGTGTTTATTATGAAAAAGGAGATGGGAGCAAAGCTCCAGAAATCCTTGCTGGGCTTCGCGGCGGGGGTGATGATCGCGGCCTCTGTCTGGTCGCTTTTGATTCCCTCTATTGAGATGGCCGGGGAGCAGGGAGTCATCGGGTGGATCCCTGCCGCGGTGGGATTTCTCCTTGGCATTCTGTTTCTTCTCGTTTTAGATACCTTGATTCCCCATCTGCATCTCGATAAAGAGAAACCGGAGGGGGTGAAGGCTAATCTGAAGAAGAGCACGATGCTGGCCCTGGCGGTGACGCTCCACAATATCCCGGAGGGAATGGCCGTAGGCGTGGTATTTTCCGGGGTGCTGGCCCAGGATGCGCTGATCTCCCTGGCGGGGGCCTTCGCTTTGTCTGTGGGTATCGCGATCCAGAACTTCCCGGAGGGGGCGATTATCTCCATGCCTCTGCTGGGCGAGGGAATCACCAGAAGGCGGGCCTTCCTTTACGGAACAGCCTCGGGGATCGTGGAACCGGTGGCTGCGGTGGTTACGATCCTGCTGACCGGCATTATTTATCCGGTGCTTCCCTACCTGCTCTCCTTTGCGGCAGGGGCTATGATTTACGTGGTGGTGGAGGAGCTGATCCCGGAGTCCCAGGCGGGAGAACATACCAATATAGGAACCATCGGCGTAGCGGTGGGATTTGTGTTGATGATGGTTTTGGATGTGGCGCTGGGGTAGGAAGAGGCCATCTATACAGATAAAAAAGAACAGACCTTGTGAGTCAATCGGCTTGCAGGGTCTTTTTTGTGTGAAGACGCAGGGAAAAGCAGGTAAACAGTGCTAATCAGTAAACGAAAGTCAGTGAAAAACAATCGGATATTCCATATTTTAAGTCGTATTTTTATAAAAGGATCGTGGAAGTGCATGATATAATAAGCGAAAAGCAAGGGTATCTGATTAAATATGCCAAAACTCTGGTGAAAGATGCAGCAAAAGGGATACGAAAGGGCGTTGAGTTTTACTGAATATAGGGAATACCGCGCTATAGCACAGGCAGCGGCCTTTTGGAGTAACGTGATATCGGGTGAACAGTTATGAGTATCGGAAAAAGAAAAAAACGCGATGGCGGGGATCAGGTTGATCTTGGACGAGAAGCCTGGACCCTGTTAAATCCCGTTCTGACCACAGGCGTCTTTACGGTTGTCTTTGGGCGGATCGCCCATATTTCTACGGATGGGATCCCGGAGTTTCTGTTTTACATGGCCGGGAATATCCTGTGGTCTTACTTCTATGGCTGCCTGACCACAGTGGGAAATACCTTTATCGGAAATGCCAGGTTGTTTGGGAAGGTTTATTTTCCGCAGATCGTAACGCCTGTTTCCGTTTCCCTGTCAAAGCTGACTACCTTTGGGGCGCAGTTCGTTTTGTTTCTGGCCTTTGTGCTTTGGTATTCGGCAAAAGGGATGGTGCATGTGACCTGGTGGTGCCTCGCCACACCGCTTCTCTTACTGGAACTGGCATGCCTTGCCATGGGGGTGGGCATGATCCTGGCTTCCCTGACAGCAAAGTACAGGGATCTGCAGGTGCTGACAGGCTTTGGAATCCAGCTCTGGATGTACGCGACGCCCGTCGTCTATCCCCTGTCCCAGATACCGGGCAGATGGCAGTGGCTGCTGATGTGGAACCCGGCGGCCTCTGTGGTGGAGTGCTTCCGGCGCGGATGGCTGGGAAGCGGAAGCCCGTCGATTGCTTACCTGGCGGTGGGCGCAGGCCTGACAATGATCATTTTTGTGTTTGGGATGCTGTTGTTTGAGCGTACCCAGAGGAATTTTATGGACACCATTTAGGCGAAATGGGGATGAGAGAAATGGAAGAAAACGAGGTTGTAATCAGAGTGAGGGAGCTCTCAAAGGAATACCGCCTTGGAACGATCGGGCGCAGCACCCTTCAGCATGAGCTGCAAAGCTGGTGGGCCAAAAAAAGAGGACAGCCGGATCCGAACGTGAGGGTTGGGCAGAACCGAAAGGATCCCGGGGAAACCTTCCTGGCCCTTCAGGATATTTCCTTTGACGTATACAGGGGAGAACGGATCGGTGTGATTGGCGCGAACGGCGCAGGAAAGTCCACCCTGTTCAAGCTCCTGGCAAGGGTGACGGCGCCGACCCAGGGGGCCATCGGCCTGAAGGGCCGCGTCTCCAGTATGCTGGAGGTAGGAACGGGGTTTCATGGGGAATTGACCGGAAGAGAAAATATCTATCTCAACGGCGCGATCCTGGGAATGCGCAGGCAGGAAATCGAGGACAAGATGGAAGACATCATCGCCTTTTCGGAATGCGGGACATTTATCGATACGCCGGTGAAAAGGTATTCCAGCGGGATGTATGTGAAGCTTGCCTTCGCGGTGGCGGCCCATCTGAATTCGGAGATTCTTCTGATGGACGAAGTGCTGGCAGTGGGTGATATGCAGTTTCAAAAAAATGCCTGCGGAAGATGGAAGAGCTGTCGGAGGATGAGCAGAAAACGATTTTGCACGTCTCCCACAATATGGAAACCATCCGCAGCCTGTGCAGCCGCTGCCAGGTGCTGGAAAAAGGCAGATTACTCTTTGACGGCGGGCCGGAGGAGGCTATCGCGAAGTATTACGGAAATGTGCTTCAGATGAAGCCCGGCCATAGAGGGAGAGCCGAACTGGAACTATCTGTACAGGATCTGTGAGCGCCACAAGATCGAGGCAATGGTATGCAGCGGATTGGAGCGTTTGCCAAAGGAAGAGCAGCCGCCGGAGGAAGTCATGGAAAAGCTGCAAAACAAGCGGAAGCTGGAGATTTTCCGGGATGAGATCCAGCACCATTCACTTTTGGCACTGCTGGACGCTTTTGAAGAAGAAGGCATTGACTGTCTTCCGCTGAAGGGAATCTGGATGAAGCAGTTTTATCCGGATCCCAGCCTGCGCATGATGGCGGATCTCGATATTTTATACCGCCCGGAGCAGCTGGAAAAGGTAGAAAGCGTTCTGTTCTGCGGGGGGATAACCAGTACCAGAAGGAGTATCCCGTCCGCGAAGAGCAGGTGATCGCCAGGGTATGCGGCTTCTGCAGAGGAGGGCGGGAGGTAAGCTGCGAAAGCTTTTTCTACCGTATGTATGCAGTCCTCCGGGTAGCAACCACTCCTCTGCGCAGAGTCTATGCGGGGGCAAAAAGCCGTCTCTTCCGAGTGCTCCGCCATGTTGGCCGGAGGCATTCGGAAGCCGGGTAGGGCTCTATTCCACCGTCACGCTTTTGGCCAGATTTCTGGGCTTGTCCACGTCTAACCCCTTGGCTAAGCTGATATAATATCCCAGGAGCTGCAAGGGGATGACGGCGAGAGAGGTGGCAAACAGGGGATCTGTCTGCGGGACATAGACGGTAAAGTCCGCCGTATCCTCTGTGCAGTATTTTCCGTTGGTGGTAAGTCCCATCAGATACGCGCCGCGGCTCTTACATTCCACCATGTTGGAAATCGTTTTTTCGTAGAGCTTCGGCTGGGTGAGCACGCCTACAACCAGGGTATTGTTTTCAATCAGGGAAATGGTGCCGTGCTTCAATTCGCCTGCTGCGTAGGCCTCGGAATGGATGTAGCTGATCTCCTTCATTTTAAGGCTGCCCTCCATGCAGATCGCGTAGTCGATGCCGCGGCCCACAAAGAAGACGTCTTTGGCGTTTACCTGTTTTGAGGCAAACCACTGGATACGCTCCTTGTTTTCGAGAACCTTGGAAATCTTATCAGGAAGCGTCTGCATTTCTTCGATCAGGGCTGTGTAGCGCTCCTCTGTGATGGTTTCTCGTACCTTCGCAAATTGGATCGCCAGGGCATAGCAGGCCACGAGCTGGGTGCTGTAGGCTTTTGTCGTTGCCACGGAGATTTCCGGCCCGGCCAGGGTATAGAAGACGGAGTCGGACTCTCTCGCGATAGAAGAGCCTACCACATTTACGATTCCCAGAGTCTGGATTCCCTTTTCTTTTGCCAGGCGGAGGGCGGCAAGGCTGTCCGCGGTTTCACCGGACTGGCTGATGACGATCACCAGGGCATTCTGATCTAACAGTGGGTTTCTGTAACGGAATTCCGAAGCCAGCTCCACCCGGACGGGGACTTTCGCCAGCTCTTCGGTGATGTACTGGGCGGCTATGCCCACATGGTAGGCGGAACCGCAGGCCACGATATGGATCTGGGTAATCTGGCGTATCATCTCTTCGGAAAGATTCACCGCGGACAAATCGATTTGATTCCCTTTTAACACAGAGTTGATGGTGTCCGCCACTACTTTGGGCTGTTCATGGATCTCTTTGATCATGAAATGCTCGTACCCGGCTTTTTCTGCCGCTTCCGCGTTCCATTCGATAGTCTTTAATTCCTTTGTGATCTCGTCTCCGTCCAGATTGTAAAAGGTGACGCCGCCTTTTGTCACACGGGCCATTTCCATGTTGCCGATATAGTAGACGTTCCTCGTATATTCTAAGATGGCCGGCACATCGGAAGCGATATAGGATTCTCCGTCTTCTATCCCCAGGATCATGGGGCTGTCTTTTCTGGCGACGTAGATCTCTTCCGGGTAATCGCGGAACATAACGGCCAGGGCATAGGAGCCGCGGATACGCACCATGGAATGGTTGATGGCGTCTACCGGCGTCCCTTCGTATTTTTTGTAGTAGTAATCGATCAGCTTGACCGCTATTTCCGTATCCGTATCGGAATAGAAGGTATATCCTTTTCTCTCGAGTTTTTCTCTTAATTCCTGGTAATTTTCAATAATACCATTATGGACGGCCACAACATTTCCATCATCACTGTGATGGGGATGGGCGTTGTTCTCGGAAGGTTCCCCGTGGGTAGCCCACCGGGTATGCCCGATTCCACAGGAGCCGGGGACGGCTGTTCCGCCGTTTGTTTTCTCTATAAGGATTTTAAGGCGTCCTTTTGCTTTTACTACGTCAACAGGGTTCTTTCCATCGCAGACGGCTACTCCTGCAGAGTCGTATCCGCGATACTCTAATTTTGCCAGACCATCTAATAAAATGGGCGCTGCCTGTTTATTTCCTGTATATCCCACAATTCCACACATAGTCTTCTCCCGTTTTTTTTGAAAGCAATTATAAGCGCGTTTTGTTTCAATGTCAACGTAAAGGAGAAATTTTTTGAAAATTTGATTTTGGGGTTTGTGACGAATACTTACAAATAAAAATGAGAATTTATGCAAACCCCGATTGACAAGGCCACAAATAAATGATAGATTTGAGATGACAGTTCAGCGTTGCACTGCCGGAATACACGGAGGGTGGCTGAACTGTTGTCATATGTGTGTTTAATATGTAGGGCCAAAGGAGCCCGAAAGGAATTCGAAGGAGGAAATACTATGAAAAAATTAGCGGTAGCTTTATTGATGGGAGCAATGGTATGTTCACTTAGCGCTTGCGGAAGCAAGGAGACAGCCACGACGGGTACGGACGCGTCTGTGGAGACAGAAGGAGCGGCTGAGGCTGGCAACGTGCTGGTGATGGCTACCAACGCGGAGTTCCCGCCTTATGAATACTACGAGGGAGGCGAGATCGTAGGGATAGACGCAGATATCGCCAGGGCGATCGCCGAGGATATGGGCATGGAGCTCCAGATTGAGGATATGGCGTTTGATTCCGTGATCGCGGCCATCCAGTCAGGAAAGGCTGATTTTGGCGCGGCAGGCATGACGGTGACAAAGGACCGTCTGGCCAGCGTGAATTTCTCAGATACCTATGCCAAGGCAAAGCAGGTAATTATCGTAAAAGAGGGAAGCGACATTCAAAGCGCCGATGACCTGACAGGAAAGACGGTAGGCGTACAGCTGGGAACGACGGGCGACCTTCTGGCGGATGAGATTTAGGACGGCACGGTAGACCGTTACCCTAAGGGCGCCGAGGCGGTGCTGGCCCTGAACCAGGACAAGGTAGACGCAGTGGTGATTGACAATGAGCCCGCCAAGGTATTTGTGGCTGAGAATGAGGGCCTGACCCTGATCGAGGACGCTTACGATGAGGAAGAATACGCGATCGCCGTGGCGAAGGACAACACAGAGCTTCTGGAGAAGATCAATGCTTCCATTGAGAATCTGAAGGAAACCGGCAAGCTGCAGGAGATCATTGACAGCTATATCAGCGCTGAATAAGAAGAGACGGGGAACATACCATGGCAGATCGGATCTATCGAAATTTTATTGTAGACGACAGATGGAAATATATGGTGGACGGCCTTGCGGTCACTTTGGAGATTACCTTTTTCGCGGTGATCATCGGTATTATTCTGGGCTTTGTGGTGGCGATCATCCGCTCCACTTACGACAAAACGGGAAAACTGAAAATATTAAATTTTATATGCAACGTGTACCTGACGGTGATCAGGGGAACGCCTGTTGTTGTCCAGCTGATGATCATCTACTTCATCATCTTCGGTTCCTCCAGGGATATCAGCAAGGTGCTGGTGGGAATTACAGCCTTCGGTATCAATTCCGGGGCTTATGTGGCGGAAATCGTGCGAAGCGGTATTATGTCTGTGGATAACGGTCAGTTTGAGGCAGGAAGAAGCCTGGGCTTCAGCTATATCCAGACGATGCGCTACATCATTCTTCCCCAGGCATTTAAAAATGTGCTTCCGGCCCTGGGCAATGAGTTTATCGTGCTCTTAAAGGAGACGTCCGTATCGGGCTATATTGCCACGCAGGATTTGACGAAGGCGGCAGATATCATCAAGAGCCGTTCCTATGACGTGTACACGCCGCTTCTGACTGTGGCGGCCATCTATCTGATCCTGGTAATGACATTTTCAAAGCTGCTGGAGATTATGGAGAGGAGGTTGAGGAGCAGTGAGCGGTAACGGTATTTTGATCCAGGTGCAGGATCTTGTGAAGACCTTCGGGGAAAGCGTCCATGCGCTGAACAGCGTTACGGCAGACATCCGCCGGGGCGAAGTCGTCTGCATCATCGGGCCCTCCGGCTCCGGAAAGAGTACATTCCTGCGCTGCCTGAACCGGCTGGAGGATCCCACGGGAGGGCACATTATCTTTGACGGCGTGGACCTGATGGATAAAAAGACGAATATTGACCTTCATCGGCAGAAGATGGGGATGGTGTTCCAGCATTTTAACCTCTTTCCCAATATGTCGATCTTAAAAAATATGACGCTTGCGCCCATGAAGCTTCAGGGGAAGAGCAAAGCGGAGGCTGAAAAGGAGGCGCTGGCCCTTCTGGAGCGGGTGGGCCTGGCCGACAGGGCGGAGGCGTATCCGAACCAGCTCTCCGGAGGCCAGAAGCAGAGGATCGCGATTGTGCGGGCGCTCTGCATGAAGCCGGAGGTCATGCTGTTTGATGAGCCTACCTCCGCTCTTGACCCGGAAATGGTGGGCGAGGTGCTGAATGTTATGAAGGATCTGGCCAAGGAGCATATGACCATGGTGGTGGTCACCCACGAGATGGGGTTTGCCCGGGAGGTAGCGGACAGGGTGATCTTTATGGCGGAGGGAAAGATCGTCGAGGAGAACACCCCGGAGGAGATCTTTACAAATCCCCGCACGGAGCGGCTGAAGAATTTCCTTGGAAAAGTTATCTGATAAAGTGAATAAAGGAGAAGGACGTATGAACCGGGAAGGACATGCGTTCTTCTCTTTTATTTTGTAAAATACTGTTGAAAATTCCTATCAAATTTGTTAGAATAAATTAACAGTAATAATAATTGTTATCGAGTCTTGATTTGAAGGAGGACAATCATGAATCAGTGTTTTAGTTGTAATACCTGCAAAAGCGCAGACAAACCTTTGGAGGGCTATATTGCGAAGCTGCCTATGGAGACTTCCCATCACCGGGTGGAGGGCCAGAGCACAAAGTGCGGATTTGGCTTAAAGGGCGTGTGCTGCCGCCTTTGCTCCAACGGCCCCTGCCGGATCACACCGAAAAGCCCCAGAGGTATCTGCGGGGCAAATGCTGACACGATCGTGGCCAGAAACTTTCTGCGGGCAGTGGCGGCAGGAAGCGGCTGCTATATCCATGTGGTGGAAAATACGGCGCTGAATTTGAAAAACGCCGCGAAAGACAGGAGGCCCTTAAAGAGCGAGAGGGCGTTGAAGAGATTGGCGGACGCTTTCGGCGTCCAGGGAACGGATGTATATGACACGGCTTACCAGGTGGCCGACGTAGTCCTGAAGGATCTGTATAAGCCGGAATATGAAAAGATGGAGCTGGTGGAAAAGCTTGCCTACGGCCCCCGTTTCAAAAAGTGGCAGGAGCTCGATATCCTGCCGGGAGGCGCCAAGTCGGAGGTATTTGCAGGCGTAGTAAAATGCTCCACAAACCTGAATTCCGACCCGGCAGATATGTATGTGAACTGCTTAAAGCTTGGAGTTTCCACAGGTCTTTACGGCCTGACGCTGACGAACCTGTTGAATGACGTTCTGCTGGGAGAGCCGGAGATCCGTCTGGCGCCGGTGGGGCTGCAGGTGATTGACCCGGAGTATATCAATATCATGATTACCGGCCATCAGCACTCTCTCTTTGTACATATCCAGGAGCGCCTGACAGATGAGGAGGTGGTGGCGAAGGCGAAGGCGGCGGGAGCCAAGGGCTTCAAGCTGGTGGGC
>DESK01000030.1:66892-116933 GCA_002361955.1 Lachnospiraceae bacterium UBA3316
CAAGCTGGTGGGCTGCACCTGCGTAGGACAGGATTTGCAGCTTCGAGGTTCCCACTATACAGAGATCTTTGACGGCCATGCCGGAAATAACTATACCAGCGAGGCGGTACTTGCCACAGGAGCCATCGACGCGGTACTTTCTGAGTTTAACTGCACCCTGCCGGGCATCGAGCCGATCTGCGATGAGCTGAAGATCAAGCAGATCTGCCTGGACGATGTGGCGAAGAAGGCAAACGCGGAGCTGATCGAGTATTCCTATGAGACGAGGATTGAAAAGACGGAGGAGATCATCGATAAGATTATCGCGGCTTACAAGGAGCGGAGAGGGACCGTTCCCATGAACCTGTTTGCGGAGCATGGAAATAAAGATACGCTCACAGGCGTAAGCGAAGGCTCCCTGAGGGATTTCCTTGGCGGAAACTGGAAGCCCCTGATCGACCTTCTCGTAGCAGGAAAAATCAAGGGTGTCGTAGGCGTTGTGGGCTGCTCCAACCTGACGGCTCTGGGCCATGACGTGTGTACAGTGGAGCTGACGAAGGAGCTGATCAAGCGGGATATCCTGGTGCTTTCCGCAGGCTGCTCTTCAGGCGGCATCGAAAACTGCGGACTGATGCGCCCCGAGGCTGCCGAGCTGGCAGGGGACAGCCTGAGAGAGGTGTGCAAATCCCTGGGAATTCCCCCTGTGCTGAACTTCGGGCCTTGTCTTGCCATCGGCCGTCTGGAGATCGTGGCGACGGAGCTGGCCGAGGCCATCGGCATAGACCTTCCCCAGCTTCCTTTGGCCCTCTCGGCTCCCCAGTGGCTGGAGGAGCAGGCATTGGCAGACGGCTGCTTCGGACTGGCCCTGGGACTGCCCCTGCACTTAGGCCAGCAGCCCTTTATCGCCGGCAGCGATCTGGCAGTGAAGCTTTTGACAGAGGATATGAAGCAGCTGACAGGCGGGCAGGTGATCGTGGAGCTTGACCCGGTAAAGGCTGCGGATAAGATCGAGGCGGTGATCCGGGAGAAGAGGCAGGAGCTGAATATCTGAGAAGGAGGAAGGTTTCATGAAGAGAATTAAGATCGATGCGGCCAAATGCGATGGATGCAAAAGCTGCACGCTGGCCTGCATGAACAGCCACCGGACGGACGGGGGGACAGATCTCATCACGCTGGATCTGCTGGATGTGAACAATGTATCCAGAAATGAGATTGTGGGTGACGGGCAGGGAGGTTACCTCCCCATGTTCTGCCGCCATTGCGCGGACCCCAAATGTGAGGCCAGCTGTATGAGCGGCGCCCTGTACCGGGATGAGGAGAGCGGCCATATCCTGTATGACGAGAAGAAATGCGGCGCCTGCTTCATGTGTGTGATGAACTGTCCCTATGGGATCCCGAAGGTTTCCTGGGACAGGACGAAGATTATAAAGTGCGATTTTTGCAATGACAGACCGGAAGGGCCGGCGTGCGTGGCTGCCTGTCCCAAGAACGCGATTTATGTAGAGGAGGTGTAGCATGAGGCATGTGATCATTGGATGCGGGGCGGCAGCCATGGCGGCGGCAGAGCGGCTGCGGGTGGTGAAACCAGAGGATGATATTATCATGATATCAAAGGATACGGATTCCCATTCCCGCTGTATGCTCCACAAATACCTGGGAGGCGAACGGGACGAGAGAGGGATCGCCTTCCGGGGGGAGGATTTCTTCCGGAAGAATCAGATTATGTGGGCCGGCGGGCTGATGGTGGAAGGTGTGGATACAAAGGCAAAGGAGATAGCCCTCTCCTCAGGCGGAGTCCAACCCTATGACAAGCTGCTGATCGCCTCGGGAGCCGTCTACAGTGTGCCGCCCATCCCCCATTTCCGCACAGCAAAGAATGTCTTTGGTTTCCGGGATCTGAGTGACGCCCAGAAGATCCGGGAGGAGATCAGACGGAAACAGGCGAAGCAGGTCTTTATCGTGGGAAGCGGCCTGGTGGGGCTGGATGTGGCTTACGCCCTACTGGAGCTTGGCATCAAGGTGACTGTTGCGGAGATGGCGGACAGGATCCTTCCCCTTCAGACGGACGCCGTTTCCGCGAAGGCGTACCAGGAACTCTTTGAGAAGGCGGGAGCCAGCTTCCGCCTGGGCATCGGAGCCAGTGATTCCCTGGTAAACGAAGAAAATGAGATTACCCATGTGATCCTTTCCAATGGGGAGCAGATCCCCTGCGACTTTGTGGTGGCGGCGGCAGGCGTCCGTCCGAATATTGAATTTTTAAGGGACAGCGGACTGGCGGCCGAGAGGGCGCTGACGGTGGATGAGTACCTGAGAACCTCCGCCGAGGATGTGTACGCGGCCGGAGACGTCACGGGACTTTCCGGCATCTGGCCCAACGCCATGGACCAGGGGCGTGTGGCGGCCATGAACATGGCGGGGATGCCGGTTGCTTACACCGACCGCTTCTGCATTAAAAATACGATCAATTTCTTTGGCCTTACCATGCTCTCGGTGGGCGCTGTGGAGCCTGTGGGGGAGGACTGCCAGGTCGTTGTAAGGGAGAGCCGAGATACTTATAAAAAAGCCATTCTAAAGGATGGAAGGCTTTTAGGCATTCAGCTTCAGGGAGATATCTCCGGCAGCGGGATCTGGCAGTATCTGATCAAGAATAAGATCCACCTGACGGAGATCTTGAAGACGAAGGACATTTTCCATGTGAGCTACGCCGATTTTTACGGCATGGATGAAACGGGAGAATACGTATATAAGGTGAAATGACAGATGCGATCACACCGGGCAGAAGGCTGCAGGGGGAAGTCCCCGGCAGCCTTTTGCCGCCTTTGCGGGGAGGCGTTTTGGGGGCCGGGCGGCGGATTCCCTGCGAATCCTAACGAATTTTGCGAAAAAATTTACTTGCATAATCCCTTCGCTATATTATAATAGTTTCAGTGTCAAAAGTCCGAATTCACGTCATGCTTGCATGACAGTGGATGAGAGACTTTATGACACGCCTGGAAATGAGGAAGAAGTGGGGCAGGGGCTCCGCGGATTCCGAATTTCCAGGAGGATTGTGGGAGCGCTGTGCGCGGAACAATCCGTAAACCAGTTTTGACGCCTAAATCATTATAATGAATAAGGATTTATCGTTGCTGCCGGGCTTAGGGCCAGAGGGAACAGCAAATGAAAGAATGGGACAAGCGGTGAGTAAAATGACATATACAGAAGCAGTGGAATACATTTTGAGTGTTCCGAAATTTACAAAGAAAAATGAAATGAAAAATACCATCGAGCTGCTGGAGCGGCTGGGGAGACCGGAACGGGAGATGAAAGTCATCCATGTGGCAGGAACCAACGGAAAGGGGTCGGTGTGCGCCTTCCTGTCCACCATGCTGGTGAAGGCGGGGAAGCAGACGGGCCTTTTCACTTCCCCCCATCTGGTAAAGATCAACGAGCGGTTTCAGATAAACAGCGTGCCTGTGGGCGATGAGGAGTTTCTGGCGGCTTATGAGGAGGTATGGGAGGCCGTGGAGGCCATGCAGCGGGACGGCTTCGCCCATCCCACGTATTTTGAGCTGCTGTTTGCCATGGCCATGGTGCTGTTTCGCAAAAAGCAGATGGAGTACGTGGTGCTGGAGACGGGGCTTGGCGGAAGGCTTGACGCCACGAACATGGTGGAGAAGCCCCTGATCACGGTGATTACTTCGATCAGCCTGGACCATACGGAGATTTTGGGGGACACCATCGAAAAAATCGCCTTTGAGAAGGCGGGAATCATAAAGCCAGGGGTTTCGGTGGTTTACGACGGGCGCTGCCGGGAGGCTGAGAAGGTGATTCTGGCCAGGGCAGAGGAGCTGCATTCTCCGGCCTTCGGGCTTCATGAAGAGATGTATGAAATTTTGGCGAATACGGAGAAAAGCATTGATTTTTCACTGGATTGTGGGTATTATGAACATACTAAAGTGACCGTGCCGTACCTGGCCCATTACCAGGTGATCAACAGCGCCCTGGCCTTGCTGGCTATGGATGTGCTGGACCGGAAGAGGGAGATCCCGATCGGGATGAGGGTTCAGGCCATCGGCGAGACTGCCTGGCAGGGGCGCATGGAAACGGTGCTTCCCGGCGTGGTATTTGACGGAGGCCATAATGCGGACGGCATCCGGGAGTTTGTGCGGACAGTGCAGAGAGTGCAGGAAGAACAGCCGGTGACGTTGCTGTTTTCCGCGGTGATGGAGAAAAATTATGAGAAGATGATAGAGACCATCTGCCGGGAGACGGCGCTCTCCCATGTGACCGTCACCGAGATCCCGGGGGACAGAAACGTTCCCGCAGGAAAGCTCGCGGAGATTTTCCGCAGGTATACGACGGCGCCGGTGGAGGCAGTTCCCGGGATTTCCAAGGCGTTTTCTAAGGCGCTGGAGAAGAAGGGCAGCGGGATGCTTTTCTGCGCAGGCTCTCTGTATCTGGTAGGGGAGCTGAAGGCTCTGTTGGCGAGACAGACAGGAGGGGATTTAGATGATCAATTATGAAGAGGAATTAAAGAAATTCCATCCAAGCCTGGATGTGAATGAGGCGGAGGATGCGATTTACAACCGTGATCTGACAGATGTGACGGACATTTTAAAAGAGCTGATCATGGACGAGAAGAAAAAGAAGAGATAGGGCGCGGCATGGGAGAAACGGCTGCGCGGAAATAATAATAAGGGGAAAATATGAACTGTATTTTTTGCGGAACTCCGCTTTCAAATCTTGACTACTGCAAAGGCTGCGGGGCGGATATTACTCTGCAGAAGCGAATCGTGCGCATCTCAAACCTGCTGTACAACCAGGGCCTGGAGAAGGCCATGGTGCGTGATCTGTCAGGTGCCATCGTCTGCCTGAAGAGGAGTCTGAAATTCAACAAAGAAAATGTAGACGCCAGGAACCTTCTGGGCCTGGTGTATTATGAGACGGGAGAGGTTGTCTCCGCCCTGAGCGAGTGGGTCATCAGCAAAAATATGAATGTGCCCGGGAATGCGGCGGACGGCTACATAGAAAAGCTCCAGTCCAATAAGAACAAGCTGGATGTGATCAATCAGACCATCCGCAAGTACAACCAGGCGCTGCTATACTGCCGCCAGGACAATGAAGATATGGCCATGATCCAGCTGAAAAAGGTATTGAGCCAGAATCCGCAGCTGATCAAAGCGTACCATCTGCTGGCTCTGCTCCATCTCAAGAAGCAGGAGTATGAAAAAGCCAGGAAGCTTTTAAAAAAGGCGGCTTACATCGACGCTACGAACACCACGACTCTGCGCTATCTGCAGGAGGTGGAGGCGGCCACGGGCATCAGTACCAGTCTGGATATAAAGCGCAAGAAGCGCTATGCCAGGGAAAAGGTCAACTCCCTGACGGGGACGACCACCTATCTCAGCGGCAATGAGATGATCATCCAGCCCACCACCTTCCGGGACAGTTCGGCGGTGGCCACCTTTATCAATATCTTTCTGGGAATTTTGCTGGGAGGGGCCATCGTATGGTTCCTGGTGGTTCCGGGGACGAAGCAGACGATCAACGCCTCTGCGAACAAGCAGGTGACGGAGGCCAACTCCAAGATGGCGGCGGAGGCCTCCAGGGTGCAGGGCCTGGAGGATGAGATTGCCGGGTATCAGGAGAAGATAGACGCGGCCAACCAGACGATGCAGGAGGCCAATGAAAAGGCCGACTCCTACGAGGAGCTTCTGGCGGCGGCGGATCTGTATATTATGAATCCCACAAGCCAGGCCCAGGCGGCGGAGGCTTTAGGGGAGATTCAGGCGGACAGCCTCACAGGCTCCGCCAAGGATCTGTACGACCATATGATGGAAGCCATCAGCGACTACGTCTACAACGACGCCGTCAATGCGGCGAATACGGCCTATACGAACCGCAATTTTGAGGAGGCGATTACTCAGTACACGAAGGCCCTGGAGGCAAAGCCGGGGGATGAGTGGGCGCTTCTGTATCTGGGCCATTCTTACTACCAGGCCGGGAAAACAGCGAAGGCTGACAGCACGTTCCAGGAGCTGATCCAGAAGTATCCGGCGAGACAGGCGGAGGTACAGCCCTATATCACGGGAACGGCCGGAGGAAACGGCGGTCAGGAGGACGGCGAGGGCACCCAGACAGGGGAGGATCCCCAGGGAGCAGAGGGCACCCAGCCGGAGGACGGCACCCAGGGAGCAGAAGACACCCAGCCGGAGGATGGCACTCAGGGGGCAGAGGGTACCCAGCCGGAGGATGGCACCCAGACAGGGGACAATAACGACATCGACAGGACAGGCGGCGGAAGGCTGGGCGTATTTAATTAAGCGGAACTTTTATAGGAACAATCAGAAAGAGAAACCTCAGAATCGGGGCATATGCACATACCAGGGCATAGGCCCCGATTTATATTTTTTTGATTGTCATATAGGAAAGGGGAAGAGCATGGAACATCCATTTACCATTGCGGGAACAGAGCTTGTGATTCAGGTGCCAAAGGAGCTGGATCATCACAACGCGGAGCGGATCCGCAGGGAGGCGGACCGGCTGCTGGGGGAGAGAAATATCCGCAGCATCGTCTTTGATTTTGGCAGGACAGGCTTTATGGACAGCTCCGGGGTGGGGCTGATTATGGGAAGATACAAAACGATCCGGTGCCTGGGCGGAAAGGTGACGGCGATCCGGGCCAATGAGCAGGTGAGAAGGATCCTGACGCTGTCCGGCGTCTACAAGGTCATCGACATCTGTGAGGAAGAGCCTAAGAGGGGGGAAATGCGATGAAGGATGTCAATGAAATGAGGCTGGAATTTGACAGCCGTTCCTGCAACGAGGGCTTTGCCAGAGTGGCCGTGGCAGCTTTTATGAGCCAGATGAACCCTACGCTGGAGGAGGTGGACGACGTAAAGACGGCCCTCTCCGAGGCGGTGACAAATTCTGTGGTTCACGGTTACGAGGGACAGGTCAAAAAGATCACGGTGGAATGCCGCATCCAGGGACAGGAGCTGGCGCTTATGGTGGCGGATGAGGGCTGCGGCATTGAAAATATCAGGCAGGCCATGGAGCCCCTCTTTACGACAAAGCCGGAGGCAGAGCGTTCCGGCATGGGCTTTTCCTTTATGGAAGCCTTTATGGATCAGGTGCGGGTGGAGTCCGCGCCGGGACAGGGAACCCGCGTCTATATGAAAAAACGGGTGGGCCGGACGGCCTGTGACCAGTGAAAGGAAAGGCCCATGGAACATACCCTTGCGTTAATAGAGAAAGCACACGGAGGGGATAAAGAGGCAAGAGAGACACTGGTAGAAGAAAATATGGGATTGGTTTATACCATTGCGCGCCGTTTTGGCGGCCGGGGGCATGAACCGGAGGATCTGGTGCAAATCGGGAGCATCGGCCTTTTAAAGGCCATTGACAAGTTTGACACCTCCTTTGACGTGCGCTTTTCCACCTACGCCGTGCCAATGATTTCCGGGGAGATCAAGCGGTTTCTGCGGGACGACGGGATGATCAAGGTGAGCAGAAGCCTGAAGGAGACGGCGGGAAAGGCCTGCATGGCCCGAGAGATTCTGGAAAAGCGGAACGGGAGGGAACCCACTTTGGAGGAGATCTCCGCGGAGATCGGGGCCGCCAGGGAGGATATTGTGCTGGCCATGGAATCGGCGGCGGAGGTGGAATCCCTGCATAAGACCATTTACCAGGGGGACGGAAGCGCCATTTTGCTGATGGACCGCCTGGAAGAACGGCGGAATCCCAATGAGGAGCTTTTGAACAGCATGCTGCTTCGGGGGCTTTTAGAGGGATTGCCGGAGACGGAGCGGACGCTGATCTGCCTGCGCTATTTTGAAGAAAAGACACAGACCGAGGTGGCCGAGCGGCTTGGCATTTCCCAGGTGCAGGTTTCCCGGTACGAAAAGAAAATATTGAGGAAGCTGCGGGCGAGGGCCGTATAATTTTTCCTTCCGGGGACACACTAGCTGTGAGAGAAAAAGACTGCTGCGAACAGCAGCCTGAACAGAGAGGAAGGATACGATGGATAAAAAAAGAGTCCTTGCCGGCCTGACGGCGGCGGTGCTGGGAGCCCTCCTGGTGGGAATATTTTGTTATATTTTCTATATAAACAGCAATGCGCCCAAGCAGAGGGGAACTCTGGTGCGGGCCTTTTCCCAGAAAGTGAACGAGTACTGCCTATGACGAAGGATACCGTATATCTGAAAATCGACAAGAACGTACAGGTCCATGACGCCCATGTGACGCTGGGAGATATCGCCCGGCTTACCTGCGGGAACAGGGAGACGGAGAACAGGCTGAAGAATTTGAAGCTCTCCGGGATCCCGTGCAAAAGGCCGGGGCGCTGCGCCATGTCGGCGCTGGAGGTGATCCGGGAAATCCAGAGGGAGATGCCGGGGCTGGAGGTCAGCAACGTGGGAGAGGCGGATTTTATCGTTACCTATGAGGAAAAGAAGCAGCCAGGGGAGCTTAGGAGCTGGGCGAAGACGGCAGCTGTGTGCGTATTGGCCTTCTTCGGGGCGGCCTTTACGATCATGACCTTCAATAACGACGTGGACATCCCAAAGCTTTTCGGGCAGCTGTTTTTCCGGTTTACCGGGCGGTTGTCCGACGGCTTTACGGTCCTGGAGGCGAGCTACTCTGTGGGTGTGGGCCTTGGCATCCTGCTCTATTTCAACCACTTTGGGAGTAAAAAGCTGACGGCAGACCCCACGCCTATGGAGGTGGAAATGAGGAGCTACGAGGATGAGATCAACAAGACCCTGATCGGGGCCGGAAACAGAAAGCCCCCGGAAACGGAGGGATTCTGATGGCGCAGCTGCTTTTGGGGGTCATCGGTATCAGCGGAGGCTTTATCGTGGCCGGAGGGATCGTGGCCCTGAGCGTGGGTCTTGGGATCTTTACCCGCTATGCTGGCATCACCGGGACCGGGGGAAGACTGCGTCTCTACGAGGACGCGGTGCTGCTTGGAGGCACGGCGGGCAACATCCTGACGGTGTACCCGGTGAGCGTCTACCTTGGCCAGGCGGGGCTGGCCGTGATGGGGTTGTGCTTTGGCATTTTTGTGGGGAGCTGGATCCTGGCCCTGGCGGAGATCGTCAATATTTTTCCTGTCTTTTCCAGGCGGCTTGGCATCACGAAGGGAACGAGCCTCATCGTCGTGGCTATCGCCGTGGGAAAAGTGCTGGGAAGCCTGCTGCATTTTTATATGAGGTGGTAATCATCATAGTTACGGAAGGAAATCATCATGACAGACGTATTAAAGGAACAGAAAAATCAGAGATACAATGAGTATGTCAAGCAGGTAACGCCTACCCACAGCCTTGGGGCAAATATGGCAAAGGCGTTTTTGGCGGGAGGACTGATCTGTGTGGCAGGCCAGCTGATCCTGAATATTTGCGGGAACCTGGGAATGGACGGCGACATGGCAGGAAGCTGGTGCGCCCTCCTTCTGGTATTTGTAAGCGCCCTCCTCACTGGCCTCGGCGTCTATCCGAAGCTGGCCAAATTCGGAGGGGCGGGGACGCTGGTGCCTATTACAGGCTTCGCGAATTCCGTGGCCGCCGCGGCCATCGAATTCCAGAAGGAGGGGCAGGTCTTCGGAATCGGCTGCAAGATATTTACGATCGCGGGGCCTGTGATCCTCTATGGCATTGTGGCGAGCTGGGGGCTTGGCCTGCTTTACTGGGCTGGGCAGTGTTTTGGGGTATTTTGAAAGAGTATAGAGACAAGGATAGAAAGAGTGGTGGTGCAGATAGGTTGTGCCGGCCACTCTTTTTGGAATGCTGAAAATGGAGAAGAGTTCAGGGTGGCTCAGATCGATATTGACAGCTGATATTTCATAGAATGTAATAGTTTCACCGAATCGGTGAAATAATGAAACAAAATTATACGGAAAAACAATATGTACAGATTGCGAAGGAACAATTTTGCCAGATATTAAAAGAGGTGCCATTTGTTTCAGATATAGAGATCATACCAACAGGTTTACAGCGGGAATTTGGAGATTTTCGTGCGGTGATTCATTTTTCAGATAACGAGGAAATGATGGAATTTTGCATTGAAGTGGAGCCGAGAGGTGAAAGACGTTTTGTTAATATGTTTATGCTTAGGGCATCGCAGTATATGGATGGGGCTTTTTATATGTTTATGGCACCGTATATTTCAGAAACTTCGGCGGAGGCCATACGTGAAAAAAAATATGGATATATGGATTTGTCAGGGAATTGTTATATTTTGACGAAATGTATTATGATTTATATTACAGGAAAACAAAATAAGTATGTCGAATTAAGAGCAAAGAAAAATTATTTCTCTAAATGCGCTTCCGCGGCATCTAGGATCATGCGTACGATTCTGGATGCTTATAAAAAGATCTGGCAGGTGAGAGAATTGTCAGAAGTTACAGGAAAAGCAATAGGAACTGTGTCAAATGTAAAAAGTTTTTTACGGGATCATGCATGGATTGAAGAACAAGGGTCACATTTTGCTAGTCAGACTCCCCCTTTTGCTCTCTTGACTTTTAAAATTTCCCGTGATATCATAAAATCAGTTTTACCACCATACAGCGTAGATCCTAAAATGGATTTACGCTTTTTCATGCGTGGGGAATCTTAAAATGCGAAAAAGGAGGAGTAACGGAAATGTTGAAGGAATTAACAAAATCCATTCGGGAATTCAAAGCAGCGTCCATCAAAGCGCCTGTCTTTGTGTCCCTGGAGGTCATACTGGAATGTATCATTCCTTTTATTATCGCCCAGCTGGTGAATCAGATCAAGGCAGGGTGCGGTGTGGATGTGATCGCCCTCTATGGCCTTTCCCTTCTGGTGATGGCAGCCCTTTCCCTGGCCTGCGGCGCGGCGGCAGGTTCCTATGCAGCTACAGCGTCCAGCGGATTTGCAAGGAATCTGAGAAAGGATATGTACTACCAGATCCAGACATATTCATTTGAAAATATCGATAAATTTTCTACCTCATCTCTGGTGACAAGACTGACAACGGATATCACCAATGTGCAGAATGCCTACATGATGATCGTCAGGATTGCCATTCGATGTCCTCTGATGCTGGTGTTTTCCCTGCTTATGGCCTATATTATGGGAGGGAAGATGGCGGTGATCTTTCTTATGGTAATCCCTGTTTTGGGAATCGGCCTCTTTGTGGTGGCCAAAACCGTTATGCCTGTGTTCCGAAAAGGGTTTCGGATGTACGATAACCTGAACGCCTCTATCCAGGAGAATATCAAGGGGATGAGGGTCGTAAAATCCTATGTGCGTGAGGACTATGAGAAACAAAAATTTGATAAAGCAGCGTCAGATGTGTGCGCCCAGTTCACGAGAGCGGAGCGCATTCTCGCCTTTAATAACCCGCTGATGCAGTTCTGCCTGTACACGGTCATGGTGTTTGTCCTGTCCTTCGGTTCCTACACGATTATCACTTCCAGGGGAATGGACCTGGATGTGGGACAGTTTTCGGCGCTGCTGACCTACAGCTTCCAGATTTTGAACAGCCTGATGATGCTTTCCATGGTATTTGTCATGATCACCATGGCCAACGAGTCGGCCCAGCGTATCGTGGAGGTACTGCGGGAGGAGAGCAGCCTGAAAAATCCGGAGCATCCCGTTTTTCAGGTAAAGGACGGTTCGATTGATTTTGATAAGGTAAGCTTCCGCTATTCCAAAAAGGCGAAGAAAATGGCTCTGGCCGATATCAACCTTCATATCCGCTCCGGCGAGACTGTGGGGATTATCGGAGGCACCGGGTCTTCCAAGTCCTCCCTGATCCAGCTGATTTCCAGGCTTTACGATGTCACGGAGGGAACTGTGAAGGTAGGAGGCCTTGACGTGCGCCAGTACGACCTGGAGACCCTGCGAAACCAGGTGGCGGTGGTGCTACAGAAAAATGTGCTGTTTTCCGGTACGATTAAGGAAAACCTGCGCTGGGGAAATAAAGAGGCCACGGACGAGGAGCTGATGGAGGCCTGCAGGCTGGCCCAGGCCGATGAGTTTATCAGACGCTTTCCGGAGGGCTACGACACTTACATCGAGCAGGGCGGCGCCAATGTGTCCGGCGGACAGAAGCAGCGCCTTTGTATCGCCAGGGCTTTGCTTAAGAAACCGAAGATCCTGATTCTGGATGATTCCACCAGCGCGGTGGACACAAAGACAGACGCGCTGATCCGGCAGGCCTTTCGGAGGTATATCCCGGAGACGACAAAGATTATCATCGCCCAGAGGATCGCTTCTGTGCAGGACGCAGACAGGATCATCGTTATGAGCGGCGGTACGATCCAGGATATGGGAACCCATGAGGAGCTTCTGGCCAGAAGTGAGATTTACCAGGAGGTATATACCTCGCAGAATAAGGGGGGTGACACGGATGAAAAATAAGAAACAGGGAACGCTGAAGCGTCTGGTCAAGACATTGTTTGCTTTTTATCCCGTGATGATGCCGTTGGTGGTAGTTTTTGTACTGCTGAACGCGATGGTAAGTTCGATTCCTTCTATATTTATGCAGAACATCATCGCGCTGGTGGAGGTAAGCTGGCAGAGCGGGGACTGGGCGGCAGTTTCCGGCCAGATATTAAAATTTGTGGGGATTCTCGTAACCCTCTATGTGATCTCGCTGGCAGCCGGCGTGGCCTACACCCAGATGATGGCCGTGGTGAGCCAGGGATTTCTGAAAAAGCTTCGGAAGAAGATGTTTGACGGGATGCAGAACCTGCCCATCAAATATTTTGACACCCATAACCATGGGGATATCATGAGCTATTACACAAATGATATTGATACGCTGCGCCAGATGATCTCCCAGAGCTTCCCGCAGCTGATGATCTCCTTTGTCACGGTCGTAACCGTGTTCAGCCTGATGCTGTACTTCAGCGTGTGGATGGCGCTGGTGGTTCTGGTGGGCGTCGTTTTCATGGTGCTGGTGACGAAGAAGGTGGGAGGAAATTCAGCCAGATATTTTGTGCGCCAGCAGATCGCTTTGGGAAAAACTGAGGGATTTGTGGAGGAGATGATGAACGGGCAGAAGGTGATCAAGGTTTTCTGCCATGAGGAAGAGAGCAAGGCGGATTTCGATAAGATAAATGATGCCCTGTTTCATGATTCCGAGCAGGCCCATCGCTTCGCGAATATGCTGATGCCCATCTTGGGAAATATCGGAAACGTTCTCTACGTGGCAGTCGCCCTGGCAGGCGGATTGCTGCTGCTGGCGAAGGTGCCAAATCTGAGCATTTCGGGGATGCCCCTGGGGATCAGCATCGTGGTGCCGTTCCTGAACATGACGAAGCAGTTCGCGGGAAATATCGGCCAGGTGTCCAACCAGTTAAATGCTGTGATCATGGGACTGGCCGGGGCACAGAGGATTTTTGAACTGATTGACCAGAAGCCGGAGGCGGACGACGGCTATGTGACCCTGGTAAATGCTAAGGAGGTGGACGGCCAGATCGTGGAATGCCAGGAGCGCACAGGCATGTGGGCCTGGAAGCATCCCCACAGTGCGGAGGGCACAGTGACCTACACCAGGCTTACGGGAGCCGTGCAGCTTTTTGACGTGGATTTCGGCTATGTGGAAAACAAGACGGTGCTCCACAATGTAACCCTGTATGCCCACCCGGGACAGAAGGTGGCTTTCGTGGGAGCCACAGGAGCGGGAAAGACCACGATCACCAACCTGATCAACCGCTTTTACGATATCGCGGATGGAAAGATCCGTTACGACGGGATCAATATCAACAAGATTAAAAAGGCGGATCTCCGCCGTTCCCTGGGCGTAGTGCTTCAGGAGACAAATCTCTTTACGGGCACCGTGATGGAAAATATCCGTTATGGAAAACTGGATGCCACTGACGAGGAATGTGTTGACGCGGCAAAGCTGGCAGGGGCCCATGACTTTATCACCAGGCTTCCGGAGGGCTACGACACCATGCTTTCCAGCAACGGGGCCAACCTTTCCCAGGGCCAGAGGCAGCTCATCGCCATTGCCCGGGCGGCGGTGGCAGATCCTCCTGTCATGATCCTGGATGAAGCCACGTCCTCCATCGACACCAGGACAGAGGCCATCGTGCAGAAGGGAATGGATGCGCTGATGAAAGGCAGAACCGTGTTTGTCATTGCCCACAGGCTCTCCACCGTACAGAACTCCGATGTGATCATGGTGCTGGAGCAGGGACATATCATCGAGCGGGGAAGCCATGAGAAGCTTCTGGAAGAAAAAGGAAAGTATTATCAGCTTTATACGGGAGCCTTTGAGCTGGAGTAAAGGGTTCTGCGCAGGAGCGCAAAAAAAAGAGGTTTGCCTGTCAGGCGGGCCTCATAAGACAAGTATAAGAAATGTTTTAGAAAATGGCATAGCGTGCAGGCTATGCCGTTTTTTTGTTGTGCAGATCATTCAATAAAGAAGCGGATATAAAAGAGTGATTTCTTTATACATGTATTTTTGAGTTTACTTTTATGCTAAGCTTCATGACTTAACGGATCGGGAACCGTTGCGGTATTCCGTTACAGTAAAGACCGGGTATAACCCTTCTGGTTTGAGAGATGATGGCATTCAGGTTTACACAGTAAAAAAAGATTTGTATGAGATTGGACTAATGTCTGCCCGTACCTCATTTGGACATTGGGTGCCGGTTTATGACATGGAACGTACCATCTGCGATCTGATCCGCAGCCGCAGCCATATCGAAATGCAGACTTTCCAGGGTGCACTAAAGCAATATGTCCGTCGAAAAGATAAAAATTTGCGAACTTTGATGTACTATGCAGCGAAGTTTCATGTGGAAAAAATTTTGAGGCAATATTTTGAGGTACTTTTATAAATGATAAAAACAGCGAAGCAGCTGAAAGATTTAATCCGTAATTTATCTAAAAAGAATTTGGCGGATGCACATATTTTAATGCGCAATTACATGATGGAGCGTTTTCTGGAGCGGATTTCTCTTTCTGAATATAAAGATAAATTCATCCTGAAGGGCGGTATGCTGGTAGCTTCCATGGTTGGTTTGGATGTCCGTTCTACTATGGATCTGGATGCGGCCATCAAAGGGGCCAATATAGATGTGGAAGACGTGAAGAATATCATAGCTTCGATCGTAGCTGTACCTTTAGAGGATGGCGTGAAATTCAGAATAAAGCGGATTGTTGAGATTATGGAGGAAGCAGAGTATCCAGGAGTACGTGTCAGTTTGGAGACAACATTTGATGGTATCATAACACCGCTAAAGATTGATATTTCTACAGGTGACATCATAACACCAAAGGCGGTAAGATACAGCCTTAAACTAATGTTGGAGGAACGTTCGATTGAAGTGTGGGCTTACAATTTGGAGACTGTGTTGGCAGAGAAGCTGGAGACGATTATCAGCCGGAATGTTACCAACACCCGCAGGAGAGATTTTTATGATATATATATCCTCCAGCAGATATACGGCACCAGTGTGTCTCCAACCATTCTTTATAATGCGTTGGAAGCGACATCTAAAAAGCGTGGAACTTTGGAACAGATGAAGGATGCAGCTGTAGTTTTTGATGAGGTGGAAAAAGATCCGGTGATGGAAAAACTCTGGAGATCTTATCAGAAAAATTCTCCTTACGCGGAGGGATTGGAGTGGCATTCAGTGATGGATTCGGTTTGGATGTTGTATTCTTTGGGGCAAGACAAAAAATGATCATTGATTAGAATTAGAATAGAAAGAATAGAAGCTATATTCTTCCTAAGCTGCTGAAGAAAGTATTTACTCCCCTTCCCGGAAAACCTGTAAATTTTGCGCGGCAGATGGCATATAGTAGCAGTAAGCATCTGTGGGAGTGGAAGTATGGAGGAGAAACTGGAGTATAATTTTCGGGGCCTGGGGGTGCTGGCTCTCTGCGCGCTGCTCTTTGCTGTGGGGATCTGGAGGTTTGAGGGAAAAACAGTACCGGCAAACGGTACGGCCAAAGGCGGGGAAGCACCCATTTACTGTATCGCCTCAGGGGGAAAGCTGGCAGCTGTGATCCCGGATGCTGTCTGGGAAACGGAGGATGCGGGAAAGATTCTGGAAATCCTGGAGACATATCAGGCAAAGGCCACATTTTTCGTGACGGAAGACTGGGCAGAAAATCACCCGGAGGAGATAAGGAAGATGCGGCAGGCGGGGCATGAGCTGGGAGAAGGCTCCGTGGTCTTCTGCCAAGGGGGGAATCTGGAACGTTTAGTAAAAGAATTAAAGGAAAAGGGGATTGTGGAGGATTAATACCTCACAATCCCCTGCTGCAATTCCTTCGCCCACTGCTGCAGGCTGTAGGTACTGCCGTCAAAGAGCTTCAGGATCGTCCCGAAGGAGTGGTCGTTGACAAAGGCGTTGGCCTCGTCGGTGTCCACATGCATGGCCAGCCGGAAGTTTGGATGGACGCGGACGACCACATCCGCGTAGATCAGAGAGCGCTCATAGCTTTCCGTGATCACGAAGACCTCGTCCTTGTCTTTGACCTTCATCTGGAGGGCATCCACAGGCGTCATATGGATATGGCGTTTGGCCACCATCAGTCCCTGGGGAATCTCCAGGCTCCGGCCGGACGTATGGCGCAGGACGCAGCCCGGTGTACCGTCCACGTCGCCGGATTGGCGGATGACGGCGGGGAGGCCCAGCTGCCTGGTGTCCGTCACAGACACCTCGATCTGGGTGGCGGGGCGGAAGGGGCCTAAGATCGCCACATTTTCAAAGCTTCCCTTCGGTCCCAGGACGCTGAGACGCTCTGCGGCCAGAAACTGCCCGGGCTGGCTCAGTTCCCTTAAGGGGGTCATTTCCGCGCCCTTTCCGAAAAAGAATTCAAAATCAGTCCGGGACATATGGATGTGGCGGGCACTTGTTTCAATAGGAATTTTCGCGGGCATAGGATTCACCTCATAATAAGATATGTAGCTGCGCGGGGGATTCCAGCAGGAACCTTCCCGCTGCTCTTTAACAGTTTAGCAGATAAAAGGGAACTTTGCAATTACCGGATAAAAAAGGAGAGCCAGTATCCTGGCAGATACTGGCATAAGTTATGAAAAAGAAAAAATGTTAAAAGGTTTTATTGGCTTTTACAAGTAATACTATAGTGGAGAAATATGAAAGACGTGTGGAAGCATTGTGAAAAAATCGTGAATAGATTTTTAACATTTAGTGTTGTTTAGTAATTTTGATTCTGCCGACCCTTCTCCCGGAGTTTCCCCTTGCCCTTTGGAGGGAAATGGACTAGGATAGAGGTCGGAGGTATTTGGGGGAAGATAGGGATAGACGTCTTCATAGGCGAGAAGTTCCTCCTGGTTTTTGGGAGCTGCGGGGATCAGGCCGGTGCAGTCCTGTACGGAGCAGGATTTTCCCAGATAATCATAGTCGTCGATGAGCCGGCGGTTGGTCTTTTCTTCTTGTTTCATGCAGAATTCCTCCTGAATCGTGATGACTGCATCGGCAGTCATGTTTGTTTACTTTGAAAGTGTTTACTCAGCCATCAGCTTCCGGCAGCCTGATGGCCGGGCAGTGAATGGTAACAATAGTATGTACAGATCGAAAAAATACATGCGCAGAAGATGGGACGCGGACCTATAGGCAGACAGGAGGCAGGGATGAATTACAGATTAGTGATACAGTATGACGGGACAAGATATGCCGGGTGGCAGCGACAGACGGCCACGAAGGAGACGATCCAGGGGAAGATTGAGGATGTACTCGGAAGGATGGCGGGGGAACCGGTGGAGATCATCGGCGCAGGCCGGACGGACGCAGGCGTCCACGCCAGGGGGCAGGTGGCGAACGTCCATCTGTCCCGGGAGAGAAGGCCGGAGGAGATCAGGGAGTATCTGAACCGCTATCTGCCGGAGGATATCTGCGTGTCGGAGGTGAAGGAGGCCGCTCCCCGTTTCCACAGCAGGCTGAACGCCCGGAGAAAAACGTATCTCTACCGGATTTCCACGGACACCGTGAAGAACGTATTCGAGAGAAAATATATTTACGGGCTGAAGGAACCCCTGGACGTGAAAAAAATGGAGGAGGCGGCTTCGTATCTTCTGGGCGTCCATGATTTCCAGGGCTACTGCACCAGAAAGATGAAAAAATCGTCGGTGCGCCGGCTGGACGAGATCAGGTTCCGGGAGATGGAGGGAGAGCTGAGAATCTATTATACCGGAGACGGTTTCCTCTATAATATGGTGCGCATCCTGACAGGGACCCTGATCGAGGTGGGGCAGGGGAAGAGAAGCCCCCGGTCCGTGACGGAGGCCCTGGAGACGGGGGAGAGGGCCAGGGCAGGCTATACGGCGCCGCCCCAGGGACTTTGCCTGATGAAGGTGGAATATTAGATCCTTCCGCCCCGGGGAACAGCGGAGATGACCGGGTCATATGCCGCAGGCAGAAGCTGCAGGAGCAGTTTCTGCCTGCGGCTTTTTTGGTGAAGGGCCATATTCCTGACAAGAACAGGATTAAAAACGCCATATCGCCGCGGCTATTCAGTAAAAATGATGAAAAAGATGAAAGAGGTAAAAAAAGTCATAGTAAAAAGGTAAAAAAAGTCCATAAAGGTTTATATATTTCTATGATATGATAAGGCAAATACAGCTGTGTTTACGAAACGTTGGATGAAAGGAAAATACGGGAGAGAGGGAAAGGGCAGACGTGTCCGTTCTCTTGCCCGTAAAATACATGCGAGAAAAAGGAGGACAGAATGAACAGAAACAAAAAGCATAGGACAGAGCGTGTACAGGCGGCGGTGCTGGCGGCAGCAATGGTACTTTCCGGTATGCCGTCATCCGCTATGGCAGCGAACGTGGATCAGCCGGAACTCCGGCAGCTTGCCCAGGCGGAAGTGATGACCGGAGAACGGAAAATATCCTTTAATGAGGACTGGCGGTTCTATCGGGAGACGGAGGGCTCCATCCAGGCGGAGGGAAAGGATTTTGATGATTCCCAGTGGAGAACCGTGACCCTTCCCCATGATTACAGTATTGAGCTGGATTTTGACAGATCTTCACCGGCTGGGTCCGGCGGCGGCTTCCTGAACGGCGGCGTGGGCTGGTACAGGAAAACCTTTATTTTGCCGGAATCTATGAAGGGAAAGCGCATTTCCGTCGATTTTGGCGGCGTTTATATGGACAGCACCACCTACGTGAACGGTGAGATGATCGGAAATTATCCTTACGGATATTCCCCGTTTGCCTATGATATCACCGATCAGCTGGTGGCGGACGGCGTCACGGAGAACGTGATCGCTGTGAGGGTCAACAACCAGCTTCCCAGCAGCCGCTGGTATTCTGGAAGCGGAATCTACCGAAATGTAAACCTGGTGGTGACAGACGACGTCCATGTGGAACGCTACGGCACCTTTGTGAAGACGCCTGATCTGGAAGAACATTACGCCAAGAACGAGGCCGTTGTCACTGTAGAGACAACGGTGGCCAATGATGGAGCGCTTCCGGCGAACGCGGTGGTGACCTCCACCATCTATGACAGCGAGGGTAACCAGTTTGCGGATCCTGTGACCACAGAGGCCAGGGAGATCGCGGCAGGGGATGTGGTGACCTTTGATCAGACGATCAACACAGAGAAACCCGAGCTTTGGAGTGTGGACGATCCGAATCTCTATGAGATGATCAGTGAGGTTTCGGTAGACGGAACTGTGGTGGATACGTATGAGACCACCTTCGGCTTCCGCTGGGTGACGATGGATCCCAACGATGGCTTCTACCTGAACGGTGAATATATGAAGCTGAACGGAATGTGTATGCACCATGACCAGGGAGCCCTGGGCGCGGTGGCCAACTATCGGGCTATCGAGCGTCAGATGGAAACCATGAAGACCATGGGCGTCAACGCCATCCGTGTAACCCACAACCCGGCAGCAGATGAGCTGATCGAGATCTGCAACAAGCTGGGCCTGATGGTCATCGACGAAGCCTTTGACTGTTGGGAGCAAGGAAAGACAAGATATGATTACGGAAGATTTTTCAGGCTGCAGGCGACCCATCCCGACGCAAAGGAGGGACAGACCTGGGCGGAGTTTGATATCAAGAACATGGTAAACCGCGGAAAAAATGATCCCTGTATCATTCTGTGGTCTATCGGAAATGAAGTCTTGAACGGCACCGTGCCGACGGCGACCAACCTGGTGAAATGGGTGGCAGAGGTGGATCCGACCCGTCCGGCCACAGAAGGCTTTAATGATTTCATCGGCGGATTCAACAATGAGAAGATGAAGCAGGTAGCGGATGTGACAGGCGTGGTAGGCTTCAACTACGGGGAAAACAGCTATGACGCCGCCCACAAGGAATATCCGGACTGGATTATCATGGGAACGGAGACTTCTTCCGCAGTGCGCAGCCGCGGATTCTACAAAGTGGACTACGCAAAGAAGATCCGCAGCAGCTACGATGACGGCGATACTGTTAGCTGGGGACGTTCCGCGGAGAGAGCCTGGAAGGCAAACCGTGACAGAAGATTCGTCATGGGTGAGTTTGTATGGACGGGCTTTGACTACATCGGCGAGTCGAGCCCCTACAACAACCAGTTCCCGGCAAAGAGCTCATACTTTGGCGCTGTGGATACCGCAGGTATCCCGAAGGATGCTTACTACATTTACCAGAGCCAGTGGACTTCTGTGGAGGAGAACCCTATGGTGCATCTGCTTCCCCACTGGAACTGGGAGAACGATGACAGTATCAAAGCAAACGGAAAGATTAAAGTGCAGGCCTACTCTAACGCAGCCAGCGTAGAGCTGTTCCTGAATGGGGAGAGCCTTGGAAAGAAGGATTTCCTCCAGCTTCAGACAAGCGACGGAAGGCCTTACCAGGAGGCGGAGGACGGCCACATTTACCTGGAGTGGATGGTGGATTACCAGCCGGGCGAGCTGAAGGCAGTGGCCAGGGATCTGGATGGCAATATCATTGCTGAGGACGTTCTGACGACGGCAGGAGAGCCGGCCCAGGTTCGCCTGACACCGGACCGTGAGGTCATCACGGCTGACGGAAAGGATCTGTCCTACATCCTCGTTGAGATTCTGGACAAAGATGGAAATGTGGTTCCCACAGCGAACAATAATGTGAAATTCCATGTTTCCGGTAACGGAAAGATCGTGGGCGTCGATAATGGAGACGCGACGGAGGTTACACAGAGCTACAAGGGCAGCGAGCGCAGGGCTTACAGCGGAAAGGCTATGGTCATCGTCCAGTCCACAAAGGATGAGGGAGAATTTACCCTGTCCGCGAACTCCTTAGGACTGCGTTCAGATAAGACGAAGGTATTTACCATTGAGAATACCGCAGAAGAAAAGCTTCTGGGATATGAAGAGCCGGAAGTCGTTTATGTGGAGAAGGGAAATACCCCGGAGCTTCCGCAGACGGTAACGGCCGTTTACAGCGACGGACGCAAAGAAGAAAAAGAAGCAGAATGGGACGAGCTTGGCGAGGAAGCGCTGCAGACACTGGGTTCCGCCATCGTGACGGGTACCGTAAAAGAGAACGGGGACCGGGTTAGCCTGCAGATGATTGTGACAGGAGCGATCGGCATCCGTCCGGTACATATCGTGACGCCTGTGGGCGAGCTCCCGGAGCTTCCGGAGACAGTAACCATCCTGTCAAATCTGGCAGATGAGAAAGAGGCGGCTGTCGTATGGGAGGCTGTCAGCGAAGAACAGGTGGCTTCTGTGGGAAGCTTCAACGTAAAGGGAACGGCAGAGGGACTTGAGGAGGATGTGTTCGCGACTGTGCGTGTGGCAGAGGTGAACGTCCATGACGGCAAGGATCTGGCGCCCAAAAGAGGAAATTATCCGGTTCCGACAGCTTCTTATGAATACGGATCCTTTAAGGTGGCGGCCATCAACAATGGCAAGGTATACCGTGAGACCAGGTTATTGCCTGCAGAGCTCTGGAACGCCATGTTCCACAATCAGAACGATGAGTGGGTGCAGCTGGAGTTTGAAGATCCGGTCACTACCGCAAAGGCAGGAATCAATTTCTGGTATACCGCAAATTATGACAGTTATTTCAGAATACCCGACAGCGTGACGATTTCCTACAGTATGGATGGAAAAACCTTTACCAATGTGGAAAATCAGAGCGTCAGCAGCAAAGACGACCTGAAGATTTTTAATGAGACAGAGTTTACCTTTGATGAGATTACAGCCAAATATATCCGCTGGAATTTCCACAGCGAGGCAGGAAAATCCCCGGCAGTTTCTGAGGTACACGTATACCAGAGAAGTCGGTTTGAAATGGGAGATTCCGCCCAGCTGAAGAGCCTGCTGCTGGATGGGACAGAGCTGGAAGGCTTTACACCGGAGCAGGATTATTATGAGGTGGAGCTTCCGTACAATGCCCCCGTTCCGGAAGTGACGGTAGAGGCAGAGGATCCGAATGCGTCAGTTGTCATGATTCCCGCGTTGGACAACAATGACAGCGTGACCATCCAGGTTGTCTCAGAGGATGGCTGCAACAAGAAGAACTTTACGGTGAAATTCTGTGAGGCAGCGCCGGTGCTGGATAACGCTGCCATCCAGATGGAGAGCAATACGCTGACTGAGGACGACGTGAAGCCAGTGAGCCTTACGGCGACACTTCAGGACGGCACGGTACTGAAAAACGGCGTGCTGGATATCCGTTACCTTGTGGGCAATCCGGAAATCGCTGAGTTTAAGGACGGATGCCTCTATGCATACTGGCCGGGAAGCACGACCTTACAGGCTGTTGTGACCTACCAGGGAGTGACTGTGGAATCCAATGAGCTGGAGCTTACGATCCAGGAAAATCCCGAGACAAAGGTGATCACCGGCTATGAGCAGGTCAGCGTGGTTACCGTTAAGGGACAGGCGCCCCAGCTTCCGGAGAAGGTGAGAGCAACCTTCGATAAGGGACTGGCAAAACAGGTAAAGGTTACCTGGGATGAGATCGATCCGAAGCAGTACGAGAAATACGGAAGCTTTACCGTAAAGGGAAGCGTGGACGGCCAGGAGCTCCGTCCGGAAGCGAAAGTAATCGTAAAGGGAATCATCGGCGTTCAGCAGTTCTCAGGCGCAGCGCCCCTTGGAACGGTTCCGCAGTTGCCCTTAAAGGCAAAGGCATATTACAGTGACGGCACCACCGATGAGCTGGCTGTGGAATGGGAAGAGCAGCCCCAGGATAAGTTCATGGAAGACGGAGCCATCGTAGTGGTCAAGGGAACTGTTACCGATCAGAAGGGCGACGGAAGCGTCCATGAAACACAGGCCTCCATCCGTGTATCTTCGGATGTGGTGAAAGGAGATAAGTTTACAGCGTACAAGAACGGCTTCTATCTGCCTCTTGGCATCGCCTCCTTCACAAACGGCCAGGGAACCTCCGGAGATTCCGCGTCGGAGCTGAACGACAATATCATTTCCCGTAAGCCCGAGGACAACAACCGCTGGTGCAACTGGAGCGGTACAAACCGGGAAGAAGACTGGGCAGGAATTATTTTCGGCCTGGAAGAAGTAACCTACAAATTTATCGACAACCTGGAAATTGATTTTTACACGGATTACGGCGCAGACCTGCCGGCGGAGTATGTCATTGAATATTATGACGGAGAAGCCTTCAAGACACGTCCCCAGGATCCGGACAATGTGGGCGGCGACCATCCGGTGGGAATCGCTGAAAACTGGAAGCCTGTAGAAAATCTTCAGGCGCCGGAGGAGCTCTCAGCTACAGACACCTGCTACTTCAGCTTTGACGCAGTGCGCACCTGCGCGATCCGCATCCGTATGAAGCCAGCACAGGGCAAGTGCCTGGCCATCACAGAGATGGGCGCTTACGATAAGCTGGTGACGGAAAACAAGGACTTCCATGTAACAGGACTGTATGTGGACGGAACGGCATGGGAAGAGTTTGACCCGGATGTCCACAGTTATCTGGTAGATTACAAGAACGGCCAGATGCCGGAGGTACAGATGAAGGCAGACGCCAACGCATCTGTGACGGTGCTTCAGGCCACCGACGTCAACGATGCGAACACATTCTTTATTACTTCTGAGGACGGGCTGAAAACAGAAACGTATACGGTCCGCTATGTAAAATATGATATGGTAAGGGTGAATCTGAAGAAGCTGTACCGCGCGTGGGCAGCGAAGGATCTCTCCGTATACACGAAAAAGAGCGCAGAGGCCCTGAGACAGACACTGACAGACACAAAGGCTCTTCTGGATAATCCGGACGCCACCCGCAAGGAACTGGATAAGAGTATGACAGAGCTGATAACGGCCATCGGCGCCCTGGAGTACGCAGTTCAGACACTGCACCTGGAGGCAGCGATCGAAGAGGCCGAAAAGATCCTGGCCCTCGGAAAGAATTATGAGGGGATCGACGCCCTGACAGCAGCCGTGGAGGCAGGAAAAGAAATCCTCACAAAGGAAGAGGCCACACAGACAGAGGTAGACGACGCGGCCAACGCGATCCTGAACGCACTGGCTAACGTGGCAAAGACAGCCGACGTTTCCTCCCTGGAGAGCCTGATTGAGACGGCCAGGGGCCTGCTGGATGGCAAGTACACAAGCAGCAGCCTGGAGAACCTGGAAAAGGCCATCGAAAAGGCAGAGGAAGTGCTGAAAGACCAGAACAGGAGCGACAGCGATATCAGCGACGCCTACACCGGCCTGATCGATGGAATTATCGGCCTGAAGGCACTGGCTGAAAAGGCAGCCCTGGAGGCGATGCTTTCAAAAGCAAATGAAATCCTGGCAGCCGCGGACGCGTATGTGGCGGAGACCATAGAGGGCCTCGCAGGCGTGACGGAAGAGGCGCAGAAGGTTTACGGCACAGAAGACGCTTCCCAGAAGGCTGTCAACGAGGCAGTGAAGACTCTGACACTGAAGATCGCGGAGGCCCGTCTTCTGGGAGATGTGGACGGCGACGGCACAGTGACCACAGCCGACAGCGCAGCGGTTCTCCGCTGTGCGGCAGAGCTTGAGGTGCTGTCCTCAGGAGCGGCACTGAGCGCGGACGTAAACGGCGACGGCGCGGCAGACACCAGCGACGCAGCCATGATCCTGCAGTACGCAGCAGAGAAAATCAACGCATTCTAATTTAAAGATACAAACAGGCGAGACGCCGCAAACCTATTGGGACAGATGGGTTTGCGGCGTCTGTTTTTCTGCTTTGGCGCAGGACAGAATGGTAAAAAAAGCAAGATCTATAACCTATTGAGCAATTTTTATATTGTGAAGAGTGTTTATAAAAAGGTATAATTTAAGTATGTTTTGTGCCTAAAATGCACAATAAAGCTTCCGATACTAAAGGAAACGAATAAAACGGCAATGCCGGAAAAGAAAGGAGAAAAAACATGGAGAGAAAGAGAGAATCCGTATGGGTGAAGAAAATGCTGGCTGTCATGCTGGCAGTTTTGATGTGTATCACAGCCATACCGTCATCAGCTTTCGCGGCAGGCGAAGAGCAGCCGGCGGATGACTGGCATTTGCAGCAGTTCGGCCAGGATACAGACCAGACCCTTTCAGAAAATTTTCTGAGCCCTGCAGAACAGGGCAGTGGTTTCACACTGGAGTACGGCAAGATGAAGGAGAAGGAGGGCTATGGCAGCGTCATCGTCTACAACGCGGCTGCCGGCGTCCTGACAGACAGTATCTGGGAATTTAAGATGAAGGTATCGGGCATCGAGGAGACGAGCAACCGCTACCAGATCGGTTTATTCCCCCGGTTTGTAAACGGGAAAAACTGCGACGGTATCGCCATCGACACCTCTTCCAGCATCCAGCACAGCTACCAGGTAAATGGAAGCGAGGGATGGCCCAGTATTAGCAACCAGACGGGCATCGCCTTTAAGATTAATCAGGAGTACGCAGTGAAGATGGTAACCCTTGGAAACACCATCACCATGTATGTGGACGGCGTAAAGACGGCGGAGACCGGCACAAGGTCCGAGATCACGGAAGGCAGGTACGGGGTCCGCGTCTGGGGAGAAGGCGCAAGCCCCTACACGAAGAAATTTGAACTGTATGACAGCAGGGTTACAGAGCTGAAAAATTCCAGCGTCAACCTCTCAGAGATGACTGTCCTGGCTGAGGAGTGGGGCACGAAGGATCTGAGGATCCCTGTCACCCTGGATAAGGGCGACCAGGTAGCGTCCGTAAAGAACGGCGACGCGGCGCTGGCAGAGGGCACAGACTACACGGTAGAGGAAGGCCAGATCGTGGTTTCCAAAGAGTATGTAGCTTCCCAGGAAGGCAGCTTCCGGCTGGAGATCGCCTTCACAGGCGGCATGTCCGGCAGCTTCCAGGTGAAAAAGTACGACCCGGCCGCAGGGGCCGAGGAGTATGTCTGGGAGCCGGAAGACGGGGCGGAAGCCTGGACAAAGCTTTCCGGGGCAGGCAGCTATGCCATGGAGGAAGACGGGCTGCACATCAAAGGTGAGAACAAGCTTTTGGCAGCGGGCGCGCCTTCCATGGAAAACGGTGAGATTGAGCTGACCTTTGAGCTGAAGAACGACAGAGGACGCATCGGATTTTTATTCCGGGCAGACCAGGAAAAGGGAAGCTGGCAGAATATCCTGCAGGATGACGATTACTCTTATTCCACCTGGTACAGCAAAAACAGCACAGGGGCAAGGAGCGGGTTCCACGGGGACGGCACCTTCCTGTTCTCCAGGGCAGGGCTTGCGGACACAAAGCTGAAGGTTCGTTACTGGGGAAACAACAATGTGACCATGTGGATGGACGACTATATGATGTATGAGGGGACGGTCCCCGGCCTTTCCGCAGCGGAAGGAATGGCAGGCGTTTCCGCAGAGAGCGTCAGCGATTTCGTGCTGAAGAAAGCAGTGTTCCGGAGCCTCCCGGATACCTATCTCCCGGAGGACACAGACACAGACGTCACCATCGCGAAAGGCGGCCTGACGGTCTCCCTGGCGGAGGATTTCCCGCGGGTGATTTCCTACGACTTAAACGGGAAGCAGCTCTGCGGCTCCGAGTTTAAGCACAATTTTGTCACCATCAACGCAGTGGACTATATGGCGTCTGCCGAGATCACAGAACGGACGGCAGAGAGCCTTGTGTACCATGTGGATGTGGAGGAAGCAGGCGTTTCCTTTGATACCGTGTTCACGGCAGAGGATGGGAATGTGCTGGATATGCGCATCCGGAATGTGGAGGAGACGGCAGAAAAGGTAAAATCCATCGGCTTCCCGAACAGGCCGCTGCTCTCCGCAAACAGCACCCAGGCAGGCGCGAAGCTGGACGCCACGGTACCCACAGACGGAAGGAGCGAGTACAATATCAACGGCCTGGCGGAGCAGCACCTGAACATCGCGGACGGCAAGATTGCCTATGACACGGATGTGCTGGCGACCCTCCCGTTCATCACCACAGATGAGCTTTCCGCGTCCATGGAGAACAATGTGCTCCTGAACCTGAAGGAGTTCCGCTACCGGGCCTACCGCAAGGAGGACGGAAGCATTTCCGCAGGCTTTGAGCATAATGACTTTATGTACCGGGGCATCGACGGGGAGCGCATGTTCCCGGAGGAGGACCTCTACTGTAAGGTTGTCCTGACGGAGGACACCAATGAAGACGGCACCCTGGACTGGCAGGATGGCGCGAACGCCCTGAAGACCATCATCAAGGGCAAGATCAACGGCGGGGATAAGATGGCGGACAGCTTTATCCATGTGGGCTACAACTTTGCCAGCGGGGCCCAGCAGCCCTTCCTGCAGGTGGAAGACAACATGAAGCGCCTGTCCAACTATATCGACGGCTTTGACCAGATCCTGGTATTCAAAGGGTACGCAAACGAAGGCCATGATAGCGGCCATGCGGACTATGACGATATCAATAAGCGCGCCGGCGGCCCGGAGGACATGCAGGCCTGCGCCGAGAGCATCGAGGAGATCAACGGTTACCTTGGGATCCATATCAACCATTCCGAGGCGTACCCGGAAGCAAAGATGTATACGGATGAGACCATGTCCAGCTACAATGGATGGGCCTGGATGGACCAGTCCAAGAACATCCGCCGGGATGTGGACATCTTAAACGGCGGCATGGACGCAAGGCTGGATTCCATGTTCACAAAAGTGCCGGGCATCCGCTTTGTCTATGTGGATACCTACGGGGACGACCGCTGGGCAGAGGCAAGGCTTGCCGCCAACCTGGTGGGCGAGCACGGGGCCATGCTCGGGACGGAGAATAAGACAGACTTTGACCGCTTCGCGGCATGGGTGCACTGGCCGGGCATCGGCGATTCCATGCACCGCTTCGTATACCACACACAGAAGGATGTTTACAGCGGAAGCAGCATTTTCCGTGGCGGGTATTCCCGTTCCTCGTCCTTCATGTCCTGGCAGCATCACAATAATATCCGCAGCGTCCTGGAGCAGTTCTATACACAGCAGCTCCCCCAGAAATACCTGATGAACCACGATGTGCGGAAATGGACCTCCTCAGAGGCGATTTTTGAAGGAAATGTGCGCTCCACCAGCGCGAACAAGATTTATAAGGACGGTAACCTGATCGCGGATGGAAGCCTTGTCTTTATCCCCTGGTTTGGCGAGGAGAGCACCACAAAGAACCCGGATGAGGCGGCAAAGATCTACCACTGGAACCCGAACGGCGGCGAGATCACCTGGACACTGCCGGAGAGCTGGCAGGACCAGACGTCCGTTAAGCTGTACGAGACGACGCAGAACGGCAAAAAGCTTGTGGAAGAGCTGGCAGTTACAGACGGGCAGGTGACAGTCAATGCGTCAGCAAAAACACCTTATGTCCTTTATAAGGGAAATGAAGAGGTAGAGGCAGACACAACAAAATGGAGCGTGGGAAGCCCCATTGAGGACATGGGCTTCAACAGCCGTGACTTCTCCATCTGGCAGAAGAGCGGTGAGGCTGATATGGCCTTCAATGACGACGGAAACGGCGTATCCATCCTGACAATGTCCGGGACAGAAGCCGGGGCAGTGAGCCAGACCATGACGGGCCTGGTACCGGGCAAGAAATACCGCGCGGTTGTCTACGCAGGCGCGGAGAACGGAAAGACGGCACGGATCACGGTGACCACGCCGGACGGCGAAAAGCATGAGAATTATGTAGAGCAGGTCATCATGACAAACAACTATTTTGACAACTACGCAAGAGGCAAGAAGGTACAGAAGATGTGGGTGGATTTCACCCAGCCGGAAGGCGGGACGACAGCTGTGCTCGCTCTGTCCGCAGACGCCTGCGCAAATGAAAACGGCAAGGCTACCTTTATGCAGACGCGTATCGTAAAGACAGAGGAGCCGGATCTGCCGAAAGGCTACGCGGCCAATGAGACCTTTGAGTATGTGGAGCAGGGCGCTTACGGTATCTTCAACCCGGAGCGGGCAGCGGACGGCGTGCCCCATCTGTCGGAGACACATGCACCTTATACAAACGATACGATTTCCGATAGCTGGTCCCTGAAGATGTACGGCCATTACGGACAGGGAAATGTCAATGTGCGTACCAACCCGGCAACCATGCGTCTGGAGACGAACACGGAGTATCATATGCAGTTTGATACCCTAGGAGACGGCCGTGTCTATGTGGTATCGGAGTCTGACAGCAGTGACCAGCTCCTGAACAGCAGCTTTACCAAAGGACACAGCAGCTTTACATTTACGACAGGAGACAAAACGGACTACATTGCGCGGATCGAAAACGGCAGTGTACTGGATAACTTTAAGGTTTACTACATCGACGATCCTACACCGCCCACCGTTCCGGAAAATGTAAAGGCGGAGATGACAGGCGAGTCCGCTATCCGCGTGACCTGGGATGCTTCTGTGGATGAGGACAGCAGCGTAACAGGATACTGTGTATACAGGAACGGAGAGCTTGTGGCTAACGTATCTGAGCCGGTATATATGGACCGGGATGTTTCGGAGTATACGGTTTATACCTATGAGATCACCGCAGTCAACGGCGGACGTACCGAAAGCGGAAAGTCCCAGGCAGTCAAGGGCTATTATGGAACAGAAATCTGTGACCTGACGCCTGTATCTGCAAGGCTGTCCGGCCTGGATAAGGCCCTGGTGGTATTTAACCGCAAGGTGGAACAGACGTCAGCGGAAATCGCAGCCAACTACAGCGTTTCAAATGGCGTAAAGGTGACGGCAGCCACCCTCGGCGAGGATCAGAAGACAGTGACCCTGACCCTGGAAGGCATGACGGCTGACAAGATCGCCGTGCTGAGGGCAGAGGGCGTGAAGGATACCACGTCGGCGCAGAATACCTGTAAAGGAGATACGCCTCTTACCCTTTCTGTGCTGGCAAGATACTATAAATTCGAAGAAGACAGCACAGAGAAGGCTTTGGATTTCATGGGAAATGAAGACGGCGTCAAGACGGGAATCGGTATCCAGCAGGAGGGCTACACCGGAAAGGCAGCTTCCTTCGAGGGCAATTCCAGGGTACAGCTTTCCAGTGACTCCCTGTACCAGGCCGATGAGTGGACCTTCAGCGCATGGATCAAGTGGAACGGCACCAGCGGGGAATCCCAGACCCTCCTGGGCAATGGCGTCAGCGGCGTGGCAAGTGCCAACGGTATGTGGTTCCACATCCGCAATGACAAAAAGCTCTGGGCAAGCCCCTGGGCGAACGGCACAGGAAAAGACATGCACAGCGAAGCGGAGATTCCTGTGGGAACCTGGACCCATGTGGCCCTTACGTTCACCGCGGATCAGGAATTCGTGATGTACATCAACGGAAACGAGGCGGGAAGGCTGAAATGGGAAGGCTTCCCCACAGATATCCTGAACAAGATCAACATCGGCTGCAATATCAACGGCAGCAATTCTATCCTCCACAAATTCCGCGGCGCTATGGATGAAGTGAAGATCTACCGTGCGGCCCTGAGCGCAGAGGAGATCCTGGCGGAAGCGGAAAAGGATATGGTTCCCGCAGTGATCGGAGACGAGTTTGTCTTTGAAAAAAACAGCGGCAGGGATACGTCCGTGACCGTAGACGCAAACGGCTACAGCCTGTCAGGAGTTTCTGTGGACGGCACAGAGCTGGAAGCTTCCGCTTACACTCTGGAGGGAAATACCCTCACCCTGAAGCAGGAAGCCATCCGTGCCCTGGCGGCGGGAGGACACCCTGTGGTTCTTGTCTTCGCAAAGAGCGAGGAGACACAGAGCGTCGGATTTAACCTGGCAGTTGTGGAATACACTGGAGCTGTGGACAGAAGTGAACTCTTCAGGCAGATTTCGATGGCAGAAGACCTGCAGGAGGACGCTTACACGGCGGACAGTTGGGCAGCGATGGAGACAGCCCTTCTTCAGGCGAAGGAGCTGTTTGGCAAGGCGGACGCTTCACAGGAAGAGGTGGACGCAGCGGAAGCGGCCCTGAAAAAAGCAGTAGAAGGCCTGAAGCCCGCTTCTGGAGAGAGCATCTATAAAAAGAAACTGAGAGACCTGTATGAAGCCTGGGCTGGCAAAGACCTTTCCATCTATACAAAGGAAAGCGCTGCCGTGATGGAAGCGGCCCTGAATGCCGCCAAAGCGCTCCTGGAGGATCCGAACGCCTCTGACAGCGCGCTGATGACGGCTAGCAACAATCTTGTGAAAGCTCAGGGCGGCCTGAAATATGCCGTTCAGAAGCTGCACCTGGAAATAGCTCTGCAGGAAGCAGAAGCGCTTCTGGCTCTTGGAAACAACTATGAGAATACAGAAGACCTGGAAGCTGCCGTGGAGGCAGGCAAAAAGATTCTTCTCGATAATGAGGCGACACAGAAAGAGGTGGACAGTGCGGCCAATACCATTCTGCATGAGATATCCCGGATGGCAAAGACGGCGGACATCACTTCCCTGGAGAGGCTGATCAAAGAGGCAAAGGGCCTGCTGGAGGGCGCATACACCAGCAGCAGCCTGGAAAAGCTGGAGCAGGCGATCAAGGACGCGGAGGCTGTTGTGGCGGACCAGAACAGGGACGACAGTGCCATTGGAGACGCTTACGCAGAATTGATAGACGCCATCATGGGCCTGAAGAAGAAAGGAAATAAGGCGGCCCTGGAAGCCATGCTTGTGAAAGCAAACGAGGTGCTTGATAACGCCGGAGCTTATGTGGCGGAAACCATCGAGGGCCTGGCGGATGTGACGGCAGAGGCACAGGCAGTTTACGACAACGATGACGCCCTGCAGGTTGACATCGACGCAGCCGTAAAAGACCTGACCCGGAAAGTGGCAGAGGCACGTCTTCTCGGCGATGTGAACGGCGACGGAAGGATCACCACAGCCGACAGCGCGGCAGTTCTTCGCAGCGCAGCGGAGCTTGGCAGCCTGTCTGAGCTGGAGGCATTGAGCGCGGATGTGAACGGTGACGGCGCGGCTGACACCAGCGACGCGGCCAGGATCCTGCAGTATGCGGCAGAGAAGATTACAGAATTCTAAGATTTTTGAATGACAGAGAGGCTGGAACACACAAAAGGCTGTGTGTTTTCAGCCTTTTCTGCGTTAAATGCGAAAGAGGTAAAAAAAATGCTACTAAGAGGTAAAAAAAGTCCATAGGATTTTTCGAAAAAAAGTGGTAAAATAGAACCAAACTATGGGGATTCCAATTGTGGAACTTCCATATAAAACAGAAGAAAAGGGAGGAAAAAAATGTACAGAAGAAGAAAAGTTTTATCTGTTCTTCTGGCCGGAGCCCTTATAGGGGGAGAGCTTCTGACAGGAGTCGGGACGATTTCCGCAAGCGCAAAGGATGATCGTTTCGCAGGAGAAGAATGGTACGACCAGATCGCTGTGGTGGAGGAAAACAGAGAGCCGGCGCATGCGTATTTCACACCCTACGAGTCAGCCGAAAAGGCGCTGACAAATGAAAAGTCCGTTCTGGATGAGGATGCGGAGGAATCCGCTTACAAGGTTTCCCTGAACGGAGACTGGAAGTTCAAATTTGCGCAGAAGCCTGCAGACCGTGAAAAGGATGTTACCGGCGCAGACGCAAAGGATTATGTGGAGAACTGGGATACGACGGATTGGGATACCATAAAGGTTCCGAGCTCCATCCAGGCAATCAAGGATGAGGAAGGCAATTTCAAGTATGAAAAGCCGATTTATGTAAACCAGAGATATCCGTGGCAGAACTACGAGAGCGTACCGCTGGGTGAAGAGGTGACAGCGCCTACCGTGCGCAACAGCGTGGGACAGTATAAGAGAACCTTTACCATTCCGGAAGGCTGGGACGGCAGAGAGGTCTTCCTTTCTTTTGAAGGTGTGGAATCCGCGTTCTATCTCTATATCAATGGCCAGAGAGTCGGTTATGCGGAGGACAGCTACACCAGCGATGAATTTAATATCACCGATTATCTGAAAGAAGGGGAAAATACCCTGGCAGTAGAGGTATACCGCTGGTCTACAGGAAGCTTTCTGGAGAACCAGGATTTCATCCGTTACAGCGGCATTTTCCGTGATGTAAACCTGTATTCCAAGAACAAAGTAGAGATCCGTGACGTCTTTGTAAAGACAGATCTGGATGACGCTTATGAGGATGCTGTACTGACTCTGGACGCAACCGTCCGTAACCTGGGACTCCCAGAGGCAGCAGGTAAGGAGTATAAGGTAACCGCAGATCTCTATGAGTCAGACGGCACCACAAAGGTTTGGGACAGCCCGCTGGAGATGCAGGTCACGGTACCGGAGGCAAAAGGAACCACAGAAGAGCGCGCCGACGATGAAGGCGTGACCGTTACAGGCAGCAAGGCTGTGACAAACCCGAAGAAATGGTTTGCGGACACACCGAATCTGTATATGCTGCTGATCGAGCTTACCGACGAGGAAGGCAATGTGGTAGAGACCCTGTGCCAGAGAGTCGGCTTCCGTGAGATCAATAAAGTGGACATCAACGACGCTGGCCAGGAGCAGGTACAGATCAACGGTGAGAAGATCATGTTCCGTGGAACAAACCGCCATGAGAATAATCTGGATACGGGACGTGCCCTGTCAAGGGACGATATCGTAACAGATCTGACGATGATGAAGCAGTTTAACGTAAATGCGATCCGTACCAGCCACTACCCGAACAACCCGTATATGTATGCCCTGGCAGATGAGCTGGGTATCTATATCTGTGATGAGACAAACGCGGAGTCCCATATAGGCGCTACCAGCAGCAATATTCCATCCGGTTATCCGATCTGGAATAACTCCGTGATGGACCGTACCAAAAATATGGTAGAGCGTGATAAAAACCATCCGAGTATTATCATCTGGTCCCTGGGTAATGAGGCAACTTACAAAACTTATCCGATGGATGACAGCTACTGCTTCTATAATTCCACCAGATGGATCCTCCAGCGTGATCCGAGCCGTATCCGTAAATACGAGCGTGACAACCGCTATACCAAGGGTGACAGAGAGCATTCCATGGTGGATATTTATTCCAGCCAGTACTGGGGTGTAAGCGGCGTGGAAGGCTATGTGGCCAACACAGCCAACAAGGCTCCGTATATTCAGTCCGAGTATGCCCATGCCATGGGAAATGCACTTGGAAACTTTAAGGAATACTGGGATGTGTTCCGTAACTACCCGAACGGACAGGGCGGTTTCATCTGGGATTGGATTGACCAGTCTGTACGCACAAAGGTGGAGGACGTCGTTACTTATTACATAAACGATCCGAATACCGGCAACCGCGTGAGATTTACTGGAAGCTTTGAAGAGGGAAGAAACGGTACCCAGGCAACGAAGGGCGTCTATCGCTCTACCGGAAGCGCAAGCCTTGCCTCCAACAGTGACAAGGGAATTACGCTGGATGCATGGGTGAAACCTTCCGATACGTTCTCACCGTCCCAGCAGACCTTTATCTCCAGAGGAGACAGCGCAGGCTACAACCTGCAGATCAACCGGGATGGCAGATTTGAGTTCTTTGTAGACGGATGGAGCGGAGGCGTTCTGACAGCAGACATTCCGGAAAGCTTTACAGATGGAAACTGGCATCGTCTGACCGCTACCTTCGACGGCACAAATTATGTTCTTTATTATGACCATGAGAAGATCGGTACAGGCAGACGCAGCAGCCTTTCTGTCTGCGATAAATCAAGCAATACTCTGGATATCAGCATCGGTGACTCCGCAGACCAGACCGGGCGTATATTTAACGGCGCCATCGACCGTGCAGCTGTGATCAAGGGCGCTCTGAACACGGACCAGATCGCGGCAACGGATGACAGTCTGGAAACACTGGGCGAAGATGTTGTTTATGCCCTGGATTATTCCGGAGAGGCAGCAGAGAAGGAAGTTACGACTTATGAGGACGAGGATTACTTCGGTTACGGCGGTGACTGGGGTGAGACGGTTACAGATAATGATTTCTGCGCAAACGGTATCGTCTTCGCAGACCGCACACCTTCACCGGAGCTGTATGAGGTGAAGAAGGTACATCAGGAGATCTCCTTCTACGATGACGGCCAGGCAGCAGACGGCCAGGTTCGCATCGTCAATGAGTTCCTGAACACAAACATCAGCAAGTATGATATTTCCTGGACGCTGAAGGAAGACAATGAAGTGATCGGAAGCGGCGTACTGACAGATGAGCAGAAAGATATCGCTCCGCTGCAGGAAAAGACAGTAACACTGGCAAACTTCCCCAAAGTAAGGGCGACAAAAGGCTCTGACTATGTACTGACCCTTTCCGCTACCCTGAAGGAAGACCAGGCATGGGCCGGCGATTACTTCGGCCATGCAGGAGACGAGGTTGCCTTTGAAGAGTTTGAGCTTTCTTATGACGCAGTAAAAGAGCAGCCGGCCATGAGCGCGGCAGACATGTCAGAGCTTACGGTAAAGGAAGAGGAAGATAAGATCGCCGTGAGCGGACAGACCGCGAAGGAAAACGGCCAGGACTTCACAGTTACCCTGGATAAGACTACCGGATACATCACAAACTATCAGGTGGGCGGAAAGACCCTGCTGGTAAACGGACCGGTGCCGAACTACTATCGTGCGCCTGTAAATAATGACCCGGGCTTCTCCGCGGGAATGAAGAACGCGGCAGAGATCTTTACGATCGATGAAGAGGGCATTACCGTCAATACCAACGAAAAGTCAGTATCCATCCACGTTCCGGGAAGCCTTGATGGCCTGAACTCCCCCAATGTGATTGACTATGTGATCTATGGAGACGGCCAGATCATAGTGACCAACAGCTTTACACCCAGCGGCTCCGTGGGCAATATCGCAAGAATCGGTATGAAGATGACCGTGGCGGAAGGCTATGAGAACCTGACATACTATGGAAACGGCCCCCAGGAGAACTATGTAGACCGTAATACCGGCACGAAGCTTGGCATTTACAAGAGTACCGTGACGGATCAGTTTGAGAAAAGATATGTGAAACCCCAGGAGAACGGAAACCGCACCGGCGTGAGATGGACAGCCCTCACCGATGAGGACGGCACAGGTATCCTGGTGACAGCAAAGGATCAGATGGAGGCAGGCGCCCTGCATTACACCGCAGAGGATCTGTCATCCTGGCGTCATCCGTACCAGGTACCGAAGCAGAAAGACACGATTCTGACGGTAGACCTTGTACAGAGAGGCCTTGGAAACGCCAGCTGCGGCCCAGGCCCGCTGAGTGAGTATATCATCGCAAGCGGCAAGACCTATACCCAGACCTTTGGCATTTCCCCGATTGTGGAGAAGACAGAAGACAGCGAGCTGATGGCGAGAAGCAATGTAAATATGGATTCCGGTATGCCTCTGACAGGCATTCGGGTGAACGGAAAAGACTTGAATGAGTTTGACCCAGGCAAGACCGACTACACCTACACGATGATGAAGGGTACTTACCGTGAAGGTACCGTTCCCAAGGTAGAAGCAGTGAAGATGTCCGATGAAGTGGAAGTGACTGTCACCCAGGCAGACTCCGTGCCGGGCACGGCTACGATCACAGCTGTTTCACCCTTTGGCACAGAAAAGACGTATACGATTCATCTGGAGAAGGCAGACGCCCTGTACGTATCCGATATGGAATGGAGCTATGATAAGGGTGGCTATTTCTCCAACACAAGAGACAAGTGTGGATGCGGCGCCGGTATCGTTCTCTATGTAGACGGCGTCAAGACAAGATACGATAAAGGAATCGGAACCCATGCTCCGGCGCAGATTGATCTTGACCTGAGAGGAAAAGGCTTTACAACCTTCACATCACAGGTGGGTATTTCCGCATGTCAGGGAATTGGAAATCCTGCAAATGTAAACTTTGTGGTAAAGGCGGACGGTGTTGAGGTATTCCGTCAGGATGGAGTACGCAGCGGACAGTCTTATCCGATTGAACTGGATGTGACAAATGTGAAGACCCTGAGCCTGATCACAGAGACAAACGGCGCGGATTCCAATGACCATGGATTATGGGCAGATACGAAACTCATCGCGGGAGACCATATGGTGAAGAAAGCCCTTGAAAAGCTTGTAGCTATGGCAGGCGGGATGGGTGCGTCCGAGTACTCCAAAGAGAGCTGGGCAGCCTTCACAGCAGCCGTTGAGGAAGCACAGGCGCTCCTGGATGCGGAAAGTGCATTGCAGGAAGATTTCGACGCAGCTGTAGAGAAGCTCGTTGCGGCCTTTGGAAAGCTGGAAGGCAATGTGCAGAAGCTTCACCTGCAGGTAGCCATCGAGGAAGCAGAGAAGATCATTGCCCTCGGAAAGAACTATGAAGATATTGACAGCCTCACAGCGGCCGTGGAGGAAGGAAGAGGCTTCCTCACAAGCGACGACGCGACACAGGAACAGGTCAATAACGCGGCGTACGCGATTCTGGAGCATCTGTTCCGGATGGCCAAGACAGCGGATATCTCTTCCCTGGAAAGCCTGATCGAGGCAGCCGAGGGACTGCTGGAGGGCAGCTACACCAGCGAGAGCCTGGATAACCTGAGAGAGGCGATCGAGAACGCGAAAGAAGTTATAGGAAATCAGGACCGCGACGACAATGCGATTGCCGGGGCCTATGGAGACCTGATCGACGCCATCATGCATCTGCAGATGAGGGGCAACAAAGCAGCCCTGAAGGCAATGCTGGAGAAGGCAAAGGAAGTGCTGGATAACGCTGACGCATATGTGGCAGAGACCATCGACGGACTTACCGAGGTGGCGACCACATCCTGGGATGTCTACAAGAATGAGGACGCTTCTCAGGACGCTGTGGACGAAGCCGTAACGACGCTGACAAGGAAGGTGGCAGAGGCCCGTCTCCTTGGCGATGTGAACGGCGACGGAAGGATCACCACAGACGACAGCCGGGCAGTCCTTCGCAGCGCGGCGGAGTTTGACACTCTGTCTTCTGTGGACGCCCTGAGCGCGGATGTAAACGGTGACGGTGTTGCCGACACCAGCGACGCGGTGAAGATCCTGCAGTACACAGCAGAGAAAATCGCAGCATTCTAAATCAAAAGGTTATGGCTGTCTTTGACAGCCGCAGCATATAAAAACTGCCGTATCGGCGCGTTTCAATGGATGATTGAAACGTGTGTCGGTACGGCAGTTTTTTTGTGCCCTGGAGTTTAAGGGCCCTTCCATGTTAATGGTCTGTACGTGGAAGGGCATTGTCGTAGCGCCATTGTCTGGGGGAGACGCCGTAAACCTTTTTGAAGGCCCTGGAAAAATGCAGTTGGTTGGGGTAGCCTACGGCGTTTCCCACATCGGCGATGGACAGGGCGGTGAGTTTTAAAAGCTCCGTGGCCTTCGTCATGCGGTAGGAGATCAGAAATTCCTGAGGAGATTTCCCCATATTTTCATGGAAGATTTTCCCGAAATAGCTTCTGTTCAGGCCGCAGGAGGCGGCAATCTCCTCAATGGAGATATCGTTCTGGAAATTTTGCTCGATAAAGGAGAGAGCCTCTTTGATGTAGAAATCCCGCAGGGAGTTTCCCTTGCCGGCCTGGGTGCCAATGGAGGAGCGCATCAGGCTGTCGATAAACAGATAGAGATGGCCGATCAGCTGAAAGGGAGATTCCTCACTGTGGTTTACAATGTACAGCATCTCGTCCCTCATGTTGGCGGAGATATCCTGATGGCGGGAACGGTAGATGGGATGGTTGGGGGTGAGCCCCGTCATCTCTACCGTTTCCTTGGCTCTCAGGCCGTCAAATTCCAGCCAGACGTATTCCCAGGGAATCTCCTGGTCAGCGATGTAGGTGCAGATCTGGCCGGGGAAGATCATGAATCCCTGGCCGCTTTTCACCGAGTAGCTGACAGACAGGCCTTTGGAGTTCTGGGCGTACAGGGTACCGGTTCCTGAGATCACATAGTGGAAAAGATAGTGGTTCCTGCTGGCGGGGCCGAAGGAGTGGGAGGGATCGCAGTGCTCCCAGCCAAATTGGTAAAGGACCAGATCAATAAAATTTTCATTAGGAAAAACAGAAAAAATCACTTCGCTCATAAAACACCTCACATGTGTTAATGATTATATACCCAAATGCCGCCTGACTTCAAATAAATCATGAAAAAACGGCAAAATGAGATAAAACTGCCATTATATAGCTGTTTACGGTCAGCATAAAGACATATTATAATAAAACCATCAAAGAAAGGAGATAAAAATCTATGAAAGGAATCAAATGTATGGGAATGGCTGTCCTGGCCGTCGCGGCGGCAGGCGCCATCACGGGCTGCGGATCGGATACGGACAGCTCAAAGGTTCAGATCGAGATCCTCCAGTACAAACCGGAGGCGGCGAACTACTTCGAGACGGTGGAAGAGAAGTTTAACGCGACTCACGACGACATCGAGCTGAAGATCAGTTCCCCCAACGACGCAATGACGATCTTGAAGACAAGGTTTATCCGCGAGGATTACCCGGACATCATCGGTATTGGCGGAGACATCAACTATTCGTACTTTGTCGATGCCGATATTCTGTCGGATCTGTCCGATTATCCGGGAATGAAGGATGTGAATCCCGGATACCTGAACACGGCGGAAGCACTGGAGCTGGTGCCTACGGAGGGAACTTACATCATGCCTTATGTGGCCAATGCGGCCGGGGTTCTTTACAACAGGGAAATGTTCGCGGAGCATGGATGGGAGATTCCCACCAACTGGGAAGAGCTGAACAGCCTGTGCGAAAAGATCCAGTCGGAGGGAATTCTTCCCTTTTACTTTGGGTTTAAGGAGACTTGGACCTGCCTGGCTCCCTGGAATGCCATGGCAGTCGAGCTTACGCCTGCCGATGTGACGAAGCAGGTAAACAGAGGGGAGACCACCTTTACCGAAGAATTTCCGGAGCTGGCTGAGAAATTCCTGAGCCTGCTTCAGTATGGGCCTGACGACCCCTTCGCCTATAATTACAACGACGCATGTACGGCCTTTGCCAGAGGGGAATCCGCTATGTACCCCATCGGAAGCTACGCCTGCCCGCAGATCCTGTCGGTAAACCCGGATCTGGATATCGACTCCTTTGTGATGCCGGCCACGGAAAAGGCGCAGGATCGGACCCTGAACTCAGGTATCGATCTTGGCTTTTGTGTGACTGCGGAATGCAAAAACAAAGAGGCAGCCTACGAGGTTTTGGATTTCCTCTATGAAGACGAGAACATACAGGATTATCTGAACGAGCAGAATGCCGTTCCCTGTAAAGCAGGAGATTTTGCACTTGCCCCCATGCTGGACGGTATGAAGGACTTTATCACAGAGGGAAATGTGACGGACTACCAGGATCACTACTATCCCTCGGAGATGGCGGTGGACGCGCAACTTCAGTCCTACCTGATCGAGAAGGACCAGGATGCCTTCCTGGAGAAATTTGATAAGGATTGGCTCAGATATAACCGCGACATTATCCGTCTCGTGGCAGAATACGAAGCAGAACAGGGCGCAGATAAGTAAAGGAGATACGAATTATGAAAAATGATAGAAAACGGACATTTTTGTTGATCACGATTCCGATTTTGGCATTGTTTATCTGCTTTAACACAATTCCTCTGATTCGTGGCGTATATTACAGTTTTACGAACTTTAAGGGCTTCGGTTCCTATGACAATGTGGGCATCCGCAATTACCTGGATCTCTTCACAGACGCCCGGGTGGGAAAGTCCTACCTGTTTACCATTAAGCTGGCGGTGGCGGCCACCATCCTGACCAATGTAGTCAGCCTGATCCTGGCGCTGGCATTAAACAGCAAGATCCGCGCGAAGAGCTTTTTCAGAGGGGCTTATTTCCTTCCGAATATCTTAGGAGCGCTGGTTGTCGGTTATATTTTCAACTACTTCTTTACGTACATTCTTCCCGCTATGATGAAGATGGTGGGAGTTGAGGCGGGAAGCATCCTGTCCAAACCCAGCACCGCGTGGATCGGAATCGTGATTGTCTGCGCATGGCAGGCCATCGCCATGAACACGATCATCTATATTTCCGGCCTGCAGACGGTACCGGAGGACGTGTATGAGGCAGGCGGTTTAGACGGCGCTACCGGATGGAAGCGGTTCCGCTATCTGACCTTCCCGCTGATTATTCCGTTCTTCTCCATCAATATGGTACTCAGCGTTAAGAATTTCCTGATGGTATTTGACCAGATTATGGCATTAACAAAGGGCGGCCCGGCACAGAGCACAGAGTCCATCTCCTACCTGATCTACAATAACGGTATGGCGGGCGGACAGTTTGGCTTCCAGAGCGCGAACGCGGTACTCTTCTTTATCGTGATCGTGTGCATATCCGTTGCCCAGCTGAAGTTCTCTAGTTCGAAGGAGGAGCAGTTATGATGACAAAGACAAAAGAAAAAGCAAACTGGCCGGTGATGATCTTTCTGATCCTTGGCCTTTCCACCATTGTATTTCCCCTGTACATGACTGTGGTGATCGCCTTTAAACAGCCCTCGGAGATGACCAACAGCATCAGTGGTATTTTATCCCTGCCCGCGTCCTGGAGCCTTGCCAATTTTAAAGAGGCTATGCGGGTGACAGACTTCTGGCGTTCCCTTGGAAACAGCCTTTTGATCACCGTCATTACGGTTGTATTATCCGTCGTTTTGCATTCCTTGATGGGATATGCGCTGGGAAGAAATAAGGCGAAAAATAAGTTTTACAATTTTGTGTACCTGTTTATCGTAAGCGGTATGTTTGTTCCCTTCGCGATCCTGATGATGCCTCTGGCAAAGCAGACCGCGGAGATGGGCCTGGGAAACTGGGTAGGCGTTATCCTGCTGTACGTGGTGTTCTATATGCCGATGAATATTATGCTCTACTCGGGCTACCTGGTCAATATTCCCGTTGCGCTGGAAGAGGCGGCCAGGGTGGACGGCGCTACCACCTGGACGACCTACTGGAAGATCATTTTCCCGATTATGAAGCCCATGCACGCCACCGTGGCCGTCCTGACAGCCCTGGCCGTATGGAACGACGTTATGACGCCCCTGGTAATCATGGCGGGAACTGCCCAGAACACACTGCCCCTGGCCCAGCTGAACTTCCAGTCTCAGTTCGGAACCAATTATAATCTGGCATTTGCCTCCTACCTGCTGGCACTGATTCCCCTTCTGATTTTCTATCTGGTATGCCAGAAACAGATCTTGAACGGTGTTGTAAATGGAGCGGTGAAATAGTATTATAAAATTTAAAATGCAGCCCATAAGCCGCAGACCGGATGCTTCGTGAAAGGCATCCGGCGCGGCAAAAGATGTTTTAATCAAAAAGAAAGCGTAATATGTCGGGATGCCGGCAGAGAAAGAGGGATTTATGGCAATCAATTATCAACAGGAAGATCACATTTTTACACTAGAGACAAAGCATTCGACCTATCAGATGAAGGTGGATGCTTTTGGGTTCCTTTTACATTTATATTACGGGGCGAAGGTGTCCGGCAATATGGATTATCTGCTGACTTACTATGACAGGGGATTTTCAGGAAACCCCTTTGACGCAGGGGAAAACCGCGCGTATTCCATGGATGTCCTTCCGCAGGAGTATCCGGGGATCGGCACCGGGGATTACAGAAACTGCGCCCTGGCGGTGGAGAACGCGGACGGCTCCGAGTGCTGCGACCTGCGTTACACAGGTCACAGGATCCGGAAAGGGAAATATGCCCTGAAGGGACTGCCTGCCGTACACGCAGAGGAGGATGAAGCGGAGACGCTGGAGATCCTGCTGGAGGACGCGGTCACAAAGACACAGGTGAAGCTTCTGTACGGCGTCCTGGAAGAGGATGACATCATTACGAAAAGCGCCGAGATCACAAACGGAGGGACGGGGCAGATCGTGGTGGAGAAGGCCGCGTCCGCCTGCCTGGATTTTCTGACGGGCGAGTATGACCTGCTCACCTTCTGTGGACGCCATGCCATGGAGAGAAACGTTCAGAGGGATGCCGTCACCTGCGGCACCAGATCCATCGGGAGCCGAAGGGGAGCCTCCAGCCATCAGTACAACCCGGCCGCGATCCTGGCGGCAAGAGATACCACCGAGGACGCGGGGAGCTGCTATGGGATGGCCTTTGTCTACAGCGGGAATTTTCTGTGTGAGGCGGAGAGGGACCAATTTGGACAGACCAGATGGACGATGGGGTTAAACAGTGATTCCTTCCGCTATCCTCTGGCGCCCGGAGAGACCCTTGTGGTTCCGGAGACGATCCTAAGCTATTCCTCCGAAGGCTTTGGAAGGCTGTCCAGGCAGTACCATCACTGTATCAGGGATCATGTATGCAGAGGAAAGTACAGCCGCCAGGCCAGGCCCATACTGCTCAACAGCTGGGAAGCCGCCTATTTTAATTTCACCGGGGAAACCATCTGCCGTCTGGCAGAGAGCGCCGCGGAGCTTGGCATTGACATGGTCGTGATGGACGACGGATGGTTCGGCAAGCGGGAGGATGATACCAGCGGCCTTGGAGACTGGCAGGTCAACGAGGAGAAGCTCGGCTGTACGTTAGGTGAAATGATCCGGAGGATCAACAGCCTTGGCGTTAAATTCGGCCTGTGGATTGAGCCGGAGATGATATCGGAGGACAGCCGTCTCTACCGGGAGCATCCTGACTGGACCCTGAGAATTCCGGGCCGGGAGCCCATCCGCAGCAGAAGTCAGCTCGTCCTGGATTTTTCCAGGGAAGAGGTGAGGGAGTACATCTTTGACAGGATCTGCCAGGTGCTGGATCAGGGAAATGTGGAGTATATCAAATGGGATATGAATCGAAGCATCGCGGACGTGTACTCCGCGCGGACAGTTCGGGGAAAGGTCGCCCATGACTATATGCTGGGTGTGTATGAGTTTCTGGAGAAGCTGACGGTTCGCTTCCCGGAGATTTTGCTTGAGGGCTGCTGCGGAGGCGGCGGACGCTTTGATGCGGGGATGCTTTACTATACGCCCCAGATCTGGTGCAGTGACAATACGGACGCCGTGGACAGGACCCGTATCCAGTATGGAACCTCCTTTTTCTATCCCATTTCCGCGGTGGGCTCCCATGTGTCCGCCGCGCCTAATCATCAGACGGGCCGCACGACCAGCCTGCATACCAGGGCGGTAGTGGCTATGGCAGGGACCTTCGGCTATGAGCTGGATCCGTCGAAGATGGATGAGGCTGAGAAAGCGGAGGTAAAGGAGCAGGTCCGCCGCTACAGAAACTACGAGGAGCTGATCCGGGAGGGAGCGTATTACCGCCTCTCCGATCCCTTTACGGACTGCTGCGCGGCATGGATGTTCCAGCGGGAAGGACAGGTATTGCTGAATGTGGTGATGCTGGAGAACCACGGAAATATGCCCGTAACTTACGTGAAGCTGAAAGGGCTTGAGCCGGAGGCTGTGTATCAGGATACGGCAGGGGGCCGGTGCTACACAGGTTCGGCGCTGATGGAGGCGGGACTTCCCCTTCCGGTGGAGATGGGAGAGTATCTGGCCTATCAGATTGAACTGAATAAAATATAGCAGAAAAAGTAGATGTTGAAAAACCCGGGAATAGTTGATATCATAGAGGGAAGCTGTAAGGAAATACTGTAATGAAAGAGGAAACGAGACATGAAAAAAATATTGGATTTGATTACCGGGGAAATGGTGCAGGCTTTTACGGAAGCCGGATACGACGCTTCTTACGCAAAGGTATCTCTGTCCAACCGCCCGGATCTCTGTGAATATCAGTGTAATGGCGCTATGGCGGCAGCCAAGGCCTACAAGAAAGCCCCTATTATGATCGCGAAGGACGTGGTGGCAAATCTGGAGAAAAGCAAGGTGTTCTCCCAGGTAGCAGCCGTAAATCCGGGCTTTATCAACCTGAAACTGGAGGATGAGTTTCTGGCGGAATATCTGCGGCAGATGCAGGCGGATGAAAATCTGTCGGTGGAGAAGGCAGAGCATCCCAGAAGGATCATGATCGACTACGGCGGCCCCAATGTGGCGAAGCCCCTCCATGTGGGCCACCTGCGCTCCGCCATCATCGGAGAGAGCATCAAGCGGATGGGAAGGCTGCTGGGCCATGAGGTGATAGGAGACGTCCATTTAGGCGACTGGGGGCTGCAGATGGGCCTGATTATCACGGAGCTGAAGGAGAGGAAGCCGGAGCTTGTATACTTTGACGACTCCTATGAAGGGGAATACCCCCAGGAGGCGCCCTTTACGATCAGTGAGCTGGAGGAGATCTATCCTACGGCCAGCGGAAAATCCAAGAAGGATGAGGCGTACAAGGAGGAGGCTATGCAGGCCACCTATCTTCTGCAGCACGGGCACAGGGGCTATCAGGCTGTTCTGAAGCATATCCTGGAGGTGTCAGTGACGGATCTGAAGAAAAATTATGAAAGGCTGAAGGTCTCCTTTGATCTGTGGAAAGGAGAGTCTGACGCCCAGCCCTACATTCCCCAGATGGTGGAGGAGATGAAGCAGAAGGGCTATGCCCGCCTGGATGACGGCGCCTGGGTGGTGGATGTGAAGGAGGACAGCGATACAAAGGAAATTCCTCCCTGCATTATCCTGAAATCAGACGGGGCCTCCCTGTATACGACGACGGATCTGGCCACGATCATCGACAGGATGCAGCATTACCATCCCGATGAGATCATCTATGTGGTGGATAAGCGCCAGGAGATGCACTTTATCCAGGTGTTCCGCTGCGCCAGGAAGACGGGGCTGGTGGAGGAAGACACCGCGCTCAAATTCCTGGGCTTTGGCACGATGAACGGAAAGGACGGAAGGCCCTTTAAGACCAGGGAGGGCGGCGTGATGCGCCTGGAGACGCTGATTCAGGACATCAATGAGGAGATGTTCAAGAAGATTACGGAGAACCATGAGATTGATCCGGCGGAGGCCCGTGAGACGGCCAAGCTGGTGGGACTGGCGGCCATCAAATACGGCGATCTGTCCAACCAGGCTTCCAAGGATTATGTGTTCGATGTGGATCGGTTTACCTCCTTTGAGGGAAATACAGGCCCCTACATCCTGTATACCATTGTGCGTATTAAGTCGATTTTGAATAAGTATCAGGCAGGCGGCGGAAAGGTGGGAGCGCACTTGATCCAAAGCCCCTCCGGTGAGAGTGAGAAAGCCCTGATGCTGGAGCTGTCCCGGTTCAACAGCGTGATGGAAAATGCCTTTGAGGAGATTGCCCCCCACAAGATCTGTTCTTATATTTATGACTTGTCCAATGAGTTTAACCATTTTTACCATGAGACGAGGATTCTCACGGAGGAGGATGAGGAAAAGAAGGCAGGGTGGATCCAGCTTTTGGCGCTGACCAGGGATGTACTGGAAACGTGTATCGATGTGCTGGGCTTTGAGGCGCCGGAAAAAATGTAAAAGAATATTTTGGCAGTAGCCAGCATATATTGAAAGCAGTGGTTCTTAAGAGAGCCGCTACTTTTTTTAAGATGTAATCTTGGGAGGCGGAATATGAATCGACGGGTGATCAGAAAGGCGGCGGGGGCCGCAGTACTTGTACTGGCTCTTGCCATGGAAGGACGAATCATCGGACAGGCAGGGGAGAGCGCCGGAGGTTCGATGGATACAGTGGGGCAGGTGGAGGCAGTTCTGGCGGAGCCTGGAAGCTTAAAGGGGGAGCGGACGGCAGACTGGGAGTTCTCAGCAGTGTCCCCAAGGCCGGGGGAGACAATCGCGAAGGAACCCACGATTTTTATGGGGACAGGCTCTGAACCGGCGTATCTTCGGATAAGGATCCTGGTGGAAGGGCTGGATGAGGAAAAGGAGAGGGAGCTTTTGGCGGGAATAGAGAGGACGGAGGGCTGGAATTTGAATCCGGCGGACGGGTATTATTATTATAAGGACCCGGTAAAGGGTGAAGAAAGCGTCTCGGTCTTTCGAAGCATTTCTATTCCGAAGGACTGGGACGGCACAGAGAAATTCCAGATGCGTTTGGCCGGGAATGCGGTGCAGGCATCCGGGCTGACTCCCGTGTTTGACGCGGAATGTCAGATGGCCGGATGGGCCCCTGCTCCCGGCCAAACGTCCTATCTTGTCTGGTAGGTCTGGCTGGCCGCGATGCTGTCTATGAGCGCCAGTTCCTCCTGGGTGAAGGAGGTGTTTTCCAGGGCGCGGATATTGTCCAGGATCTGGGAGGGCTTGGAGGCCCCGATGAGGACGCTTGTTACAATGCCGTCCCGGAGTACCCAGGCCAATGCCATCTCTGCCAGGGTCTGTCCCCGTTTCTGGGCCAGGTCGTTCAGCCGGCGGATGAGGGCGATGCGCTCCTCCGTCAGGGCGGTGCCCTTTAGATAACGGCCGTCTGTCATGACACGGCTGTCCTTTGGAATCCCGTTCAGATACCGGTCGGTGAGCATTCCCTGGGCCAGGGGGCTGAAGGCGATGATGCCCTTTTTCAGGCGGGCGGCTGTCTCCTTTAAGCCGTTTTGCTCGATGGTCCGGTCAAAGATGGAGTAGCGGTTCTGGCAGATCACGAAGGGACAGCGCAGCTCCTCCAGAATGGCGGCAGCCTTCTCCAGGGTGGGGCCGTTGTAGTTGGAGAGTCCCACGTAGAGGGCTTTTCCGCTGGACACGGCCTGGGCCAGGGCCCCCATGGTTTCTTCCAGCGGGGTGTCGGGATCCATTCTGTGATGGTAAAAGATATCTACATAGTCCAGTCCCATGCGCTGGAGACTCTGGTCAAGGCTTGCCAGCAGATATTTTCTGCTGCCCCAGTCGCCGTAAGGGCCGTCCCACATAAGGTAGCCTGCCTTGGTGCTGATCAGCAGCTCATCCCGGTAGGCGCTCAGATGCTCCTTTACGATCAGGCCGAAATTTTTTTCGGCGCTGCCCGGAGCGGGGCCGTAATTGTTTGCCAGGTCAAAATGGGTGATGCCGTTGTCAAAGGCGGTAAAGCAGAGCTGCTTCATCGTTTCGTAAGACGAGGTGTCTCCGAAATTGTGCCACAGGCCGAGAGAGACGGAGGGCAGCTTCAGCCCGCTGTTGCCGGAGCGGCAGTAGGTCATAGGGTCATAGCGCGAAGATGATGCCTGATACATAAATAGTTCCTCCTTGATAAAAAATCTATCATTATTTTAAACAAGGAAGAGGAACTTTACAAGTCCCATTCGCTCACACCTGAAGAACTTTCTTGCGGCCTGTGCCATAAATGCACAGACCTGCGAGACAGATAACCGGGCAAGTAATAAAAAAGCAGGGTGTTCAAAAAACCATTTTTTTGATACAATGAGAAGAAAACGAAGGAGGAAGAGCACAATGAAACAGTCAAAAGTTTATTTTACAACCTTTAAGGCGTCAGCCCATGAAAATCTGCTGCAGAAGCTTCACAGGCTTATGAAAACGGCCGGATTTGAGCAGATTGATTTTACGGATAAATATGCTGCCATTAAGATCCATTTCGGGGAATACGGAAATCTGGCATTTCTGCGGCCGAATTACGCCAAGGTGGTAGCGGATTATATTAAGGAGCTGGGGGGAAAGCCCTATCTGACAGACTGCAATACCCTGTACGTGGGAAGCAGGAAGAATGCTCTGGATCATCTGGATACAGCTTATGTGAATGGATTTTCTCCTTTGCAGACAGGCTGCCATGTGCTGATCGGCGACGGGCTGAAGGGGACGGACGAGACGCTGGTGCCCATCAACGGCGAGTACGTTAAGGAAGCGAAGATCGGCCATGCCATTATGGACGCGGACGTCTTTATCTCCCTGACTCACTTTAAAGGCCATGAGATGGCGGGCTTCGGCGGTACCCTGAAAAATATCGGTATGGGCTGCGGCTCCAGGGCAGGAAAGATGGAGCAGCACTGTGACGGGAAGCCCAGCGTAGACCAGAGCCTCTGTGTGGGCTGCGGCGCCTGCAAAAAGATCTGCGCCCACGACGCGCCTCAGATCACCGACAGAAAGGCGTCCATCGATCACGAGAAATGCGTGGGCTGCGGCAGATGCCTGGCGGTATGTCCGAAGGACGCCATCGCGGCGGATTTCAGCGACTCGATCGCCATGCTGAATTATAAGATGGCAGAGTACAGTCTGGCAGTGTGCCAGGGAAGGCCCTGCTTCCATGTATCCCTGATCTGCGACGTATCACCGAACTGCGACTGCCATGCGGAAAATGATATTCCCATTATCCCCAATGTGGGTATGCTGGCGTCCTTTGATCCCGTGGCGTTGGATGTGGCCTGCGCGGATTTGTGCAACAAGATGACGCCTGTCAAGGAGAGCGTCCTGGGTGAGAATCTTGAGAAACATGGAAATGAAGAGCATCACGACCATTTCCATATGACTCATCCGGATACGGAGTGGAGAAGCTGTGTGGCCCATGCAGTGAAGATCGGTCTCGGAACTGACCAGTATGAGCTGATTACCATATAAGAAAAAGAGATCGTCCGGGCAGATGCGAAGGCTCTGCCCGGAATTTATGTTATAGGAGAAAAGCATTGATTACGATTCCAATGAATACCAGGCCGCCGAAAAGACTTGGGGAGACGGCCGCGGATATGAGAGTACAGGCGCCTCTGGGGCTGGGGGAGATCCGGCAGGCGGGGACACGGCCTTCGGCAAACCGCGGGCAGGCGCCCGTAAACCGTGCCCAGGCTGCGCCGTTCCGTCCGCCTGTAAACCATGCGCAGACCGCGCCGTCCCAGGCACCTGTAAACCGTGCCCAGACCGCCCCGTCCCGTCCGCTTGTAAACCGCGGACAGGCTGTGCCGCCCCAGGCACCCATAAACCGTGCCCAGGCCGCGCCGCCCCAGGCACCCGTAAACCG
>DESK01000030.1:117228-133301 GCA_002361955.1 Lachnospiraceae bacterium UBA3316
CGCCCAGGCTGTGCCGCCCCAGGCGGCTGCGCCAGCCGGGATTTTGCCGGGAATCCGGCCGGGACTTTTGATGAAGAAAGGGCAGAAAGCCCCTTTGCAGCTTCCGTCTTCCGGTCTGCCGGAGCTTCAGGTGTGCCTGGGATGGCATGTGAAAGACGCAAGGTGCGAAATGGACGCCTCGGCTTTTTTGCTCGGGGCCGACGGCAAAGCGCCCGGGGAGGAGTGGTTTGTCTTTTACGGACAGACTGCAAGCCCTGAAGGCAGCGTATCCCTGCGGGAAGGAAGAGCAGGAGAAGAGACGGTCTTTGCGGTCAGCCTGGGACGGGTGAAGCCCGGGATCACCAGGATCGCGTTTATTCTCACGATTCACGAGGCCCTGCAGCAGAGGCTGCACTTTGGCATGGCGGCGGACGCCTACATCCGGGTGGTGGACAAAGGGTCGGGCACGGAGCTGGTGCGCTTTGTGCTGGAGGAGTACTACAGCAATGTGACGTCCATGATCGTGGGGGAACTGTATGAGAAAAATTCCCAGTGGAGATTCAATGCCGTAGGAAACGGCGTGGCGAAGGATCTGCCGGGGCTTTGCGGATTTTACGGGATAGAGGCATCCTATTAGCAGAAAGAAGTGGAGGAACAAATGTTAAGATTAGAGGTAGTAAACGAGCTGACGCTGAAGGTGACTTCTGACGGGAGAGGGCAGGATACCCTGTTTACAAAGGCAGGCGCTTTTATTGGCGGCGAGTGTTACGGGGCAAAGAATTTCAAATTTGAGAAATGTCTGCTGGGCCCGGAAGGAAATCCCATGCAGGCGCTGATCGGCCAGCTTGGCAGGAGAGTTACCGGGGAGAATTTACCTATTATGAAGGTGACGATGAACGGTGAGAGCGTGACCTATTATGCCAATGAAGAACAGCATGTGGTGGTGATTCCCCTGCGCCACGGGGAGACGCTCTCTGTAGAGTCGGAGAATCTGCTGGCCTTTACGCCGGACTGCAAATACGGGATCCGTTTCCTGGCCCAGGGCGTGATTTCCCAGAAGGGCTGGGCCACCTCCACCCTGACCGGGATGGGGCCGGAGGCCTACGCAGCAGTGCTGGTGGAGGGGAACCCCATCGTGCTGAGCAACGAGCAGACAGGGGCAACGCTGGAGGCAGACCCGGATGCGGTAGTGTGCTGGACCGGGGCGGATCCGGGGTTTGAGATGGATATGACATGGAAAAACCTTCTGGGCTCCAGGGGGGCTTCGGGGGAAAGCTATATGTTTCAGTGGACGGGCCATCAGCCGGCCACAGTCCTGATCCAGCCAAAGGAGAGAAAGTCTGGCGTCAGCCTGGGCATGGATGGGGGAAGCGCAGGGCAGCGGGCCTCCAGACAGACCTGGGGCAGATATTGATTCCAAAGGATATCCAGCATTTTCAATAAAAAATGTTGACGCAAGGGCGAGATATTGTTATAGTTTATATAGCGCATGGAAACAGACTCTGCTATTTGGCAGGCATAAAAAGGAGGAAGCACATGGAAAAAGGAAAAAGGAGAAAAGGCACAGCTCTTCGTCTTCTGACAGTACTGGTATCGTTTTTGATATTCAGTATCACGGCATCAGCGGGCGTGAAGGAGGGAAACGGAGAGTATGAGATTTACCCTACGCCTCAGAGTGTGGCGTACGGCACGGGAACTGTGTCTCTCAGCGGAAAGGTAAATCTTATTTTAGGAGAGAACATCGACACTTATACGGAAAAGCGGGTTGACGATACGCTGGAGGTGCTGGGACTGGAAAAAAGTATTGTCTCTCTGCCGGGGAGCACAAACCTGATCGTGGGTGTGTACGGTTCCGGTGATGAGGCGGATATTTACGGACAGACACACGGCGCGGAAGCTTCTTTTTATGAAAAGTATGATGCCTATACCCTGTGGATCGACGGAAAGGATATCGTGATCCTGGGTCAGGACGTGGACGCTGCCTACTACGGTGTGACCACGCTGAAGAGGATCTTCGAGCAGCTGGACGGAAAAAGCGTGCGTGAGCTGACCGTCAGGGATTACGCGGAGGTGGAGTTCCGCGGATTTATCGAAGGCTACTACGGAAACCCCTGGTCCATGGACGACAGGGTGGATCTGATGCAGTTCGGCGGTGAGATCAAGATGAACCAGTACGTGTTTGCACCGAAGGATGATCCCTATCACAATGCCAAATGGCGTTCCCTGTATCCGGAAGAGGATCTGAAGAAGATTTCCAGGCTGGCTCAGGCGGGAAACGAGAGCAAGTGCTTTTTCGTTTACGCGCTGCATCCCTTTATGAACAATGCCATCAACCTGTCGGACGCCACCTATGAGAGCGAGGTTCAGGTTCTTAAGAACAAATTTGCCCAGGTGATCGAGGCCGGTGTCCGCCAGATCGCGATCTTGGAGGATGACGCGGCGGGAGAAACGGCAGCGCACGTGGCGAGGCTTCTGACAGACATGAATGCATGGCTCTATGAGATGAAGAAGACGTACCCGGATCTGAAGACGGATCTGCTCTACTGCCCGACCTGCTACATGGCTACGACGGATGCGAAGCTGAATACGATTCACAACGCAGTGAACGATGAGATCCATTTTCTGATGACGGGCGGAAAGATCTGGGGCGAGGTGAGCAATACCTTTGCCGACGGTTTTTACAACGGCCTGGCGTCAAACAGTGATAAAGGGGGACGTTACCCTTATATGTGGGTAAACTGGCCCTGCAATGATAATACAAAGACGAGCCAGATCATGGGCGGACACAACTATATCCTGCATACGGGAGTAGACGGAAAGAAATACGAGGGCGTGATCTTAAACCCGATTCAGGAATCGGAGCCTTCCAAGGTGGCCATCTTCACAGCCTCAGACTACTGCTGGCAGACCTGGGATAAAACGGAAGAGGGAGACCAGGCATGGGAGGACGCATTCAAGTATATTGACCATATGACGGCTGTCGAATCGAAGGAGTCCCAGGCTTTAAAGGAGACGGCAAAGCATATGATTTCCCAGGGCCCCGGACAGATCACAGCCGGGAAGCAGGTATATTTTGAGGAGTCTGTGGAGCTTAGCCCCAAGCTTTCGGAGTTCACCCAGAAGCTGAGCGCCGGAACGTTAAGCGAGGCGGATATCACAAACATGAGGGCGGAGCTCCAGAAGATCGCGGACGCGGCGTCCTACTATCTGGAGAGCGGCACTAACAGGCGGATGGCAAAACAGATGATCCCGTTCCTTAGCTGTCTGCACGATGAGACCCAGGCAGGCGCTTATCTGATGGATTCTGTAAAAGCCATCCAGTCAGGGGAAGTGGGCGACCTGTGGGGCGGCTATGCGGAGGCTCAGGCCCTTTATGAGAAGTCAGGGAGGTATGGCTTTGACTATTATGGACAGGGAACCATCTACGCAGAGGCCGGAAGAAGATATTTGAAGCCTTTCGTGGACAAGATTATCAAGTACGTCTCAGAGGAAGTAAAAGAGGTCGTATATCCCAGCGAAGGAGCAAAGGAAGAAAAGTATACCGGTACTTTTTCCGCAATGGAAGGCTGGACACTCTATCAGGGAGAAATCGCCAGCATGACGGACGGGGATGACGCTACCAATGTGTGGTACAATCCCAGCACGACCGTCAAGGATCAGTCCCTGGTGGGCGATTATATCCAGCTGGACCTTGGAAAGGAAGAGCGTGTAGGGCGCGTGCGCGTGCTTGTGGGCGCGTCAGGCAGCAGTGACAAGTGGGTCAAATATCATCTGGAATCTTCTGTGGACGGAGAGAACTGGACAGAGCAGCCCGTCTATACAGGAGAAGCCTCAGGGGCAGATATCTACCAGGTAAACCTGGGAGGAGCGGCGGCCCGGTATCTGCGGGTAGTCAATGACCAAACAGTAGCAAAATGGGTGAAGTTCAGCGAGTTTTCCGCATATTCCTTTGTGGGAAGCCCGAAGGACGATATTTATACCAATACAGAAGATAAGGACTGGGAAGCGGAGTACGGAGAGGACGCATCCCGTCTCCTCCCGAGAGAGGGAGCTGTGCTTCAGCCCGGCCAGTACGTCGGCCTGAAGCTTAGCAGGATCCGGGCAGTCACGGAGATTACCGTGGCCGGAGCGGGAACAGAAAAGCTCACGGTGGAGAAATCCATGAACCAGGGCGAATGGAAGAAAAAGACGGAGGCAGGAGCTGCCCGTTACATCCGTCTGATGAACCAGACGAACCAGGCCGTCAGCTTTGACCTGGATACCTTCCGTGTGGTTTCCGATGAGAAATCCCCCATGGATCTGCATGAAACAACGATCGCAAACTTTTCCTCCGGCGAGGACGCCAGAACCCAGAACACCACCAAAAACTGGATGGACGGCGATCTGTCCAGCAAGGCGAAATATTGCGGAACGCCGGCGAAGGGCGATTATGTAACCTACGACCTGGGGCAGGAGATTGATCTCCGTTCCCTGAGAGTCTATGTGCTGGATACGGCCATCGACTATCCACGTGACGCGAAGGTGCAGGCTTCCATGGACAATGAAACCTGGACGGATATCCTGACCATCGGGGACGGTGTGGAAAATGGCGCCGATGATGCCAGCAAGAAGCCTGTGGAGAGTGGCGGCGGCTGGATACACGACACGGTAGACGTAGCTTACGCCTACGTGGAAAATGCAGCCATCAATAACCTGAAGGCGAGATATATCCGTCTGTACTTCACGGCGGGATACGCTCACCGCTGGGTAGAGTTAAACGAGATCAGGATCAACGGAGGCGAATATATTTCTTCCATCAACGATCCGACCTTTGAGACAAACGCCAGTTTGCAAAAGGGCTATGAGCCCCAGAACTTAAACGACGGTGACCTGACGACTGCCTTTCGCCCGACTGAGGAAACGGATGGCTATGTGATTTACCACCTGTCCGAGGGCAGCCCTGTGGGCAGGCTCAATATCCTCCAGAGCGGCGGAAAGATCAGCAATGCGGCAGTGTCCGTGCGCACAGGAGCAGATACCTGGGTGGAGCTTGGTAAACTTGACAAGAGCTTTTCCGCTTTCTACACGGCGGAGCTTGACCATGTGTATGATGTGAAGCTGGAGTGGAAGGATACGGCACCGGTGATTTATGAGATCATTACCCTGGAAAATCCGGGAGATTTGCTGGAGAAGAATCTGGCGGAGGCCAAAAAAGAACTGGAGGCCGCAAAGACGGAGACGGCGGAGGCTGTAAAGGCTGTGCAGGCCGCAGAGGCAAAGGTGAAGGCTGCCCAGGCAAGCGTAAACGGGGCTTCCAAGCAGGTAGACAAGCTGAAAGCGGAAGTCGAGCTTCAGAAGCTGTCCGGGGCGCGCGCGGCGGCAGAGGCCCTGGCGGCAGAGAAGAAGGCAGCGGAGGCCCAGGCAGCGGCAAAGGCTGCGGCGGCTGAGGCGAAGCTTTTGAGAGCCCAGGCGGCGAAGGCAGAGTCTGAGGCAGAGAAGGCGCGTCTGGAAAAAGAGGCGCAGGCAAAGGAGAAAGAGGAGCAGGAGAAGGGCGCAGAGGCTCAGGCCCAGGAGAAGCTGGCGGGGGATAAGAAAAAGGAACAGGCGTCCTATGAGAAGGCGGCTGCTGACAAGCAAAAGGAGCTGGATAATTTCCTGAAGAATCCGGGGGATAACACGGATCCCGTACCAGGAGATCCCAATCCGCCTGTAACTCCGGTGCTTAAGGAATTTAACTACAAAAATGTAAAATATAAAGTGCTGAGTACGTCTTCAAAGACGGTAGCGGCTGTGGGCGTAACCACGAAGAAGGTCAAAGCCGTTACGGTATACAGCACGGTAAAGAAGAACGGTGTTAACTGGAAGATTGTCCAGATCGGTTCAGGCGCCTTTAAGGGCTGTAAGAAGCTTACAAAGGTGACTGTTGGAAGCAATGTGAAGAAAATTGGCAACCAGGCATTTGCTCAGTGCACAAGACTGAAGATGGTCAATATGAAGAAAGCCACAAAGATTTCTTCCATTGGCAAAAAAGCCTTCACGAAGATTTCCTCAAAGGCTGTCATTACGGTTCCGGCAAAGAAGCGGAAAGCGTATACAAAGATGCTGAAAAAGGCAGGCGTGCCGAAAAAAGCTTCTATTCGTTAGAGGCAGCTGCGGCGGGGAGAAATCCCCGCCGTTTCTTATCAAAGAGAACCATCAGGAAATCAGTGTGCTTTACAGGCAGATCAATCTTAGGAGAAAAACGTGAAAGGAAGAAGAAGGGAAAACGGAGAGCGGGTGATGCTTGTGACCGCATTGCTTCTCATGGGAGTTGTGCTGGAAATATTCCATCAAACAGGAGACTGGAAGAGAGAATTGCCTGTCTTTCGTCCCGTCGGGATGCAGACGGAGGAAAGCAGCACAGAGGGAAAGGAAGAAGAGGAAGCGTCACGGAAGGAAAAGGGCGCGGCGGTACGCAAATACCAGGCCCGTGAGACGGAAAAGGAAAAGGAAACGGGAGCCGGAAGGGAGACGGAGGAGCCGTTCGGCAGCCTTTTACAGATAGAGGAGACCGAGGGCGGGGAAGAATGGCAAACAGCACAAAGAGATGTTCCCGGCAAGGTGGAGACAGAACGTTTGACTATGGAGAAGGTGGGTGGCATAAAAGAAAACGAGAAGCCGGACAGACCTGCTGTTTTTCTGGATTTAGGAAACAGCCTTACACCCTGCCCCGTGCGTATTTTCTGCGGGGAGGAGATAAAGGAACAGTACTGTGTGGGGGCTTCGGATCTGAAACCGGAGCTGTGGCCCGTGTATGCCGCATACAGCGATGGGAGCATCCGCCGGTTGTCCCCTCTTATGTACAGCGCAGAGGGATTTTCCTCAGCGGTTCCCGGAAGGTTTCAGGGAGTGATACGGTGGCAGGATCTGTCGGTGGAGGTTCCTTATGAGGTGGTGGATTTCCAGGCGATTCTTCATCTGAACGGTGGAGCCTGTGTGGGAAATAGCGGAAATGTACGCTGTCTGTCGGACTATATTCTGGAGAAGATAGATCCTCCGCAGAGAACGGGATATACCTTTGAAGGCTGGTATCTGGACGAGGAACTGACCAGGAATGCCGTTTTTCCGCTGCATGCAGAGGAGGCGGAAATTCATCTGTATGCCGCGTGGAAGCTCCGTGAGATGAGCTATGAGGTGGAGAATGGCGTTCTTATGGTGCCGGACGGCTGTTTTTTGCTGGCCGAGCGGGAATTTGCCAGGATGGCTGCGGGGGTTGAAGAGATTTATGTGGGAGCACAGGTGGAGACTGTGGAACCGGGAGCGTTTCTTGGCGTAGATACCCTGCGCTACATTGATGTGGACTGGAAGAATTCCCGCTATACGACGCTGAACTGCAGCCTTTATACAAAAGACGGGAAATGCCTGGTAGCCAGCCCCAATGGGCTGACGGGGATCTACAGGGTGTACGAGGGCACGGAGACCGTGGGAAAATATGCTTTTTATGAGAGCAGGCTTTCCCATATTATTCTTCCTGAGGGCATAAAGAACATCGGGGACCGTGCCTTTGGGGAACACCTGAGTAAGCTGCGGTTTGGCGGGACGATGCCGCCCGAGAAGATTGATGGGAAAGCGTTTGAAAAAGCGGGGAAGCAGCTGATCATTGAAGTGCCAAAAGCGTCCCTGGAGCGCTACAGAGAAGCGCTGAAAGCCTGCGTACCCTGTCCGGAGGAACAGATTGTAGGGATCGAAGCAGAAGAATAGCTTATAGAGCGGCAGGTAAAGAGGAGAACCGACAGTTTTAGGATGAGAAAAGCTGTCGGTTCTTTGTGCGCGTGTCTACAGCGGAAGTTTACTAACGGGCGGCTTCCTCGGCGAACTCTGTATTTACCAGCTCCCTGTAGGGGACGCGGCTTTTCAGTTCCCCTGCGCTTTCCAGGATATCCTGTAAAAGATCAAAGCTCTTTTCTTCAAACACCAAATCCTCCTTCCAGGTGTCCTGGTCGGCGTAGCGCTTTACAATGGCGGTGATGGTCTTCAGGTCCGTTTCCGGGAATTGCGGCTTTATGATCCGGGCGATTTCCTTTGGCGTGTGGGAGTTTACATAGTCCAGTCCCTGCTGAAGGGCAGCGGTGAAATGGCGGATCACATCGGGATGCTTCTGCAAATAGCTGGACCGGGCGCTGTAGGCAGTATAAGGCACATAGCCTGAGTCCACGCCGAGAGAAGCTGCCACAAAGCCTGCGCCCTCCTGCTCCAGGCTGGTGGCTCCCGGCTCGAACTCTACAGTATAGTCGCCCTGGCCGCCCGCAAAGGCCGCCGCCGTGGAACCAAAATCAATGCTTTTGTCGATGGAAAGATCCGTTTCGGGATCCAGGCCGTGCTGCTTTAAGATATACTCAAAAACCATTTCCGGCATGCCGCCATTTCGGCCGCCCAGCACGTTTGCGCCCCTTAGCTTCTCCCAGGAAAAATCAGGGATCTTCTTTCTGGCTACCAGGAAATTTCCGGCCCGCTGGGTGAGCTGCGCAAAGCTCACGGCATGGTCTGCGGCTCCCTGGTTGTAGGCGTAGATCACAGCCTCGGAGCCCATAAAGCCAATGTCGGCTTCGCCGGATATCAGGGCCGTCATCGTTTTATCCGCGCCGAAGCCATTGACAAGGGAAACGGCCAGTCCCTCCTTTTCAAAGTATCCTTTTTCCAGGGCCACATACTGGGGCGCATAGAAAATGGAGTGGGCCACCTCGTTGAGCGTGACGGCGGTGAGGGAATCCTCTCCGTTCTGTTTTTCATGGCATCCCGTCAGCAGAGTGCAGGAGAGGGCAGCGGCATATAAGCACAGGAGTAATCGTCTTTTTTTCATAGAAAATAAATCCTTGGCATTGAGGTTTAGAATAGAATATGCAAAAGGGACCGGCGGGGAGCCGGTCCAAAGGAAAGAGAAAATGTATGTAAGAAAAAGCTTTGTGCTTTGTTCATAAACTAATATAATGAAAAAATGTGAAATGGATGTGGAATCTAACTGAACAGTTTGTGAAAAAAATGAAAAGAGTATGAAACAGGCAGGAGGTATTTCTTGATGTGGGATATATTTTTATGGTATGATAAGGGGCAGATGAAATCATTGTGAAACTGACAGGACGCTGTCGGTCAACGAACAGGCAGCAGAACGGTCATAGGAGGAATCATAGAAAATGAATATTGTTTTAGACTCACATACGCATACGATTGCCAGCGGCCATGCGTACAGCACCCTGCATGAGATGGCAAGGGAGGCGGCGGACCGGGGTCTTTCTCTTCTCGGGATTACGGAGCATTCCATGACCATGCCCGGAACCTGCCACGAGTATCATTTCCACAATATGCGGATGCTCACACGAGAGATGTACGGGATCCAGGTCATGCATGGGGTGGAAGTAAATATTATGGGGTATGATGGTAGCCTGGATATGAAGGATGCCCTGCTTGCCCAGATGGATGTGGTAATCGCAAGCCTCCACATTCCCTGCATCAAACCGGGAACGAAGGAGGAAAATACGGCAGCCCTGCTGCACGCCATGGAGAATCCCTATGTGAATATCATCGGCCATCCGGATGACAGCCGTTATCCGGTGGATTATGAAAAGCTGGTGCGCAAAGCGAAGGAGCGCAAAGTGCTGCTGGAGCTTAATAACACTTCCCTCCATCCGAAAAGCTCCAGGAAGGACGCAAGGCCCAACGACGAGATCCTGCTGCGGCTCTGCATGGAATATGAAGCGCCGATCATATTGGGGAGTGACGCCCACACACAGGAGGATATTGGAAACTTTCAGTATGCGCTGCTTCTTCTGGAGGAAATCGGGTTTCCTAAGGAGCTTGTTGTCAATCGTTCGGTGGAGGATTACAAAAAATATATTAATCGGTTTACACTGAAACGTTAATGTGTTAATATATTATATTAGCGGTGGAATCCGCAGATAAGTTTGTATCAGTGGAGGAGATCATGAGCAAAAAGATCAGAACGGAATCGGTAGATCATTTATTTGAAGCAATCCTGAATCTCGAGACAAAAGAAGAGTGTTATTTATTTTTCGAGGATGTATGCACAGTCAACGAGCTGCTTTCTTTCTCTCAGCGCTTTGAGGTGGCAAAGATGCTGCGGGAAAAACGGACATACCTGGAGATTGCGGAAAAGACAGGGGCATCTACGGCCACCATCAGCCGGGTGAACCGTTCCCTCAATTACGGGAACGACGGTTACGAGATGGTGTTTAAGCGCATGGATGCCAAAAAGAACGCAGAATCATAAAGGAGGGGGATTTCATCCCCCTCGCTTTGCTTTTCTAGCTGGATGGAAGCTGGTCGATCAGTTTTTCGATCAGCTGCTTTTTTACGTACACATCAAAACTCAGCATGCAGATAAAGGAAAATAGCTGCAAAAACTCCCGGTCTTCTTCTGCCGACTCAAAGGTGTGCCTGGATATGTTAAACTTGTCGGTGATGTCCTTTGCCATTTTATCTACCTGGCTTTGCTCCAGGCTGAATACTTCTTTATAAATGCTCTCGATATTGAAGGTCTCATCCTTCTGAAAATATTTCTCTGTCAGCGGCGCCAGAAGGGCCTGAATATCCGTAATAGACAAAATTCCTTTAAAATAGTAAACAAAAATCATTACCAGCAAATGTTCTTTGGAATATTTCTTTTTTGTGGGAGGAGGAAGCAGTTTGTTTTTCGCGTAATTGTTGATCATGGTTTTGGTCAGGATTTTATCCTCCGGGTAACGTTTGGAGGCGGCCAAATGGGTGTCCATAAAGGTAGTCACCTGATCCATGTACAGGTCGATATTTGGAATGTCCTCCGGTTTAATATAATCAATATGAGACAGGCTGATAAGAATACTCTTCAGCATATCTTTAGAATCTATCGTCATTAGTCAATCCCCGCTTTCTTATGCTCTAGGTAGGTAATAGTTTGCTGTCTGCAACAGTTCAGGTAGGTCCGTGCATTTACTACGGTATGCTGTTTTTTGGCATAACATGTCGGTTTAGTTGTCGCTTCCTCGTTTTCCCTCTTATAAGTCATATTATATAGTTTTAAAAACCAGATAACAAGTCTTTTCTTTGAGGATGACAAAAAAAGAAGAATAGGGTATAATCAGGGAAGCGAAAAAGAAAGGCTGGATTTTTGTATGAGTATTTATGATTCTATGAATGACAGGCAGCGGGAAGCAGTGTTCCATACAGAGGGACCTCTCTTGATCCTGGCAGGGGCCGGGTCAGGAAAAACCCGTGTCCTGACTCACAGGGTGGCTTATCTGATAGAGGAAATGGGCGTCAATCCGTGGAATATCCTGGCGATCACCTTTACCAACAAGGCGGCCGGGGAGATGCGGGAAAGGGTGGATCAGCTGGTGGCCTTCGGCGCGGAGAGCGTTTGGGTGGCTACCTTCCATGCGACCTGTGTACGTATCCTGCGGCGTTACATTGACCGCCTGGGTTTCGATAACAATTTCACGATTTATGACAGCGACGACCAGAAGTCTTTGATGAAGGATATTTGCAAACGTCTTCAGATAGATACAAAGACGCATAAGGAGAGGGCGATTTTAGCCGCTATCTCCGCTGCCAAGGACGAGCTCATCGGGCCGGAGGAGTTTGAGAGAAGCCATATGGCTGACTTTGGAAAACGGAAAATCGCGGAGGCGTACAAGGAATACCAGAAACAGCTGAAGAATAACAATGCTCTGGATTTTGATGATCTGATTGTGAAGACGGTAGAGCTGTTTCAATTAAATCCGGATGTGCTGGAGGCCTATCAGGAGCGGTTTAAGTACATTATGGTGGATGAGTACCAGGATACCAACACGGCTCAGTTCAAATTGGTAAGCCTCTTGGCTTCGAAATACCAGAATCTCTGCGTGGTAGGTGACGACGATCAGTCGATCTACAAGTTCCGGGGAGCAAATATCGGAAATATTTTGAATTTCGAGAGCTTTTTCCCGAATGCCAGGCTCATTAAGCTGGAACAGAATTACCGTTCTACCCAGACCATCCTGGATGCGGCCAATAGCGTCATCAAAAATAATGCAGGCAGGAAGAGCAAAACCCTGTGGACGGCAAATGGCGACGGCGCCCCGATTATTTTCCAGCAGTTTATGACGGCCTATGAGGAAGCGGAATACATAGCGGGGGATATCACAAAGAAGGTACGGGAGGGGACATACCATTATAGTGATAGCGCGATCCTCTACCGCACCAACGCCCAGTCCCGTCTGTTTGAGGAAAAATTTTTGCTGGCGAATATTCCCTATAAGATCATCGGCGGCGTAAATTTCTATGCCAGAAAAGAGATCAAAGACCTGTTGGCCTATTTAAAGACGGTGGATAATGCGAAGGACGACCTGGCGGTGCGCAGGATTATCAATGTGCCCAAGCGGGGAATCGGCCTTACCACGCTGGCAAAGGTACAGGATTACGCGGAGGAGCAGGGCATCAGCTTTTATGACGCCCTGCGGCGGGCAGAGGATATTTCCACCCTGGGCAGGAGTGCGGCGAAGCTGCGTCCCTTTGTTACTTTTATCCAGACGCTGCGAAGTCAGCAGGAGTTTCTTTCTGTGGAGGAGCTTTTGCAGGAGATTGTTGACCAGACTGGGTATGTGACAGAGCTGGAGGCAGAGGATACGGAGGAAGCCAGGGCCAGGATTGAAAATATCGATGAGCTGATTTCCAAGGCAGCGACTTACGACCAGGAGGCGGAGAACCCCACCCTTAGCGGCTTTCTGGAGGAAGTGGCCTTGGTGGCGGATATCGACGGCCTGGAGGAGGAGAGCGACCGGGTAGTGCTGATGACGCTGCACAGCGCCAAGGGACTGGAATTTCCCAACGTGTATCTGGCAGGCATGGAAGACGGTATTTTCCCCAGCTATATGACAATCGTGTCGGAAGATCCCTCCGATATCGAGGAGGAAAGACGTCTCTGCTATGTGGGAATCACTAGGGCCATGCAGAATCTGACCATTACCAGCGCCAGAGCCCGGATGATACGGGGAGAGACCCAGTATAACAAGGTTTCGCGTTTTGTCCAGGAGATTCCCAGGAAATTGGTGCAGGTCGGAAACGTGATAAAGCCCAAGGTGCAGGAGCTGCCGCGGCAGACAGCCTACGCCCAGGCCAGGCAGGCCTTTGCCGCCAAAGCCTTTGAGCCCAAGCAGTACAAGGTGGTAAAGGCGGATAAGCTGGATTATGGTGTGGGAGACCGTGTAAAACATATCAAGTTCGGGCCGGGGACTGTGGAAAACATCGTGGAGGGCGGCAAGGACTTTGAAGTGACCGTCAATTTTGACAGGGTTGGCGTGAAAAAGATGTTCGCGGCTTTCGCGAAGCTTAAAAAGCTGTAGGCTCCCATAGGGTTTGATTGACTATAATTTTTTTGATTTTCTATAGTAATCTTTTGCCTTTGGTGTTATACTAAAGAAAAGACGTAAGGAGAAGATGCCAGGCAGCCTGTACTGTGTCGGCAGGGCGGCAGAGACAGACGGAGGCATGGCGGAAAGGATGTGTGAATTATGAACAGATGGGAAGATTTTCTGGCAGCATTGCAGAAAAAAGAGGAAGAGGATAAGAAAAATAATCTCGTATGGGCGCTGGCCATTATCGGCGCTGCAGCGGCTGTGGCAGCGATTGCCTATGCAGTATACCGCTACTTCACACCGGATTATCTGGAAGATTTTGAAGAGGATTTCGAGGACGACTTCGATAATTATTTCGACGATGCGGATGAAGAGGAAGCCGACAAAGGCGAGAAGGCCGCAGACGAAAAGAAGGATGACGCAGAGTAAAGCGGACAAGATAGGTAAAACAAAAATGGGAGGGCAGATGCCATGAGGCACCTGCCTTCCTTTACGAACAGGGATTTTTGATAGAATAGATTGGAGGACGGAATGAAGAAAGGGCAGATAATGGAGGGCAGGATACGGAAGGTGGTTTTCCCGAATAAAGGGATCGTGGAGATTGAACAGGAAGAAAAGCCGGTGATTGTAAAAAACGGGATCCCGGGGCAGAAGATCCGCCTGTCGGTGAGCAAGGTCAGGAAGGGAAAGTGCGAAGGGCGTATTATAGAGGTGCTGGAGAAGGGGCTGGAAGAAATCGAGCCTTCCTGCCCGCATTTCGGATCCTGCGGCGGCTGTACTTACCAGAATCTTCCCTATGACAGCCAGATCGCCATGAAGGCAGGGCAGGTGAAGGCGCTGCTGGACGGCGTGATCCGGGAAGACTATGTATTTGAAGGAATCAAAGGAAGTCCCAAGGCAGATGCCTATCGGAATAAGATGGAGTTTACTTTTGGCGATGAAGTGAAGGACGGTCCGCTGGCTCTGGGCCTTCACAGGCGGGGAAGCTTTTATGACATTGTAAATGTGCCGGAATGCCGGATCGTGGACGGAGATTTTGGAAAGATCCTCACAGGCGTGCTGGATTACTGCAGGGAGCAGAAGCTGGGATTTTACCGGAGAATGCGCCATGAGGGGTACCTGCGCCATCTGCTGGTTCGCAGAGGCGAGAAGACGGGGGAGATTCTTGTGGATCTGGTGACAACCACCCAGGAGAGCCACAGTCTTACGGGACTGGTGGACGTGCTGCTGGCTCTGCCGCTGTCCGGTAGGATCACAGGAATTCTGCACACCTTTAACGATAGCCTGGCGGACGTGGTGCAAAATGACAGCACGGAAATTCTCTACGGCCAGGACTATTTTTACGAGGAGCTGCTGGGGCTGACATTTAAGATCACACCGTTTTCCTTTTTCCAGACGAATTCTCTGGGAGCGGAGGTGCTTTACGAGACGGCGCGCTCCTACATAGGCGAAACGAAAGACAAGGTGATCTTCGACCTGTACAGCGGCACAGGAACCATTGCTCAGGTGCTGGCTCCGGTGGCCAAGAAGGTCATTGGCATCGAGATCGTGGAGGAAGCCGTGGAGGCAGCCAAACAGAACGCCGCGATGAACGGGCTTTCCAACTGTGAATTCATTGCCGGGGATGTGCTCAAGGCCATTGACCTGGTGGACGATACGCCGGATCTGATCGTACTGGATCCGCCAAGGGACGGCATTAACCCGAAGGCGCTGCGGAAGATTCTTGATTTCGGGGTAGAGAAAATGGTGTACATATCCTGCAAGCCCACCAGCCTGGCCAGGGATCTGGAGATGATACAGGAGTGCGGGTATGAAGTGGAGAAGGTTTGTTGTGTGGATATGTTTCCGGGGACGGTGCATGTGGAGACAGTCTGTCTTCTGTCAAGAAAAGCCCAATAAATCAAAGGATTTCGCTATTTTGGGAATAAAATAGATGTGTGTTTCTGTTTCCGTAGAGTGATGATATAACTGGAGGTTTACCCCAGGGGATAGGCTTTTGAGAATAAGAAATATACATTTTGGCGAAAGGATACTTTTTCGCAAAAGCGGTTTTGTTAAAGGAGCGTATGATGAAGGAAATTAAACAGTTCGCAACCCAATTTCGAAGAGCGATTGATTTGGCTTTGGAAGCAGGGGAGTTTGATAACGACAGCATATATCGCAGATTTCCACGTGCTTGCTGCGGAGATACGAGTGATTTGTTAGCTCAGTATTTATTGGATAAAGGTATCAAAACAGATTATGTCTGTGGAACATATTGGGGTAAACCGGATGGAAACGGACAATCTCATGCGTGGCTGATGGTAGACAAACATATTATTATAGATATCACAGGTGACCAATTTAGTGGCAAGTCTACTTTTCTTAATTATGACAAATCAGTCTATGTAGGTGAAGGAGATGATTTCCATAGACTCTTTGAGGTTGAAGATAGAGATGTTCATGAGCATCGTGGGTTGAGTACTTTGGGTGGCTTTTGTGGACCGAGGCTGTGGGATTTATATAGGAAAATCCTAAAATACATTTAATCAACCGCTTTTTATGGGGATAAAACCATTACCCCACTTTGAAAATCTATTGCATACTTTCGCTATGCAGTATAAAATTAAAGTTCAGGGGAATATTGAAACCGTCTGTCTGCTTTCAAGGAAACCTTGATTTTCTGCGGTTTGTGGGATATTAAGGAGCAAAAATGGATGTGTGTTTTGTAGCCTTATGAATGAATCGTTTGAATATCGTAGCAGAGGGGTG
>DESK01000027.1 GCA_002361955.1 Lachnospiraceae bacterium UBA3316
TTGTTCTATTTTAGCAAATAAAAAAGCCCGATTTTATGCGGGCTGTGGTGTTTCGCAAACGCCTAAAAAGAAATAAGATACGGAGGAGAAGACATGCGAAAGAGAATATTGGCAGGATTGCTGGCAGGGATGATGGCACTGTCCGCCGGGATTTTTCCATCCGGGACGGCGCAAAAAGCGCAGGCGGCGGAAGAGACGGAATGGGAGTGGCTGAAGGGAGAGCTGGAAGCTTGCGGAGGCGTATGGGATTCTCCTGATTACGCGGGGGCGCTCAACGACAATATACCGGAAACCGCTCTGCTGGGAAACGGGGATACAGGCGTGGTTTTTTATGGAAACGCGAAAGAAAAGACATATCTGCTGTCCAAGGGCGACTTCTGGAACGGAGGCGATCTGGTGACGAGCGCACCCTTTCATGCGGACGACAGGTTCATCCGCCAGATTGCCCTGGGAGGCGTCACCGTAAAACAGAAAAATATGTCGCTGACCAGGGAGCAGGGCGTCACGGCAAGGGGCAGCAGCGTTCATGATGATTTTGTGCCGGAGCTGGCGATCAACGGAGTCCTCAGTGCACAGGAGGAAGCCCTATATCGACATCGGGGATGAGGACTACCACCGGTAGTATTACGGTTCCCTGTATCATATGGGATGTACGGCCAGGAAGGATACGCTGGCGTCGGGGCTCTATGGCATCTGGGTGACAGGCGATAATTACGACTATGCAGATACAGAGGCTCTGGAGCAGGTGCTGAACTGTGTCCGGGGACTGGATGGGGCGATGTACACCCCGGAAAGCTGCCGGGCGGTGGAGAAAGCCATCGCAGAAGCGGAGAAACTTCTGCTGGAAAGGCCCACGGCGGAGCGGCAGGAGGAGATCGAGGCATGTATCCAAAAGCTGTCAGAGGCGGTAAAAGGACTGAAAACCTCGACAGAGCCCGACAGGGCAAAGCTGGAGGAAGAGCTGAAAAAGGCGAAAGAAGAAGCCCTGAAAGCCCAGGAAGAGCTTGCCAGCTTGCAAAAGGCCCTGGAAGCGGAACTGGAAAAGGCCAAAAAGGACATTCTAAGCATGCAGACAGAGCTTGACAGGGTGAAAAAAGCTCCCGTGCTCCGGAAGGGAGACACGGTGGAGGTACAGGGCGTCAAATACTGTGTGACAGACGAGGCCAAAAAGCAGATGGAAGCCTGCGGCCCGGCCGGCAGGAATGAAACAGAGCTTACGGTAGCCGACAGCATCCAGGTGAAAGGCACGACCTACCAGGTAACGTTTATCTCGGCAAACGCCTTTCAGAATTGCAAAAAGCTTACGGCTCTTACGGTGGGGAAATACGTAAATGAGATCGGAACGCAGGCGTTTTTCAAGTGTAAAAAGCTGCAAAGCCTGGTATGGAAGGGCACGAAAGCGCCGAAAATTGGCAGCAGGGCCTTTACAGGAATCCGGAAAAACTGTAAGGTAACGGTTCCGAAGAAGATGGCAAAGAAGGAATTGCAAAAGCTGAAAAAGGGGATGAAGAGCGCCGGGAAGAAGCTTGTATATAAGAAGAAATAAGAACCGGAAGGGCGCACAGCGGCGAAGAGCCGGATAAAAAGAAACTGCTGCAAAAGAAGAGGAAAAAGGCAGGCATCAGAAAAAGGAACAGTAAAAGAAATAAAAGCAATCCGGCATCGGGAGACTTCAGGAACCCGGTGCCGGAAAAAGTGGCATACAGAGAAAATAGCAAAGAGGAGGAACTTATGAACTGGAAAAAAGTAAGAACAGCCATTTTGTCAGGGATGCTGGCGGCCAGCCTGGCCGCAGCCGGGCCTTCGGAACTGTTGAGGATGGGGAATACAGGAACTGTCGCGTATGCGGAAGAAGGCGCAGAGGAACACGTGATCGACAGAAGCCTGATGATGGCGTCGGCGGACAGCTACGAGTCAGGCAATGAGCCTGCGAAAGCATTGGACGGTAACAGCAGTACCTGGTGGCATACGTCCTGGAGCAACCGGAAAGAGCTGCCCCAGTCCATCACGCTGACTTTGCAGGAGCCTGTGGACGGGGTCTGCCAGCTCCGGTACACGCCGCGCAACGACAAGGACTGGAACGGAACGATCCTGGAATATAAAATCCGCGTGAGCACCGACGGAGAGACGTTTACAGACGCAGCCGCGGGAACCTGGGCGGCTACCAGGGATCAGAAAACGGCGACCTTTGATTCCGTAAACCAGGTAAAGGCAGTGAGGCTGACAGGGATTACGTCGAAGGGAAACCTGGAGTCAACGGATTCCGTGTATGTATCTGCGGCTGAGATTCAGCTGGTATCCAGGGATTCCTTCGTAAAAAATAAAGAACCGCTGGAAGAGCTGGTGGAGAAGGGAGAACGGCTCACCGCAGATAGCCCGGAGGGGAAGCAGCTTCTGGAGGAGGCAAAGGAGACCCTTTCGGATCCCCTGACGGTTCAGGAGCGTTTTGACGAGCTGGCCGCGGAGCTGAGCGCTGCGGTGGAGACGAAAACCTCCTTTACAGGATATGCCGGCCAATGGATGTTTGACACAAATGGCGAGCGCATCCAGGCCCATGGCGGGCGTGGCGGTTGCAGACAGGCCGGAGGGCCCCTTCCGCTTCCTGAAGGCGAGGAGGCTGCACTGCTCAGAGGATTATTCCGGATCCGAGAAGGGAATGGCAAGAGACATGAATCTCTTCCAGGATGTGGACGGAACGGCCTATATCCTCTATGCTAGCGAGGAAAACGCCACGCTCTACATCTCCAGGCTGAATCAGGAGTATACGGATCTGGATGTATCGGAAGGGGCGGTGGAAGGCCGTGACTTTACACGAAATATGAAAAACAGCTCCCGGGAAGCTCCGGCCATGTTCCGGTATCAGGGGAAATATTACCTGATGACCTCCGGCTGTACGGGGTGGGATCCAAACGCGGCGATTTACTATACGGCGGATTCCCCGATGGGGCCGTGGAAGGCGAAAGGAAATCCCTGTGTGGGGGCGGAAAAGGATACCACGTTCCGGACACAGAGCACCTGCATCTTCCCGGTGGATGAGGCAAACGGAAAGTTTCTCTATATGGGAGATCGGTGGAACCGGAGCGACCTGGCGGATTCCCGCTATGTCTGGCTTCCGGTGGAGCTGGGATACAGCGGCGAGATGCAGATTTCACCGGTGTCTGACTGGACGGTGGAGGAAATCAAGGAGGCGGCTTCTGTCAGCCTGTACCAGGAAAATACGGTATATTTTGTAGACTGCAGCAAGGAGAGCAGTGGATTTTTCGACGGTTTTAGGGAGAGAGAGATCGCGCTTTTGAACGAGACGGGCGACCAGGCCTATGACGGCGTCTGGGGCCTGGTGGGAGAACCGGGGGTCTATAACGGTGACTGCCTGTTTGGAAGCGGCTACTGGGCAAAAAAGGATCAATCCATTGTTTACCGTTTCACCCTTCCGGTGGGCAGCTATCAGGTGGCGGCAGGCATACGGGAGTGGTGGACGGAAAAGCGGCAGGCAGATGAGAAGGCGGCAGCGGCAGTCATCGAAAAGATCGGGGCCATCGGGACCGTGACGCTGGAGAGCAAAGCGGCGATTGAGGAGGCGAGAAGGGCCTACGAGGGCCTGACGGAGGACCAGAAGAAGCTGGTGACAAACCTTGGCCTGCTGGAAGCGGCGGAGACAGCGTACAAGGAGCTGGAGACTCCGAATACAGAGCCGCCGGAAACAGAAACGCCGGAAACCAAAGCCCCGGAAACGGAAACCCCGGACATAGAGGCACCGGGAGATCTGGTACCGCCGAAGAGAGAACTGAAAAAGGGCGGCGTGTACCAGGCAGGAAAGCTGTACTATAAGGTGCTCTCCGTGGAAAAGCGGGAAGCCGCCGTCGTAAAGCCCGTGAAAAAGACGGAGAAATCCCTTACGATTCCGGCCAGCGTGAAGCTGGAGGGCGTCTCCTGCACGGTGGTGCAGGTCGCGAAGAATGCGTTTAAGGGGAATAAAAAGCTTACGAAGGTCACCGTCGGAGCGAATGTGCAGGTCATCGGAAAGAACGCCTTCTACGGCGCGAAGAGCCTGAAAAGGATCGTCATCCGGTCAAAGAAGCTGAAAAAGGCCTCCCCCTCCAGCATCAGGGGCATTTCGAAAAAGGCGGTGATCCAGGTGCCCAGGGCGAAAAAGAAGGCCTATACAAAACTGTTTAAGATTAAAGGGAAAAGCGGGGTAAAAATAAAATAAGGATCTTGAGAAAGGAGAAGAGAGAATGAAGAAACTTGCGGCAGGGATGCTGCTTGGCGCGGTGCTTTTAGGAACGCTAGCACAGAGTGTGCAGGCCAAGGGCGTGGGGCCCGAACAGCATACCGATGATCAGCCATCCTAAAATGGAAGGAAGCTTAAGCCTGGAAACAAGCTTGCCGGCAAGCAGCGCCAGGGCAAGCACCATAAGCCATCGCAGTAATTGTATCATTTTTGAGTACCTCCTTTTGCGATTCCGTACAGCATGAAGTCAAGTAATTTGGCAAGGTTCGTTTCATGTTCTTTGATCTGCTTATCCAGCGTCATATAGCGGTAGGCGGAGCTGCTGAAATATCCGTTGAACATCCGCTGCATCTGACGGAAATAATTCAGGGCGTCCTCTTCCGTGATCCCGTCCCGCAGTGTGAGGCTGGACAAGACGCTGCGGTAGATCCTTTCATTTATCGCCTCAAAGGGCTCTAAAATCTGCCGGATCCTGTCCCGCAATTCCTCCTGGGGCTGCAAAATAGCTTCAAAGAAAATGTGGGCCTCGTTGGGATATTCTGTAAAAAAGTGCATGCGGAGCTTCATATATTGCAGCTGGTCAGAGGCGCAGCCGCTTTCCTCAATCATCGCGACCAGCTTTTGGCAGCTTTTCTCAAGGCATACGAGATAGAGCTCATCCTTATCTTTAAAATTGTGGTAGATCAGCCCTTTATTGATTCCTCTTTTACAGATGTTGTTGATCGTTCCGCCGGCGTAACCGTTCGCGCCGAATTCCTCTAACGCCGCCTCCAGTATCTTTGCTACCGTTAATTCTGTACGTTCTGTTCTCTTCATAAATACCTCACTAACATAGGATTCCTTTGCTAGGGACTATAGTAGCACAAATTGACCGAATGGTTAATTTGTGAATTGTGAAATCTTTGTTAATGGAGCACGTTTCATTACCTGTAGATAATGAAAATGTAATTGATAAATGCAGAACATGATTGTATACTGAGAACGAGTATGTAAAGCGGCCGCCAGGCTTCCTTTGCCAGGCAGCTCATTTGATAGATTCAGAGGAGGAAGGATATGCTGAAGATCGTATTCGTAATCTTAATGCTGGCCGTCTTTGGAAGGATGATCGGCTTTGCGTTCCGGGCAGCCTGGGGCGTGACAAAAATTTTATTCCGCCTGATTTTGCTTCCCTTATTTCTGGTAGGGCTGGCGCTCTCAGGATTCCTGTACATGGCGCTGATGCTTTTGCTGGTTGTTGGAATCGTGATGATTGTAGCAAAACGCATTTTATAGACTGAACAGGAGAAAACTTATGAAAAAAATCTTAATCATCAATACGGGAGGAACATTTTCCTCGGTTAAGAGCGAGAAAGGATTGGCCCCTGGGCTCAGCAGTCAGGAACTGCTGAGTGAAATGCGCCTGGTGGCCGGAAATATAGAGCTTGAGATGGAGAATCTCTTTTTTGTGGACAGCGCAAATATTTTTCCGGAGGATTGGAAAACCCTGGCGGAGAGAATCGGGAAGGCCGTCTATCAGTACCAGGGAATTGTAGTGATCCACGGCACGGACACCATGGCCTACACGGCGTCGATGCTGACCTTTATGCTGCAGAATGTTCCGATCCCCGTGGTAATCACAGGAAGCCAGCTCTCCATCAGCCATCCGGTGGCGGACGCCATGGAGAACTGCCGCTGTGCTGTCCATATGGCCGCCAGCGGATACGCGGGAGTTTTCGTGGCATTTAACCGAAAGGTGATGCTGGGCGTCCGGGCCTCAAAGGTGCGCACCATGAGCTTTGACGCCTTTGAGAGTATCAATTACCCCAATGTGGCGGAGATCAGTTCCCTGGGCCTGTGCGTCCACAGGGAATATATTCCGCAGAAAAAAGGAATTTTTGAGGTGCGTACCGATTACTCCGATAAGGTCTTTATCCTGAAGGTGTATCCCGGCATTGATCCGGGGATTCTGTCTATGCTGGCGGAAAAGGGCTACAGGGGCATTTACATAGAGGCCTTTGGACTTGGCGGGCTGCCGTTTCTGAAAAATGATTTTGTGGCGGCAGCCGAGCAGGCAGTCAAGGACGGGATGGTGCTTCTGGTGGGCAGCCAGTGCCGCTATGAGGGGAGCAATCTTTCCGTGTATGAGACGGGGCTGCGGGCCCTGGGTGGAGGGGTGCTCCAGGCCTATGATATGACAGCGGAGGCGGCCCTCACAAAGCTCATGTGGGTTTTGGGGCAGACAGGGCAGACGCAGGCTGTGCGGGAGTATTTCTCTGTGGATCTGGCCCATGAGGTACAGATTCCCGGGAACTATCACTAAATAGTTGTGAAAATCGCACAAAACCTCCTGATAATATTGACAATTATGGGCGAAGTGTACTAAAATAAGAGAAAATAGATCTGGGAATACAGGTGATAAAAGAGACGGGGGTGTTGATATGAAAGAGATGGATGTGTTAAGGAAAAACCTGTACGAGAGCAGATATACAGTGGCCCTTTGCTGCAGCGGCATGCTGGCGGAGGTGGGAAGGCCCAGCATGAGAAAGCAGTCCAGGGACTACGAGATAGAAAAAAAGTACGGGCATTCCTCGGAGGAAATGTTCAGCGCGGCTTGCTTTTCCACCAGGCCTGAGAAATTCTTTGAATTTTACAAGGCGGAGGTGCTTCCCACGGAGAATATGCATCCGGGAAAATCCTATGAATGTCTGCGGATCCTGGAGGAGAGGAATCTGATCCAGCTCATCATCACCAACAATGCCTGCAACTACTATTCAAAAGTGGGATGCAAGAATGTGCTGCCGCTTCACGGGGACATTGAAAATAATGTTTGTATCAATTGCGGCAAAACCTTTAACGCGGAGTATATGGCAAAGAGCAAGGGCGTTCCCTGCTGTGATGTCTGCGGAAAGCTGATCCGTCCCAAGGTCGTGATGTTTGGCGAGATGGTGGATAACCGGATGATGACGAGGGCGATCAACGAGATCGCAAAGGCGGACCTGCTTCTTGTCATAGGTTCCGATCTGGGGAGCCCCTTCGCAGGACGTTATGTGAAATACTTCGATGGCCGGGAGCTGATTCTTATTAATCAGGAGGAGTCCTGCAAGGATCGGGTGGCAGACCTGGTGATCCGCCGTCCCATTAAGGATGTACTCTGTGAGCTGGTGGAGACCTGCTGGGCGAACAGAGAGTAAGGCAGGAACTGTTCAGCCAACAAGCCATATGTCAAAGGATAAAAAGTGATCAATCAGGGTGACTTTCCCCGGACCAAAGGCGGCCCGGGGGGAAGTTGCCTTGTTGTGTATAAGGAACAAAACAGACATGCCTGCCGCGGGAGCGTTGGCTTGCCGGGCAGCCCATAGAAAAAGGAGGAAACAAGATGTCAGAAGAAAAAAGAAAACAGCAGGAACAGGAGACGAAGCAGGAAGAGAAAAAGCTCAGTGAAACCTGGGCCCAGGACGCTCTGGGAGATCTGGAGGACTGGATCGAGGAGCAGGGAATTTATATCCGCCAGTAAGAGAAAACACAGCCATTACCCGCCGGATAAAAAATCCCCTGCCTGGTTTCCAGACGGGGGATTTCATGTAAAAGGGATGGCAAGGTGAATTAGTTGTCCTCCAGCTTGCCGTCCGTAGTGTATACCTGACGTTTTCTTGCCATCTCATCGCTGGCAAGATATTCGTCGTAGGTGGTGATCTTATCAATCATTTTTCCGCCCGGCAGGATTTCCATGATCCGGTTTGCCGTGGTCTGTACAATCTGATGGTCGTGGGAGGCAAAGAGCAATACGCCGGGGAATTTGATCATGCCGTTGTTCAGGGCGGTGATGGACTCCATGTCCAGGTGGTTGGTGGGCTCATCCAGGATCAGCACATTGGCGCCGGAGATCATCATCTTGGAGAGAAGGCAGCGGACCTTTTCTCCTCCGGAGAGCACCTTTACCTTCTTGACGCCGTCGTCTCCCGCAAAGAGCATACGTCCCAGGAAGCCCCGCACATAGGTGGCGTCCTTGATTTCGGAGAACTGGGTCAGCCAGTCAACGATGGTCAGGTCGTTATCGAATTCCTCGGTGCTGTCCTTCGGGAAATAAGCCTGGGAGGTGGTAACGCCCCACTTGATCTTGCCTTCGTCCGGCTCCATCTCGCCCATGAGGATCTTGAAAAATACCGTTTTAGCCTGCTCGTTTCCGCCCACAAAGGCTACTTTATCGTCATGGCCCAGGGTGAAGGTGATATCATCCAGCACCTTTACGCCGTCAATCGTCTTGGAGATATTTTCCACCATGAGCACCTCGTTTCCGATCTCACGGTTGGGACGGAAATCAATGTAGGGGTATTTCCGGCTGGAGGGCCTGATCTCGTCCAGCTGGATTTTTTCCAGTGCCCTCTTTCGGGAGGTAGCCTGTTTGGATTTGGAAGCGTTGGCGCTGAACCGGGAGATAAACTCCTGCAGTTCTTTGATCTTTTCTTCCTTCTTGCGGTTGGCTTCCTTCATCTGGCGAATCAGAAGCTGGCTGGACTCATACCAGAAATCATAGTTTCCGGCGTAGAGCTGGATCTTGCCGTAGTCGATATCGGCGATCTGGGTGCAGACCTTGTTCAGAAAATAACGGTCGTGGGATACCACGATCACTGTATTGTCAAAATTTATCAGAAACTCTTCCAGCCACTCGATGGCTTCCAGATCCAGGTGGTTGGTGGGCTCGTCTAAGAGCAGAATGTCAGGATTTCCGAAGAGAGCCTTTGCCAGAAGGACCTTTACCTTTTCGTTTCCGTTCAGATCGCCCATGATGGCATAGTGGAGTTCTGTGCCGATGCCCAGGCCGTTTAACAGGGAAGCGGCGTCTGATTCGGCCTCCCAGCCGTTCATTTCGGCAAATTCACCCTCCAGCTCACTGGCGCGGATACCGTCTTCCTCCGTAAAATCCTCCTTGGAATAGATCGCTTCTTTTTCCTTCATGATATCGTACAGCCTCTGGTTTCCCATGATCACAGTGTCCAGAACAGGGTACTCATCATATTTGAAGTGATCCTGCTCCAGCACGGAAAGGCGCTGTCCGGGAGTAATGGCGATGGAGCCGTTGGTGGTATCCAGAGCGCCGGACAGGATCTTTAAAAAGGTGGATTTGCCCGCGCCGTTCGCGCCGATCAGCCCATAGCAGTTTCCTTCGGTAAATTTAATATTTACGTCCTCAAACAAAGCTTTCTTGCCTACACGGTATGTTACATTGTTTGCACTAATCATATCTAACCTCGCTCAAATTTTTCTTTCTATATGAATCCCCTTTATTGTAACCGATAATATGGAAAATGCAAGGAAAAAAACACGGATTTTCGTCACTGGAGCAGTTCATTCATCACAAAGGTGTAAATTTCCTGGCATTTGCTGTTCCAATGGTCGCAGATCGCGATGGCTTGCTCTTTCAGGGGGACTGTCAGGGAGAGGGAGATCAGGTCAACGTTTTTCTCCTGTACTTTGCACTCCGCGGTGTATTCATCCGTTGTGGTTTTGTAGTAGTCGGCGACGATGGAAACCTGGTTTCGAAGCTGAAACTGATTTTCCTTCAGATAGCTGTCGATGTCCCGGCGGATCGCGGGGGAGATCTTATTTCCAAAAAACTCCAGGGTTTTCTCGCCGCTGTCTGTGATATAGTAGCGGGAGGTGGTTCGTATCTTTTCTTCGCGGATCAGCTCCGCATCCAGCAGGTCATGGATGATCTGCTGAAGGGTAAAGTAGGTGGTATATCCCTGGTCCAGCACAAATTCGGAAATCTGGGCGTTCGTTAAGGGGAAATTCACTTTCTTCAGCATATACAGGATGATCAGTTTGTACAGGGTGTGAGGGTCTGCCATGGTATGTTCCTCCTTTATGAAATGAGCCGATTGTGGATATATGACGCCAGGCTCATTTATCGGCTAACTTACAAATTATCATATCATTCTGGCGGGGGATTTTCAAGGTTTACCTCTCGGAGGAGGGAGGACAAAAAGGAAGCGGCAAAAAAGGAAGGCAAGCCGTCCCAGGGCGGCTGCCTTCCTTTTATCATGGGGTCTACGCTTTCACCAGCGCGTCTCCGTAGTCGTTTCCTTCATTAAAGTTTCTGGCGTTCTCCATGGTCACCACGGCGATGGCCTGCATAGCCTCCCGGGTGAAGAAGGCCTGATGGCTGGTAATCACCACCTGGGGGAACATGAGCAGGCGGGCGGTGATATCGTCGGTGATGGCCTTATCGCTCCTGTCCGTGTAGACGTTGTTGTCCTCACCTTCATACACATCGAGAGCCACTGCATGAAATTTCCCCTGCTTCAAAGCGGCGATCAGGGCCTCATTGTCTACAAGGCCGCCCCTGCCGGTATTTACCAGCATGACGGAATCCTTCATCATCGCGATGGATTTCTCGTTGATAATGTGGTAGGTGGAGGGGAAGAGGGGGGCATGGAGGGAAATCAGGTCTGCCTTCTGGAAGAGCTCCTCCTTTTCCACATAGGTCAAAAGCCCTTCATCCACCAAAGCCTGGTTGGGGTAAGCGTCCCAGCCTAAAACGGTCATGCCGTAGCCCTTGCAGATTCTGGCCATACATACGCCGATTTTTCCGGTTCCCACAATACCTGCCACCTTGTTATGCAGGTCGATGCCCAGAAGGCCACTCAGGGCAAAGTTGTTGTCCTTTACCTTATTGTATGCCTTGTGGAGATGGCGGTTTGCCTCCTGGAGGATGGCCATGGCATGTTCTGCCACCGCATAGGGGGAGTACGCCGGAACACGCAGAATCGTGATGCCGTATTCCTTGGCGGCAGACAGATCCACGTTATTGAAGCCTGCGCAGCGCAGGAGGATCAGGCGGATGCCGCAGTCATGAAGCTGTTCCACCACGGGGCGGGATACGTTGTCATTGACAAACACGCATACGGCGTCGTAGCCTTTTGCCAGATGGGCTGTCTCAGGGCCCAGGTTGGAAGAAAAATACTTGATGTCAGCATTGTAGGTGCCGGCGCCTTTGTCTCTTGTCAGCTCGCTGAAAAAGGTACGGTCATAATCCTTTGTGCCGAAAAAGGCAATTTTCAGAACCTGGCTGCTTTTCTGGCTGTGGAATTTTCTGTCCAGGACATCCAGGATGGCGGCAGCGCAGGCCTCCTCGTCCTCGCCCTCAATCTCAAAGTTCATCACATCGTGATACTTTGCCTGCAGGGAGAGGAGCGCCAGTACGTTTGCGCCGGAAGCGACGTTGTCGTTGGCGCGGACGGTCACTGCACTTTTAAAGTTTACACAGCACTGGGCCAGCAGGGCGCAGGGCCTTGCATGGATACCAGTGGGGTTTGAAACTACATAGGTAAAATTTTTCATGGTAGGACTCCTTTCAGAAACAGTTTTTTATTACTGTTCACTTCGTTTACAGTAATATTCGCAAATCCATCTAAAATTCGCTCCGCGAATGGGATTTGCTCATACCTGAATCACTTTCTTACGGTCTGTGCAGTAAATGCACAGACCTACGTGAACAGTAACAGGTTTTACGCTTTTTTGTTAATTATACTATACCGTCCTGCCATTTAAATGTCAATTTTTGGAAATCATTTTTTCGTAATCCCGGAGGGAATTCAGGGCTTTTGGGGCCAGCGGGAAAAGGGCGATCATATTGAATACGGTCATTAATCCCACACCGATATCCCCCAGATCCCATACGAAGGTGTAGGCGGCCAGCCCGCCGATAAAGAGCATCACCAGGGCCAGAATCTTATACAGAGTCTGGGAGAGCCAGTTATCACCGAACAGGTAGGCTACATTTGGCCTGGCGTAAAACAGGATGCCGATAAACGTGGAGAAGCTGAACAGCCAGAGGATGGCGGCGATAAAGATGACGCCGAAGCTTCCCAGATGGTAGTTCATAGCCTGCTGCAGAAGATCCATTCCGGCCAGCCCGGCCGTCAGGTCTGCGGGAGTCAGCAGCATGATCATGGCTGAGCAGCTGCAAATGACGATCGTGTCGATAAATACGCCGAGGGCCTGGAGAAGCCCTTCCTTTGCCGGGTGGCTGATATCGGCGGCCGCGGCGGCGCAGGGCGCGGAACCGCTGCCGGCCTCATTGGAGAAAAGGCCTCTCTTTGCGCCGTTCATGATCACAGCGCCGAAGCCGCCTGCAGCTACCTGGCGGAGCCCGAAGGCCTCCAGAAAGATTCTCCGGAATACGGAGGGGAGGCTGCCGGCGTTTTTGATAATGATAAAGAGGGTCATCAGGAAAAAGCAGGCGGCCATAATGGGAACCATCACATCCAGCACCTTTACCGTGGCATTTTTCCGAAGCACGATGACCGCCGCTACGGCTACCAGGACGATGGTGGTGTACAGAGGCGGAATATGGAAGGCGTTATCAAAGGCGGAGGATACGGAATTTCCGATTACCTGGCTGATGCCGCACCAGCAGATCAGGCCGGAGAGGGCAAAGAGCACGGCGATGACGGAATGCTTCCGCTTACTGCCTTTCTTTATAAACAGATGGTGCAGATAGTAGGCCGGGCCTCCCCGGAAGCCACCGTACAGGGGATCCTTTTCTTTGTAGAGCTGAGCCAGGGTAGCCTCCACGAAAGCGGTGGAGGAGCCGAGGAGGGCGATGACCCACATCCAGAACACGGCTCCCGCTCCGCCGGCAGAGATGGCAGCGACTACGCCCACCAGGTTTCCCATGCCCACACGGGTAGCGGTGGACACAATCAGTGCCTGGACGCCGGAGATGGCGTTTTTATGGGAAACGCTCTTTTTCTCGGTGATCGTCTTCATCATTTCAGGGAAGAGACGAAAAGGGAGGAAGCGGGTGCGCACGGTAAAATAGATTCCGGAGGGAATCAGGATAAGCACCAGCAGGGAGAGACCCAGGGTGCTGCCGCCCGGAAGCGGTATGGAGATCAGATCACCCCAGAGAAGGTGATAGACCCCATGGAAAACAGCCATGATGGCCTGTTGCAGTGTTTCAAAAAAATTCATAATCGTTTTCCTTTTCTAAAATGTATGAGTGAATAGTTAGAATGGCTACTGTTCGTCGAGGGGGATGTAATCCTCCGGCACAGTCAGCCCCAGCTTTTCGCAGACCGACGGGTTGTATTTCTTCATATAGCTGTCGGCGTACCGGACGGGCATTTCGGAAATAGGTTTGCCGTCGGACAGAATCTCAGCCGCCATCTCTCCCGTAGCATAGCCCAGGTCGTAATAATTGACGGAGAGGGTGGCTGCTCCGCAGATGCGGCAGGTGTTTTCATCGCCGGTGATGACAGGCACGTTTTCAGGGATACAGATGTTTGCGATCAGTTCCGCGTTGGAGGCAACCGTATTGTCCGTAGGTACGTAGAGGATATCGCAGGCAGACGCCGCCTGGGCGGTGACGGCTGCCAGGTCGCCGGAATCTACGAAGGGATAAGCTTCGCCATGGTATCCCAGGTCTGTCAGAGCGTCCGTCAGGCCTTCGGCCTGGAATTGGGAGTTTGTCTCGGAGGAGCAGTAGAGGATGCCCACCGTCTCCGCCTCCGGAAACAGCTCATGGATCATGGCCGCCTGTTCGCCGGGAGCCGCTAAATCAGAGGTGCCGGAGATATTTCCGCCCACGGTTCCGCCAAAATCAGACAGGTTCAGGGCAGCGCCGTAGTCTGTGACGGCCGTCCCCAGGATCGGGATCTCTGTGGTGGCGTTTGCCGCAGCCTGGAGGGCCTTCGTGGAGTCTGCCAGGATCAGGTCGGCCTCCTCTGCCAGGAAGCTGTTCATGATGGCATTGCATACGGAGGAATCGGCTCCGGCGTTCTGTTCGTCGTAGGTTACCTGTTTCCCAAGCTTTTCAGAGAGAGCCGCCTTGAACCCCTGGGCGGCCGCGTCCAGAGCCTCGTGCTGCGTATACTGGCAGATCCCCACCGTGTATCCGGGGGTTTTTCCCTGGTGGAGGGCCGCCGCTGAGATGACAGCTGCCGCCGCCAGCAGAACGAGGATCACAAAATAACGTTTTTTCATAGGTATTTTTCTCCTTCCTTTGTAAGTGGTTCCTTTCGTATTACTGTTCACGCAGGTCTGAGCATTTACTGCGCAGACCGTAAGAACGTGATTCAGGTGTGAGCGAATCCCATTTGCAATGCAAATGTCAGATGGATTTGCGAATGTTACTGTGAACGAAGTGAACAGTAATCTTTTCGTTAAGTCACATTATAGAGGGAAAAGGGAAATTTGTAAATGAGTGATGGACAGTTACTGTGAATCCTTTTTCACGGAAACGCTGTCTAATAGATGTAAAGCAAAAGAAAAGAAAGTATAATGAAGGAGGGGAGGTGCTTAAAAGATGGTACGGTTGGTGTTAAAAGCGCAAAGGGGGGACGAGGCTTCCTTTGTAAAGCTGATGGAGCAGAACAAGTAGGGAATGTACAAGGTGGCCAAATCCTATCTCCATCATGAGGAGGATGTTGCGGACGCCATGCAGGAGACGATCCTGACCTGTTTCGAAAAGCTGGATACGCTGAAGGAGCCTCAGTATTTTAAGACCTGGATGATCCGCATTTTGATCAATAAATGCAAGGACATTCTTCAGAAAAACAGGGAGCTGTGCCTGATCGAGGAGATGCCGGAGACGGAAAGCCACGATATGGCCCAGGAAAATTTTGAGTTTATGGAGCTGCTGCATTCGATCGAGGAGAAATACAGGACGATATTGATTCTCTACTATGTAGAAGGTTTTAAGATCCGGGAGATCGCAGAGCTTCTGGATATGAATGAACACACGGTGAAGACACGGCTGGTACGGGCGAGAAAGAAGTTCGCCAGGGAGTGCCAGGATACGGGAATTTATGCGGGAGGGCAATTAATATGAAGAAATATAATGAAAAGGAAGTAAAACGAATCTTAAAGCAGGACCTGACACTGCCCCAGGAGGTAGATGAGAAGGTTTACGAGGCCTATGGAAAACTCAGCGGCAAGACGTATCAGGCAGCAGGGCGTATTTCCTGCAGAAAATGGATCCTGGCAGGGACCGCGGCGGCCATGCTGGCAGCTTCCACCCTGGGCGTTATGGCGGCGGGGGGATTTTTCACGAAGGATGTGAAGGAGGAGGGCAAGACCTTGTTCTATGATTTCGAGATCGATTATGAGCTGACGGCGGGGGAGGTGACCGCGGTTCCGAAGTATATCCCGGAAGGCTATACGGAGTACGAGGAAGGAAAATATGATAAAGACGGGATGCACCAGAACGGCATCTCCATCTGTCCCGTAGACGCGGCCTGGCTGGACAGCGCGGAAGACATGCTGGCAACAGACCATTTGCTGGATATGGAAACGACGACCCTGGATAACATGGAGGCCCATGTGCTGACCCTGGACTGGGACCAGGAGAGGGCAGGGAAGGGCTTTGACAAGAGGGTCTATCTCTTTAACCCGGAAGAGGGCTATGTGGTAGTCGTCTTCGGCGGCAACGACCTTCCGATGGAGGAGCTGAAAAAGGTGGCGGACAACCTCGATATCCAGGTGGATCTCACCAAACCTCAGACGTACGTTTCCGAAGAGGAGAAGGACAAAGAGAGAGCCGCAGAAGAGGAATGGCAGAAGCGCCAGAAACAGACCAGAGAGGATGGCGTGTCCGCGGATCAGATGCACCGTCTGGGGGAAGCCTTCCGGACGGCGTTGGATGACGCGGTGGTCACGGTGGAGAGTGTGAAGCTGGTGGATTCTCTGGCAGGTTATGATACCGCCGATGTGGCAGATTATGAGGAGCTGTCCTACTGGCTGAACGAGGACGGCAGTTTGAAGGACTATGAGAGACTTACCAGCGATTTTGACACGCAGGAAGAGCGCTCCAGGGAGAATGTGGGGCAGAAATTCCTGGAAGTAAAGGTAAAAGCGGAGAATCCGTCGGCAGAAACGATTGATTACTGGGCCGGGGCAGGCAAACTTGCCCGTCTGGTTAAACAGGCGGACGGAACATATGCGTACCCTGACGCCTCCTGGGAAGCTGTAGATACCTCCCACAGCCTGATCCAGTCGGCAGGCTATCCCGTATATTTTGATAAGGCATGCAATACGGGAGAAAACAGGAACCATTTCTTCTACCGTGAGCTTGCGCCGGGCGAAACCCTGGAGTACACCCTGCTGTATGTGGTGGATGAGGATATGGCGGACGAATTGTATTTAAATTATAATGTATCCGAGGAACTGGAGGATGATTCTTTTGTCGATGTGAGTGTAAAGTAAAGAGGCTGCTGCAACTGTTCCGTTATGAAACGATTAAGCCACAGACCGCCTGCTATCCGGGCGGCCTGTGGCTTAATTAATAGGTGCGTTTCATGGAGCCGGTCAGCGAAAGCTGTTTTCCACGACTCCGGGGAGCAGATCGTAAACAGGGCATTTTGTTTTCTTTTCAAAATACTCTTTGAGCTCCAGAACTTTTTTCCAGCGGGGAATCGTGGAATCGTGAAAACCGTAGCGCATCATCACGTCCACAAAACGCTTTTCCAGAAGGCAGAAGCCTGTGGGAAGAGCCAGGGAATCGCAAAGCTGCACCAGCCTGTCGTAATCGTCGTAGACGGCAGTTTTCACAAATCCTTCCATAAACCGGTAATCCTCCTCACTGATGTCAAAGACCCCGATAGAGGTGTGGATGTCTTGGATCATAAAGGCATGGGAGATACAGATCTGGGCCGCTTTTTCCCAGCCCCGTTCCATGCAGAAACGGTATCCGTCGATCAGATGCTTTTCCTGGCTTACCCCCGCGTATCGCCCGATATCATGCAGCAGGCCCAGCAGGTAAGCCAGCTCTTCAGAGAGCTCCGGGCAGCGGGAAGCAATATTTTTACAGGCCATGGCCACATAACGAGAGTGTTCCGTCCAGGGGCCGGGATTTGATTTGCCGGCTTCCTCTAGGGCAAGGCTGGCATTCGCAAGATTAAATTCCATAGGCGCCTCCTTTACAAATATGGTTCAGCTGAAGTTTTTCCGCAGATCATCGTTTCCTTACTTATTCAATATCATAGCATAAGTTTGCCACTCTTACAAGGAATCGGCAGTCCTGGTATTTTTTGCGCCCTTTGGGGGCAGAATGATATTGTTCATTTTTACGTAGTTATTTAATTATCGTTTGGAAAGGCGGGATCATATGCATCATACGGTGGGAAAGCAGAGTATACAGTTTTCGGCAGCGCCCCACATCGTAAGCGCGGCTTCTGTGGCGGGAAAAAAGGAAGGGGAAGGGCCTCTGGGGGAGAAATTTGACCTGGTGTGTGAGAATCCTATGTTTGGGGAGGATTCCTGGGAAAAGGCGGAGAGTACGCTGCAAAAGGAAGCGCTCCAGACGGCTCTCGGCAAAGCAAAGCTGCTGCCGTCGGAGATCCGCTATCTTTTTGGCGGGGACCTTCTGGGGCAGCTGATTGCCACCTCCTTTGGGGTGGCGGATATGAACATTCCCATGTTCGGCCTTTACGGGGCCTGTTCTACCTGCGGGGAATCTCTGGCCCTGGCAGCTATGGCGGTGAGCGCAGGCTATGCGGACTATGCCGCGGCAATTACCTCCAGCCATTTTGCCAGCGCGGAGAAGCAGTTTCGCTTTCCGCTGGATTATGGAAACCAGAGGCCCCTGGCAGCTACCTGGACGGTGACGGGAAGCGGCGCCTTCATCCTCGCCGGGAAAGGAGGCCGCGCCAGGATCACGGGCGTTACGCCGGGAAAGGTGGTGGACTACGGCGTAAAGGATTCTATGAATATGGGGGCCTGTATGGCTCCGGCGGCCTGCGATACCATCTACCAGAACCTGATGGATTTTAACCGGCAGCCGGAGGATTACGATAAGATCATCACCGGGGATCTGGGGTATGTGGGACAGAGAATCGTGATCGATCTCCTGAAGGAGAAGGGTTTTGATATCAGCGGCGTGCACATGGACTGCGGAATTGAGATTTACGACCAGGAGACACAGGATACCCACGCGGGAGGCAGCGGCTGCGGCTGCTCGGCCGTGACCTTGGCCGCCCACATCCTTCCGGAGATTGAAAAGGGAAGTTGGAAACGTGTTCTTTTTGTCCCCACAGGGGCGCTGCTGTCCACAGTCAGTTTTAACGAGGGGCGGAGCGTGCCTGGAATCGCCCATGGCGTAGTCATCGAGCATTGCTGAAGGAGGAAAAGGAAATGGATTATATCTGGGCATTTTTAGTGGGCGGAGCCATCTGCGCCCTGGTACAGGTTTTGATGGAAAAGACAAAGCTGATGCCGGGAAGGATCATGGTGATCCTGGTGTGTGCCGGCGCGGTCCTGGGAGCTTTGGGGCTTTATGAGCCCTTTCGCGAATTCGCGGGGGCAGGAGCCAGTGTTCCCCTCCTGGGCTTCGGAAACACTCTGTGGAAGGGTGTGAAGGAGGCTGTGGATAAGGAAGGATTTATGGGGATCTATATGGGCGGATTTACGGCCAGCGCCGTGGGCATCTCGGCTGCGCTGGTATTTGGCTACCTGGCCAGCCTGATCTTCCAGCCGAAGATGAAAGAGTAGGCGAAAGCCCGGCGGAATCTGTTGTGCGCAGACAGGGGAAGGGGTATACTGTAAGACAGAAAAAATGCCCCGGTGAGGGCGGACAGTACAGAACAGGGAGGAAGACGATGAGAAGCATAGCAGAACTTTTAGATGAATTGCAGACAAAGGCTCAGAGGGATCAGAAGATCCGGGACATCCTGCTGGCTACAAGGGAGGAGCGGGAGCCTCTGACAGCCTTTTGCAGGGCCTGCCGCAGCCTGGGATATGAGATCTATCCCATGGAGCTGATCGGGGCGGGGGAGGAGTTTCACGCCAGCATGAAACGCAGCACCAACGGCGGCGGAGAGAATTCCCCGATGCTTGAGGGAGAGGATGATTTTTACGAGATGTTTTTCGCAGTGATCACAAACGAAGAAAAGGCTTGACAAATTTTCGTCAAGCCTTTTCTTTTATCCCAGTTTTTCAAGGGCTTCCCGGGACAGCATCTTCTTTTTCTTAAGAAGGAAGAGGACGCCCGCCGTGGAGGCGGAGACCATATCGGAAATGGGTTCCGCGTAGTAAATGCCCATGACGCTTCCTGTGGCGGCGGGCAGGATGAGGGCCAGGGGGATCAGCAGGAATACCTTGCGCAGCAGGGCGATAAACAGAGAAACCTTGGCCTGGCCCAGCCCCAAAAAGGTGGTCTGGCAGGCCATCTGCAGCCCGAAGATCCAGATACCGCCCATAAAGATAGGCATCACCCGCCTCACCAGATCGATCAGATCCTGCTTATTCGTAAAGATAGCTGCGAACAGACCGGGGAATCGGGTGGTCAGAAGGCAGGCCAGACAGGTGGTGGTAAAGGTGACGGCAAGCATCAGCCGATACGTCTTTTTCACCCGGTCAAATTTTCCGGCGCCGAAGTTGTAGCTGATCAAAGGCTGGATCCCCTGGGTGAATCCGTTGACAGGAATGACGATGAGCTGCATCACACTCTGCAGGATCGTCATAGAACCTACATACAGATCCCCGCCGTATGTCTGCAGGCCGCTGTTTAATACGATGCTGATGGCGCTCTCGGTAGCCTGCATGATAAAGGGGGAAATACCGAGGGCTGCTACACTGCAGATCAGCGCCATATCCGGCTTCAGGTTTTTGCGCCGGATCTTAAAGGCAGATTTTGGCGAGCACAAAAAGCGGACAACCCAGATGGCGCTGACAGCCTGGGACAGAATCGTGGCCAGGGCTGCGCCGCGGACGCCCATGTGAAAGACAAAAATAAAAATCGGATCCAGAGCGATATTGATCCCGGCGCCGATCAGTACGGAAAGCATGGCGGTCGTGGACCGTCCCTGGGAAGAGATGAACATATTCAGCCCCAGGGTGAACTGGACGAACAGGGTTCCCAGAAGATAGATGGTCAGGTACTGGTTGGCATAGGAGATTGTGTTGTCGCTGGCCCCGAACATATAGAGCAGGGGCGTTTTGAAGGCCATGAAAAATGCAGTCAGCACCACGGAAAAGAAGAGAAGCATGGTCACGCAGTTCCCCAGGATGCGCTCTGCCTTTTCCCGGTTGCCCTTTCCCAGCTGGATGGAGGCCAGGGGCGCCCCGCCGGCTCCCGCGAATACGCAGAAGGCGGAGATCAGCGTGATGATGGGAAAGGTAAGTCCCACGCCGGTCAGGGCCAGGTCTCCCACCTCCGGGATATGGCCGATGTACATACGGTCTACGATATTGTATAGCGCGTTGATCAGCTGCGCGATGACAGCGGGAACGGCAAGGCGGATGATAAGCTTTGGAATTGGTTCCGTGCCAAGCCGTTCCTCCCCGTGGGAAGCATCGGCTTTTTCGTTAACGTTTCTTTTCATAATGTTCCTCCTTAAATTTAAAAGCTTCCTTTAAAAAGGTGACAGTTCAGATCCCTTTCCTGCCAATAAAAGCATATTACTGTGCCCTTCGTTTACAGTAAGAAAATCATACGATATTGGGACGACAAAGTCAACTGAGTGTTGCGTCCGCGGCTGCTTCATGATATGATTCGTTGTAACGGTTTAGATGCCGGAACTACTATGCGATATGTCTGGGAGAAGGAAAAGGAGCGGATAGACAATGAGCGAAATGAAGGATAAGCTGCATACCGGGGAATTGTACCTTCCGGGGGATCAGGAGATCATGAAGGAACAGGTCGTTTACCAGGATCTGCTGTATGAATATAATCTGACAAAGCCTTCTGAGACGGAAAAGAGGGAAAAGCTGCTGAAGGAAATGCTGGCGGAATGTGGGGAGGGCGTGTATATCGAAGCGCCGTTCTATGCGAATTTTGGCGGCCATCACTGCCATTTTGGGAAAATGGTTTATGCCAATTACCATTTGACCTGTGTGGATGACACCCATATTTATGTGGGGGACTATACAATGTTCGGTCCAAATGTGACGGTGGCTACTGCCGCCCATCCCATTCTTCCGGAGCTTCGGGAGCAGGTGTACCAGTACAACCTGCCGGTACATATTGGACGGAACTGCTGGATTGGTGCAGGCGCAGTGATCCTGCCCGGGGTGACCATCGGAGACAATACGGTGATCGGCGCCGGGAGCGTAGTCACGAAAGACATTCCCGCCAACGTGGTAGCCGTAGGAAACCCCTGCCGTGTGCTTCGGGAGATCGGGGAGCGCGACAGAGAGTATTATTATAAGGACAGGCGAGTGCCATTTTAAGTCGATACGATAAGGAGGCGTTTATGGAAAGAAAAAAGTTGATCGAGTTCCGCAATATTGTGAAAAACTTTGACGGGCAGATCGTGTTGAAGGGCGTCAATCTGGATATTTATGAGAAGGAATTTGTGACTCTCCTTGGCCCCAGCGGGTGCGGGAAGACAACCCTTCTGCGTATTCTGGGAGGTTTTCTGGAGGCAGATGAGGGAAAGGTGATTTTTGACAGTGAAGAGATCAGCGAAAAACCGCCCTATGAGAGGGAGCTGAATACCGTCTTTCAGAAGTACGCGCTCTTTCCCCATCTGAGCGTATATGAAAATATCGCCTTCGGGCTGAAGATCAAAAAGCTGGGCAAGGACGTCATAGAGCAGAAGGTTATGAAAATGCTGAAGCTGATCGGCCTGGAGGGCTACGAAAATAAAAACACTACGCTCCTGTCAGGCGGGCAGCAGCAGAGGGTGGCCATTGCCAGGGCCCTGGTGAACGAGCCGAAGGTCCTGCTGCTGGACGAGCCCCTGGCGGCTCTCGACTTAAAGCTTCGAAAAGAGATGCAGTATGAGCTGAAACGGATCCAGCAGGAGGTAGGCATCACCTTTATTTTTGTGACCCATGACCAGGAAGAGGCGCTGACCATGTCGGACAAGATCGTGGTTATGAAAAACGGGGAGATCCAGCAGGTGGGCACCCCCCAGGAGATATACAATGAGCCTGCCAACCGCTATGTGGCCAATTTCATCGGCGAGAGCAATATTATTCCCGGCGTGATGCTGGAGGATTACAAGGTGCGTTTCGATGACCATACCTTTGACTGTGTGGACTTTGGCTTCAAGGAAAATGAAAATGTGGATGTGGTGATCCGGCCGGAGGATATTGACATCGTGGATGTGAAGGACGGAAAGCTTACGGGAGAGGTTATGAGCGTCCTCTTTAAGGGCGTTCACTATGAGATCATGGTGGAGACGGTTCCCGGAACCCAGGTGTCGGTCAATATGCACGTCACAAGGAACCAGGATGTGACAAGCGAGGACGGGAAGGAGAAGATCAGCGCCACGAACTTCTATGTGGACCTGGAGGATGTAAAGTCCCTGGATGACAAGGAAGTGGTGGCCCGTTCCAATGCCCAGGCATGGAACCCGGAGACAGACGATTATATCTCCATTTCCAGGATCGAGTACGATGTGCCGGAGGAGGAAGGACAGTATCCGGTAAGATTTTCCACGGCGGGGGGCACAAGCATTGAGCGGATGATCTTTGTGGTCAATCAGCCCTTCGTAAAAAATGAGAAGGCGAACGAGGCTGTCATGGCCTTCAATTTCCAGACCACGGTGGATGAGATCAAGGAGTCCCAGGCCCTGGATACGGATATCAAGACCTGGGCCAATGCCCAGGGCTGGAAGCTGAGCGATGAGAACCAGAGCGTGGATATCAGTGTGGACTACGAGTTTGATCCTGAGAACGTGACGGAAGGCGTTTACCGGATTACCTTCTCTACCATGGGAAGGGAGCTGAAAATACATACGACGGATTATTCCGAGGAGGGACAGGAGGTGGGCCTTACCTTCTTCCCGGAGGATATTCATGTCATGTCAAGGATGGTATTTTAGATGAAAAAGTTTTCACAGTTAGCCATACCTTATATTGTATGGGCGGTGCTGATGCTGGTACTTCCGATGGCATTGATCGCCCTGTATTCCATCACCCAGCCGGGAAACAGTATTATATCCTTTTCGATCACGCTGGAGCATTACGCCAGGTTTTTCACGGATCCGGACTTTTTGATCATTCTCTGGCGTTCCCTGTGGATCGCGGTGAAAACCACTGTGATCTGCCTGGCCATCGGATATCCGGCAGCCTACTACATCTCACGCTGTGGGGAAAAGCAGCAGAATTTTCTCGTGCTTGCCATCACCATCCCCATGTGGATCAATATGCTGGTGCGCACCTACGCCTGGATCGGCCTTTTGAGCGAGGGCGGCCTGGTACAGCGTGTGCTGGGGTTTTTCGGCCTGGGAGGTACGGAGCTTCTCTACACGGAGGGGGCGGTGCTTTTGGGCATGGTGTACAATTTCCTGCCCTTTATGATCCTGCAGATCAACACGGCCCTGTGTAAAATGGATAACTCCCTGCTGGAGGCGGCAGCGGATCTGGGAGCAAATCCGGCCCAGGCCTTCCGCAGGGTTACGCTGCCCCTGTCGATTCCGGGGGTGATCAACGGCATCACTCTGGTATTTCTGCCTGCGGTCAGTTCTTTCTTTATCCCGAAGCTTTTGGGAGGAGGAAAATATTTCCTGATTGGAAATGTGATCGAAAATCAGTTCATCACTGTGGGGGAATGGAACTTTGGAAGCGCCATATCCATGGTCATGGCGGTGATTATGATGCTGCTGATGATGTGCGTCCGCAGGGCGGAGCAGCACAACTGGGGCGGAAAGGAGGAGAAATAGGCCATGAAAAAGAAAAAACGTTCTGTGGGAAAGGCGTTGATCATTTTGATGGTTGCCTTTTTCTACCTTCCGATCCTGTATATGATTGCCTTTTCTTTTAATGAGGGGAAATCCCTGACGGTGTTTACCGGGTTTTCCCTGCGCTGGTACAAGCATATGATGGAGTCCGGCGATATGATGGGAGCGCTGTACACCACCTTCAGCGTGGCGCTGATTGCCACGGTGGTGTCTACGGTGGTGGGCACGATCTCAGCCATCGGCCTCAGCAAATCAAGGAAGCTGGTGTGGGACCTGATGGAGCAGGTGGACAATCTGCCCATGATGAACCCGGAGATCGTTACGGCCATCGGCTTTATGCTGCTCTTTATCACCTTTCGGGTGGAGAAGGGGTATGTGACGATGCTTCTGGCCCACATCGCCTTCTGCATTCCCTATGTGATCCTGTCCGTTATGCCGAAGATCCGTTCCCTGGATCCGAATCTGGCGGACGCGGCCATGGACTTGGGGGCTACGCCCTGGCAGGCTCTTCTGAAGGTGATCGTGCCCCAGATCATGCCGGGGATCGTGTCGGGGGCGCTGATTGCCTTCACCATGTCGGTGGATGACTTTATCATCTCCTATTTCGTCACAGGAGGCGGCGTAAAAAATCTGAGTATTATGGTTTATACGATGAGCAAGAGGGTCAATCCCAGCATCAACGCGATTTCTACCCTGATGATCGTGATCATTTTCCTGGTGCTGCTCGCCATCAACCTTACGTCGGCCTTCCTGGCCAAGAGGCAGGAAAAGACGGAGATTAAAAAGCGCCGGATTCTCGTTCCGGCGGCTGTCACCTGCACGGCGGCTGTGGGGCTGGCAGTTTTTCTGCAGTTTGGCGGCAGCGGGGAGCGGCGTCCCTTTGAGGGGCAGACCCTGCATATTTACAACTGGGGGGAATACACGGGAGAAAATATCCTGGCGGATTTCGAAGAATCTACAGGAGCTAAGGTAGTCATGGAAAACTTTGAGTCCAACGAACAGATGTATATCAAGGTGGCCAACGGAGAGGCCTATGACATCCTGGTACCCAGCGATTACATGATCCAGCGTCTGATTTCCGAGGAGTATCTGCAAAAGCTGGACAAATCTAAACTGGATTGCCTCGATAAGCTCTCGGAGGCGGTGAAGGGGCTGCCCTATGACCCGGAAAACGAATATTCCGTGCCCTACTTCTGGGGAACGGTGGGTATCGTCTATGATAAAACAAAGGTGGATTTGGAGGACCTCAAGCGGGAGGGCTACAATATTTTCCTGGATGAGAAGTACAAAGGGGAGATTTACCTCTATGATTCCGAGAGAGACAGCTTTATGATGGCCTTAAAGGCTCTGGGGTATTCCATGAACACGGAGGATCCGGAGGAGCTTTCCGCCGCCTACGATTGGCTGGTGCAGTGCGTGCAGACCATGAAGCCGGAGATTGTCACCGATGAGATTATTGACAATATGGCGCAGGGCAGAAAGGCGCTGGGGCTCATTTACTCCGGTGACGCTACCTATGTGATGGGAGAAAATGAAAATATGGGATATTACCTGCCGGAGACAGGCACCAATCTCTGGTCAGACGCCATGGTGATCCCGGCGAACGCGAAAAATCCGGAGCTGGCCCATGCCTTTATCAATTTTGCCAGCGATTATGACGGAGCCTATGATAATTCCAGCTATGTGGGCTATACCTCGGCAAACCAGGAGGTGATGGGGGATCTGTCCGGCGAGGGCGGAGACTACGAGGGGATCGAGGCATATCTTCCCAGGACGGACAATGACCAGGATGAGGTCTTCGTCTACAACGAAAAGACGAGAAAAGAGATCAGCAGCCTGTGGAGCCGGGTGAAGATCACGGCCAGCAACGCAAATTAAAGAAGATAGAGAAGACGGGCCGCAGTGGGAAAAGGAAATGCTTTTCCCGCTGCGGTCTTTTTACTTGCTTTATAGGAAATTCCGACTTTTT
>DESK01000007.1:0-61577 GCA_002361955.1 Lachnospiraceae bacterium UBA3316
CGGCTGTGCCGTGAATAATCTGGGCTGATTATAAGGAAAGTTATCATCGGGCAGCAAATAGATTGGTTAGAGAGTTCTCTAACAGTTTCTGCCAGGATGATGGGAGTATTGACTGGGAGAAGCTGGTGGAGTTTAATTCGGGAGATTAATTTTAAATATTACAAAAGGATTTCAGGAAAATTCTTTTCTGGATTATAATAATCGAGAGAAAAAACTTATGAGGAAGGATAGCATATGAACCGTATATTGATGCTGATCATGGCTGCAGGGGCTGTGCTTGGGGGAATTGACCGGATCACAGGCAATAAGCACGGATATGGAAAGAAGTTTGAGGAAGGGTTTTTCTTTTTGGGGCCTACCGCATTGTCCATGGCGGGAATGATCTGCCTTGCCCCTGTTCTTGCGGATGTTCTGGGAAGGGTAATTATCCCTCTTTACGAAAGGATAGGGGTAGACCCGGCCATGTTCGGCAGCCTTCTGGCAATTGACATGGGCGGTTATCAGCTTGCCGGGGAGCTTGCAGGGAATGAACTTATAGGAAACTATGCGGGGATCGTCGTGGCTGCCATATTTGGGTGTACCGTGGTATTTACAATTCCTGTAGGTATGGGGATGGTAAAGAAGGAAGAACGGGTTTTTCTGGCTAGGGGAATCATGATCGGCTTGATCACTATGCCTGTAGGGCTTCTTGTGGGAGGTATGACTGCAGGGCTTTCCCTCACGGTATCTATTCATCAGAACCTGCCGATATTTGTGCTTTCCTTCGCATTACTTTTAGGTTTGTGGAAAATTCCCGAAAAAATGATCCGGGGATTTTGCATATTTGCAGATGGAATTCATGGGCTGATCACCATCGGACTGGTGCTGGCTGCTGTAGAATCAATGTGCGGATGGAATCCGGTAAAAGGGATGGGTTCTTTGCAGGACGCTATGAGCGTGGTGTCCTCCATAGGAATCGTTATGCTGGGAAGCCTTCCCATGGCAGAACTTCTGCAACGGCTGCTGAAAGCACCATTTAAGAGACTGGGAGCAAGACTGCACATGAAACCTGAAAGTATGACGGGAATGCTGGTGGGGGTGGTAAGTGCAATTCCCGCAATAACCATGTTCCAGGAGATGGATGAAAAAGGAAAGGTAGTGAATGCGGCTTTCCTGGTCAGTGGTGCCAGCCTTTTGGCTGCCCATATCGGATTTACCATCAGCACGGAACCGGAAATGCTGGGGGCTTTATTGGCAGCAAAATTGAGCGGAGCGGCTGCGGCACTGATTTTGGCATTATGTTTATTGGGAAAGGGGGAAGGATGATTTAATCAGCAGTTAAGAAAATGAACCCATCACTAAACGAATGCTCAATTGTAAACGCGCATTAGGCAAGCTATAATGGAATCATAAACAGGAGGAGGCAGGAATAATGCGTATTGGTGAGCAGATAAAAAATCACAGAAAAAATGTGGGTTTCACACAAGAACAGGTGGCTGAGTATTTGGGTGTTTCAACTCCTGCGGTAAATAAATGGGAAAAAGGAAACACGTATCCAGATATATCATTACTTCCAGTACTTGCCCGCTTATTAAAAATTGATATGAATGAATTGTTTTCGTTTCGTGAAGAATTGACGCAAAAGGAGATTGGACAATTTGTTAATGAGCTAACAGAAATTTCATTAGAAAACTTTACAGAGGCCTTCGAGAGGGCAGTCAGTAAAATACAGGAATATCCCCATTGTGATTTGCTGATTTATTCGATTGCAGCCGTTTTGAACGGAGCTTTGACTTTATCAGACCTGGAGGATGAAAAAAAGTCCGAATATAATACGGCGATTATTTCCTGGCTGGAACGAACTGCAGATAGCCAGGATGAAAAGGTGAGGACTTCCAGTATTTTTATGCTTGCAGCGAAATATGTGCAAATGGAGAAATATGAAGAAGCAAGTGTCTTTCTGAATAAAATCCCGGATACTGTGATAGATGCAACAATTATGAAAACGAATGTATTAGCATACCAGGAAGGAACGGATGCTGCGGCGCTCTTTTTAGAGGGAAAACTGCTGCAGGCAGTTACTAATATACAAAGCTACTTATATAGGCTGATAGAAATGGAAGAAGAAACTGGAAATCATTGTAAAGCAGAAGAGATTGCTGAAATTACAGATCACATGGTATCGCTGTTTGGTCTGTGGGATTACGGTAAAGTAGTGCCATATCTATTGATTGCCGGGTATCGAAAAGATGCAGAAAAATGCATTCAGCGGATTAAAGAAGTGTTGGAGGAGGCGCAGAAGCCCTGGAACATGGCAGAATCACCGTTATATTACAGATACACAGACAGTGGACAGGGAAAATCTTTTTCGGGCTTTGGAAATAGTTTCGTCCGTGCATTGGCTGCAGAAATTGAAAACAAAGAAGGGTATGAATTTCTGAGAGGGAATAAAGAGCTTGAAGCCATTTTTGAGGAATATCTGAAGTAGTTTGTGGCAAAAAGATAGATGGAAATAGATAAAATTTGGGTTTGCCAGGTTAAATATCTCATCCAAGGCTGAGCGGATCATGGATTTGCAAACGCTCAACCTTGGATGAAACTGTCCGTGGACAGCAATTAGAGAGAAATTTTTTTGTCAATTTTATTTCTGAAAAATTGAATCAGCGGCCCGTTGAACAGGGCGTTGATGATGGTCCCAATTCCGATGATCGTCCAGATATTGCCTTTGGCTGCAAGACAGAAGAGGAGGCCAATCACGATAGCTGTGATATCAGAGCAAATCCTTGCGTATTGAAAGGGAATTTTATCTTTTGTCAGCTTTGCGATGATCGGGGCCAGACTGTCGTAGGGAGCGATTCCCATGTCTGCCTTCATGTACAGAGCTACCCCAAAGGAAGCAAACAGGGTTCCCAGCAGCAGCGCAAGGATACGCAGCGGAAGCGTCATCTCAATGCCGGCTGCATCCTTTACCAGCCAGCAGAGAAAATCGGCGATATATCCGACGCCTACCATGTTGACAACCGTTCCCAGGCCAATGTAGCCGGGAACCGTGAAAAATACAACAATCAGGATCAAGGCGTTGGCGATTAACTGCCAGGTACCGAAGCTCAATCCAAGAAATCCGCTGATGCCCAGATTCATTCCGGTAAAGGCGTCCACGCCGAAAGCACCGAGGCGGTAGCAGCCAACGCAGATACTGATTAGCAGGATTCCGAATATCATAAGAAAGAAACGCAGGAACCAGGAATTTTTTTTAAGCACTGTGTATTACTCCTTTGCTTTTAAAATATAGATTTTGGATTCAAAATCGCCGCAGTCCTTTTCTTCTCTGGAGACCTCACCGGAAGTGGCGTCGGATGTCAGGAGGCCCAGATTCATCAGCTCGTCGCCGTAATGGCAGGCGTCGCTTCGGATATCGGTGTAAACCATGTCTGGATCCAGGCCCTGTAACCGCACGCGTGTATAAGGGGCGTTTACGTTGTTTAATACCCGGTACCAGCCCACGAGCGCCGTCTTTTTATCCTCACTGACACTCATCCATACGGTTTCATTGCCCTCGAAAGGACTTTTCAGTCTGTAGAAGGTGCCAAATTGCAGAATTTCCCGGTATTCTTTCATAAAGGAAATCTGTTCTTTTACTTCCTGCAGTTCTTCCTCCGGCAGCTTATTCAGATCCAGCTCATAGCCAAAGGTACCGAAGTATGCCACATTCGCCCTTGTATGAAGAGGAGTTCTGCGGAGCACCTGGTGGTTGGGAGAAACGGAAACGTGGCTTCCGATACTGCTGATGGGATAGCACATGGATGTTCCGTACTGGATTTTCAGGCGTTCCACCGCATCGGAATCATCACTCGCCCATCCCTGGGGAGCGTAGTACAGAAGACCCGGATCAAACCGTCCGCCGCCGCTGGCACAGGATTCGAACAGCACCTGGGGGAAGGCTGAGGTCAGGCGTTCATACAGATCGTATACCCCCAGGATGTATCGGTGGAATACCTCTCCCTGCCTGTCGGCGGGAAGGGCGGCAGAGTAGCATTCGGTGATGCTTCGGTTCATATCCCATTTGATATAGGAGATTTTGGACTGCGACAGGATGTTTTCCATCATGCCATAGATGCAATCCACCACCTCGTTCCGGGAAAAATCAAGGACAAACTGGTTGCGGCCATGGGAGGTCCTCCGGCCAGGGGTCTGCAGGATCCAATCCGGATGAGCACGGTACAAATCCGAATCTTTATTGACCATTTCCGGCTCAAACCAGAGGCCAAACTTCATGCCCAGGGCTTCAATTCGTTCAGAAAGTCCTGCGATTCCATTGGGAAGGCGGTCTCTATTTGCAAACCAGTCGCCAAGGCCTGCGAGATCATTGTTTCGCTTGCCGAACCAGCCATCGTCAAGAACAAACAGCTCCACGCCGCATTCTTTTGCTTTGGCGGCGATCTCTACCAGACGGTCTTCCGTAAAATCAAAATAAGTGGCTTCCCAGTTATTATTCAGAATCGGCCGTGGACGGTCACGCCAATATCCTCTGGCCAGGCGTTTGCGGTACAGGCGGTGGAAGGTCTGGCTCATGGCATTCAGACCTTCTGCGGAATAGACCATGACTGCCTCCGGAGTTTGAAAGCTTTCGCCGGCTTCCAGCTTCCAGTCAAAGCCGGAGGGATTGATCCCCACGGTAATGCGCGTGGTATCATGGGTGTCCACCTCTGCCTGGATGCGGTAGTTGCCGCTGTAGATGAAACTGAAGCCAAGGGCCTCGCCCTGCGTTTCTGTGGTGTATGGACGTTTCAGCACCATAAATGGATTGTGTTCATGGGAGGAGTTGCCGCGCATACTGTCAATAGACAGAATTCCCTGCTCCAATGGACGGTTGATAATGTGCCGTTCTCTTGCCCAGGCGCCGGAAAGCTGCATCCAGACATAATCTTTGTCAGGAAGATCCAGGCTAAAACTCATCGCATTCAGAAGATGGACCGGCTTGGTTCCTTCGTTGATAAAACGTGCGCTTCTTGCGAGGATTCCGCCATATGCAAAAATCGTGTAGAGCAGTTCCAGTTTGATTTCTGTTACCGGATCCTTTAAGATTATACGTAAGGTTGCAGCTTCCCCATCCGCTTCCGTATAGGTGGCGGGAAGCCCCGGAAGCTTTGGCTTTCCGGCAAAGATGGTATGGGCTGCATACTGGAAATCAGAAATCCGGCTGCCGTCGTCCTGCAGTATTTCTACTGCAGGATGACGATAGTCTGTGGAGCCGTAGACAGGATATTCCTGACGGATATGTTCCAGGGAAAAGGTCCTGTCATTTTCGTATACGTAAGAGGTCATCGGTCTTGGCGCTTTTTCAATGAGGTAACGGAAATCCTCTTTATCATGGATTCTTTTTCCGCAGTATAATTGCCCCAGATGCCCGTTTTCCAAAACACAAAGGATATAGCTGAGATGATCGTTAAATAGATGAAATGTTTTGGTGGTTTCATGAAATTGGATATTCATTTTTACATTACCTCCATAGGATTTTTTGCAGGTTGTTTCAGCGCAGTTACTGCTGCTGGTGGAGTTCATTGATTTGTTTTGTTACCTCTTCCAGCTTTGCGCCCTTTAATTTGTAGCATTTCTTGTAGATGATCAGGCTTATGATGGCGAGAATCACAGGGATGAGGATCATCAGGACACGGATGCCTGTGATGGTTCCGGCGCTTTGGGTGGCGGCGGTTGCGTCATAGCCGACAATCTGGAGTCCCACACCGGTAAGTCCGCCGGCAGCAGCCATAGCGGCTTTCATCAGAAACGTCTGTGCGGAGCAGGTAACACTTTCATTGCGGACACCGAATTTTACTTCTCCGTAGTCGATGACATCGGCCATACAGCAGGTGGTCACTCCCAGGGATAAGCCGGAGCCAAAGAACAGGAGTACGCAGCAGAGCACAACTAAAATCGGATTTTGTGGAGCAATGTATCCGGCAGCGCCCAGAAGGAGAAATCCGGCTACGGGCAGGGAGCAGGCAATGGAGTACACCTTTTCACGGCTGATCTTTGCAGCGATCATCGGAAAGAGCATCAGTCCCATCATTTCCGCAATAATGGCAAAGCCGAAGATGGAGTATAAGTATTCATTGCCGCATACATTCTTAAAATAGTATACTGCAAAGCTCTTGGCAATCTGCGTGCACAGATTAAAGGTGAGCAGCAGTCCGATGAATGCGAGCAGCTGGTCATTTTTTACGATAAGGTGGAAGGCTTGTTTTAAGCTGGTCTTTTCGGAGTTGGTTCCGATCGTGGAGCTTTCTTTTACATTGCATACAGTGATCCCGATGGTTATGATGAAAACGGCTACGATCGCAATGGCAAAGAGGGTGTAGCCTGTCTCCGCATAGGGATTTTTCTCGCCGGCTGCCTTATTGAAATAGTTGATGATGTAAAGGCCAAAGGTCGATACGGAAAATCCCGCAAGGCTTGCAAAGCTACGTAGACATAAAGGGCGGTTCCGGACAGGTGAAAGCTGTGGAAAAGCAGAATAAAAAATACAGAGTTTACCAGCGTTCCAACGGTAATCCAGATACGAAACTTTCCGTATTTGGTGCGGGTATTATCAACAATCATTCCCATCATGGGATCGTTGATGGCATCCCAGATTCTTGCTACAAAAAAGAGCACCCCCACAAAAGCCGGTGACAGATACAGGGTATCTGTAAAATAGAGCATCAGGAATGCTCCTACCAGGTTGCAGATGGCATCTTTTCCGATCGCGCCGATGCCGAAACAATATTTTTCTTTGGCAGACACATGTTTGTACTGAACTGTCTGAGTATTTTGGGAATCCATAAATAGTTCCTCCTCCTAATATGTATTTTTCGCGGAGGGCCTGTGCACAAGTTCCTTTCCATGGCTATATTATAGAACGGCAAAAAGGGAGTGCGTTAGTGGATTTTGTTCAAGTAAACAGTCAAAATGTTAGACGGAAATCTTAAATTTCATTTTGCCTGTTTTTTGATTCTTCATGGATGTATGCTTTTCCTTTGATCATAAGTGACTCCAATTCATTTTGGCTGGCGACTAGCTTATCCTGGGTTTCGGCTCTGTTCTGTTTCCGGTATTCCCTTGGCGTCAGGCCGATCTGCGCTTTGAATGCCTTTGAGAACACCAGGGCATCATGGTAGCCGCAGGAGTGGGCGATGTGCTCAATGGAGAAATCCGTTAACGTAAGCTGCTCTTTGGCACGGGAAACACAAAATTTAGTCAGAAACTCCTTTGGCGACATATCCAGTGCATTTTTAAATAAGGTATACAGATAGCTGCGGTTTACATTTAAATGTTCGGCCACATCCGTAACACTGATTCCTTTGGAGTAATGGTTTCGGATGAATGAAATTGCCTCCTGGATATAATTATTTTCCTGGGAAATCTCCTGGGTTGCTTCCAGGGCGCTGTCACGGGAAAGAACAGAAAAAAATTCGTAAAGCTTTCCCTGGAGAAAATAGATATTAGTCGTAGTGGACTGTGTATGCTTGAGCATGCTCAGAACAATTTGCTTCAGCTCATTTCCATAAGAACACTGGAAAATAAGCTGTCCGCTATTCAGGCCAATATCATGAAGCCGGTATCCAGCTCTGGTTCCCCCGAAACCAATCCAGAGATAAGTCCATGGCTCTTCCTTGTCCGCCTGATAAAAGGTAAGGGTTTCCGGCTCAATCAGAAACCCCTGTCCTTTGGACAGTTCATATTTCCGGACACCGACCTGATAGAAGCCTTTTCCATCTAAAATGTAGTGGATGATATAGTTTGGCCGTGCGGCGGGACCGAAGGAGTGCAGGGGATTGCATTGCGCATAGCCGCAGAAACAGAGATGAAATTCTTTAAATTTTGGCGCCAGGAGCTGGAGTACATAAGAGTCTTCCATAAGATTTGCGTCCCTTTCTCATTTTTCTTTATCATAGAAAAATTGGGACGGGGCGTCAAGTATTTCTTGGTGAAGGAAAACTTCCCGTAAATCGTTTTTCTGCGCGAAAATGATGAAATAGTATTGAACTGCTAAGAAAAACCGCTTATAATTTGAGAGGGATCAATCAGATCATCCAAGAAGCGATCAATAGGACAAAAAAATCCTTAAAAAAACTTGATTCGCAATGGTTGAGGTTGCAATGACAGAAGTAGAAATTAAACTGCCTGTTCCGGACAGGCAGAAACTCATAGAGGATTTAATCGGCCTGGGTTTTAAAACAGGAAATACTATTTTAGAGACGGATGTGTATTTTGACAGCAGTGAGGAAGAGATTCGGAAAAATGGGGAGGCGCTGCGTATACGCCGGATACAAAATCTGGAAACGGGGGAACTTTGCAGCGTTATTACATTTAAAGGAAAGAAGCTGGATCAGGTATCCATGGCCCGGCAGGAATTGGAGGCGGGGATATCGGATGCGGAAACAGTCCTGCAGATCTTGACAGCGATCGGCTTCTCGCCCGTCCGGCCCAAGGTTGTGAAGAAAAGGCAGCAATACCATTGGAACCGGATGGCTGCCTGTGTGGACCAGGTTCAGGGCCTGGGAGATTTCCTGGAATTGGAGATTGTAATTGGGGAGGAGGAAAGGAAAGCCCAGGCTTTAGAAAAGATTGAGGAGATCTTGTATAAGCTGGGCTTTCAGATGAGCGATACCACAAGAACCTCCTATCTCAGTATGCTGCAAAACAGGGAGGATTGAGGAAATAGAACAGAGCAGGGATGCGGTTAAAAGACAGACACCCAAGCAGCGCAGAGGGGTGGATAGAGAAGCATTTTCAAAAGAAAGGGGAACACAGACATTAATCATTATCATCAGACAAACGACAAATATGGGCTTTTGAAAAAATATTTCGGTTACGACAGCTTCCGGGAAGGGCAGGAAATGCTTATCGACGCCATAGTATCCGGGCGGGATGTCCTGGGCATCATGCCGACGGGAGCGGGGAAATCCCTGTGTTATCAGATTCCGGCGCTGCTTCTGCCCGGAATTACACTTGTCATCTCACCGCTCATTTCACTTATGAAGGATCAGGTTCAGACCCTCAATCAGGCAGGTATCCATGCCGCGTATATCAACAGTTCCTTAACAGAAAACCAAATAGCGAAAGCCCTGCAGCTTGCCGCAAGAGGGCAGTATAAGATTATTTACGTTGCGCCGGAGCGGCTGGAGACCTATCATTTCCTGGAATTTGCGCGGAACGCGGAAATATCCATGCTCACCGTGGACGAGGCACACTGTATTTCCCAGTGGGGACAGGATTTCCGCCCAAGCTATCTGAAAATCATTCAATTTTTAAAGGAGCTGCCTAAGCGGCCGATCGTGAGCGCGTTTACTGCCACAGCCACAGCCCATGTACGGGAAGACATTGCCTGCGTTCTCGGGCTGGAACATCCGCAGACGCTTGTGACAGGCTTTGACAGGAAAAATTTATCCTTTGCGGTGGAGACACCGAAAAACAAAGCGGCCTATGTGATGGAATATGTGGAGAACCATCGGGCAGACAGCGGTATCATCTACTGTTCTACCAGAAAAAACGTGGATATCCTGTATGAGAAGCTCCTGGCAGCCCACATTGCGGTGACGAAATATCACGCAGGTCTTGCCAATGAAGAGCGAAGGCAAAACCAGGAGAATTTTGTCTATGACAGATGCCCGGTCATGGTTGCCACAAACGCCTTCGGCATGGGAATCGACAAGTCCAATGTCCGTTATGTCATTCATTACAATATGCCCCAAAGCCTGGAAAATTATTATCAGGAGGCGGGCAGGGCAGGGCGGGACGGGGAACCGGCGGAGTGCGTTTTGCTCTATTCGGCGCAGGATGTGATGATCAACCAGTTTCTGCTGGAAAGCAAGGAGCAAAACCCGGCGTTTACAAAGGAAGAGCTGGAAACGATTCGGGAACGGGATGCCGAACGCCTGCGCGTTATGAACTATTATTGCCTGACGTCGAACTGTCTGCGCAAATATATTTTAAACTACTTTGGTGAACGGAGCGGGGAAAGATGCGAGAACTGCTCCAACTGCCGGAAAGAATTTGCGGAGACGGAGATGACAGAGGAGGCAAGGAAGGTCATTTGCTGTGTGAAGGAGCTCCGGGGAAGGTACGGGATCAATGTGGTCGCGGGTACCCTGGCAGGGGATAACCGCGCAAAGCTCCGGGAATATGGCGTCACCTCCTATTCCTCTTATGGAAGCCTGCGGGAACTGGGCGAACGGAAAGTCAAGCAGCTGATCAGCCAGATGTTGATGGAGGGGGATCTGACGCTTACAAAGGACAAATATGCCTTGCTGAAGGTTATGCCGAAGGCGGAGGAAATTGTGGACGGCCTTCGCAGTGTCATGGTAAAGGCAGCAAAAGAAGAACCCCAAAAGCCAGATAGCTTCGCAGGGGGCAGGAGAAAGTCAGATATTCTGAACTCTAAAGGACTGGAGCTGTTTGAGCGCCTGCGGAACCTGCGCGCTGAGATTGCCAGACAGGAAGGAATGCCGCCGTACATCGTTTTTTCAGATAAGACGCTGACCGACATGTGCATCCGTCTTCCCTTTGGGCAGGAGGAAATGCTGGCGGTAGCCGGTGTGGGAGAAAATAAATTTAAAAAGTACGGGGAACGGTTTTTGGAGGAGATCAGGGCCTATACGGGCGGTGTGAAAGAGAAGTACTATTTTGGCAGCCTGCAGGAGGCAGGAGGGTACAGCGGCGCGGCAGAAGGCGGTGTGAAAAGAAAGGCAAAAACGGAAAAAGTCGCTTTTGTAATTAACAGAGAACAGGCGGAGAAGTTTTCTTACGCGGAAAAGTATCTTGCGCCGGAGCTTGCGGAGAAGCTGAACGAGCTGCGGGATGCAGAATCTGTCAAAAAAACCTCTGGTGCTGAGATTTTCAGCAGGGCGCAGGAAAAAGGGCTGGCAAAGGAGGTCTATGCGGATGGCTATCGGAGAAAGACTGTCACAGAAAAAGGAAAAGAGGCAGGCCTTTTTATAGGGAGCAGGCTGAGCAAAAAGGGGACGGAGTACGAGGATCTGTATTACGATCGGAAGGCGCAAAAGATGGTAATAGAATGGTTTTTGAAAGAAGAGGCGGTTAGCTGTCGGGAAAGGTGATACGAATGAATTTAATCCATAAGATACCAAAAGAATTCTACCGATTATTTGCAAGTAAATACATGGAGTATTACCAGCAGTTTCTGGTGGCGATTTACGAGGAATCCGGCAGATCCTATTCTCTTCTGGGTATGACGGAACGGGAATGCCAGATGATCATGAATGAACGGATCGCGGCAGAGACCCTGGACTGGAGTGAGGAGCAGTTCGACGAGGAGGGGGAACTGCTGACCAGGGCGAACATGGCTTCCATCTGCTTAAGGCATCTGGAGGATTGGGGATGGCTTAGGAAGGATTATGATGAATCGCTCGACAGCTATGTCGTCTCCTTTCCGGAGTACAGTCAGCTGTTTGTAGAACTCTTTCAGAGACTGTACAGTGAGGACAGCACAAAGGAGAGGGAAAGCGTGCTGGCGGTCTACAGCTACCTGTATACCTACAGCGCGGACAAGGAGAAGAACAACGAGATCCTTAAGAGCGCGCTCCAGATGTCCCGGTCTCTTTTGCAGATGCTCTCGAATATGCAGGAGGGGATGCGGGGCTATTTTGACGAGCTGTCCAGGCAGAGGAGTTTTCTGGGGATCCAGGAGGTACTGGTCAAGGAGATCAATAACAGCGACAGTAAGAAATACGCCATCCTTACGACCACAGACAGCTTCTACCGTTATAAGGAAGCCGTCAAGGAATTGATTGATCAGAACTTAAGTGAAAATGAGAGCAGGAAGCAGGAGCTGCTGGGTAGAGAAATATCACCGGAGGATACCCTTCGGCAGAGAAAACGTGAACGGGCGGTGGAGCTGTGCGAGGAGGCGATGGGACTCATTTACAAAATCGAGCGGGAATTTGACGCCATTGAGCGCAGGTATAATAAGCTGATCGAGCAGAAAACAGTATTTGCCAGCCGGGCTGCTGCCAGAATCCGCTATCTGTTGATGGAAGGGGCGATGGAAGAAGACAGGACGGTAGCCCTGGTGAATCTTTTGAATCAGAGTAGCCAAAAGGAGGAGATCCTTACGAAGCTGGCGGAAGGGATGGGGCTTACCGAACGGTTCCATGTAGTGACGGAGCGGAGTATGTACCGCAGGCGTGATACGGAGAACGGGGAGTTTACGCCCCAGGCGGTGATCCGGAAGGAAGAGGACGGCGGAGACTTAGATGAATTTGTATTGAAACCCCTTTACACCAGGCAGGAGATCGCCGAATTTCGGAGGAAAAACGAGCATGACGGTCACTTCCGGGTGACAGAGGACACGGTAAGCTCTGTGGAGGATCTGGAGAAGCTGTTTTTCGTGTGGCAGGAGGCGACAGAGGTCGCGGATGAGGCAAAGGAGATCGCTGTAGGGCGGGAGCTTAAGAGCAGGGAAGGCTATCAGTTCTCGGAACTTACCATCCGGAAGTAGCGAAAGGAGCAGATGATGGTTACATATATGGAAGAATTGTCCGTGACGGAGGCGGAGAATCTGAAAAAAACAATATCAAAATTATTCCGGCAGACATGTATTTTGCAGATGCGGTACGATCCGGTAACGCTGGCTCCCCGTGACAACCTGGATTACGAGATGTGCGTGCGCCATAAAGGCTTTATCGAGGATTATCTGGCAGTGCTGGGATGTGAGCTTGTGCATGACCCCCAGGAGCATATTTTCCGGCTGGTGGGAGAGGGCGTAGAGACGGAGAAAATCAATTTGACGACCACCATGATTATCCTGCTTGTGAAGATGATCTACCGGGATAAGATTTTGGGGGAGGGCTTACATGCCACTGTGACCATGCTGGAAGAGATCCGGGAGTACGGGAAAAATACAAACCTTCTGAACAGGAAGCTGACACAGGCAGAGTGGAGAGAAGCGCTGTATCTGATGAGTAAGCACCAGATGATTGAGCTGCCCGGCGCAGTGCGCGATGTGGAGGACCGGACACCGATTTATCTGTACAGCACGATCAATCTCTATGTCAGCGCCACAGACATCAATGCGCTGATCGAAGAATACAAAGGAGGAGGCCCAGAAAATGAAACAATCGAAGAAATTATTTTCCCGGATGCTGATTAACAACTGGGGCGGCATCAGCCATAAGCTGTTGGAATTTCATGAGTATGTGAACCTGTTCAGCGGGAAGAGCGGTTCCGGCAAGTCTACGGTGATGGACGCGATCCAGGTGGTGCTGTACGGAAGCGTGGCCTCGACCTTTTTAAATAAAGCGGCGGATGACGCCAGGAATAAGAGAAGTGTCTTAAGCTATCTCAGAGGCGCCCAGAAGGATGGCACCTCCAACCGTGAAAATATGGACTTTTGTTCACAGATCGTGCTGGAGATCATGGATACCGGAAGCCGGAGCGCGGCCTGCGTGGGCGTGAGCTTTGAGGTGGGGAGAAATGATCTGGACCTGAAAAAATACAATTTCTTCAGCCATTCCGGCCCTATACCGGAGGATGCCTATCTGACAGAAAGTGGAACGCCTTATACGATCGCCCAGTTAAAAAAACTGATCGAGACAAGGAACCGATCAGAGGATAACAAAGGGCGTTTAAATGTGAACCGTCTGTATCCGTCCAAAGAAGCTTATCTGAACACCTTATACGATGTGATCTTTGGCTATATTGATCCCGGACGTCTCATGACCATGGAAAAGAGCGCCATTGCCCTCCGGATGACGAACGGTACCGGACAGTTTATCAAGGACTATATGTTCCCGAAGAGCAAGGAGGATACCGTGTCGACCATCAGTGAGCAGCTGGGCGCGTATCGGGAGATCAAGGAGCGGGTAGACGACCTGGAGCACCGCATTGAGATTCTGGACGGCATCCACCAGGCGAATCTGGAACTGGTGCAGGTAAGAGCGGACAAGGAGCGCACGGAGGCGCTTCTTAAGCTTGTGGAGATTGAGAGCTGCAGGACGCGGCTTGCGCATAAAGAAGAGGATCTTCGGGGGATCCTAGCGAGAATCGAGGAATTGGAAGGGATCTGTAAGACCCTGGAGGATGAGAAAGGGGAAAAGACAGAGGAACTCATTGAGGTGAAGGCAAAGCTTCAGTCCAGCGACTATGGCGTGAAGAAAAAGGAATTGGAGGACACGAAGGCGATGATCAGCCTTCTGGCTGCGAATTCCAAGAGGTGGAGAGAGATTCTTAACGGCCTGCGCCCATGGGAAGAGGAGGAGGAGATCAGCAGTTACGTCAGCAATCCGACGCTGCAATGCCTGGAAGGCGTGCTGGACGGCGAGGTGTCTGTGGCGGCCCTTGAGAGATTGAAATGCGGGCTTTTGAGCGCGCTGGACAGTATTAGTGAAGAGCTGGAGGATTTGAATGAACGGATCCGTGAGACCACCAGGGAGCTTTCTGAGAAGAAGGAGATGGTGGAGGACCTGAAACATGACAGGAAGCCCTATCGCAGGGAATTAAAAAGCGCCCGGGCACAGCTGCAAAATGAGCTGAGCAGTCTGTACGGACGGACGATCCATGTGGAAATCTTCGCAGACCTGTTTGATATCACCGATGAGAGATGGAAGAACGCCATTGAGGGCAGGCTGGGGCGCATAAAGCACAGCCTTGTGACGGAGCCTGCGTATGCGCTGGACGCGGCAAAGATCTTCCGCAGGATGAAGAAAAAAGAATATGAGGAGATCGACCTCATCAATACGGCGGCGATCGAGCGCGACCAGCCCCAGGCAGAGGACGGAACTCTGTACGAAGCTGTCAGGACAGAGAAGGCATACGTTGACCTGTGCCTGAGGCGGTATCTGGGACGGATCCATAAGTGTGAGACGGTGGAAGAGCTCCATGAAGTGAGAGATGGGGTGACGCCGGACTGTTATTCCTACAGCAATTATATCTTCCGCCATTTAAGGGAAGCGGACTATCATCGTTATACCTGTATCGGGACAAAGATATCCAAAGAAAAGCTGAAGGAGCTGGAGGATGAAGTTTATAAGCTCCAGAAGAATCAGATCGCGGATATCCAGATGCGCGATACCCTGAGGCAGGCGCAGAAATTTGAGCAGTTAAATCAGGATCCGGAGGAGCTTGTAAAGCTGTCTGACGCCGCGGAGGAACTGGAAAAATATCTGAAGAAGCAGGTGCAGCTTGAGAGCGAGCTGAAGGAGCTGGAAGACGGGACTCTGGCGTCCGGCCTGAAGGCGCGGAAGATGGAGCTGGAGCAGAGGATCGGGGAGCTTGGGCAGACGATAGATGGTTTGACGAAAGAACGCATCGGACGGGGAGGAGACAGGAAAGCTGCCAAGAAAGATCTGGAGTATTTTACGGAGAAGCTTTCGGAGCTTACCCAGGGCTTTGTGGCGAATGAAGCTCTGGAAAAAGAAGTGAAGGAGAGCCTTCAGAAGATGCCGGAGGCGGCCTATCGGAGAAAGCAAAATGAGAGCCTTCAGAGGCTGACGGAGCGGGAGCAGCAGACGGCGGACCAGAGAGCCATTGAGCGGAACAAGTTCAACCGTGAGTATCCGACCTATGGATTTACCGGCGTGGAGCGTGATAACGGGGAATATGAGAGGGTGCTGGATCAGCTCCGGAAGGACTATGAACCGAAGTATAAGGAAGAATTTGAGAAACAGTACCGCCTCGTCTACCATTCGCTCAGGGAAAATGTGATCGCGACAATCCACGGCGAGATCAAGGCGGCCTACCGCCACAAGCGTGAGATTAACCGTATGCTGTCAAAGATCCGGTTTTCTGACAGCACGTACCAGATCGATATCCTTCCGGCAGAGAATGAAAACGGACAGTTCTATGAGATGCTGATGGCGCCGGAGCTTGACAGCAAGGTGATGGACAACGACGGGTACGATGGCCAGTTGAGCTTCGGTGAGGATGAATTCTATCAGAAGTATGAACAGCAGATCCAGAGGCTGACGGAGAAATTTATGCCGCCCAAGGATGAGGACGGGCAGAAGCGCTCCCTTCATAAGCAGGAGATGGAGCGGTACGCGGACTACCGCAATTACCTCACGTTTGGCATGTATGAGCGGGTGGAGGATGAACAGGGCAATGTAAAGAAAAATGCGGTCGATGAGATGGCAGGAAGAGATTCCGGCGGTGAAGGGCAGAACCCGAAGTATGTGGCGCTGCTGGCGGGATTTGCCATGCTCTATATGCAGCAGAGCAGCAGGGATTCCAAGATCCGCCTGGTGCTCCTGGACGAGGCCTTCTCTAAGATGGACAAGGAGAGAAGCGAAGTATGCCTGCGCTATGCCAGAGAGCTGGAACTGCAGCTCATTGTCTGTGTGCCGGATGAGCGTCTGCAATCCTTGATCCGCAATGTGGACAGTGTCTATGGATTCCGCAGATATCAGAACCAGATCACCATGATGCACATTGATAAGGGGAGCTATCTGGAGATGATAGAAGGCGGAAATCCCGCTGAGGCCGTAGAGGGAGAAGATCATATAGAAGGATTATAAAATGAAGACACTGATACAATGGATCATGGGGCAGATTGACGGAAAGAGCTACCGGGCGGGTAAGGCGTCCGGTTACCATCATCCGAAGGTGGACAATATGCTCCTGCAGCAGCTCGGTGGACGGGAAAACCTGATCACGCAGGCAAAAGCGATAGAAAAAGACCCTGCGTTGGGCGGGAAGGTCACGTTTGATTGGTGGAAGATGGGTTCCGAGATCAAAGCCATTCATTTCGCGGTGGATGTCATGCCGGAGCTGTGCAAAAAAGAAGGGGTCGAGGATCCCAGAATCCGGCAGCTCCGTTATATAGAGATTCTGCAGGGGTGGAAAAAGCGGGCAGAGCAAACCTGGCTGGAAGAGTATTATGATGAGCAGATCAGGAGGCTTGCGGAGGGAAACCTCACGCAGACGGCGCAGGGCAATCTTGAGGACGGCCACCTGTACCGCTGCCTGGACGCGATTCTGCGCCTTGAGGAGCCTGTGGAAAAGCCGATCTTCAGCGCGCGGCTATTTCGAGATGTCACTGTACGGGGAAAAAACGGAGAACGGATCACACCTTCAAAAATATTCCGGAGTGTATATGAAACGAAGGTGCTTGGCATCCTGACGCGTTCGCCCGCCTATGCCGAGGGGATGAGCGGCGATGAAGTGCTGGAGGCCCATGGCATCTTAACCTATGCCCAGACATTGGAGTGGAAAGGCTCCCTGGTCTATCAGCTCAATACGGGCGAAGAGATCGATACTTCCGGGAATCGCTATGGAACGATCATCAATGCCCAGACACTGGACCATGGGCTACCAAAGAGACTTCCTGGCATAAAGAAGATCTTTACGATTGAGAATAAGGCGAATTATGAGAAACAGAAGTTCCGGGAGGGTGAGCTGTACATCTACTGCCATGGTTTTTTCTCCCCCAAGGAGGTCAGGTTCTTAAAAAAGATCACAGAGGTGGCGAAGGAAGGGACAAGGTACTGCCATTGGGGCGACCTGGACTATGGCGGAATCCGCATTTTTCAGTTCAATAAGAAGCATGTATTTCCGGAGTTGGTTCCCTATAAGATGGGAAGAGACGATTACGAGGCAGCCCTTGACGCCGGGGCAGGGGTGGAGCTTGAGGAATATAAGCGGGAAAAATGTGAGAAGATGGACGCAGGCGAACTGGAAGAGCTGCAGGCCTGTATCCTGGAATACGGGCTGGAAATCGAGCAGGAGCTTCTGGTATAGTTTGCCCGGACGGTCAAGGATGAAAAGAAAATGGCCAACAAAAACCCCCGTTGCCAGGCAGCGGGGGTTTTTATTAACAGATCAGAGGAACGATTTTGCCCTGGCGGACATCCACAAGTCCCCGGTCTGTCAGCTTCAGCGCGGGACTGACAGGCAGTCCCAAGGTGCAAAGGGACATGATGGGATTCGCGTGGCAATACCCAAGCTCTTCGAGGCTTTGCCGGACTGCTTTTAAATCCCCTGCAGTCTCTTTGACGTTTTTCTCGGAGAGAATGCCGCAGACGGGAAGAGCCAGTTCCAAAAGAATCTGCCCGTCTTTTACGGTGAGGAATCCTCCCTGTAACTCTTCAATTCGTTTTACGGCAAGAAACATATCTTCGGGGTTGTCCCCCGCCACGAAAAGATTGTGGTGGTCGTGGAAATAGGTGGTAGCAGCCGTTCCAGATTTTAAGCAGGAACCGGTGATAAATCCATAGCCGATGTTCCCGTTTTTCCCATGGCGTTCAAAAACCATGGCCAGGAGGCAGCCGCTGTCCTGCCAGTCGAGCAGATGGTTTTTGACTGGCATCGAGACAAGTTTTTCCGTGGTCTGTGTCCTGTCCGGATGGACTTCCATCACCCTGACGGTGACATGGCTTTTGTCACTGTGAACGGGAATCTGGAAGTCCTGTAAAGAGATGGCAGGAAGCCGGACACTGTCATAAAAATCCTTTGGGAACGCATAAGTGGAAGGGGTCTTTTTCCTTGCTTCCCTGGAAAAGATCTGGACTCCGTCTTTGTATACGCAGGCTGGCTGAAAAACAGCCGGATCGTCAAGGAGCAGGAAATCTGCTATTTTCCCGGGAGCAATGCTGCCACGGTCATAGAGGTGCATTCTCTGGCTTGGCGTATAGGTTGCGCAGTAGATGGCCTGTTCCAGCGGAAAACCGGCGCGGACAGCTTTTTCCACGACATAGTTCAGCTGCCCTTTCTCGTACAGTACATCTGTCATCGTATCGTCTGTCACAAAGGAACAGTATTCATACAGCTGATTTTCACAGATGTATTGAAGGATTTCCGGTTTTAACATTTTGTCCTGGATCTCAAAAAACATGCCGTTTTCTATGCGCTGTTTTACTTCTTCTAATGTGTGTTCTGTGTGGTCCCCGTTGATGCCGAGATACAGAAATTTCGCAAGATCCAGATCGGTGAGGGAAGGGCAGTGCCCTTCAATGACAAAGCCCGGATGTTCCTCCCGGAGATATTCCAGAAATTTGGCGATCTCCAGGTGGTTTTCCCTGATGATTTCCCGGTAATTCATAACTTCGCCGACACACAGAACATCTTTTTCTTCCATCAGATGTTTCATCGCATGGCAGTCGATGACGCCTCCGGTTGTCTCAAGCTCTTCGTTTGTGGAAGGCACGCTGCTTGGGATACCGTAAAAAATATCAACAGGCGCGTCTTTGGCGGCCGATATCATTTCCAGAATTCCCCGGATACCTTTCACATTTGCCATCTCATGAGGCTCGGACACGATCGTCGTCACACCGTATGCGGCAATACACTCGCTGAAGGGGCCGGGCGTCATCATAGAACTCTCGATATGCATATGGATATCTACAAGTCCCGGAATCATGTACCTGCCCTTGGCGTCCAGAACCTCATCCGCCTGAAATGGCGTACACTGTTTGCGGTCAATATAATAAAACTTTCCGTTTAAAACAGACACATCTGCTGGAATGAATTTCTTCAAATACGTATTGAATACGTTTGCGTTTTTTATGAGTAAAGAAACACGTTCCATAGGCTCCCCCCCCATTTAAACAATCGTATAGAAATAGAGCAGGCAGACGGCTACGAGCACATACATGACAGGCTCGATTTTTTTGATTTTTCCTGCCGCAATCTTCATGATAACGTAAGCAGGAATGGCCACGCAGATTCCGTTTGCGATGTTGTTTGCAAAGATTGTGAAGGTGACACAGATAAATGCGGGAACACATTCCGTAAGATCCGTGTAATCAATATTTCTCATGCCGCTCAGCATATTGATCCCAATGAAAATCAACACAGGGCTTGTGGCAGCAGAGGGGATGATCAGGGCCAGCGGGGCAAAGAACAGGGCCAGGGCGAAGCAAAGACTTGTGAAAATCACAGTCAGCCCTGTTTTACCGCCTGCCTCCACGCCGGCGGAAGACTCCAGGTAGGTTGTCATGCTGGGCATTCCAAATAATGCGCCGAAGCTTGTGGCGATGGCGTCAACTTTGAAGCACTTGTCAATACCCGGAAGATTTCCGTCTTTGTCAAGGTATCCCGCCTTGGCGCCTACGCCCAGGACCGTTCCGAAGGTTGAAAAGAAATCAGGAACAAACAGGGCGATCAAAAACGGGATGTAGGCGAAGTTCAAAGCACCTATGAAATCAATATTTAAAAACTGTTCTCCGATATTTGCCGGAAGGGAAACAGGGCTTGCGGGCAATTTGGTCACGCCAAAGGGAATACCGATAATCGTTGTAAGGAAAATCGCGAGAATCATTCCTCCTGGGATATTGCGCACGCGGATAATCAAAAGCAGAATAAAACCAATAACTGCAACGAGGACGGTGGGAGAGGCCAGGTCTCCAAAGGCAAGATTGTTTTTAGCTTCATTGGCAATGATCAGCCCACAGTTTTTTGCGCCTAAAAGAGCGATGAAGAGACCGATTCCGGCGCTGACCGCGTGTTTAAGGCTTACCGGAATGACGCGGACGACGGCTTCCCGGAGTCCTAAGAATGAAATAATGATAAAGAGGATTCCGCTCCAGAAGATAACGCCTGCCGTAATCGAGGGGCTGATTCCTTCGTTGGTTATCATCGACGCTACGATACCGACGCTTCCGAGACCCGGCGCAAGAGCGAAGGGACGGTTGGTGTAAAGGGCCATCGCACAGCTTGTCAGGATAATGAGAAGGACCATGGTCGTAAGCACGACGTGCTTGTCCAGTCCCGCTCCACCTAAAATGTTCGGAACGGTGGCAAGGACATATGCCATCGTCACAAACGTGGTTACGCCTGCCAGCAGTTCCGTTTTGACATTTGTGTGGAATTTTGACAGTTTGAATTGTTTTTCCAGCCAATTGTTCATTTGTAAATCTCCTTTTCCTTTTGTATTCTATATAAATTTATTGTAAAATATGTAAAAGAGATTGTCCAATTCATATTATCCATAAAAACCATTCCCAAATAGAATACAAGGAGGAGGAAAATTGAAATTTCAGGAATTAAAGTATGTTTTATGCATTGCAGAACATCAAAATCTGACGAAGGCGGCCCAGGAGCTCTATATTTCCCAGCCGACACTCAGCAAGCATCTGCAGAAGCTGGAGCGGGAGGTTGGAGGAAAGCTGTTCAGCAGGAGCGGGAACAGCTACGTCCCCACGTACCTCGGAAGAAGGTATATGGAATATGTGAAGAAAGTGCTGACGGTAAACCAGGATTGGGAAAGGGAACTGCAGGATCTGACGTCCTACAGTGAAGGAGAGCTCAACATCGCCTTTCCGCTGATGAGAAGTTCCTGCATGGTGCCGCAGATCATGTCCGTCTTCCATAAAAAATATCCTGGAATCAAGGTGAACCTGTTGGAGGAGACGTACGCGATACAGGAAAAACTGTTGTTGGACGACCAGCTGGATTTTGGTATTTTTAACGAGGCAAAGCCACATCCCAAATTAGAATATGAAGTGCTGCTGAAAGAGGAAGTGCTGCTGGTCATGCCGGCAGACCACCCGCTGGCCTCCTGCGGCGTGAAAAGGGAGGGAAAGAACTACCCATGGTTTAATCTGAAACTGCTGGAAAAGGAGCCTTTTATCCTGCATTTTCCGGAACAGACCACAGGACAGATCGCGCTGGAATTGTTTGAACAGTATCAGATGCAGCCCCATGTCCCGATCCGAACCAGGAATACAGAGACCTGTGTGAAATTGTGCCAAAGAGGTCTTGGCGTATGTTTTATACCGGAAAATTACATAAAAAATATCGTATTTGAGCGGAAGCCGGCCTGTTTTTCCGTGGGGGATGAAGGGGTATTCAGTACCTTGACGATCGCCTACCGAAAGGGGGCATACCTTCCGGTGTATGCAAGGGATTTTATAAAAATCGCCAGGGAAAATGTGTGATTGGATTTGCGCAGGATGTCCTAATATAAGTAAGAAGCAGTCGAAAGTTTATTCCTGCGGGCAATGAGCTAAGAGCCGATGCTGGCAGCGGGGTTATTGCTATACTAAGAAAGTGGTGAGAAACTTATGGGATTTATGGAATCATACAAACATCTCGATAATTTATGTAAGGATATGAACGGCATCGGAGTCACCGGCTACATCAAAGATATGGAGCAGGAGAAAAACGGAGATTTTTATGTTGCGATATGGAAAGAAGATTATAGGAAGCTTAAGCATTATCGGTATATACGAAACCAGATTGCTCATGAAAATGATGTGAACGAGAACAATCTGTGCTCAGCTGGAGATACTGCCTGGCTTGATTCATTTTATCAGCGCATTTTAGCGCAAACCGATCCACTTGCACTGTATTATAAAAAAACAGGAAGGTATTCCTCTTCAAAATCCACGAAACCGGAATACCCTCCGACAACTCCATATGGTATCTATAGAGAAACTCCTGAACAGATGAAAACAGACTCTAAAACGCGTCTGATATTGCTGTTAATTGCGGTTGTTATTATTATATGTATTTTTTCGATGCTCCAGTAGGAAGTTCTATACGATAAGTAAAAAAGCACACCAAAACACCAAAACAAGTAAAAAAACATCTTGTTTACAAAATAAATGCTTGGTAAAATAGAACAAAAAAACAGAAGGAGAAACCTATGCGAAAAAACAATGGAAAAGAGTGCTCGCCCTGACCCAGGCAGCTGTATTGTGCGCGGGTATGCGCGGAGTGCCTATGATGGCGGCCCGCGGAATTAAAAATGTAAAGATTGAATACAGCACGGACGGGCAGGCCTGGATCGGGCTGGCAGCACCGGAAAACATCGTCTACGGTGAAACGGCGGATACGGACTACCCGTTCCAGCTTGCGAAGGCATCCGGAGAAAACGGCATTCCGGCTACTAATCTAAATACCGCCGATCATCAGCCTGTAGAATTCCATGGAATCACAGCGCGCTATGTAAGGCTTACGCCAAAGGACAGCTGGGGCTCTGAAAATTATTGGGGCTTGAGCGAAGTCGTATTTACGAAGCAGGGCGGAGAAGAGGCCGTATCCGCAGAAGATGTGGAGGTAAAAACCACAAAAGGCCAGCTTCCTGAGCTTCCCGCCTTTGCGGATGTGACCTGCGCGTCCGGATCACAGGGCAAAAAGGCCGTTGTGTGGGATAGCTACGATACCTCCCTGTGCGACCAGGAAGGCCAGTTCACTGTGACAGGAAAGATCTTTGGCACTGAGGTGGAGATCCGCTGCACAGTAACCGTGAAGCGCCCGGATATCGTTAACAAAAAAGCGCTGCTGAATCACAAGAAGGTGACAAGCGTCGTCATCGGGAAATATGTGACGGCCATCGGAAGCAGCGCCTTTTCTGGCTGCGCAAAGCTTACCAAAGTGACCATCGGCGCAAGCGTCAAGAAGATCGGAAAGAAAGCATTCTACGGATGCAAGAAATTAAAGAGCATCACAATCAGGACGAAGAGCCTGACAAAGAAAAGCGTAGGAAGCAAAGCCTTTGGAAGCATCTCCACAAAGGCCGTGATCAGGGTGCCGAAGGGAAAAGCGAAAGCCTATACGGTATGCCTGAGAGCAAAAGGCGTTGGCAGAAACGTTAAAATAAAATAATCGTGAAACAGGCAGGGGCGCTGCGGTAAGCAGTACCCCTGCTTGTTATATGGAGAGCCGAAATCCAGAAAAGAGGTAAAAAAAATCCATATAAAAGGTAAAAAAAATCCATGTACAGAAAATGCTAAAATGATAAAATAATTGTAGCATAGTATGCAAAAATGCCGCTATGGCAAAAACCAAACCTAAGAACAGGAGGGAAAAACTTGAAGAAAAAACTATTATCAGCAATCCTTTCAGTCTCCATGGTATTTTCTACAGGAGGCATGTCGGTTCTGGCGTCCAGCGCAGGCTTACCCTATGCGAAGGAAACAGACGTACAGGAGGCTGCGCATCTGAAGCTCTGGTACGATGAACCGGCCAGCCGGGGGAAAACGATCCTCGGGGGAGGCGGCTTCGGAACGACCAGTGAGGACAACCAGTGGCAGCAGTTTACGCTTCCTCTGGGAAACAGCTTTATGGGGGCAAACGTGTACGGCGAGATCGGAACCGAGCATCTGACCTTCAACCAGAAGTCTCTGTGGAACGGCGGGCCCAGTGAGTCCAGAAAGAATTACAAGGGCGGCAACAAGTCCGTGGCGTCCAACGGCGAAGAGATGTCCGACATCTATGAGGAAGTGGTCAACCTGTTTTTGGCTGGGAAGGACTCTGAGGCATTCGCGCTCTGCGGACAGCTGACAGGAGAAAACAGCGGATATGGCGCCTATCAGTCCTGGGGTGACATTTATCTGAAATTCGCAGGCTTCAGCGACGACTCACAGGTGGAAAACTATGAGAGAAACCTGGACATGACAGAGGGCGTGGCAAACGTAGACTTCACTGCAGACGGGACGGACTATCACAGAGAATACTTCATCAGCTATCCGAACAACGTACTGGCGATCAAGCTGACTGCCAAAGGCGGGAAGAAACTGAACGTGAACGTGAGCTTCCCGGTGGATAACGCAGAAAATGTGACGTCCAAAAACCTTGGAAAAGATGTGACTTATACGGCGGATGCAGCCGCCGGTACCATTGTGACCGCAGGCAGACTGCAGGATAACCAGATGAAGATGAACTCCATGCTTCAGGTGGTGACGTCCGGAGAGATCAGCGCGAATGCAGACGGGCAGTCTCTGGATATTTCCGGGGCGGATGAGGCTGTGATCTTTGTTTCCGCCGATACGGATTATGACGACGTCTATCCCTCCTACCGGACAGGGGAGACGGATGAACAGCTGGCTGACAGTGTGGCAGCTGCCGTAGCAGCCGCGAAAGAAAAAGGATATGACGGTGTAAAGGCAGACCATCTGGAGGATTACCAGGGGCTGTTTGCCAGACTAAACCTGGATCTGGGACAGGCCATCTCCGAAAAGACGACGGATGATCTGCTGTCTTCCTACAAGGCAGATACCGCCAGTGAGCCGGAGAGACGTCTGCTGGAAGTGCTGCTGTACCAGTACGGAAGATATCTGACGATCACATCCTCCAGGGAGGGCGACCTTCCCTCCAATCTCCAAGGAGTCTGGCAGAACCGGGTAGGCGACGCGAACCGTGTTCCCTGGGGAAGTGATTACCATATGAATGTAAACCTCCAGATGAACTACTGGCCGGCCTACGCCTCCAACCTTTCCGAGTGCGCGACGCCGCTGATCGACTATGTGGATGCATTGCGGGAGCCGGGGCGCGTGACGGCGGAGGATTATTACGGAATCACCAGTGAGGACGGAGAAGAAAACGGCTTTACGGCCCATACACAGAATACGCCCTTCGGTTGGACCTGTCCGGGATGGGATTTCTCCTGGGGATGGTCACCGGCAGCCGTGCCGTGGATTCTGCAGAACTGCTGGGAGTACTATGAATACACCGGTGACATAGACTATATGAAAGAAAAGATCTACCCAATGCTGAGGGAGGAAGCGATCCTCTATGACCAGCTGCTGGTGGACAGCGGCGTGGAGATCACGCTGGAGGACGGCACAAAGTCTACCAGGCTTGTGTCAGCGCCTGCCTACTCACCGGAGCATGGGCCGAGAACCCTTGGCAATGCCTACGAGCAGGAACTGATCTGGCAGCTCTATGAGGACACCATCACAGCCGCCGAACTTTTGGGAGTGGATCAGGATCTTATGGAAAACTGGAAAGAAACCCAGGGCAGGCTGGCTCCCATCGAAGTGGGTGACAGCGGCCAGATCAAGGAGTGGTATCATGAGACAACCCTCGGCAGCATTCCCGGCGCGGAGCGTTCCCACCGCCATATGTCCCATCTTCTGGGGCTGTATCCGGGCGACCTGATTTCCGTGGATAATGATGAGTATATGGATGCCGCCGTGATTTCCCTGACGGACAGAGGCATGAACAGCGTGGGCTGGGGCGTCGTTCAGCGTATGCTTTCCTGGGCAAGACTGGGCAACGGAAACAAACCCTACCAGCTGATCAAGGAGATGTTCCGGAGCAATATTTACCCGAACCTCTGGGGCTGCGGCGCGCCGTTCCAGATCGACGAAAATTTTGGCTATACGGCAGGAATCAACGAGATGCTGATGCAGAGCAACATGGGATATATCAATATCCTTCCGGCACTGCCTGCGGAGTGGCCATACGGTTCCGTGGACGGTATGCTGGCAAGAGGAAACTTTGAGCTGGATATCGACTGGGCGGATGAGGCTGCTTCCTCTGTGGAGATTCTCTCTAAGAACGGTGGAGACTGTGCCGTGCAGTATGCAGGCATCAGCAACGCAGTGGTGACGGATTCCGATGGCAAGGCTGTGGAGACAAAGGCGCTGTCCAGAGACAGGATTTCCTTTGAAACCGCAAAGGGTGAAACGTATACGATCACAGGATTTTCCTCACTGGCACCGGCACCGGAAAACGGAGCGGCTGAGTGGTACGGCGGAGACAGCGTGACCCTTTCCTGGGATGCTGTGGAGGGCGCCGAGTCCTACTGTGTATACCGCCAGGACAACGGAAAGTACGTGAAGGCAGCAGAGGGAATCGCTGACACTTCCTACACCGACCTGGTGGAGGACATGGATGCCTCTGCTGTGAGATATAAGATCTCGGCAATCGTGGACGGAACAGAAGGAAAGCAGTCAGAACCTATCGTACCGGCAAACCTTGCCGTCAGAGGCCTGGTGGATGACCGGGACAGCAGCATCACCTACAAAGGCGGCTGGGGAGACTGGTCTGAGGATAAGCATTACGGCGGAACCGTAAAATTCAACAATGCCGGAACGGCAGGCGATTCCATCACCTTCACCTTCGGAGGAAACGGGATCGATGTATACGCCCCGAAAAATACGGCGTACGGTATTTATGAAGTTTATATCGACGGTGAAAAAACAGGAGAGGCAGACTGCTATTCTCCGACTTCCGACGTGAAGCAGCTGATCTACAGCAAGAAAGACCTTGTGAATGGAATGCATACGATCCAGCTGATCAGCAAAGGAGCTCACAGCGAAAACAGCGCAGGAAACAAGCTGGAGTTTGACGCTTTCTATGTGTATGGTCCTTCCGTAGAGCGGACGATCTCCTTCGCTTCAGACAGGCCGCTGACAGAAGGAACCCTGCCGGAAGAAATAACAGCAGAGTCTGGGTCTGTGATCATCCTTCCTGAGGAGACAACTGCGAAAGCGGCAGGATACGTACTGACAGGCTGGACAGATGGAAGCAAAACCTATGAGCCTGGGGAGGAATATACCGTTACAGGAAGCGATAAGGTGCTGAAGGCAGTGTGGACCAGAATCGACCAGGCACCCCTGCCGAAGAAGGGCTGGACGGCCGTAGCAGGAAGTGAGCAGAATTCCGGAACAGACGGTCCCGCAAGCTGGGCCATCGACGGCAACACAGGAACCATCTGGCACACCAATTACTCAGATCCTTCCAAGATGCCGGACATTTTAAATAATATCCGGAACGACTATACGATTGATTTTGGAAAAGACCTGGTGGTCGGGAAGTTTGAATACATACCGCGCCAGCAGCAGAACGGACGAATCCTGGGATACAAGATCTACTACAGCCCGGCAGTGGACGGGGATGATTTTGTACTCCTTACGGAAGGCACATGGGCCAATGATGCCACAGCCAAGTTTGCCACCTTTGAGGACACTACCATGCGCAGGATCCAGATCCGCGCGACCTCCACAGAAGGAGAGGGCGGCAACAAGCATATCAGCGCGGCAGAATTTAATGTCTATACCAACAAGGATGCTTCTGTTATAGACGCGGAAAGCATAACGATGGAAGAAGCCCTGGAGCTTGCCTCAGGTGAGAAAGGGCAGCTGCACGCAGTTGTGGCTCCGGAAAACGCTACCTATAAGGACGTTACCTATACGAGCGCAAATCGCAAGCTGGCTGAGGTTTCCGCAGATGGCGTAGTGACAGCCAACAGGCTGGGAAGAACCGGTACAGTGGAGATTACCGCTACGACAGCGGACGGCGGACACAGTGCCGTATGTGTGGTTACAGTGAAGCCTCTGGAAGTGGATCAGGTGACGCTGGATAAAGACAGCATCAGCCTGGAAGTGGGCGAGAGCGCAAACGTAAAGGCCACCGTGACGCCCTACTACGCGACGGATAAGAGCGTAACCTGGAGCAGCAGCGATTCAAAGGTAGCTTCCGTGGAGAATGGAACCGTGACGGCCCTGAAAAAGGGTGAGGCTGTCATCACAGCTAAGGCATCCAACGGCAAGACGGCTGCCTGCACTGTGACAGTCGCAGCAGGTGAGGTTGACAGAAGCGAACTGGAGAAGGCAATCGACGACGCGAAAGCCATGGATCTGGAGGGCTATACAGAAGAGAGCATCCGAATATTCCGCGACGCCCTGGAAAAGGCAGAGCAGATCCTTGCCGATGAGACGGCAGAGCAGAAGGCTGTGGAGGCTGCTCTCAGAGAGCTTCAGGCAGCGGCAGCGGGACTGACCCCCAAGGATGAATATGAAGCAGCTATGAAGGCTGTAGAGGCAGCAGCGAAAGCTGCGCAGGAGGCCCAGACAGCAGCGGAAGAAGCAAAGGCAAAGGCAGAAACGGCTCAAAAAGACGCCGAGGCGGCGGCAGAGCGGTCCGAAGCAGCCCGCCAGAAGGCAGCGGCGGCCCGGGCAGCGGCAGAAGAGCTGGCAGCCCAGGCAGACGCAGACAAAAACCTGGTAGCCCAGGCGAAAGAGGACGCGGTGAAGGCCCAAGAAGCGGCAGCCCAGGCGAAGCTTGACGCGGAGAACGCGAAGGCCCAGGCAGATAACGCCCGCCAGGCGGCCCAGACGGCGGCGGATAAGGCGGAGACAGCCCGGACGGCAGCGGAAAAAGCGGCGGAAGCGGCAGAAACCGCGAAAGATGACGCAGTGAAAGCGAAGGAGCTGGCAGAAGCGGCTCAGCGTGAGACAGAGAAAGCCAGCACAGGCGCCCAAGAAGCCCGGGACGCGGCAGCGGCAGCCCAGAAGGCGGCCCAGAGCGCCGGGGAATCAGCAGCAGCCCAGGCGAAGCTGGCAGAAGCGGCAGCAGGCGCGGCGGAAGCTGCAAAGCGGGCAGCGGAAGCGGCGGCAGCAGCGGCAGAGAAAGCAAAGGAAGAGGCCGAAAAGATCCTGGAGCAGGCCAGGGAGGAAGTAAAACGGAAAGAGGCCCAGGCAGACGAGATCCTCAGAAAGGCTTTGGAGCAGCTTGCGCAGACCGAGAAATATGTGCAGATAGAAACATTTAAGAGCCAGAAGTCAGAACTGGGAAAAGCCAGGAGCACAAAGAAAAAGACGGCAAAGATCACCTGGAAACAGGTGGAGGGCGCAGAGGGCTATGAGCTTCAGTATGGGCTGAAGGCAAGCTTCAAGGGCGCAAAGACCGTTACTGTTAAGAAAGGAACGGCAGTTTCCAGAACGATTAAAAAGCTGAAGAGCAAAAAAGTTTACTATGTGAGGGTGAAGGCCTACCAGACAGTAGACGGTGAGAAGATCTACACCCAGGCCAGCGCGAAAAAGAAGGTTCGTATAAAATAGAAGGAAGCTTTTTCGCACAGGTAACGATAGGAAAAAAGGATAGCTGTTTAAAAAGCAGCTATCCTGCAGTACAGAGCAGAGAGGAAAACCTATAAATAAAAAGAGTATGTTATCCTGGCTGTTGGTGATCTGTATGGTCTTTACCGCGCTTTTCCCAATGAGCGCGGTAAGGGCTGCAGAGCCGACGGGCGAGGCAGAGGCCACTGTCATTGACGCGACAGCATACGGGGCAGACCCCAGCGGCGCAAAGGACAGTGCAAAAGCGATTCAGAAGGCCATCGAGGCGGCGAAACAGGTGGACGGCCCGGTGATCATAAATTTCCCGAAGGGAGAATATCAGATTTATCCGGACAAGGCTTATGAGAGAGAGCTTTATATTTCCAATACCGTAGGCCAGGATCAGAATTATAAGATGAAAAAGATCGGTTTTCTCCTGGAGGATATGGAGGATGTGACGGTTGAAGGAAACGGTTCCCTCTTTATGTTCCACGGGAAGATGACGACGTATACGACGATCAACTGTAAAAATGTGAAATTCCAGAATTTCGCTACGGATTTTTACGTTCCGACTGTTGTGGATATCACCACAGAGTCTGTGGATGGAAACACAGCAGTCATCTATGTGCCGGAATGCTACAATTATGAGATCCACGGCACTTCCGTTACCTGGAAGAGTGACGCCAGCCCTTACACGGGACAGACCTACTGGTCCTTTAACAACGGGGCCAATTATTCCCAGAGATACAATTTAAAGAACGGCGTGACCTGGAGAGCGGGAAATCCTATATTTTCCAATGTAACCTCCATCGAGGATCTGGGCAGCCACAGGTTGAAATTCACCTATTCCAGCAGGGATGGTGGCCTGGAGCCGGGAATCTGTGTACAGATGCGTCCCACCGTCAGAGACCATGCCGGTATGTTCTTCTGGAAGAGCAGTAATGTGACTCTTGAAAATATGGACGTACATTATCTTCACGGATTCGGAATGGTAGGGCAGAGCTCTGAAAACATAACCTTACATGATGTGGATTTCCAGACGCCGGAAGGCAGCGGAAGAACTACGGCAGGCTATGCGGACTTCATCAAGATGTCCGGGTGCAAGGGACAGATCCTGATCGACGGCTGTACCTTCTCCAACCCCCACGATGATCCCATCAATGTACACGGTACCTTCAATGAAGTGGTAGAGCGTATCTCTGACAACCAGTTCCGGGTACGTTACCGTCACGACCAGACGGCTGGTTTCCCGAACTTCTTCGTGGGAGATGAGGTGGAATTTATTTCCAAGAGCGATATGAGCGCCGTGGAAAATTCCGTGGCAAAGGTGACAGAGGTACTGGGGCCCACAGGTGACAGCGGCGCTTCAGAGAGCGGTACCGGCAGCCTGACGGATATGATCGTCACTCTGGACCGGGATATGCCGGAAGACATCACACCGTGGGCCTACGTGATTGAGAATATCACTTACACACCGGCTCTGACCGTTCAGAACTGCCTGTTTAAGGAGGTTCCCACAAGAGGTATCCTGGTGACCACCAGAAAACCGGTTGTCATCCGCAAGAATATTTTCGACGCGATGACCATGGCTTCCATTTATATTGAAAGTAACTCCACAGACTGGTATGAGTCAGGCGGAGTGAAGGATCTTACGATCGAAGACAACATCTTCTATCGTCCGTCCAATCCCGCCATTCTGATCTCACCTACCGAAACGGCCAACAAAGACAAACCCGTACACAGAAACATTAAGATCCGCAGCAATACCTTCTATATTAATAACGGTCAGGTATTAAGCGCCAAGAGTACCAGCGGAATTTCCTTTACCGGAAACAGGATCTACCGCTTTGAGCCGAATGTGACCGTCACCATGACGGCAGAGAAGACATCCCTGACTCCTGGCGAGGCTGTGAATCTGTCAGGAAACGCCACAGGAAAGGAACAGGGCTCCGGCCTGTACTATTTCAACGGCTGTACAGGAATTATGATTGGCGATAACCTCTACGACGGCGGCCTGAACCTGCGTGCAGACCTTTCGGCCTCCGACGCCAAGCTGACGGTACCGATGGACGACGCCAAAGAGACCGTGTATACGATCCAGTATCAGGCAGATCCGGCGGATGCAGGCTCCCTGAAGGCAGAGTCAAATGAGATAGCAACTTCCAACGGATTTATCCAGGTAGCGGAAGGGAAAAGCGTTACCCTGACGGCTGCGCCCGATGAGGTGCGCGCATTCCAGGGATGGTATGACGAGAATGGAACGAAAGTGACAGAGGAAACCGTACTGACGGTGTCCGACGTGAGAGCGCACGCAGTCTACACTGCAAAATACCTGGAACGCCATGAGGCAGCAGTAAAAGCGGCGGAGGAAGCAAAAGAGGCAGCAGAAACCGCCCGGACCGCAGCCGAAGAAGCCCAGGCGAAAGCGGAGGCAGCTAAAGAAGCAGCCGAGACGGCAGCAGAAGCGGCAAAGGACGCCAAGCTGGACGCGGAGACCGCCCAGAGCCTGGCGGAAGCGGCAAGAGATCAGGCAAAATCGGCCTGCGAGGAGGCCCAGAAGGCAGCCCAGAAGGCAGCGGAAAAGGCCCGTGATGACGCAGAGGCCCTTTTGAAGGAGACTCAGGACAAACTGGACGCGAAGCTGGCCCAGGCAAAAGAAACCCTGGAGAAGGTCCGTGTACTTCGCGAACAGCTGGATGAAATGCTGAAAAGCAGAACCTTCGCGGAGCAGAAAGTGGCTATCACGAAAGCAGCCGGAGCGAAAAAGGCCGTAAAGATTGGCTGGAAAAAGGTAGAAGGCGCAGAAGGCTATGCGATCCAGTATGGGACGAAGGCGAACCTCAAGGGCGCTAAAACCATTCTCGTTAAGAAGGGAACCGCAGTTTCCAGAACCATCAAAAAGCTGAAGGCCGTAAAGACGTACTATGTGAGAGTAAAAGCCTACAAGACAGTTAATGGCAAAAAGCTTTATACTCTGACAAGCGCAAAGAAGAAGGTTCGGGTAAAATAACATAGTAAGTGCAACAAAAGCATACGCGGCGGGAAACCATTCCCGCCGCATTTTTGCGCCCGCGGGCGCCTGTTCTAGCGGATTTTCTGCGAAAAAGGGAAAATGGTAAAAAAAGTCCACCCAAACAGGTAAAAAAAATACATGTTTAAAAAGAGAATGCCCTGCTAAAATAGAACAGGATAGGAAACGGCATGGCTTTCAGGAAAAGAAAGGAGGCGCAGGAGAGGAAGAACTCTGCTGAATGGCTGCCGCGGTTTTATGGGGCCTGACGCTCTTTGAGGCTCCGGCACAATCTGATAAAAGAAAGGAAGAAGAATATGAAGAAAAGATTGCTTACCGTCATGGCACTTGTGCTAATGATGGTGCTGCTCGTCCCGGCAAACGCTTTTGCATGGACGGCAGACAATGGTGATGGAACATTTTCCAACCCGCTGATGTTTGGGGATTATCCGGACAATGATGTGATCCGTGTAGGCGACACTTATTATATGTCCTCTACCAGTATGCACCTGTTCCCGGCATGCCCCGTCATGAGCTCGAAAGATCTGGTGAACTGGAAATATGAAAGCTATGCGTTATCCGAGGAGGAAGCGCTGCGGCTGGCCAATAATGACGACGGACTGACATTGCAGAATGGAAGAAGTGTCTATGATATGGGACCCTGGGCGACCAGCCTCCGCTACAGCGAAAAACTGAAGAAGTTTTATCTGCTGGTCAATATGCAGGACGGGGTAGACGCAGAGTATGCCATCCTCTGTGTGGCAGACAAGGCAAGCGGCCCCTGGAAGGCTTACCGCCTGGACAATCCCAACGGCGTCATCAAAGGTCTGTATGACCCGGGACTTCTGTTTGACAAGGATCCTGTGACGGGAGAGGAAAATGGAGATATCTGGGTTGTCCATGGTCAGGGAAGGCTTTACGTTTCAAAGCTCAATGTCGTGGATGAAAAGACCGGCGAGCTGGCCATTGATGAAAAAGAACGCAATATTGAAATCTACAACTATACCGGCGGTGGATTTAATGAAGGTTCCCATGCCTACAAGTTTGGCGATACCTACTATATTATCAGTACGCCGACCTGGAACGGAACGCCCTCCAAAAAATCTATTGCGATCCAGACAAAGAACCTGACAGAGGGGCCCTATGTCGTTAAGGATATCATGCGCAGCTTCATGAACTTTGGCTCAAACGGCATCCATCAGGGTGGTATCGTGGATGTGCCCCTGGAGGATGGCTCTTCCGAGTGGTGGTCCGTTATCTTCCAGGACCGTAATAAGCTGGGTCGTGTGCCGACACTGCAGCCGGTATACTGGGAGAAAGATCAGGATGGTTACAACTGGCCGATGATGGGCGTACAGGGGAAAAATGGCGACCAGGCGGTCGTTACCATGGAGAAGCCTCACACCGGCGCCGTGACAGAACCGACGCCGCCTACGGACTCGGATGAGTTTAAGGATACAACCCTCGGACTTCACTGGCAGTGGAACCATGTTTCAGACCATACGAAATGGAGCCTGACAGAAAGGCCCGGCTATATGCGTCTCTATACGGCTTCCGTGACAAATAACCTCACGAGAGCCCAGAATACGCTGCGTCAGCGTGTGGTAGGACCGGAGAGCTCCGCTACGATCAAGCTGGATATCTCCCAAATGGCAGATGGTGACATTGCCGGCCTCTCTGTGATCCAGAGAGACTCCAACTACATTGGGGTGACCCTTGAGGGAGAAGAAAAGCGCCTGGTGGTAAAGGATAAGGAGCAGGAGCAGATTTCCGCTTCTATCCCGGCCGATACGGAAACGATCTGGTTCCGGGCGTCCATGCCGCGTTTTGAGTATCGGGTAGAATTCTTCTACAGCCTGGACGGCAAGAGCTTTACCCAGTTGGGCGGCAAATACGACATGAGATACGGCAACTACGTAGGAATGGGATTCGGCGCCTTCAACTTTGCCACAAAGGCCCTGGGCGGCTATGTGGATATGGACTATTTCCGGATGGATATGCCGGATGACCATGGAAACTACCATGTCCTGAACGAGAAGGTCGAGGCAGAGCGCTACGACGTACAGAGCTACGATGTAACTCTCGGAGAGCCAAGCAGAGAGTACAACCCTCTGACAAAATGGACAGCAGACTATGTATATACAAATGCGCTGGAGAACTGGGGAACCGGGTATGACCTGGCCCTGGGCAACCTGAGGGACGGAAACTGGGTGCAGTACAATCAGATCGACTTCAAGGATGGCGCTGACTGGTTCAACATCCGTGTGTCCGGCACTGCGGACGGCGGAAAGATTGAGATCCGTAAAAACAATGCGGACGGCGAACTTCTGGCTGTCGTGGATGTACCGAACACAGGAAGCCTGGAAAGCTACGAGAACGTGATCGTTCCTTTGAAAGCAGCTTCTCCCAAAGGAATCCAGAAGATTTGCCTGGTATACAAAGACGGAACCGATTTGTCCTGTCAGTTTAACTGGTTTATGTTTGGAGCAGGTGAAAAACCGGCAGCCCCGGCAGTTCCTCAGGGACTCAAAGCAAAGGGCCAGGAAAACGGACAGATTCAGTTTTCCTGGACAGAGGTTCCGGGCATAACCTATGACCTGCAGCTGGGAGACAGAACGATCAGCAACATCCACAGTCCGTTTGTAGAAACCGGCCTGGCGGAAGGCTCCGTATTTAAAGCATGCGTCCGCGCAAAGAACTACGGTGGATACAGCGCATGGAGCGAGGGCACCAAAGCGGCAACTGCGGGAAATCCCTATATTATTCCCCAGAGCAGCATCTCCATCCCGAAATTCTCCAGCCAGGAAGCCGGAGGCGAGGGAGCAAAGAGCGGTTACATCTCAGCCATTCTGGACGGAGATACAAGCACCTTCTGGCACTCCGTATGGAGTTCAGGAAACGCAAGGCCGCCTCACTGGTTCATCCTGGATCTGGGCAAAGACTATAAGATCAACCGGATCACAATGCTGCCAAGACAGGGCAGCGGCGATAAGCCAAATGGACTGTTTAAGAAAGTAACGCTTTCCTACAGCACGGCAGGTACGGAGGATGCGGACTTTACCGTTTTGGCAGACCAGAAGCAGCTTCCCGAGGGAATCGCAGAGACAAGCTTTGAATTTGAAGAAGTGACAGCCCGTTATGTGAAGGTTTATGTAAACGAGAGCCACAATGATTTTGCTTCTCTGGCGGAGATCAATGTATACCGCTCGGAGGCGGATGATACAGCGCCAGGGGCTCCTCAGAATCTGACGGCAGAGCTGACAGGAAAAGGCGCTGATACAGCTGTCGTGCTGAACTGGGAGAAAGCGGAGGACGCGGAATCCGGGATTTCCTGCTATTCCATCTACCGCAACGATCAGTTACTGGATGTGACGACAGCTCTGAAGTACACAGATACTACAGCCGAGGCCGGAAAGACCTATCAGTATAAGGTAGTAGCTTCCAACGGCGCAGGTGTGGATGGCCAGGCAGCTTCCTGTGAGATCACAGTTTCAGTGGAAGAGAATTTCGATTTTGCACTGGCGCCTGCGTCAGGCTTCTATAAAGGGGCAACGACGGCGACGGTTGTTACAGAAAGCACCAGCCTTACCTTCTATTATACCCTGGACGGCAGTGAGCCTACGGATAAGTCCCAGGTATATGCGGGCGGCATCAGCCTTCCTTATGGAGTTACCAGGCTGAAGGTGGCGGCTTACTATAATGGAAAAAAAGCAGGAGAAACCGCCCAGGAAGATTATATGGTAAATAAGGGCGAAAATGTGGCGCTGAATGCCACAGCCTCCAGTGAGCATGACGCCCATTGGGATGTATGGCCATTACCGGACTCTGTGGATGGAGATATCGACACCTGGTGGAATGGCGACCCGGCCCGCAAAGACTGGAACTATGAAATTGATTTTGGCAAGACTGTAAGCTTTGATAGTTTATATATTGCAGAATATGTGCAGAAAACACAGACCCGCAATATTACAGGATTTGAGCTGGAGTATTTCGACGGAACAGAGTGGAAGACGGCAGACACGTATCAGGCTGACGAGCTGGGTACCTCTCAGGTACAGTGGCTCAACGACGTGACGGCACAGACAGAGGTGTCTCAGCTGGGAACCAGCTTTGCGCGTGTAACAGGAAGCAGGGTTAGATTCCACTTTACAGGAAGTCGGCAGCTTGGCCTGCGCGAGGTGCAGTTCTATGACAATACGACGGATGTACAGGCAGTGGAAGGGGTTTCTCTTGATAAAGAAACCATGACCCTGAAGGCAGGCGAAAACGGACAGCTCACCGCAACCGTGACACCGGAAAACGCAGCCAATAAAAAGGTAACCTGGAGTACTTCCGATGCCGCAGTGGCAGCAGTCGATGAAAACGGTCTTGTGGCAGCTTTGGCAGAAGGAACGGCCATCATCACAGTGACCACAGAGGACGGAAACCATACGGCAAGCTGCGAAGTGACCGTAGAAAAAGCAGAGGAGCCTGTCGTACCGGTTACAGGCGTTTCTCTGGACAAAGAAACCATGACTTTGAAGGCAGGTGAAAACGGACAGCTCACCGCAACCGTGGAGCCTGCAGACGCGGCAAATCAGAAGGTAATCTGGAGCACATCCGACGAAAGCGTGGCAGCAGTCGATGAAAACGGTCTTGTGACTGCCCTGGCGGCAGGCAAAGCGACTGTCACCGTAACCACGGAAGACGGAAATTATACGGCAAGCTGTGAAGTGACTGTAGAGAAGCAGGCAGAGGACAAGCCGGACCGCGCAGTCCTTCAGAGCGCAGTGAAGGCCGCAAAAGCGAAGGATTTGTCCGGATATACGGCAGAGAGCGCAGACGCCTACCGGAAAGCGCTGGCGGAGGCCGAAAAGGTGCTGGCAAAGGCGGACGCTACCCAGGCGGAAATCGACGGGGCAGTGAAAGCCTTGCAGGCAGCAGAAGAGGGACTCAAAGTCCAGACCGCTCCTCCGGTGGACAACGGAAAACAGGATCTGGCAGTCGGAAAGGTTTATGACAGCGGCAGCTTCAGCTACAAGGTGACCAGCCTGACGAAGCTGACAGCAGAAGTCGTGGGATTGAAGAAAAAGTCAGCGACTTCCGTTAAAATCTACAATACGGTAACCCTTGGGGGCAAGACCTTTCAGGTTACTTCCGTAGCTCCATCCGTATTTAAGAACAACAAGAAGATCAAGAGCGCTGTCATCGGAAAGAACGTGACGGCGATCGGCAGCAGCGCCTTTGCCGGATGTACAAAGCTTACAAAGGTGACGATCGGCGCGAATGTCAGGAAGATCGGAAAGAACGCGTTCTACGGATGTAAGAAATTAAAGAGCGTCACGGTCAAGACGAAGAAACTGACAAAGAAAACCGTGGGCAGCAAGGCATTTAAGGGAATCCACGCAAAAGCAGTGGTGAGAGTGCCAAAGGCAAAAGCGAAATCTTATAAGAGCCTTTTCAAAGGGAAGGGCATGGCTAAGACTGTAAAAATAAAATAGTGATACAGAAAGCCGGATGGAGCTGTGTGGTTTCATCCGGCTTTTTTTAAAGCGTCATCCGGTGAAAGAAAATCAAACGATGAATAAAAAAACGAGCGAAAACCTCCATTTCCTGTAAAAAAGTAAAAAAAGTCCACAAGAATAGGTAAAAAAAGTCCATAAAAAAAAGTTAAATGCTTTGCTATAATACTTATGATAGAGTAGTTAGCTTTTATACAGAAAGGAAGAATGACTATGAAAATGCGAAGGAAGATGTTGATTGCCCTGGCAGAGGCAGTGGCGCTGTCCTGTACGCTGGTGCTTCCGGGGGCAGTTCCTGTGCATGCGGCAGCCGCACAGCAGACAGAAGCGGCCAGGGAAGCAGTGGCAGGAAGAGAAATCCTGAACTTTAATTCAGACTGGGGATTTTTCCGGGGAGACCTGGAGGGGGCGGAAGCGATAGACTTTGATGATTCCGCCTTTGCCAATGTGACGGTTCCCCACACCATGCGTCTGGAGAAAAAGCACTGTGATGGCGGAGCAGCCATTTACAAAGGAATCGGCTGGTACCGCAGATACTTTACACTGGGAGAAGAATATGCCGGAAAGCAGCTGAACATTGATTTCGAGGGCATTCAGATGGATTCCGATGTCTACCTGAACGGTGAGAAGATCTACACGCGAAACGGCGGATACGTAGGCTTTAGCGTGGATATCACCGATAAGGTAAAGATTGGGGAAACGAACGTCCTGGCGGTGCGCGTTTCCTCCAATGATAACCCGGATACACCTCCCGGAAGACCGGATTCAACGCTGGACTTCCATTATTATGGCGGTATCTACAGGGATGTGACGCTGAGAGTCACAGATAAGGTTCATATTTCAGACGCCCTCCAGGCCGAGCAGACAGCAGGGGGCGGGGTTTTCGTAACCTATCCGGAGGTGTCCGAGACACAGGCAAAGGTTCACGTAAATACTCATGTAGTCAACGACGGAGACAGCGCCGCAGAGATTTCAGTTAAACAGGTTCTGAAGGATGCAGACGGCCAGACGGCCGCTGAGGCCCGGAGCGCCCCTGCTTCTATGGCGGCAGGAGAAGGCAGCCAGACGGAATTGGATCTGACTGTGGCACAGCCAAAGCTCTGGCATCCGGATCATCCCGACCTGTACACCCTGGAGACAACCGTATACCAGGAAGATACAGCCGTCGACACCGTCAGCACCCGCATAGGTATCCGTACCATCGAGTACAAGAGCGACGGCTTCTATATTAATGGGGAAAGGCTGTACCTGCGGGGAGCCAACCGCCATCAGGCATTTCTGAATGTAGGCGATGCCGCCTCCAACTCCATGCAGTACCGGGATGCGCTGCTGTTCAAACAGGGTGGTTTCAATGCCGTGCGCGCAGCCCATTATCCTCAGGATCCGGCGTTCCTGGAAGCCTGCGACGAACTGGGCCTGGTCGTGGTAGAGTGCCAGCCGGGATGGCAGAATTTTACAAACAGCCAGACCTTCTATGACAGGACAATCCGTGATACGAGAGAGATGATCCGCAGAGACAGAAACCATCCCTCCGTCATCCTCTGGGAGTCCTCCCTGAATGAGACCTGGTGCAGCGAAGCATGGGCCAATGAGGCAGTGGCAGCCGCCCATGAGGAGTATCCGGGTGACCAGTTCTTCACAGCCAGCGACTATGGCTTTTATGGCGCAAAATACGACGTCTGCTATAAGGTGCAGGATACCCAGTGGAGCTCGGATCCCTCTAAATGGGTGGATTATGATCCCTCCAAACCCTTCTTTACCAGAGAATGGGGAGACTTTGAGGATTCCAGTAAGGCACTGCGAAAAGAGGGAACCGCGCGGCAGAATACCCAGATCCTCACCAGACAAAACTACCTGAATGGTAATGGTTATTCCGACTGGGGCGGACTGGACGCCTCTGACCGTATCGGCGGATATTTCCTGTGGAGCTTTAACGACTACTCCAGAGGCTCCAATTCCAAGACGCTGGGAAGCGGCGTGGTGGATATCGACCGTTATGAGAAGAACTGCTTTTACTGGCTGAAATCCATGCAGTCTGCGGACAATCCGGCGTACGGGCCCATGGTATTCATTTCCAGTGATTACACGGCAGATTCTTCCAAGGATATCATGGTATTCTCTAACTGCGACAGCGTCAAATTGTATCAGGACGACGCCCTGGTAGGCGAGATCACCAGAGAAAAAGCTCTGAAGAATGTCCCGAATATCGCGAAAAAGGGTGGAAGCCCGATCTTCACCTTTACACTGGATGAGATCAAACAGGGAAGCTTAAGGGCAGAGGCTATTCTCGATGGTAAAGTGGCGGCAACCCATGAAGTGAAAACTCCCGGTACAGCGGCACATCTGGAAATCGAAGTCAAAGACAGAGGCGTTACACCGGTGGCAGACGGTTCCGATCTGATCCCGGTTTATGTGAAAGCAGTCGATGAGAACGGAACTGTGGTTCCGGATTATGACGGACAGGTGCATATCAGTGTATCCGGAGAAGGTGAACTGGTAGGGAAGGATATCCCCCGGATCAAGGCGGAGGATCAGGTGCTGGAAAGCGGCATCGGTTCCGTATTTGTGAGAACCAGCGAGAACGCAGGCGACATCACCATAACAGCCTCCGCAGAGGGAATGGATAACGGCACTGCGAAGGTAACGACAGACACTTACACAGGTACCTTTGTTCCGGATGGCTCCCACACCCCCTGGGAAGGCGGCGTCGAGAAGCTGGAGGAGGAACAGCTGGAGAACCTGGCAGCCGGAAAGCCGGTATCCTTCTCTTCACAGCAGAGAGGCAATGAAGGCGTAAACGGCGTAGATGACGACGAGAGCACCAGATGGTGCGCAAACGGCGGCAGCTTCCCCCAGTGGTTCATGGTAGACCTTGGAAAGAGATACGCCCTGTCCGGTTTCCAGATCCTTTGGGAAAAAGGAAACGTTGTGTGCAATTATACGATTGAGCTGTCGGATGACGGGGAGAACTGGACGACAGCCGTAGACCTGTCCAACAATACCAAAGTAAATGGTTCCGTGGATACCCAGATGGCAAAGGCAGAGGGGCGCTATGTCAAGCTCAATATCACAGGCCTCAGCGATGGCTGGGCATCCTTCTATGAGCTGAGAGTTTTCCAGAACACGGAAGCCGATGATGTGAATCCGGGAGAAGTGATCCCTGATGAAAAGGTAGAAGAGATCACGGCTACAGGCGGGGCAGTGGATGGCAGAGGCACCGATAAGCTCCGTGACGACGAAGTAGGCATTGGCACGGGCTGGCTTTCCGCCTCGAAGGAATTCCCCCAGAGTGTTACAATTGAGTTTACAGAACCCCAGGATCTGCTGGGCAGCAGAATCCACTGGGAGAAGGACAGCAGCTGGTATACCTACGACCTGGAGGTTTCCCAGGACGGCGCGGACTGGACAAAGGTCTTTGACCAGAAGACCGTATCGGGACAGTACTACCGCGCGGACAGCTTTGCCACTGTACTGAAAAAAGTATGCTTTGTGAGAATCACGATCACGAACATCGTGGCAGGCGGAGACTTCAATATCGGAATGGCGGAATGGATCCTCTACGGAAGTTCCTATGTAAAGGAGCAGGCAAAGGAGTTTGAATATGCCAGCGACCTGACATGGAAGTCTGCCACCACAGACTATGGAAGCGTGACAAAGGATGCAGGCGTTTATGGCGGCAGCCTCGTACTGAATACAGAAAACGGAAAAGTAACCTACGAAAAAGGCCTGAGCGCAGATACGGATTCAGAGATTGTGTACGATGTATCCGGAAAGGGCTACACACGTTTTAAGTCCTACATCGGCATTAACGCCAACGCAGGAAAGCAGGGCGGAGAAGCCATCTTTAAGGTATATAAGGATGAAGAACTGATCTATACAAGCCCTGTGAAGATGCGCAATGACAATTGTGAGTTTATCAGCCTGGATATCGCAGGCGCAAAGGAGATCCGTCTGGAGGCAACATGGAATGACAACCCGGACAATCCGGAGGCCCGCTTCAACACCCACGTGGACTGGGCAGACGCAAAATTCTATCTCCCGTCAATCGTAGCGGTGGAAGGCGTTTCTCTTGATAAAGAAGCCCTGACCTTAAAGGAAGGGGAAACGGAGCAGCTTGTGGCAACCGTGCTTCCGGAGAACGCGGAGAACAAACGTGTGATCTGGAGCAGCTCAGACGATGCCATTGCCACAGTCGATGAAACGGGTCTTGTGACAGCCAAGGCAGCGGGCACGGCAACGATCCGCGTATTTACAGAAGACGGCAGCTATAAGGCAAAATGTGCGGTAACGGTAGAAACCGCTGAGGTGCCTGGTGTGACAAGGGAAGATCTGGAGAAGGCCATCGCAGACGCAAAGGCGATCGAGCTGAAAGGCTACACCGAGGAGAGTGTGCAGGCATTCCAGGAAGCCCTCCAGAAAGCAGAAGAAGTCCTGGCCGATGAGAGCTCCGTGCAGGAAGCATGGGAAGCGGCGATGGCTGATCTTGCGGCGGCAGTTCGCGGACTGGTGCCCTCTGATGAATATCAGGCAGCCGTAAAGGCTGCGGAAGCAGCAGCGAAGGCTGCGCAGCAGGCCCAGGCAGCCGCGGAAGAAGCCCAGAAGAAGGCCGAGACGGCCCAGAGTGACGCAGAGGCGGCGGCTAAACGGGCAGACGAGGCCCAGGCAAAGGCTTCTGCAGCCAGGAAGGCTGCAGAGGAAGCAGCAAGCCGTGCAGACGCGGACAAGGCCATCGTAGAGCAGGCGAAAAAGGATGCCCAGACAGCCGCGGACTCCGCAGAGAAAGCAAAGCAGGAAGCAGAGACAGCAAAAAACGCGGCAGAGACAGCAAAGAATTCCGCAGTGACAGCCCAGACAAAAGCAGAAGCAGCGAAGAACGCGGCAGAGGCAGCGGCAGAGGCGGCAAACGACTCCAAGCTGGACGCCCAGGAAGCCCAGAGGCTGGCAGAGGCGGCCCAGAAAGCAGCTGAGACAGCAAACAAGGAAGCGGCAGAGGCCCGTGACACAGCAGCTGACGCCCAGAAGGCAGCCGAGAGCGCAAGCGAAGCAGCCAAAGCCTTTGCGGATCTGGCGGAGGCGTCAAGAAAAGCGGCGGAAGCAGCCCAGGAAGTGGCAGAGGCCGCTCAGAAGGCAGCCGAGAAAGCCCGGGATGAGGCGGCAGCTCTTCTGAAAAAAGCCCAGGAAGAGGCAGACGCAAAGCTTGCCCAGGCAGAGAAAGCACTGCAGGATGCGCAGAAGATGCAGCAGCAGCTGGAAGAGCTTATACAGAAGGAGCAGTTCAAGGCGCAGAAACCCGTCATCGCAAAAGCCAAGAGCGCAAAGAAGAAAACAGCAAAGATCACCTGGAAACAGGTAGAAGGCGCAGATGGCTACGTAGTCGAGTACGCCCTGAAAGTCGGCTTCAAAGGAGCGAAGAGCGTCACCGTCAAAAAGGGAAGCGCAATTTCCGCAACGCTGAAGAAACTGAAGAGTAAAAAGTCCTACTATGTAAGGATCAAGGCATACAAAACAGTCGGCGGTGAAAAGGTCTATACGTCCTATAGCGCAAAGAAAAAGGTTCGTATAAAATAAAATTAACCGGGAGAACCCATGGACATGGCATACCTTTGGCAGGTTTGCTTACGTCCATGGGTCTTTCGTCGTATTCCACAATTTTTTTGCCTGACACGCCGTTTCTCCTGTGGAAAATATGAAAGAAACGAGAACGGGCAGAAAAAAAGTAAAAAAAGTCCACCTAAATAGGTAAAAAAAGTCCTCCTACATTCCGCGTGGAAATTGTTATAATAATGTGAACAGATTTCAGGCAAAGAGCCTGGAAAAAATAAAAAAAGGAGAAACAAAAGATGAAGAAAAGATTTCTATCCAGTTTTCTGTCGGTACTTCTCTGCGGAAGCATGGTTCTGCCTTCGGTTTCCATGGCAGCTCCCGCGGCAGAGCCTTTCCAGACAGTGCAAACGGAAATGGGAACCTCAGCCTCCACGGCTGTCGCTTCCGAACGGCAGATCTTGAACTTTAACAAGGACTGGCGCTTCCAGAAGGGAGAGCTGAAAGGTGCTGAAGCGAAAGACTTCGATGACACTGAGTGGCGGAGCCTGAACCTTCCCCACGACTACAGTATTGAGAATGATTTTGACCTGGCTTCCGAGGCAAAGGCCGGCGGCGGCTTCCTGGATGGAGGACCTGCATGGTACAGAAAGACCTGGATCGTGCCCGCAGATATGGCAGGCAAGCGTATCCGCGTGGAGTTTGAGGGCGTATACATGGACAGCACCGTCTATGTAAACGGAACGAAGGTAGGCAATTATCCCTATGGTTACAGCGCCTTCAGCTATGATATCACAGATTATCTGGTAGCAGACGGCATGACGGAGAATGTGATCGCCGTTCATGTCAATAACGAACAGCCCAGCAGCCGCTGGTATTCAGGAAGCGGTATCTACCGTGACGTAAAGCTGATCGCCACAGAAGACGTTCATGTGGAACGCTACGGCACAAAGATCACAACCCCTGACCTGGAAGCAGAATACACGGCAGGCTCCGATGTTACCGTGAATGTAGACTCCACCGTTGTCAATGAGAGCGACGCAGATGCTGAGATCACCCTCAGACATACTGCCTACTATAACGGAAGCCTGGAAGAGCCGGGAAGCCTTGACCCTGCAGCTATGGTCACCACCGAGAAGGTGTCGCTGAGAGCAGGTGAGAAAGAGGTTGTCAACGCAGAAATGTCTGTTGCCGATCCCCATCTCTGGGAAGTAGGTAAAGGAGGCATGTACAGCATCCATACGGAAGTGCTGAAGGATGGTGTGGTAATTGACACCTACGATTCTGATTTCGGTATGCGCTGGCTGAAATTTGATCCTGATAATGGATTTTTCGTAAATGGAACGTACACGAAGATACACGGCGTATGCCAGCACCACGACCAGGGAGCCCTGGGCGCTGTAAACAACCCCGCAGCTCTGGACCGCCAGATCCGTATCCTGCGTGAGATGGGTGTAAACGCCATCCGTTCCTCCCATAACCCGGCGTCACGGGCACTGCTGGATTCCTGTAATGAGCAGGGAATCATGGTAATGAACGAGGCGTTTGACTGCTGGTGGAGTTCAAAGAATCTGTACGACTTCCACCGTTTCTTTGATACCCCATGTACACATCCCGAGGCGGAAGAAGGACAGACATGGCAGGAATACGATATCAAGAACATGGTAAACGGTTCCAAGAATGATCCGTCCATCATCATGTGGTCCATCGGTAATGAGATCGGCGAATCCTGGAGCGAGAAGGCCGTTACCGTAGGCGGACAGCTGAGAGACTGGGTAAAAGAGGTTGACGATACACGTGCCGTTACCCAGGCCGACCCGATCTTCTACAATATCGATGAGGCGGCGTATGACCCGGCGAACAACCAGCCCCACTGGAGACTGATCAACGGCCATGACGCCATGGGCTTCAACTATGGTAAGTACACAGATTACGACTATGTCCATGAGAAAAACCCTGACTGGTTCATTTACAGCTCCGAGACGTCTTCCGCAGTCAGCACCAGAGGCATTTATCTGCATCCGGAAATCGACGACGACGACCATGCCAGCCATTCCAGCCACAGAGGACTGAACCAGTGCTCAGAGTTTGACAACGACCGTGTAAACTGGGGAACAACCCTTCACTATGCGCTGCGCGAGGACGCAAAGCGTAAATACATGGGCGGACTTTTCTTCTGGACAGGCTTTGACTATACCGGTGAACCGGCACCCTACGCAGGCGGTACTTCCAAGAGCTCTTACTTTGGAGCGATCGATACCTGTGGATTCCCGAAGGAAAGCTTCTATCTGCTCCAGAGCCAGTGGTTTGATGTGGAGGAGCAGCCGATGGTACATATCCTGCCCCACTGGAACTGGGAGGATGACCACAGCATTGAGATCGACGGCAAGATGCCGATCCGTATCTACAGTAACGCCCGCAGCGTCGAGGTATTCCTCAATGGCAAGAGCCTGGGCAAGAAGGAGTTTGCTTACTATCCTGAGACAGAGACCAGTATTGCCCGTCAGGATGACGGAAGCGACCAGGAAAATCTGTATCTCCAGTGGCTGGTAGACTATGAGCCGGGTACTGTGGAAGCAGTCGCTTATGACGCAGACGGAAAAGAGATCGCAAGAGACGTGAGAACTACTGCTGGCGATCCCGCTGCCATCCGAATGACTCCGGAGAAGGAATACATCACAGCAGACGGCGAAGACCTGTGCTACGTGGAGGTAGACGTCGTAGATGAAAACGGTGTGATGAATCCCCGGGCAAACAACGCGATCCAGTTCTCCATCAGCGGAAACGGACGCATCGTGGGAACAGACAACGGAGATCCCACCGATTTCACAAATATGAAGAGCACGAGGCGCTCTGCCTTTAACGGCAAGGCCCTTGTAATCGTACAGTCTACAGAAAAAGCCGGATCCTTCACCTTGACAGCTTCCTCCGCGGGACTGCCGATCAGCAAGACAACGGTTTACACTGTAAATGAGAGCTATGACAAGGATGCGCTGCTGGGTTACCAGGGAGTATCCGTAAAGACCATGGCAGGCGTACAGCCTGTGCTTCCGGAGAAGGTAACGGCTGTGTATCTGAACGGAAACCATGAGGAGGCTGAGGTAGCCTGGGATCAGATCGAGGAGAGCCAGCTGGCGCAGGCAGGCATCCTGACGGTAACAGGTACCGTGAAAGCCGACGGCGCGAAGGTAACGGCCACTGTAGAGGTTGTGGCGCCTGCAGGTGTGCTCCCTATCAGCGCAGTGACGGTACCTGGAGTACAGCCCGTCCTCCCCGCGCAAGTACAGCTGGTGTACAGCGATGGGACAGAGGAAACCTGTGAAGTAACCTGGGCAGCTATCGGCGAGGATAAGCTTGTGGGTGGCGCGCAGTTTATGGTTGAAGGAACCCTGAAGGACCTGGCAGGCTGGAAGGCCGCCGCCTATGTGAGAGTTTCAGAAGGCACAGAAAAGAAAAATGTGGCAAGAGCCGTGAGCGGTTCAGAATATCCGAAGTTTGAGGCTTCTTATACAAGCACCTATGATCCCCTGGAGCATGTCAATGATGGAATCATTTCCTATGACACAAATCCGAAGAACGGATGGGGCAACTGGAAGTACGCGCCGATTCCGGAAGTGACAACCCTGGACTGCACCCTGGAAGAGCCGCTGAGCCTTGACAATATCTGGATCTATTTCCGTGAGGATGACGGTATCTATATTCCGGAGGATACCCTGATCCAGTATTGGGATGAAGAAGCAGAGGACTGGGTGGATGTAAGCAACCAGAGCCAGAGAACAGGTTTCCAGACAAACGAGGAATCCGTGATCACCTTTGACCCGGTAGTGACAAGAAAGCTGCGGGCACAGTTTACAAGGGGAGCGCAGGATACCACTAAGAAAAAAGACTGCCTCGTTTTAACTGAGGTAGAAATCTACGCATATCCCACCGATAAAGGACAGGATACGGCAAGCCTTGAGAGCCTGACCGTTGACGGTGTGGAGATCGAAGGCTTCAAGCCGGAGAAGAAGGATTACACAGTAACGCTGCCTTACGGAGCAAAGATTCCGGAGGTTCAGGCAGTGGCAGCAGACTGCGGTACAGCATTTGTGCTTCCGGCACTGACAAACCAGTCAGCGGCAATGATCCGTGTAACATCAGAAAACGGAAGAGTAACGACAAACTATACCGTTCAGTTCGAAGAAGAGGATCCGGCCGTTGTATCCGCAGAGGTAAGGATGGAACAGACGGATGTGACAGAAGATGACCTGGCAGCCCTTCATGTGGATGCTATGCTGGAGAGCGGCGAGCTGGCCGACGAGGACAGCCTTTCCATCAATTACCGTATTCTTGATGCCGGCGTACCGGCAAAGGCAGAAGTCCGCAACGGTATCCTGTACGCTTACTGGGCAGGTGATATCCAGATTGTGGCAGATGTGAGCTACAGAGGCGGCGAGAAATTTACCAGCACTCCGCTGAAAATCACGATCGCTCCTTCAAGCGCAAAGAAAGATATCGTAAGCTTTGCGCAGGTTACTGTAGATACGAAGCTTGGACAGGCGCCGGCCCTTCCGGAGACGGTTCGCGCTACCTTCAGCAGCGGACTGCCAAGAGATGTGCTGGTTGCCTGGGATCCGATCAGCGAAGACCAGTACGGAGCATATGGAACCTTTACCGTTAGCGGTACCGTAAAAGGCTACAGCAAGAAACCAGTCGTTACCGTACGCGTACGTGATACACAGGCAGGCCAGAATGTTTCCCTGGCTACACCGGTGGGCGTAGAGCCGACTCTTCCGTCCAGTGTGTACGTCTATTATACAGACGGCGCGTCTGTGCAGAGCGCAGTACAGTGGGAAGACTACGACCATGAACTGCTGAAGACAGCAGGAACCTTTACCGTAAACGGAACGACAGAGCTTGGCGGCTATGCCGTGACAGCTTCTGTGCGTGTTACAACCGAGACGGTACAGAGTGAGAACCACGCAAAAACCAGGAACGGTTGTCCCTACTCTAAGGCCATTACCTCTTACAGTGAGGGAAATGCTGCCGGCGCGTTGAACGACGGCCTGCTGAATAAGTGGACAGACTGGAGCAACCCGAACGCCAACGGAAACGTATGGTTCGGAGTGATCTTTGGATCAGACTACCCGGAGAGCCGCTATGTAGATACCGTCGTTCTGGATCTGCTAGAGGACAGCAGCTGGGATCGTACAAAGATCGAAAACTGTGTGGTAGAATATTACAACCAGCCGGTAGGACTGGATGACGTTCCAAAGAGTGTGGCAAACTTTGACGCGGCAACTATGAAGGATCATCCGTTCAACAACCCGGACAACTGGACAGAGGTGACAAACCTGCAGCAGCCGGAAACCTATGGATACGGCAACAATACGCTGACCTTTGATATGGTAGAAACGTATGCGATCCGTGTGAAGGTAACCCATGGAACACCGGGAGGCACCTATTATATCGCTTTAAGAGAATTCTACGCATACGGAAAACTGGCCGTTGCCAACAGCAGCTTCCAGGTGACAGGCTTGACGGTAGACGGAAAGCCTCTGGAAGGCTTTAAACCGGAAACACACGAGTATGAGCTTGAGATCAAGAACGGCGTGATGCCGGAGTTTGAGATGACAGCAGACAGCAACGCGTCTGTAACGCGGATCCCTGCGGCAAATACCAATGGCGCAGCGAAGTTTGTAATCACATCAGAGGACGGCCTGAAGTCAGAGACCTACACCATCCATCTGTCTGATCCAAACACACAGGATGAAACGGCAAAGAGGAAAGCAGCCATCGCCGCACTGGAGAAATCACTGAAGCATGCGGAAGCACTTGTGAATGCGGGACAGAAGAATTATACAGACGAAACCTGGAAGGCATTTGTGAAAGCCTATGAGGCAGCAAAAGCAGGCCTGACGGACAAGAACATGACAGCGGCCTGGCTCAATGCCCTGAATATTGACCTGACGAAGACCCAGGCAGGATTAAAAGAAAAGCATGTCCAGAATCCTACAGTCCTTCAGGCACCGGGTATCCGTTCTGTGAGCGCGAAAGCGTACAGCCAGGGCGTCTGGGCAACCATCCGCGTAAACGCAGTGGCGGGCGCTGACAAATATGCGGTTTACCGTGTTGCAGGCGGAAAGGAGACGCTGGTAGGTACGGCGGCTTCCGGAAAGACCACAGTGACCGATAAGAAACTGACAAGCCGCAAGGTAAAATACTTCGCAGTGGCAATCGCGGCAGACGGCACGAAGAGCGCAAAGGGCACTTCGAAGGCTATGACACTGGGCGCGTCCACAAAGATCAAAAAGGTGTCCTCCGCCTCCTCCGGAATCAAAATCACATGGAAGAAAGCGAAAAACGCTTCCAAATATGTGATCTACCGTTCCACAAAGAAGAGCAGCGGCTATACCAGAGTAAAGATTTTAAGCAAGAAAAATCTGTCTTACGTTGACAGGAAAGCAAAGAAAGGCAAAAAGTATTATTACAAAGTAGCAGTGGTACGTTCAGGTAATGCAAGCCTGATGAGCCCAGCTTCGAAAAGAGTAAAACGGTAACATTGTTTCAGGGATCGAACGCGTTCGGTCCCTGATTTTTTTCAATAAAAAATACATTGAAGTTTACCAAACCTTTGTCTATACTGGAAGCAGGCGAAAAATACGGCAAATAGCGAAAGAGAAAACGATCTGGGGGGATTTGGAACAATGTCTCGCAAGGAACGAATAAAGAAGTGGGTTAAAAAACATTTGGAACACATTCACTGGAACAGCATCACAATACTGATATCACTGGTGACGGCTATGATCATCACGACTTCCGTGATACTGGCTTTTTCGGTTCTGGAATATTATTTTAACGACGCCGCGGTACAGATTTCTGTTCAGTCCAATGAACAGTCGGTAAAAAATGTCCAAAAAAGTATCGATTCCTATATGGATGAAATGCTTATGATCGCAGAAAAAACGGAGGAGCTGTTCCGAAAACATATCGGAAGCGACGAAATTGAGCAGATTGAGTTTGTGATCCGGGAAGATATTGATACGATCGCCGTTTTCCGCAGGGACGGGAAGCTGCTCATGAAATCTGATGACAGACCCATAAAGGAGCAGGTGGACGTTTCGACAGAGACCTGGTTTCAGAAAGCGCTGGCCGCGGACGGCGAAGTCATCTTCACCGCGCTCCATGTTCAGCGGCTCTACAAGGGAGCTTATCCCTGGGTGATTTCCATGGCCAGGAAAATCTATTGCCAGGGACAGGAAGGGATTGTCCTGGTGGATATGAATTTCGCCAACATCAAAAAGCTCTGTACCTCAAAGGACATATCAGACGCAGAAATCTATATTCTGGATGAAGAGGGAAACGTGATGTACCATCCGAATCAGCAGATGCTGTATGCCGGTATACAGGACAGCAGCATCGCGTACGCTATGGAGCTGAAAAATGAGACAAAAGCAGTTACCTTTGATGGCATGAGGCATATCATCAGCTCCTGTCTGATGGACAGTAATGGATGGAAGATTGTCATTGTGAATGACATGAAATGGCTGGAATTATTGATTGAAAAGATAAAATATTCCGCAGTAAAGCTGATGCAGACGGCCCAGGACGGTGATTTTTCCGTCCGCGCGTCGGGAAAAGGGTATTACGAGGTGGAGGAACTGACGAGCTCCTTTAACAGCATGGTAAACCAGATCAGCAAACTTCTCGCTGATATAAAAAGGGAGCACGAGCTCCTTCGCAAAAGTGAGATGAAAACCCTTCACGAGCAGATCAACTCCCATTTTCTGTATAATACCCTGGATTCTGTCATCTGGATGGCCGAGGTAGATGACAGGGAAAATTCCATCAAAATGCTGAAGGCCCTGTCCAAATTTTTCCGGCTTTCCTTAAGCAGCGGGAAAGAAAAAATCTGGTGGACGAACACTATATGGATGCGGAGTTTGGCATTGAACAGGTTTGTTCGATGATGAATCTGAGCGAAAGCTATCTGCGTTCTGTTTTCCGGAAGGAGACCGATACTTCCTTTGGAAATTATCTGAAGAACGTGCGGATGCGCAAGGCAAAGGATCTGCTGCTGCACACGGACATGCTGAATTATGAGATAGCGGAAAAAGTCGGCTACAACGACAGCGGATATTTTGGCTATTGTTTTAAAAAATATTATCAGATGTCAGCAAATGACATGCGCAGAAAAAGAGAGGAGGCATGACAGCTATGCTATTTTTAGAGTATCCGAAATGTTCCACCTGCCAGAAAGCAAAAAAATGGTTGGACGCGAACAATGTTTCCTACGAAGACCGTCACATCAAGGAGGAAAACCCATCCGCCCAGGAGTTAAGGGAATGGCACAAAAGAAGCGGACTCCCTCTCAGAAAATTTTTCAACACAAGTGGTATGCTGTACCGGGAGATGAATCTAAAAGACAAACTCCCGGAGATGACGGAGGAGGAGCAGTACGCGCTTCTCGCTACAGACGGAATGCTGGTAAAGCGTCCGCTTCTCGTAGGTGACGACTACGTGCTGGCGGGCTTCAAAGAAAGCGACTGGAAGGAAAAAGCTCTATGAGAGGAGACATCCTTTAAATCTTGATTTTTGATTTCCAAACGAAATAGAAAGAACACCCTTGACAGAATCAATGTGTTTTAACATTTGATGCTCTGGCAAGGGTGTTCTTTTATTCCTCCATATAGTTCGACCGGGCGGAGAGGTTGTAAGTTTCCAAAACATATAACTGATGGTTCTATCTTGTGGAAAATGAAGAAAAAGAACCTTTGCACATACGAAATACAGTACCCCTCAATCTTACCATGGATTTATTTTAAGAATGTCCGTATGCATAAAGAAAGATATCTGGCATCAAGTCCTCTTATTGACGGAAGCAGTTAATGCTTTTGGAGCTTTTTTGTTGTGGTTTATACAACGATGGAGTAAAATGAAGACAGAATGTACGATGTAGGGAAAAAGAGGGAGGTATGAAATGTACTATTTGGCGCACATTAATGATAAGGGAGAAGAACAGCTGTTGAAAACACATTTGAAGGACTCTGCAGAACTCTGTGGAAAGTTTGCAGAAAAGTTCGGTGCATATGAGTGGGGATACTGCTGTGGCTATTTGCATGATATCGGAAAATATTCCATGAAGTTTCAGAGGAGGATACGAGGTAGCCAAGAGACAGTGGACCATTCTACAGCAGGAGCAAAGGTATGCTGGGAGAGAGGAGGTATGTATCAATTTTTAAGCTACTGTATTGCAGGCCATCATGCGGGGCTTCCTGATAAAGGGAGTAACAGCGACACAGGATCCAAAGGATCAATGCTTGGAAGAATGAAAAAAAGGCTGGAGGATTATGAGGCGTACAAGGGTGAGATCCATGTGCCTTCTTTGGGACAGCCGCCTTTTCAGCCTGTCAAAGGGGAAGATATTTCTTTCTGCTTCAGCATGTTCATCAGGATGCTGTATTCCTGTCTTGTGGATGCGGACTATTTGGATACAGAGCGGTTCATGAATAGGGAGATTCTTAGAGACAGCGGAGAGTCTATTAAAAAGCTATATGAGAAGCTTATGGAACATATCGCAGATTGGCTAGACAATTGTGATCTTAATACAATTAACGGAAGAAGAACAGAAATATTAAAACACTGTATAGAAATGGGAAAAGAGGAAAAAGGACTTTTTCGATTGACTGTCCCAACCGGAGGCGGCAAAACTATTGCATCATTGGCTTTTGCCCTCAGCCATGCCGAAGAACATCAGATGGATCGGGTGATTTATGTCATTCCCTACACGAGTATTATCGAGCAAAACGCAAAGATATTTGCAGATATCCTGGGAAAAAGTAATGTATTGGAAAATCACTGCAATGTAGATTATGGGGCGAGCGAAGAATTAAGACCGATGCAGCTTGCGGCAGAAAATTGGGACAAACCAGTGATTGTCACTACCAATGTACAGTTTTTTGAATCTCTATTTTCCGGTAAATCATCGAAATGTAGAAAACTGCATAATATTGCAAACAGTGTCATTATTTTCGACGAGGCCCAAATGCTTCCCAATGATTATCTGAAGCCTTGTATACATGCCCTTGAGCAGATTCTGCGCTATTACCGCAGCAGCATTATATTGTGTACAGCCACGCAACCTGCCCTGAAAAATTTGTTATCTCAGGAAATAGAAATCAAGGAATTATGCCCGCGTATGACAGAACAATTTACTTTTTTTAAACGTGCATCTATAAAAAATCTGAATAGAATATCGGAAGAAATGTTGACACAAAGGCTTCAATCGGAGAACCAGGCGCTTTGTATACTGAATACGCGGAAACGCACACAGAAAATCTACCAGTACATAAAGGAAGAAGGGGTTTATCATTTGTCAACCTCTATGTATCCTGCCCATAGAAAAAGAGTATTAGCTAAAATTCGCCAGCGTCTGAATAGCGGTGAAAAATGTGTTGTGATATCGACCAGCCTTGTTGAGGCAGGGGTGGATCTGGATTTTCAGACTGTATACAGGCAAATGGCGGGTGTCGACTCTATCATTCAGGCGGCAGGAAGGTGTAACAGGGACGGAAAGCGCGTATATTCCGACTGCTTTACCTATGTTTTTGAATTTGAACAAAAAGAATATATTCCGGGACAACGACAGCAGATGGAGGTCACGGAGAGTTTGCTGGCAGACGGAAGGGAACTGGAGGATTTAGAAACTATACAAGAATATTTTGAAATGCTTTATCATTTCCGTGGGGACAGTCTGGATAAAAAGGAAATCCTGAAAAAATTCCAAAAAATGAATTTCCAGTTTTCACAAGTAAGCAGAGAATTTCATCTGATTGAAGAAATTACGAAAACTATTTTGATAACAAAGGAAGAAGAAGCGCAAAAAATCTATGAGGAACTGCGGGTAAAAGGGCTTACCAAAGAACTGATGAGAAAAATGGGACCTTATTGTGTCAATGTCTATGAAACGGATTTTAATAAAATGAATGCCGCTGGAATGCTTCGGGGAATATCCGAAGAACTAAAAGAAGATTATTTCGTGTTGAATGATACAGAAAGATATAGCGAAGAGATGGGATTAGAGTTGGATGTGGACTATGGGGAAGCTGTGATCTTTTAGAATAGACTGTCATACTACCTGGATAGTATGACAGCCTATCGTGTTACATAAAAAATGATGGAACAAAATATTTCAATCCGCAATGGGAACTCCCAAAGACATTACCAATATACCATAAAATTTGAAAAAGTAAACAAAGTTATTGACAAACGTAGTTTACGTGCTATCATAATATATAACTTGATATTATAATAAATGATTAATAAAATGAAATTTTAAATGGAGGGATAAACCTAAAATGATACTATATCATGGAAGTAAAGATATCGTCGAATTTCCAGAGGTGCGAAAAGCTGTCTTTAACAAGGATTTTTATTTTGGGTTCTATTGTACCGAATATAAACGTCAGGCTGAACGCTGGGCAACGAGATATGGGAAAAAAGGATATATCAACAAATACAACTATATTCCGAATGAAAAATTAAATTATCTGCGATTTGACGAAATGTCAGAAGAATGGCTCGATTTTGTTGTAGCGTGCAGACTGGGAACTCCTCATACCTTTGACATTGTAGAAGGTCCAATGGCAGACGATACGATTTTCAATTATGTGCAAAATTTTGTTGATAAAAAGATATCAAGAGCAGCTTTTTGGGAACTGGCAAAATTTAACCATCCCACCCATCAAATCAGCTTCCATACGATTTCAGCGTTAAATACATTAACATTTATAGAAAGCGAGGAGGTATATGGGAACAAAAAATAATAGTAATCTGTTTTTTACATGTAGCTTGATCGAATTCATAGGAAGAAAAAGAAAGCGAAACAGGATGGAAGTGGTGGATTCCCTGGGAAGGGAATCCATAGAAAGAATTTATGAATATGCCGACATTTTTCACTGTGAACCAATTGAAAAGGTTGCGGCAGAATTTACAGCTGAATATCAAATAAAAGAAGGAATCTTTGATAATGAAGCTGCGTGCAGGTATCGAGTACCAGATTATTGGACCATTGGAGAAGTTTATGAAAGACTGATTGAGGATTGTTTTGCTGATAATGAAATTGTGGAAGGAATCTGGACAGTATATCATTCATGGATTAATGAAAACATCTCTGATTATAACACGGATTTCTATTTTCAACCGCGGGATTATATAGCAGCATGCTATAAAAAAGGAATGGTTTTATAAGAAAGGTGGTGAGAAAATGTCTAAAGGAGTGAAGGTAAAAGTTTGGGGGGATTATGCGCTGTTCACGCGCCCGGAAATGAAGGTAGAAAGATGCTCTTATGATGTAATTACACCTTCTGCTGCGAGAGGGATCCTTGAAGCCATTTACTGGCATCCAGGTATGCGCTGGGTGATCGATCGGATTTATGTAAATAAACCGATACAGTTCACCAGTGTGCGGAGAAATGAAATAAAAAGCAAGATACTTGCAAGCAATGTACTTCCAGTATATAACGGCAATCCGAAGAAGCTCTATATCAGCAGCAAAGCGGAGATTGTACAGCGAGCATCTTTATTGCTAAGGAATGTAGAGTATATTATTGATGCACATTTTGAAATGACAGATAAAGCCAATGAAAGCGATAACCCTGGAAAGTTTAAAGACATCATCTTACGGCGTCTGAAAAAAGGGGAATGTTTCCATACACCCTATTTCGGATGCCGAGAATTCCCGGTAAAATTCTGTTTATGTGAAGAAGAGATAACCACAGCCTATGAAGAGGAAGAAGAAAAAGATCTGGGTTTTATGCTGTACGATATGGATTATTCAGATCCAGAAAATATTCAACCGATGTTTTTCCGGGCGGTTATGAAAAGGGGAGTGATCGATTTGCAAAATTGTGAGGTGATTCGATGATTTTACAGGCGTTGGTAGATTATTACGAGGCTTTGCTGGAAAGCGGAAAGGTTGCGGGGCAGGGATGGTGCCAGGCGAAGACGTCGTTTGCTCTGAATCTGAACAGTGATGGCAGTTTAAAAGAAGTTATCACTTTAAAGCAGGAAGTGGAGAGAGGAAAAAAGAAAGTATGGGTACCATCTTATCGAATGGTTCCGCAGATGGTAACACGTTCTTCTGGAGTGTCTGCAAATTTTCTCTGTGATAATTCTAAATATATTTTAGGAGTGGATGCAGAGGGGAGCGGAAAAAGAACTCAGGAGTGTTTTGAAGCTGCCAGGGAAAAGCACCTGAAAATTCTGGAATCGACGGACAGTGAGCTAGCAAAGGCGATAAAATTCTTTTTCCAGACCTGGAATCCCATGGAGGCAAAAGAAAATGATACGTTGAAGGAAATATGGGAAGAAATTACAGACGGCAGCAACCTGATTTTCACAATGAATAGCCATGAAGCGCAGGAGGATGAAGAAATCCGGAAAGCTTGGCAAGAATATCTGGAACAGGGAAATAATGAAAAGAGGGAGATTTGCCTTGTAACCGGAAAAAGGGATGAGATTGCAAGGATTCATTCTACGATTAAGGGAGTACAGGGGGCACAATCCAGTGGAGCGGCTTTGGTATCTTTTAATGCGCCGTCTTTTGAGTCTTATGGAAAGGAACAAAGTTATAATGCACCGGTGGGAAAGTATGCAGTATTTGCTTATACGACTGCACTGAATTATCTTTTGGCGCAACGGGATTATGTGTTTCAGTTTGGTGACACGACGGTTGTGTTCTGGGCGGAAAATGGTGAGGAAGTTTACCAAGATATTTTTGAATGGTCGCTGGAACCGCAGAAGGATAATCAGGACATTATCAAAGGAGTTTTCCAGAATTTAAAAGAGCAGAGGGCGATTGATATTGATGGAATTGAATTGGATGAAAATCAGAAATTTTATATATTAGGGCTGGCACCAAATGCAGCGAGACTTTCGGTCCGGTTCTTTTATGAAAACAGCTTTGGACATATTTTGAAGAATGTCGAGAAGCATTATTCCAGAATGAACATCGTGAAACCTTCCTGGGAAGAAAGAGAGTACTTGGGAGTCGGCGGAATGCTGTATGAAACATCAAATCTAAAGGCGAAGGATAAGAAACCGGTTTCAAACCTTCCAGGAGCCGTTTTGAAAGCAATTCTGGCAAATACGAGATATCCGGCAAATCTATACAGTAGTGCCATGATACGGATACGTGCAGAACAGGGACGGATCACATGGGGAAGGGCAGCAATCATAAAGGCATATTTGATTCAGAATTATCAATTAAAGAAGGAGGATACATTTGTGGGATTAAATGAAGAAACAAATGATGTGGCATATGTATTGGGACGAACATTTGCAGTGCTTGAGAAAATTCAGAAGGAAGCAAATCCAAATGTAAACACCACTATAAGAGACAGGTATTTCAATGCGGCCTGTGCGAACCCGGCCTCGGTATTTCCAATTTTGTTAAAATTGAAAAACAGCCATATTCGGAAAATCGAAAGGCAGACCGAAGGCAAAAAAATGTCTTTCGAAAAAAAATTAGCGGAACTGATGGGGAAAGTTTCAGAGTTTCCCAAAAGACTTACCTTAGAGGAGCAAGGGATTTTCAATTTAGGCTACTATCATCAGGTACAGAAAATATACGAAAAAAGGGAGGAAAAGTAAATGAGCGAAGCAATTAAAAATAGGTATGAATTTGTCATATTGTTTGACGTAGAAAATGGAAATCCGAACGGGGATCCTGACGCAGGAAATATGCCAAGAATAGATCCGGAGACAGGTTATGGACTGGTGACAGATGTCTGCCTGAAACGTAAGATCAGAAATTATGTTGAGACTCTCAAAGAAGGAGAAACAGGATATGAGATATATATTCGGGAAGATGTTCCTTTGAACAGGAGTGATAGTCGTGCCTATAAATATCTTGGAGTTGATGAAAAAAAAGTAAAAGAACTGAAAAAGAAAGATCCGGAGGCGGATACAAAAATCAGGGATTTTATGTGCCGGAACTTCTATGATATTCGAACATTTGGCGCAGTGATGACTACATTTGTAAAAGCGGCCCTGAATTGCGGGCAGGTAAGAGGACCTGTGCAGTTGGGATTTGCGAGAAGCATCGACCCGATCATCAGTCAGGAAGTGACCATAACCAGGGTAGCAATCACCACAGAAAAAGACGCGGAAAATAAAAGCACAGAAATGGGACGGAAAAATATTGTTCCTTACGCATTGTATCGGGCAGAGGGATATGTTTCCGCAAATCTGGCGCGGAAGGTAACTGGTTTTTCAGAGGATGATTTGGAACTTTTGTGGGATGCTATTATTAATATGTTTGAACATGATCATTCTGCTGCAAGAGGCAAAATGGCGGTACGAGAGCTGATTGTATTTAAACATAGCAAGGAACTGGGAGATTGTCCTGCATATAAATTATTTGACTCCATAGAAGTCAAAAAGAATGCTGATGTTGTGTGTCCGAGAAAGTATCAGGATTATGTTGTCACAATCCATAATGAAATGATACCTGATTCTGTAACAATGACAAGGAAAATATAATGGAATACAGGGAAGATGAATATTTGATGCTTTCCGGAATCCAGCATTTTAAATTTTGCAGGCGTCAGTGGGCGTTGATTCATATTGAGCAACAATGGGCAGAAAATGTACATACCGTTGTGGGAGAATTAATGCACAAAAAATCTCATGACCCATATTTGACAGAGAAGAGGAAGGACGTGCTCATTACAAGAGCGCTTCCTGTCTCTTCACGAATGCTGGGAATCAGTGGAGAATGTGATGTGGTGGAATTTCATAAAAAGAATGACGGCATAAAGCTACATGGACACAGAGGCTTTTATGAAATTTATCCCGTTGAATATAAGAAAGGCAAACCGAAAGAGTCTGAGGAAGATATCCTGCAGCTGACAGCTCAGGTTATCTGTTTGGAGGAGATGTTTTCCACAGACATTTCGGAAGGAGCACTCTTTTACGGTGAAACACGAAGGCGGGAACCTGTAATAATTACGGAGGAATTGCGGAAACAAGTACAGGAAATGGTGACAGAAATGCATCAATATTTCGAAAGGAGATATACTCCTCAGGTAAAATACAACAAGCGCTGCAATTCCTGCTCTTTAAAAGAGTTTTGTCTGCCGAAAATAGGGAAGACATCTTCCGCCAGAAAGTACATAGACCAGCTGTTGGAGGATATCGAGTGAAAAAGTTACTAAATACGTTATATGTAACATCAGAGGAAAGCTATCTATCTCTTGATGGAGAAAATATTGTGATATCTGATCACGGGCACGAAGTTGGGAGACTTCCGCTGCACAATTTGGAAGAAATTGTTTCTTTTGGGTACCGTGGGACGAGTCCTGCATTAATGGGGGCATGTGCTGAACGGAATATTGCTTTATGCTATTTGTCACCGCAAGGAAAGTTTCTTGCGAGGGTAAGCGGCAGAGTAAAAGGTAACGTCATCCTGAGAGAGCAGCAATATAAATGCTTTTGGGATGATGAAAAAAGTCTGGATGTTGCTAAAAACTGCATCATTGGAAAGATTTATAATGCCCGATGGGTTTTAGAAAGAGCCACCAGAGATCATAGCCTTCAGGTAGACGTGGAAAAATTGAAGACCTCATCAGAGAAGCTTAAAAATTCCTTGACTTATATACGCAATTGTCAATCAAAAGAACAATTGCGAGGATTTGAAGGCGAAGCTGCTCAAGTATATTTTGGGGTGTTTGATGAATTGATTCTTCAGCAAAAGAAGGATTTTCCGTTTTCTGGAAGAAGTAAACGTCCGCCTTTGGATCAGGTAAATGCACTGCTTTCGTTTGTATATACGCTACTGACAAATACAATAACTTCTGCATTAGAAACTGTAGGGTTAGATCCCTACGTAGGTTGTCTCCATACAGAACGGCCAGGACGGGTATCGTTATCTTTGGATTTGATTGAAGAGTTGCGCCCTGTGCTTGCCGACAGGTTTGTTTTGTCTTTAATCAATAAAAAAATAATTTGCAAAAAGGGATTTAAACAAAAAGAAAATGGTGCCATTTTAATGGATGACGAAACCAGAAAAATTGTTTTAATCGAATGGCAGAATAAAAAGAAGGAAACTCTTACACATCCTTTTTTAAAAGAAAAGGTTGAATGGGGAATGGTTCCATATGTTCAGGCTATGCTGTTGGCACGATACCTGCGGGGAGACTTAGATACGTACCCACCATTTTTGTGGAAATGAGGTAAACGCTTATGTTAGTACTAATTACATATGATGTGAATACAGAGACATCCGCAGGGAAAGCCAGATTGCGGAAAGTGGCAAAGCAATGCGTAAATTATGGAAGAAGGGTGCAAAATTCTGTGTTTGAGTGTATTCTTGATCATGCGCAATGCATATTGTTGAAAGCGCTCTTGTCAGACATTATTGATGAAAATGTAGATAGCTTGAGATTTTATTACTTAGGTAATAGTTATAAAACAAAAGTGGAAAGTATAGGCGTTGAAAGGGGGACAGCTGTGGATGATGTGTTAATCATGTAAGCAAGCTGGTGCGAATGATAAGCATACAAGAAAATCCCCGGGGATTCGCACCTAAAAATATAAATACCGCTATATAAATGTGAATAAAAATATGCAATGGCAAAAAATAGTATCATAGATACTTAGTAAAATCTCACAAAACATCTTGTGAGATTCAAATGAAAAATGTATAATTATGATGTCGCTCCCTGCGTGGGAGCGTGGATTGAAATCATGTGCGGATCGTCGGGATCCTGCTGCCGGGCTCGTCGCTCCCTGCGTGGGAGCGTGGATTGAAATTTTGCCAGCGCCGGGAGTGTATAGTCCGGCGACTGTCGCTCCCTGCGTGGGAGCGTGGATTGAAATAGGGTGTAGCTTGCTGCTACGGTGAGCATGTTCGGTCGCTCCCTGCGTGGGAGCGTGGATTGAAATATCTGCGAGCACGTCGCCCCAGCCTTCGCGATCCGTCGCTCCCTGCGTGGGAGCGTGGATTGAAATTTCACCTCCTTACTCATTACCGAAAAACGCGGCGTCGCTCCCTGCGTGGGAGCG
>DESK01000007.1:61886-62161 GCA_002361955.1 Lachnospiraceae bacterium UBA3316
CGTGGGAGCGTGGATTGAAATAGGATCGAGTCCTTTTCCTGCGGTGTCATAGGGCGTCGCTCCCTGCGTGGGAGCGTGGATTGAAATCACCAGTAACATGCTGCACCTCCTTATCCGGTTCTGTCGCTCCCTGCGTGGGAGCGTGGATTGAAATTTTTGTCGTTACATAGGCGGCCACGCCCAGACGGGTCGCTCCCTGCGTGGGAGCGTGGATTGAAATACAAAATATTGCACGAAAGAGCCTCGGCTTGCCGGTCGCTCCCTGCGTGGGAGCG
>DESK01000007.1:62515-62704 GCA_002361955.1 Lachnospiraceae bacterium UBA3316
CGTGGGAGCGTGGATTGAAATTGCCGAAGTTGTACCGGAGCGCCTGCACGTCAGGTCGCTCCCTGCGTGGGAGCGTGGATTGAAATTTGAATTTCTCCAAGCCAAAGACAACCCGCAAAAGCTGTCGCTCCCTGCGTGGGAGCGTGGATTGAAATGTCCGGGTTTATGTCTTGGTCGAGTCTGGAGCCC
>DESK01000057.1 GCA_002361955.1 Lachnospiraceae bacterium UBA3316
CTTTTCTGATTTCAATTCTCTCTCTGTTTTATGCAGGATCCTTCCGAAAAAGCTCCATCAGCTCTCCCGCTCCCGGCGTCTCACCCAGATATCCGTACGTATTTGAAAACAAAACTGCCTCCGCCCGGAGAGCTCCGCCGCAGCGATGGGAAAGATAGTATGCCACACGGCCGCAGACAAGCTCCATCGTCTGCTCCAGCAGTCCCTGGTCCTTTAAAATGGCCACTGCCTCCTCGGTAGTAACCGTCTCCAGTATCGCCCTCGCCGTCTTAAGGTCTGCCCCGGCACGGATGGCAAAGGCTGCCATCAGCTCCGCACGTCCATCGGCATTGCGGGAGTGGGTGTTCATGATCCCGCCGGCCACCTTGATAAACTTACCGATATGGGCGACAAACAGAATGCCCCCGGCCCCGAGCTCCACCGCCATATCCAGAGTTTCGCCCACATAGTTGCTGCATTTCAAAGAATGCTCCACATCCAGGCAGGTATTTCCCCTCACAAAATCCGCCCCATAATTTCCCGGCGTGACCAGCAGGTACCCATTGCCCTCCGCCAGACGCTGCTTCATCTCCACGCGGATACTGGCCACCAGGGCCGCCTCGCTCATGGGCACCACGATACCGCTGGTACCGAGAATCGAGATGCCTCCCTGGATCCCCAGCCTGGGATTAAACGTCTTTTTCGCCGTCTCTTCTCCGCCCGGGACAAAAATCTCCACCTGTAGTCCGCCTGTGTACCTTTGCTCCCGGCAGATCTCTTCCACTGCCTCCGCAATCATCTGCCGGGGCACCCTGTTGATGGCTGCCGCCCCCACAGGCTGCTCCAGCCCTTTCTTCGTCACGCGCCCGACGCCTCTGCCGCCGTCAATGGTGATCCCTGCCTCTCTGCTCTTTTGCACCTTTGCGTAGATCAAAAGCCCATGGGTGGCGTCGGGATCATCTCCCCCGTCTTTTCTCACGGCACAGGAAACGCTTCCCGGCTCCCTCTTCACATCCAGGATCTCCAGATGAAGCCTGATCTGCTTTGGCGTCATCAGGTCAACCTGATCCACCTGGCAGTTCCCCAGCAGCATCCGTGCCGCAGCCTTGGCCGCAGCCGCGGCGCATGAGCCAGTCGTGTAGCCGCAGCGGAGCTTTTTATTATTTTGTATTACAAACTGATTTTCCAGACCATTTTCCATAATAAAATCCAAAAAGCCTGCCGTCTCCCGGACAGCAGACTTTTCCTTCTATACTATCATCTGTTGGGTTCCAAAATGCCTTTGCCCGATTGCTGTCCTCACCACAAGATTTTACTATTCCGCGTAAATTCTGTCAACCGGAGACAGCCGACATTCCGGCCGGGAAAGCAGCATATTTATTACAGTTCAGGTAGGTTTACGCATTTACTGCGCAGACCGTAAGAAAGTGATTCAAGGGTGTAAAAATCCCATTGCCGAAGGGCTCTGTGTGCCAGTGGCACACAGAGCCGACCGAAGCGGAGCGTAGACAATTTTCATGGATTTTTACATGTAACAGTTCAGATACCTGAACTGTTACGCTCATTTTTTGCGCAAAAGGCGGCTTTTCTTACTTTAAAATTCTTTCCGGACGAAACCGCAGATAATCCGCTGACACCAGCCGGTACTCGATTCCACAGACCTCCCCCAAAAAGCTGTCCCCAAACCTGTCCTTTCCATGGCAGTGGGCGTAAATCACCTGTTCGGCTCCGTACTCCTCTGCCATCCTCGTAAAACCACTCTCCATTTCGCCGATACTGGTGGGCGGATAGTGAAGAAACATCAGAAATTTGCTGTAGCCGTCTGCCCTGGCACTCTCAAAGGAAACACGCAGCCTGGCAAGCTCCCTGTCCACGATCTTGAAATAATGCTCCTCTGTGTCCTTCCCCTCATAGCAATAGCCCTTTGTCCCCACCAGGGCATACCCTTCATAGGGAAAATAGTTATTCTGCAAAAAGCTAAGCCTGCCTGCGTACAGCTCATTGAGCCTTCCCGTCTTCTTCGCGTCCCAGAACATATCGTGGTTTCCCCGCAGCAAAATTTTCCTGCCCCGCAGCCCGGCTATAAAGTCCAGGTCCGCCTCACATTCTTTCAGATTCCGCCCCCAGGAATGGTCTCCCACAAGTACCACAGTATCATCGACGCCGATCCGCTTATCCCAGTTTCGCTCAATCTTATGCACATGGTTTTTCCACTCACTCCCAAAAACATCCATGGGTTTATCCACGGAAAACGATAAATGCAGGTCACCAATCGCATACAAAGCCATACCTTCCCTCCTCCTAGTATCCGTTACTGTTTGTTCACTTCATTCACAGTTACATTCGCAAATCCATCTAACCTTGTCTACGCTCCGCTTCGCGAATGAAATTTGCTCACCCTTGAAGCACTCCGCTCCCGTTTGTTTGCACTCCCAAAGGCTTCCCTTGCATCTAATGTAATATCCGTTAAAAAATCAGTTGACCAACTGCGTTTTTTCGCATACACTGTATATTACTTGGAAATTTTTTCTGGAAACAAAACTGGAAACAACAATTGATAAAGGAGATCACTATGCTAGCGAAATGCTTCAAAAAAACTCTGCTTCCCCTGTGCCTGAGCGCAGTCTTGACCCTGGGGCTCTGTCCGAACCTTCCCGTCCGCGCAGCAGCCCCTTCCACGTACACCGGCTCCAACATCGAGGCGCAGACCTATCTCCGCTGGTCAAAGCCCGTCCAGTCCTATCTGACGGCTCTGGCAGACGGCTCTCTGATGCGCGTCCAGGCAGGCGGAACGATTCCCGGAATCCTGGTGGAATTTTATGATTCCTCCTACCGACTCACTTCCTCAAATATCATCCCGGAAGAACTGCCTATTTTCGGAGGCTTCTATGCCGGGGAAAAGGGGTACTTTCTTGTTACCGGTCAGGAAAACAACGGAGAATCCGCCGCTGTTCCCTCCTTTCGCATCACGAAATACGACAAAAAATGGAACCGTCTGGGCTGCGCAGAGCTTAAAAACTGCAATACCACCGTTCCCTTTGATGCGGGAAGCGTCCGCATGGACGCCTGCGGAAAGTATCTTCTGATCCGCACCAGCCATGAAATGTACCGCACTTCCGACGGCCTCAACCATCAGGCAAACCTCACGATCGAACTGGATATGGATGCCCTGAAGATTACCGACTCCTACTCCGATATCGGAACATATTTCGTGGGATATGTGAGCCACTCCTTCAATCAATTTATAAAAATAGAAAATAACAGGATCGTCTCCCTGGACCACGGGGATACCTACCCGCGCTCCCTTGTGCTGCTGAAATATCCCACCGACGTATCTACGGGAAACTTCCGTCCCTCCTGGTTCAAATGCTGTACGGCTATTCCTATGATGGAGTTTGCTGGAGAGCCGGGACAGAACACCACGGGAGCCGCCGTCGGCGGATTTGAGATTTCCTCTTCCTCCTACCTGGCGGCAGGCCACTCTGTGAAGCAGGACAGCCGCTTCCTGAACCGCCGCACGCGGAATGTCTTCGTAGCCGCGGCCGATAAGGCTACCTCCAGGGTCAGCGTCAACTGGCTTACTTCCTACGAGGAGGGCGACGGCACCACCTCCACCCCCCAGATGGTCCGTCTCTCAGACAAAGAGTTTGTAGTTCTCTGGTCCAGGGAGGAGCATATTTATTATACGAAAGTGAATGACAAGGGAATCCGTATTTCCGATATCTATACGCAAACGGGCCATCTCTCCGACTGCGCGCCGATCCTGGCCAACGGAAAAATCCTCTGGTACACCTGGGATGACAGCAAGGTGCAGTTTTTTGAGATTTCCCAGCAGGATCTGAGCCGCTGCGTGATGTACACGCCGGAAACAGGCAGCAATTCTGCCAATACTACAGATCCTTCCTCAAAGGAAACGGAAGGATCCGATCACCGACAGGACTCCTCCCAGCAGTCTCCCACCGGTTCCAACAAGACAACGGTGGCAAAGGGCACTGCCGTCTCCACCCCCAAAGGAACCTTCAAGGTGACAAAGACGGGAGGAAACCAGAAGGCCGAAGCCGCCTTCACAGCCTTCGCACACAGCGCTAAGTCTGTTTCTATCCCCGCCACCGTCACCATCCGAGGCGTCTCCTGCAAGGTGACTTCCATCGCCCCCAAGGCCCTGCGCCACGACAAAAAGCTTACGAAGGTCACGATCGGAAAGAATGTAAAAGTAATCGGCAAGGACGCTTTTAACGGCTGCAAAAAACTGAAGACCATCCTGATCAAGTCCTCTTCTCTAAAGAAGGTAGAAAAAAACGCGATCCGCGGCATCTCCAGAAAAGCTGTTATCAGGGTTCCCAAAAAGAAACGCAAGGCCTACAAAAAGCTTTTCAAGCCAAGCACTGGACTGAAAAGAACCATGAAAATTTAGCAGATTATTCACTGTGGGCGTCGCCGGCCCATGCCAGGGCACACTGCACGGCCCGCTTCCAGCCTGCCAGAAGTTTTTCTCTGGCAGGCTCTTCTATTTCAGGCAAGAAAGTCCGCTCAAGAGCCCAGTTCTTTTTCACATCCTCCTGGTTGTCCCAGTAGCCCACGGCCAGCCCTGCCAGATAGGCAGCCCCCAATGCCGTAGTTTCAATACACCGGGGTCTTGCCACCCGGACTCCCAGGATATCCGCCTCAAACTGCATCAGAAAATCATTGGCGCTGGCTCCTCCGTCTACCTTTAAGGTTTTCAGCTGAATGCCTGCGTCCTTCTCCATAGCCCGGATCACGTCCGACACCTGATAGGCCAAGGACTCTACAGTGGCCCGGATCAGATGCGCCTTCCCCGTCCCCCTGGTCAGCCCCACAATCGTTCCTCTGGCATAAGAATCCCAGTAAGGCGCGCCAAGCCCCGTGAAGGCAGGTACCACATAGGTTCCATTGGTATCCTTTACCTCCCGGCAATATTTTTCTGATTCTGCCGCCGTTTGGATCAAATGCAATTCATCCCTGAGCCACTGGATCGCCGCCCCGGCCACAAACACACTGCCCTCCAGCGCATACTGAATCTTATTCCCCGTTCCGGCCGCAATGGTAGTCAGCAGTCCGCTTTCCGACTCCACTGCCTGCTCCCCCGTATTCATCAGCAGGAAACAGCCTGTGCCGTAGGTATTTTTCACTTCTCCCGCCTCAAAACAGCACTGTCCGAAAAGGGCTGCCTGCTGGTCTCCCGCCGCTCCGGCGATGGGAATCCCCTTTCCCAGCATCCCGTCCTCCGTATACCCGTAAACCTGACTGGAAGGGCATACCCGTGGAAGCATCTCCGCCGGAATGTCAAGCTTCTCTAAAATTTCCTTATCCCAGGCCAGCCTGTGGATGTCAAAGAGCATGGTGCGGGAAGCGTTTGTATAATCCGTCACGTGTACCTTCCCGTTTGTCAAATTCCAAATCAGCCAGGTGTCCACCGTTCCAAACAGCAGCTCTCCCCTTTTTGCCCTTTCCCTCGTTCCCTGCACATGATCCAGGATCCATTTCAGCTTCGTCCCTGAAAAATAAGCGTCTGGGATCAGCCCTGTCTTTTTGCGGATCACCTCTGCAAAGCCTTCCGCCTTCAGCTCCTCCACCATCTCAGCCGTTCTTCTGCACTGCCAGACGATCGCATTGTATATGGGCCTTCCGGTCTCCTTGTCCCACACAATCGTCGTTTCTCTCTGATTTGTAATGCCGATGGCCTTGATATCCTCCGATTTTGCGCCGATCTTGCTCATAGCCTCCGCAGCCACACTGATCTGGGAGGCCCAGATATCCATCGGGTCATGCTCCACCCAGCCCGGCCTTGGAAAAATCTGGGCAAACTCCCGCTGCGCCATGCTTACGCTCTTTCCCTCTTTATCAAACAAAATACACCTGGAACTCGTCGTTCCCTGATCCAACGCCATAATATAGCTTCCCATACTTACCCCATCCCTTCCATGTCTCATTTGTTCTCTGGCCCATAGATTGCTCCCGGCCAGGCATTTCTACACCAATCCCAAAGTCCTCAAAAGATACAGCCATCCTGTCAGCGTAAACGCGCTGCAGAAAGTAGTAAGCATCACCACACTGGAGGTCAGTGTCCCCTCATGGCCCATACTCTTTGCCATAATGTAGCTGCTTACTGTGGTGGCGGAACCCAGCATCACCAGGATGGCCACCAGTTTTTCCCTGACAAACCCCATCCCCACGGCGATGGGCAAAAACACGGCTGCCAGCAGCACCAGCTTGATAAACGTTGCCGCCAGGGCAGGCCACAGCTTCTCCCCCGCCTTCTTTCTGTCAAAAGCCGCTCCCATGGCCATAAGTCCCAGAGGTGTGGCCAGCACCGCCACATTTTTCATGGTTTTCTCCATAATCACGGGAACAGGAAGGCCAAGCAGCGACCAGGCAATCCCCGCCAGGATTCCCAGGAGAATGGGATTTGTCGCAATCCCCTTCATCGTATCAAGGAACATCTGCCTTCCCAGCCGTCCTCTCTCAGGCTTCATCACAGTGAGTACCACCACCGCTATAATATTGTACAGGGGTACAGTGGCGACGATCATCAGAGGCGCCATCCCCGCACCCCCATAAATATTCTGAATAAAAGCAATTCCAAGGATCGCCGCGCTGCTCCGGTAGGACGCCTGGATAAACTCTCCCTGAATACTCCTGTCCCTCAAAAACATGGAAAACCCTGACACTGCCAGGATACTGATCAGCGTTGCCAAAAAGCAAAACAGCACAAAACGGATATCCCAGGCACTCCGGAAATCCACTGTGGCCAGATCCTGAAAAAGCAGCACCGGCAACGCCGCCCGGAACACAAACTTATTCATTTTTTTCACAAACATCTCATCCATCAGCCCCGTATACCGGAAAAAATATCCCAGAAGCATCGTAAAGAAAATGGGAAGGGATGCATTTAAACTAAATATCAGATTTTCCATGGCAATTTTCCTGTCTCCTTTTTGCGTTATTGTCCCCAATCAGAATCATAGTTTAAGCTAAGGTCCGCGCCACTGTCAAGTGATCGTCAGTAACTTTTATATGGCCTTTACCTCTCCCCATTTCGGATCACTCCGATCCTGCAAAAAACCGGATACAGATAGCTTGCCCCAAAACAGCGCAGCATCTTAGGGCCGTTGATCACAACGCCCTCCTTCTGCAGCTTAACCGCATTCTCCAACGCTTTGTCCGCCGTTGCTCTTGTCACCGACTTTTCCTTTCTGCTGAAAAAAATCTCATTTCCCTTCATGGAGTAGTGAAACTGAAGCCCCTTTGCCGTCCGAAACGGATAGCCTTCAAATACCGTCAGCGTATTCCACAGCAGCTCCTCCAATCCCTCCGCTGCTTCCGCGTCCATAGCCTCCGAAATCTTTTCCACCGCGCTTTTCCGGATGCGGTACTTCTGCAGGCGTTCCGCCAGCAGCGTCCGCTCCTCCATCTTATACACTGTCTTGCTGTAGGGAAGATAACTCTGCACCGACGCCCGGCTGAGATTCGTCATCTCCTGAATCTCCGGCACGCTCTTTCCTTCATCAGCAAGGGCATTGACTGTCCTGCTGATCGCCGTCTCATACGCGCCGGTTGTGATAAGCATCTTCCTCACCTTCAGAGGCGTCATAGAAAATTCTTCCGCAAGCTGCTTAAGCTGCATGTGCCCGCTGCTATCCTCCGTCCCCTGGGGAGGATTCAGATATGCATCCGTCACCGCTTCCATAAGCTGCTTCATCATCCGGTCAGAATCGTACATTGGTTTCTTCTTTGGCCTTGCCATAGATTCCCTCCTGAAATTATTTTCGTTCTAATCTAATCCAATACATCTAAAACAACCCCCGCAGCATTCACCAAATGCTCAATCAAACACCTCACTTAGCTCATTGCCCGCGGGAATAAATCATAGAAGCTGCTGCATCCTGCATAGCATCATTTTCGTCTATCCCATACTCATGATCGTTGGGGCAAAAATATTTTGCCCCTATCATACCATGGATTGCTCCGCACTATGTACCCCGCAATCATAACATATCAGTGTTGCCGTGATTCTTTACAGATGGTCCCTTACAGGTTCACACTGTCCATGGCTCATTTCAATTTTC
>DESK01000067.1:0-32439 GCA_002361955.1 Lachnospiraceae bacterium UBA3316
TAGACGCTGAACCTCTGATTTTGCGGTATCTATGGACGCATGAGCGTACCAGTTCATTGTGATACTAATATTTGAATGCCCCATGATATACTGTAAATCTTTTGGGTTCATGTTCTTGCTTGCCAGCCTTGTGCAAAATGTATGGCGTAGCGTATGCGGTGTAATGTGTGGCAAGGGATTGTCCTTGTGGTGCTTGTTATATTTCTTGATACATGGGTAAGACTTGCAAGTTCTCCTTGTGAAAGACCGCTAGCAAGACGTTTGTTTTTCATTTCAAGTGCAAATTCTAAATTGTTCATTGTATTCCTCCAATCCCACAATAGCCTTGAAATACCTGTAAACCACTATTCAAAAGAATGTGAAGTTACTATCTTCTTAAAACTTCTCATTACTACTCACAGGTTTGGGGTTGTATGGTTTTTGACTTGTCTTTTGTGAAATAGTGCCCCCCTGTTAGATAACGGGGGCACAATCAACTCAAAAGAAGATATGGAATTGTTACGAGAAGTATTAAGGAATAACAATTTTGATGATGAAGACGAGTAATCTTTTTCCTCTTGCGAGAAGATACAGCAAACAAAAAGCCCAGTAAAGAGTGCAAAGCACCACCAATGGTGGCAAGCTCTTGACAGGGCTTTTTCTTTTCTGTTATGGGTAATCAAGAGGAAGAAAGAACAGGTATATTTTATTCTTGACATTATAATGTCATGTTTTATATGATGAATTAGAGGAAGTGAAAGAATATGCAAGAAAGCAGATTATTTAGAATTGTTTATTACTTAATTGAAAAAGGAAAATCAACAGCCCCAGAATTAGCCCAAAAATTTGAAGTATCAGTAAGAACAATTTATCGAGATATTGATGTTATTAGCAGTGCAGGTATTCCTATTTATGCTACACAAGGGAAAAATGGCGGAATTATCATTGATGAAAATTTTACTTTAGATAGATCAATGCTATCAAAAAAAGAAAAAGAGCAAATATTAAGCGGTTTGCAGGCATTGTTTGTCGCAAATAGCAACAATACAAATGAATTATTAACAAAATTAGGAGCACTTTTCCATCTAAAAACAACGAACTGGATTGAGGTTGATTTTTCGGACTGGATACAAGGACAACCTGCACAAAACATTTTTAATGATATTAAGACTGCTATTTTGGATAAGTATATTATTTGTTTTGAATATTGTAGCAATAGAGAGCATACTATTTTCCGTTACATGCAGCCTCTAAAACTTATTTTTAAAAGTAAAGCGTGGTATGTGTATGGATTTTGTATGCTTAGAAAAGACTACCGCCTTTTTAAACTCACAAGAATTGAACATCTTAAAATTACAGAAGAACATTTCACACCACCCGATACTATTCCTTCAGTCGATACATCTATAAAGCAAGAAGACATTATTACTGTAACTTTGAAATTTGACAAAAAAATGGCATTTCGTATATATGATGAATTTCCACGGGATAGTATCATAGAACAAAATGATTTTTTGTTTGTAACAACATCATTGCCAAACAGTAACAGACTTTACTCATATATTCTTTCTTTTGGCGAATATGTAGAAATCATAGAACCACAAGAAATAAGGAAGAATATTCAATCTCAAATAAAAAAAATTCAAGAAAAATATCAAACATGACATATGTTGTCTAGTTATGTTTTGTATAATCTTCTTAACGAATATAAGGAGAAACGAATATGAAACATGAATGGAAAAAACACGAAAAGAATTTATACGGAGTGAAACAATCTCCACGCATAGTAGATATTCCTATGCAACAATTTATTATGATTAAAGGAGAGGGAAACCCAAACGACAAAGAATTTTCGGATAAAGTATCCGCTTTATATTCATTGGCTTATGGCATCAAAATGATGTATAAAAATACTATTTCTACCAATGAGATTAGCGATTATACCGTATATCCATTAGAGGCTATTTGGAAAGATATAGGAGATACCCAACAGTTAGATAAGAACCAGTTAGAATATACGATTATGATACGTCAACCCGATGTTATTACAAAAGACATAGTTTTTGACGCATTAGAACAAGTGAAAATCAAAAAGCCGAACAGTCTATATGAACAAATATTTTTCGACACAATGCAGGACGCAAAAAGTATAGAAGTTCTACATATAGGTGCATATGATGATGAACCTATATCTTTTCAAAAGATGAACATACTTGCTAAAGAAAATGGTTTGGCTCGTTCAACAAATTACCATAGGGAGATTTACTTGAATAATGCCAATCGTGTTCTTAAAAGTAAGTTAAAAACGATTTTGCGTTATTGTGTCGAGTAACAACGAATATATAAATGCTGTTAGAAAAAAATGGAACTTGTTCTTCATTATTAAATAAATCAAACAGTCTTTCTTGAAAAGTGAATATTTTGCAATGTTAATGCTCGTACAATAGGTTATTTTGTATGGGCTTTTTTAATGCTCACTTTTTCGTATTTCTAAAAGGTATAGGCGGTATTTCCGTTTATATATTTCAGCATATGCGGAAAGGAGGTGAGATTATGAACACATCTTCTTTCGAGCATATCGTTAGAATACAGTTTAATGCTTTGATGATGACTGTTATTAAATGCACAGTAAAAAGCAGAAATAGACAGTTTGCAAGACGTTCCAAGCGTGAAGTTTTATTCTGTGAATTATCAGATACGAAAAATCTTGAATGTGTAACTGAGGATAAACATTCTTGTGATTACATTTCTTTTGAAGTCTTGAATTTCACAATTCAAATATCAAACGAGAAACTTGCTGTTGCTTTATATAAGTTATCGAGTAAAGAGCGTGATGTAATTCTATTACACTATTTTCAAAGCATGAGCGACCAAGAAATTGCAGCATTATATCATGTATCACGTTCTGCTATTTATCGCAGAAGAAGTAACGGATTGAAGAAATTAAAAACAGTATTGAAAGAAAGGAATTGAACCAATGAAAAAAGAATATGGCTACCCTACATTAAAAGTAATATGTCAAGCGTCTGCTGGAAACGAAACTGACATAAGAGAAATTTTGAAGTTTTATGACGCTTATATCTGTAAATTGTGCTTGCGTCCGTTTTACCACTCTGAAAGTGGTAAAATTACTATGCAGGTTGATGAAGAATTAAAAGGTCAAATTCATACAGAAATGATGAAAGCAATCTTGAAATTTGAAATCAGAGTAAAGTAATCATATTACATGAATAAAAAACGGGAGATACACAGATATTTGTGCTATCTCCCATATCATTTTTAGTGTCATATCAAGGCTCATTCAATCGTGGTAAATTCGTGGTAAAATGAGTGTTTTTCTATACTTCAAAATGTTTGAAAGTATAGTGTCTATGCGGATAATCAAAAATCAGATATAAAATTTATCACCATTTTATATATGTTCTGTCTTTTTTACCCCGGGCAGGCTGTCTTCGCGCCATCCCCGGGGCTTCTGTATTCTTAGGAACCTTCTATTTTGCCTTTACCTTGATGCCTTTGGACGGAGCGACGCCCGCAACCGTCTTCTTTCCTTTTTTCGCCGTTGCCACGACACGGTAATAATACCTGGTTCCCTTCTTCACCTTCTGATCCGTATAGGTATTTTTCGTCCCGGCCGTCACAACGAGCTTCTTCCATCGGCCTCCGGCCGTTTTTCTGTAGACACGGTAGCTTCCGGCATACTTCTTTTTGGCCGTCTTCACCTTTTTCCAGGTGAGCTTCACGCTGCCGCGGAAAGCCTTTGCCTTTACCTTCACAGCGCCCGGAACCGCCTGACAGACGGCAGCCTTTGACAGTCCGCTTCCTGCAGCCTTCCCTATCGCCTCCACCGCGTATTCATACTTCACTCCCAGTGTAGCCTTCTTATCTAAATAGGTAAGCGTTGTCCCGTTCACCTGGGCCGTTTTCCGGAAGCTCTCCTTTGTCCCGGCTTTTCTCCTGTAAACCACGTACTGCGCTGCGCCTGCCGAAGGGCTCCAGGTAACCCGGATGGTGCAATAATTCACGGGAGCTGCTTTGACCGCAGGCGCCTGAGGCTTCTCCTGGGGGGTCTCCGTCAGGGGTTCCGACTCAATCTGGGTCTCTTTCTGCGTCTCGGACTCTGTCTCCTTCCCGGACTCCGTTTCTGTCTCCGTTTCAGATTCTGTCTCTGTCTCAGACTCCGTTTCTGTCTCAGATTCCGTCTCTGTCTCAGATTCTGTTTCTGTCTCAGACTCCGTTTCCTTCTCTGTCAGGCCGTCAAAAGCCTTTTTCAGGTTCTCTCCTGCGGCCTGTACCTCTGCCGACGTCACATTCTCCTTCGTCAGAAGATTTTTTGCCTCCTGCAGAGCCTTTGCGTACGCCTGCCAGCTCTCCTGGGTGTAGGAGGATTCCTCCCCCACCCGGCTCTCCGTATCACTGATCTGGGCTTCCAGCTTCCGGAGCTCCTCCTGATCCGCCTTGTCCGGGTCAGTGACGGTAACGTTGATCTCCGCGTATACCTCCGGGTTCTTTGCCGCTGCCGCCCGGATCACTGTGGCGCCCTCAGAAATGGCTGTCACCGTTCCGTCTGCCGTCACCTCCGCCACAGATTTGTCCTTGGAACTCCAGGTAAATACTTCCTCCGCGTAGTAGGGGAACACATGGGGCACAAGCTTTAAGGTTTCCTTTACCTCAAGAGCCGCCGCCTGAAGATCCAGCGTGATTTCCGCCGGGCTCGCGCCATAGGTATTTTCCGTAAAATCATACCAGAGCCGTACACTCTCATCGGAAGGCGCTATGCTTCCCTCATCCAGCTGAGAAGCCGTAAGGGCCTTGTCATATACATGGATACTGCGGATGCCTGCCCTGCCGTACCTCCCCTTCTGCTGGCAGTAGCCGATACTGAAGGGATAGGAAGAATCCAGAATCGCGCCTACCGCCGTGTCAGCCGTCTCTCCATCGGCGTAGACCATGATCCTGCTGCCGTCATAGACTGCCGCCACGTGGAGCCAGGAGCTCATCTTTTCCTCGGTGAGGGGCAGCGTCACGCTCTTCCATCCGCTGCTGTCCTTGATATGGAAATAAACCTTCTGTTCCGATACGCGGAAGGCCGCGCAGTCGTCGCCCTTGGAAAAGAGCAGGTTATAATCCGATCCACTGTAACCGTAATCCTCAGGATTGATCTCCATCTCCACGGTAAAGGGCTTCGTTCCCCCTACAAGGCTGTTTAATTTCGGCACATCCCCGCTGCCCTTCATATAGCGACCCTCGGTTCTGGAATCCACATAGACAGCGTCCGTCTGCAGACTGAAGTCAAAATCGGATCCCTCTGCGCTCTGATCCCGGATCACGATCCCCTGCTTTTTCATCAGCCCGGAGAGAGCCAAAGCCTCCTGAAGCTTTTTGTGGCGCTCCTCCGTCACCTGGGCCTTCTCCTCCTCTGTCAATGTCTGGTACGTCTCCTCCAGATCCTTTACGAAAGCCCCATTGGCGCTCGTCACCTCAAGGCCGTCGATTTCCTCCGCCAGCTCCTCCGCCGACAGAGTCTTCATCTGGTATGCCTTCGCCACTGCCGCGAACTCTTCGGCTGTGATGCGCAGGGGCGTCCCGTGCCGCGGGAAACGGCTTCCCCCCGGAAGCTGGTACCCATTCTTCAGCCGGGTGAATTCCCCGCTCTCCAGGTCTGTTGTGAGCAGCGGATAGTAACCGCCTCCGCCAAAATCATCCACCAGCAGGCACCAGGTATCCGTATCCGCGTCATCCTTATTCAGCTTATAGATCGTGGGACCCTCCACATACTGGTTCTCCTTAGTGTTTAAGGTATCCGATGGAATCTGGGCAAAGCTTCCCAGCACATCGCTGCTCTTTTCGATAAAGATCGTCTTTGTCAGGGCGCCCAGCTCATTGGTGCCGCCCCCTTCGTTTTTCGTGTAGCGGTAGAAGGTTCCGTTGTGCTCGATCATCGTCGTATCTATGCTGGACTGATCCTTCTCAATGTACACCTTCGGCTCCGTAAAGCTGTAGAAATCCCTCGTCTTGGCGTAATAGACCCTCTGCTTGGCGTATCCGTCCGTCTTTACCTTGGAGGCCCAGTACACCACATATTCACCCGTCCTGGCGTCGTAGGAAGCCTCCGGCGCCCAGGTGCATCCCGCCTCGATGGTTGCTGACACAGGCACCATACGCTCCTCGGACCAGTTTACCAGGTCTGTGGACTCCCAAACCATCAAAGCCTGGCTTCCTGCCTCCTGGGCTGCCGTCCATCCGTTTCCGCCGTTTATTTTCAGATCCGTGGCGATCAGGTAAAACTTATCGCCCTCCGGTGAACGGATAATAAAGGGATCGCGGACGCCTTTTTCTCCCAGGGTGGAGGTCAGCGCAGGCTGGTTATCATTCAGATCCTTCCAGTTCAGGCCGTCATGGCTGACAGAAAAATAGATCTGCTCGCCGTCAGAATATCCCTCTCCCGTAAAATACGCAAAAAAGTAATCGGTCAGATCCTCCTCCGTAAGCTTTTTGGGAGCCGCCTTTACGGTAACAGAAAAACTCTTATCCGCGCTTTTCTGATTTAAGGCCACATGGGCTGTCAAAGCCACCTCTGTGTCCTCTCCGGGACGGGTCACGATTCCCGCCGGCGCAGGGTCGTAGCCGTCCGTCCCCGGAACTGTCTTCACATTGACAATTTCCGGATGGTCTGTGGTCCAGGTCACGGCTCCTTTGCCGTTGACGGTATCCGGAAGGGTCATGTTGCCGTAAACCTCTTTCCCCTCCTCTGTAGAATAGGGAAGGGTCAGCTGAGCCGCGAGTTTCTCCACCGCGCTGTCCCCTGCCAGGACAGTGACGGTGTACGTCCTCGTCGCCTGGTTTGCGCCCTCTCCGATCACTGCCGTCAGCGTCACCACTGTATTTTCAAGCTCCGGCGCGGTCACCGTTCCGTCCGCCCCGACCAGCTCCGGCCTGTCAGAGCTCCACTGGATCTCAAGGCCGTCGGAGGAACGGGTAATCAGGTTCAGGTTCTCGGAAACGTTCTCCCTGTCTCCCAGGGCCTTCTCGATCTCCTGTTCGGCCTGTCTGAGCTTGTCCTCCTCATAAAGCTCTGTTCCCTCCAGGATCCGGAAATTATCCAGCACCATGGTGGAATACTCGCCGGGGCTCCAGTTGGCCCTTCCGATCTGGAAGAAGCTGTCGCTGCCCAAAATATCCGTCAGGCTGTAGGCGCTGTTCTCCCTGCTCACCCTTACGCCGTCCACATACAGGACGGTGCAGTCCCTGGCATAGACGATGTCCACATGCTGCCACCGGGACGTACTCAGGGCCGCCCTGGGATTTGTGGGCCTGCTGCCGTTATTGTGATAACGCTCCGCCTCCAGGTTTCCGTTCTTTACGAGAACACCCAGATATTTTTCTTTATTTCCGTCGGTGCCCCAGCTCAGCATCTTATCGCTGTCCGCCCCGTAGTATACCCAGTTGGTGCCGTCCGCTCCCGGCAGGATATCATAGGAAACTGTGATTTCCTCATACCCGGCAAGGAGGCTTCCTCCGTCCGCCGCCGTTACCGTCAGATAGTCCTTATCCTCTTTTTTGAAGCTGGCTGCGCAGCCATCCCCATGGGGGACAAGGTCCACGCTTCCCCCCGCAGTCCTGGCAACGCCATTTCCGCCCTGGAAGCCCTCCTCCAGATTGTCAAAGGTAAAGTCCGCGATCACTGCGCTCTCCGCCGCCCGTTCCTTTACAGGAGCAGCCAACACCGCGGCAGGCAGGCTGCCCTGAAGCACCAGGGACGCCGTGAGCATCCCCGCCAATAATTTCGTCTTTTTCATAAGATTTTTCCTTTCGTATTTTGTTATTTTCTTTTTCCTTCCGCCCATCTCTGTCCGTCAAACGATTGTGTCCTTTTCCTGATTCCTCCTCCCCGGCTTTTCTGTTTCACGTTTTGCCTTTTTCCAGGTTTTATTTTAGCACTGCAGACGGCAAAGCTCAAGAATTTGCAACTGTTCTAGTTACTGTTCCTATAGGTCTGTGCATTTACTGCACAGACCGTAAGAAAGTGATTCAGGTGTGAGCAAATCCCATTCGCGAAGAAAATTTTAAATGGATTTGCGAATGTTACTGTGAACGCAGTAAACAGTAACCCCTTCCGGCCCGCAAACCTGCCTGAACAGATCACCTATTTACTTTTCTGCGGGAATCTCCTATACTATGAGCCAAAAGATAAAAGGAGGGATTTCTGTGGACAGGATCATTTTTCATATCGATGTGAACAGTGCCTACCTGAGCTGGACTTCTGTAGAAAATCTCCGAAGGGGTAGCGGTCCGGATCTTCGCGAAATGGCAGCCATTATCGGCGGAGATGAGAGCAGCCGCCACGGCATTGTCCTGGCCAAATCCATCCAGGCGAAGAGCTTCGGCATCCGCACAGGGGAGCCTGTGGCCGCGGCCAGAAAAAAATGCCCAAACCTGGTCATCGCGTCCCCCAACCATGCCTTATACAGCGCCTGCAGCCGCAAGCTCATGGAATTCCTGTATTCCCTGACCCCCGACATCGAGCAGGTGAGCATCGACGAATGCTTTCTGGACTTTACCGGCATCGCCCACAGATATCCCTCGCCCCTGGACGCCGCCGTCCTCTTCAAGGATACGATCCGCCAGAAATTCGGCTTTACCGTAAACGTGGGTATCTCTTCCAATAAGCTACTGGCCAAGATGGCCTCCGACTTTGAAAAGCCGGATAAGGTACATACCCTTTTTCCGGAGGAGATCCCCCAAAAAATGTGGCCCCTGCCGGTGCAGGAGCTTTTCATGGCGGGGCGCTCCTCCGTGGAGACTCTCCATAAGCTCGGGATCCGAACCATCGGGGATCTGGCCCGCACCGACCCGGAGCTTCTGGAATCCCATATGAAAAGCCACGGACGGATGCTCTGGGAGTACGCCAACGGCCTGGAGGATTCCCCGGTAAACTCTTCCCCCGCCGAAGCCAAGGGAATCGGCAACTCCACCACCCTCTCTAAGGATGTCCTCACCGCCGGGGAGGCCCGGGCTGTGCTGCTCAAGCTTGCCGAGAGCGTCTCCCGGCGGTTACAAAAAGCCGGCATGATTGCCGGCAATGTGTGTGTGGAGATCAAATACAGTACGTTTACGCGCGTATCCCACCAGATGGCCGCAGAGCCTCCTGCCGCCTCCTGCCAGGACATTTACAGGCTCTCCTGCCGCCTGTTTGACGCCCTCTGGAACGGAAGCCCCATACGGCTTCTCGGCATCCGCGCCGCAAAGCTTATGCCGGCATCCGCTCCCCGCCAGCTCTCTATCTTCGATCTGGAGGAGCAGCCCAAAAACGAGAAGCAGCAAAAGCTGGACGCAGCCCTGGATTCCATCCGTCAAAAATTCGGGAAGGACGCCGTAATGCGGGGCAGCTTCCTGAAGGAGCCGGGCCGTCATACATCCCAAAAAAAATCCAGCCGTTAACACCTGCCCGCGCAGATGGCAACGGCTGGATCCTTCTGTCTCATTTTCTTTTTTCTTTCTTCTTTCTGACGGAGTACCCAAAGCTCCCCACCTTTTTTCCCGTCTCCAGATACTCCCCATGGGAATAAACCAAAAGCCCCGCCCGGTTCAGCTCAAACTTTCCTTTCTCATCCATATACGAAGGATCCACATGGACACACAGCACCCTGGCCAGGAACATATGGTGGGAACCGAGCTCACGGACCTCCGTCACCCGGCACTCAATATTCACCGGGCTCTCGCCGATCAGGGGCGCCGCAACCTCACAGGAGGGCTCCGGCGTCAGCTTCATTTCCTTAAACTTATCCACGTCCCGGCCGGAGCGGACGCCGCAGTAATCCGTGGCAAAGGCCAGCCGTTTCGTCGTCAGATTGATGACAAACTCCCCTGTCTCCCGGATGATGGGATAGGAATAGCGCTCTGGCCGTACGGAGATATACACCATGGCCGGATTCGTGCAGACGGTGCCTGTCCAGGCCACAGTGAGGATGTTTGGACGCTCCCCCGGCCTGCCGCAGCTCACCATCACCGCCGGCAGGGGATAAACCATGTTTCCCGGCTTCCAGATCTCTTTTTTCATATAAACGTAAACCTCCTACTGCTGAAGGGCATTCATAAATGCCGGTATCAGCTGCTTCTTCCTGGACACCACCCCGGGAAGTGTCACAGAGCCGTCCTTCGGCTCCTTGTGGAAGGCTTCCTTTGCCAGCTCCAGGCTGTCGCCGCCGTAGCAGAGAAGCTCAGTGCTCTCGTGGATAATATCTGTGAGCATAAAGAACAGCATAGACTCCCCGTGGCTTCCCAGAGCCTTTTCCATATAGGGCAGCAGCCGTCCCTTGATCTCCACCAGCTCCTCCGGGTTCATGGAGGTGATCTGGCCTACTCCGAAGTTTGCCTTATTCAGGTCAAATTTCTTGAAATCCTGATAGAAGATCTCTTCCGGCGACCGTCCTCTCAGATTGCTGCCCGCCGCGAACATCTCCGCCGCGAATTTCTCGCAGGTAATCCCCGCGATCTCCGCCAGCCGCTCCGCCGCGTTCCTGTCCACCGCCGTACAGGTAGGAGACCGGAACATCAATGTATCCGAAATAATAGCCGCACAGAGCAGGCCCGCGATATTCGCCGGAATATCCAGCCCCTTTTCCTGATAAATCTGGTACATGATCGTAGCCGTGCAGCCCACCGGCTGGTTTCTGAAATATACGGGAGCTATCGTCTCCAGGGAGCCCAGCCTGTGATGGTCGATAATCTCCAGAATCTCGGCGCTCTCGATATTGTCCACCGCCTGGGAAGCCTCATTATGGTCTACCAGGATCAGCTTGCGCTTTTCTATGCCCAGCAGGTTTCGCCTGGATACCATGCCCACGTACTTTCCGTGCTTATCCAGGATCGGGAAATCCCGGTACCTCTTCTTCGCCATGACCTCCTTCACATCATCCAGATAATCATCCATACGGAAGGCTGTCATCTCATCCCTCTTCATAAAATATCTCACGGGCATACTCTGGTTCACAAGTCTCGCCACCGTATACGTGTCGTGGGGTGTGCTGATGATCACACACTCCTTGTCCTGGGCCAGCCTTCGGATCGTCTTGGAAACGGGAGCCCCCTCACACACGATAATGCAGCTTGCGTTCATCTCAATGGCGCAGAGCTGGGACTCATAGCGGTTTCCCAGAATGACCAGGTCATCCTCCTCGATATAATTCTCCATCAAATCCGGGTTGGCCGCGGCCACCACCACTTTTCCTTTTATAAAATAAGCGTGCTCATTTCCGGTAACCATCGTTCCGTCCAGAGTATCTAAAATATTCTTATACTGGGTCCTGGCCGTTGACAAAATGGAATTGTCATACACATCCATGTAGGACTCCGCGATGATATTGATGGTGATCAGGCCCTCCAGCTCATTGTCCTCATTGGTGATGGGCAGCGTATTTACATTTTCATTTCTCATCAGCGTCCAAGCCTTTTTCAGGGAAATGCTGGAATCCACCCCCTGGATCCTCCGCACATCCATATCCCGCACCTTCGGCCCCACGTTGGGCACGTAGCCGGGAGGGTCCATCTGAAAACGGTTCAGCACATACTGTGTCTCCTGGCTGATTTGGCCGGCCCGTTTGGCCGCATAGGTATGGTTTTCCGTCCTGTTCTTGATATCCGCATAGGCGATCGCCGAGCAAATAGAATCCGTGTCGGGATTCTTATGCCCTATAATGTAAATCTTTTTTTCCTGCATAGCTGCTTCCTTTCTGCCGGAACTCCCCGCCAAGGGGCTGCCCCGTCACAACATCTCTACTTTGTTCTTTTCCACCCGGGCGTAAAGAAGGGGGCTCCTGCCGGGTTTTTCCCCAGAAAATGACAGAGCGCTTAAAAACGCCTGGCGCGCCCCGGGAAACAGCTCCTCCCGGAACCCGTAAAATACAGCCACCGTTTCCCCCTTCTCCACATAGCTGCCGGTCTTTTTCTCCAGCACGATTCCGGCCCGATGATCGATCGCGCCGTCCTTTGTCACTCTGCCTGCGCCAAGCAGCGAAGCAGCCGTTCCCACAGCTTCCGTGTCCATATGGCTGATATATCCCTTCTGCGGAGCGCATACCCGGCAGCTGCAGGGCGCTTTGGGAAAGCGGTTCGTGTCGTAAATCACTGAGACATCGCCGCCCTGAGCCTGTACCATAGCGGCAAATTTTTCAAAAGCCCTGCCGCTCTTTAAAGCCTCCTCCGCCATTTGGCGGCACTCCTCCAGAGTTCCTTTATCTGCCAAGTATAGCATATTTGCCGCCAAATGAAAACACACTTCCGTCAGATCCTCCGGCCCTCTTCCCCGCAGAGTATCCACTGCCTCTATGACTTCCAGGGAATTTCCGATGCCGTTTCCCAGCGGAAGATCCATGTTTGTGATCAGGGCCGCCGTCCTGCGTCCTGCCCGCTCCCCGATGGCCACCATTTTTTCAGCCAGGCAAATGGCGTCCTCCAGCGTTTTCATAAAAGCGCCGCTCCCCGTCTTTACATCCAGCAGGATGCTGTCGCTGCCTGCCGCCAGTTTTTTGCTCATAATGGAGGAGGCGATCAGCGGAATGCTGTCTACCGTGGCCGTCACGTCGCGCAGCCCATAAAGCTTCTTATCCGCGGGCGCCAGATTTCCCGACTGGCCTGCCAGACAGATCCCTGTTTTCTTTACAATATCGAAAAACTCCTGCCTGTCAAAAGCCGTCCGAAGCCCCGGGATCGATTCCAGCTTATCCACCGTCCCTCCCGTATGGCCCAGGCCCCTGCCGGACATCTTCGCCACCTTCACGCCGCAGGCAGCGGCCATGGGAGCCACGATCAGCGTCGTTTTATCTCCCACCCCTCCCGTAGAGTGCTTATCCACCTTCGTTCCGGGGATGGAGGACAGGTCCACCTGGTCCCCCGACTCCGCCATAGCCTTTGTCAGCGCCGCCGTCTCCTTATCGTCCATCCCCCGGTACCAGATGGCCATCAGCATGGCCGCCATCTGGTAGTCCGGGATCTCCCCTGCCACGTAGCCCCTCACCAGATGGTTCAGTTCCTTCTCCGTCAGGGCGCCGCCGTTTCTCTTTTTCATGATCAGATCATACATTCTCATGTTCTGTTCCCTCCCATCCTCTCTTTGCGCAGCCCTTCGCTTCCCCATGAGCTGCCGCAGCCTTCGCCTTTCTTTTATTGTATAAACACCCGGACAGGCCGTCAAGGATTAACATTTTATTTCTGTTAGCTTTACTTTATCCACAAAAAATGATATAGTTGCTCTTAGAAATGACTCATATAAGGAGGGGCAAATTATGTCAGAAAATTTTGAAACACCGGCAGACATCCTGGAAGATGCCATCAAGGAGCCGGAAACAACAGAATCCATGGCGGACTACGCGGCTGAACTGGAGGCTTCCTTTAAGAAGGTACGTGAGGGAGACATCCTGACAGGTACCGTAATCGGCGTATCAGAGACGGAAATCACCCTGGATCTGAAATACTATACGGAGGGCATCATCCGCCTGGAAGACTACTCCAGCAATCAGGATGTCATTTTGAAGGAGACCGTACATGTGGGTGACGAGATCACCGCTACTGTAATCCGTCCGGACGACGGACAGGGCCACATCCTCCTCTCCTCCAAGGAAGCAAACGATACCCTGGCATGGGAGAAGCTTGCAGCCTGCCTGGAGAACGGTACCAACATGACCGTCAAGATCGGCGGAGTCGTAAAGGCCGGTGTGATTGCGTATGTGGACGGTATCCGCGGCTTTATCCCCGCGTCCAAGCTCTCCTTAAGCTACGTGGAGAACCTGGAAGACTGGCTGGGCAAGGAGATTGAAGTCCGTGCCATCACCGTAGATAAGGAGAAGGGCCGTCTCGTTCTCTCCGCCAAGGATATCCTCCGGGAGAAAGCTGCCGAAGAGAAAAAAGCCAGAATCTCCAACGTACAGGTAGGCCTGGTGACAGAGGGAACGGTAGAAACCTTACAGCCCTACGGCGCGTTTATCGATCTGGGCAACGGCCTGTCCGGTCTGGTGCACGTTTCACAGATCTCTGAGAAGCGCATCAAATCCCCGGCGGCAGTGCTTCATGTAGGCGACAAGGTGAAGGTAAAAGTCATCAATATCAAAGACGGCAAGCTGAGCCTGAGCATGAAGGCCTTAAATGAGATCCCCGCGGAAGAAATCGAGGAGGAATCCTACGATCTTCCCCAGTCTGACGGACTGACCACAAACCTGGGCTCACTCTTTAAAAATTTAAAACTGTAACATCGTTTCGCAGGAAATGAAATCTGCCATGGGGCGCGGAGAGTTAAACAGCTTTAACCTCCGCGCCCCATTTGCATTGTATAATGTGGTATATTTATACAAAAATCTTTATAATCTCTTCCTGTTTTTGTGTAATTTCACAGTAAATTTACCTAATGTTCATATTTTGTTCAAATTTCGTTGGTATACTTTAAACATCTTCAAAGAGAAGAACAGCCAAGATTTATAGCGTAATGTTTTCATTACATATAAAGATAAATTTTTTCATAATAGCCTCCCGGTATTTCATCTTCCGGGGGGCACTCCTCATTTTTGGGGAGCCATTCACTCATAAGAGCAAAGAGAGAGCCGCCCGTCTATCGGCAGCTCTCTCTTTTTTATTTTTCAATTCCCAGGCGTGCGTGCTGCCCTCTGTCAAAGGGATGCTTGATCTTTTTGATCTCTGACACATAGTCCGCGCACTCCAGGAGCTGTTCGCTGGGCGTATTCCCCGTCAGGATCACTTCCAGGCGCTCCGGCTTCGTCCGCAGAAAACCAAGAACAAGCTCTTCCTCCAAAAGGCCCGCGCTGATGGTATACACGGCCTCGTCCAGAAACAGTACGTCGTACCCCTCCGCCACTGCAAGCCCCGTGACCTTCAGGAACTGTTCCCGGTAAAACTCCCTGCGCTCCGCCTTCTCCTCCGGCGTCATCTGAAAGCTGAACTTTTCCTGGTCCAGGCCGTCGATAATCGTAATATTTTCTATCTTCTCCAGAATCTTCCGCTCACTCGTTTTATTATTTTTCATAAACTGATATAGGAGCACCCGCAGGCCATACCCTGCCGCCCTTGTAATCAAGCCCATGCCCGTGGTCGTCTTTCCTTTGCCGTCCCCATAATAAATATGGACAAGGCCTGTTTCCTTTTCCATCTCCATCGCCATCGCCATCCTTTCTCTCGTTTTCAGGCAGTCTATGGGATCCTATGCAAAAACAGCAGATCCCCGTTTCGTACAGGATCTGCTGCTTTACTGTCTGTATGAAATCGACTGCCCTGTTTCATTATAGCAGACGGTTCCGGCGATTTACAGGTCTAACTTCATATCATTTGCTTTGATCCAGCCCTTTTTCCTCATAAACTCTGACACGGCCAGTGTGAGCACCGCCGGAAGCAGGATCTGGAAGACAACGATGATCACCATCGTCATAGTGCCGCCGATCTCCGGAGCCATGGTCTGATACGTCATGATCTGTCCCACAAAGCCCGCCGTTCCCATACCGGAGCCGGTGGCGTTGTTCGTCATTTTCACCAGCATAGTACTCACAGGCCCCAGCACGGCGCTGGAGACAATGGCCGGAATCCATATGACGGGCTTCCTGAGGATGTTGGGCACCTGAAGCATAGAGGTTCCCACGCCCTGGGCGATCAGGCCACCCACCTTATTTTCACGGTAGCTGGCTACGGCAAAACCCACCATGTTGCAGCAGCAGCCGATGGTAGCGGCCCCCGCCGCCAGGCCCGAAAGGTTCAGGATGATGCCAAGAGCCGCAGAACTGATGGGAAGGGTCAGGATCATGCCCATCAGGACGGAGACGATCACGCCCATCAGGAAGGGCTGCTGCTCTGTTCCCCAGTTAATGATGGAACCCAGCCATACCATGAAACCGGAAATCGGCGGTCCCACCAGAAGCCCCACCGCAGCTCCTGAAAGAATCGAAACCACCGGGGTCACCAGAATATCCACCTTCGTCTTTCCGGACACAAGATGCCCCATCACAACGGCTACATAGGCTGCGATAAAGGCTCCCAGAGGCTCTCCGGGGCCTGCCAGCACAATCGTGCCATCCACCAGCACACTGCCCGCCAGGATTTTGCTGGCAAAGCCGCCCACCATACCTGCCGTTGCCGCTGACACGGCCACCAGAGGCGGCTCCTTAAACCTGTGGGCCACGCCCACGCCGATTCCCGCGCTGGTCATAGCAGCCGCAAGCTTTCCTAAAAAGAAGAGCATATTGCCGACTTCGCCGCCGATCAGGTTTCCCACCTGCTGGATAATCGTTCCCACGATCAAAGTCGCAAAGAGCCCCATGGCCATACCACTCAGTCCTTCAATAAATATATGGTTCAGGACTTTCTTTACTGTTTTCATTTCTTCCTCCTTGTTTCTGCGGTCCAGACAGGGTGTCTGAACAGTCTTTACATCTGTCTTGTCAGTTATCTACTGTAGCATACTTTCCACCATAAGACAAGGCGTTCTTTATGATTGTGCAAAACATACAAATTTTTGTCTATTTTCCCTCAGACAGAGAAACATTTTTGTGTACTTTGTGCATGGCTGAACAGGTATAAATATTGTATCATTTCATAAGAAAATGAAAAAGGTGGGACACCTATGAACTTTAAAAGGAACATACCTCATGACTTATATCCCCGCCTGGCCCAGGCTCTGGCGGCGGCGGGGGCCGCGGGGCTTCTCTACTTCGGAGCCTGCGAATATACGGAAGCTTACATCCCCGCCATGGAAGCAAACACCCAGGCGGAAACCGCCCCGGACAGCTCTCCGGAAACGGCGGCAGAAGCGGAAACGGACGCCTCCCAGAAACAGGCCAAAGCGGAGGCTCTGCCTGAAACAGAGAGCCTGGCAGAAACGGAAGCCTCGCCCGAAACAGAAGCTCTGGCGGAGGCCGAAACCTCGCCTGATACAGAAAATCTGGCAGAAGCCGAAATCGATACGGAGCTGATAAAGGTGGCCAAAAAGCCCTCTGACAGCCTCCGCATCGAAACAGAACTTGCCGAACATCCGTCGGAGACGGAGCCTGCCCCGACAGAGGAAGAGAGTTCCCCCGTCGAGTTTTACGGGCCTCCCTACGCGGACGCCGGGACAAGCCTCTATCTCTGCCAGAATAAGCTGAAAATCCTGTTTCAGCCTGACTATCTGGATCTGACAAATATCTCTCTGTCCTGGGAGCATCTGGAGGAGGAGCTTCTCTCCCTGACGGAGGGCTATTCCGGCAACTGGTCGGTATACGTCAAGGATCTGCCGGACGGCAAAACCATCAGCATCAACGAGACGCCCATGGAATCTGCCAGCCTGATCAAGCTCTTCATCATGGGCGCTGTCATGGAACAGATCCAAAACGGCGATCTGGCAGAGACGGAGACGATCACCTCCCTTCTCCATGAGATGATTACCGTCAGCGACAATGAAGCCGCCAACGAGCTGGTCCGCTATCTGGGGAAGAACCACGACCACAAGGATGGGCTGGACTACTTAAATGACTTTGCCAAACGCCACGGCTTTACCCAAACCCGGCAGGTCAACGGCCTGGAGGATCCCAGCCTCCGCCATGACCCCACCGAGATTAATAAGACCTCTGCCAGGGACTGCGGCGAGCTGTTAGCCCAGATCTACGACGGCGACCTGGTCTCCCATCTGTCCTCCCGGAAAATGGAGGACCTGCTGCTGGCCCAGGAGGTCACCTACAAAATCCCCTCTGCCCTTCCGGAGGGAGTCGTCAGCGCCAATAAAACAGGTGAGATCAGTGACGCGGAAAATGACTCCGCCATCATCTACTCTCCCGGCGGAGATTTTATCCTGTGCATCATGTCCGGAAAATGGGACAGCGGCAACCAGGCCATCACCCATATCCGGGAGATCACAAAAATGGTTTACAATCACTTTAACCCGCCGTCCGTATCTGATTCTGCCAAGGAGGAATAACGATGTTTCGAGTCTGGGGAAAATTATTTAAAGAAAACCGTATGATTGCCGATACTGTGGTAGAAGACGATGGGGCTGACACCAGGACCCACAAGGTCTTCCGCGCCCTGGAGGAGCTGTGCTACGCCTTCGATCTGGGCAAGCCGATGTGGCTGGACTCTACCATCGCGGAATTCAAACGCCACGCAAAGGCCCGGTTTTATCAGGACAATTTTATAGAAACCATTGATTTTGATTATCTGGAATTTCATGTGATCGAAGAGGATTAGGTTGATATGAAAAGAATGTTGATTACGGGGGCAGGCGGTTTTCTCGGCAGCCGCGCCGCCGCCCATTTCCGCGAAACCTGCCTGGTGACGGCTCCCACCCACCGGGAGATGGACATCACCGACGAGGCAAGCGTCCGGCAGTTTTTTAAAGAGGCCAGGCCGGAGCTCGTCATCCACTGCGCTGCCGTCTCCGACACGGGGGCCTGCCAGCGCCACCCGGAAGCTTCCCGGCTGGTAAATCTGACGGGCAGTGAGCATATCGCGAAAGCCGCCGGGGACGCAGGCGCCAAATGCCTGCTGTGCAGCTCCGACCAGATATACTTCGGGAGCACTGCGGCGGGAGCCCACACAGAGGACGAACGCTTGTCTCCCGCAAATGTCTACGGCCGGCAGAAGCTGGAAGCGGAGGAGCGCTGCCTGGCCCTGAATCCTGACTGTGTACTGCTGCGCCTGACCTGGATGTACGACCCCGTGTCTGTAAATCCCGGGGAACACAGCGACTTTTTCCGCACTCTGCTGGCAAATCTGGAAGCCGGACGCATCCTGGCCTATCCCGTCCACGATCTTCGGGGACTTACCTACGCGGGGGACGTGGTCCAAAACATGGAAAAAGCCTTTTCCCTGCCTGGCGGCGTCTACAATTTCGGCTCGGAAAACGATAAAAACCCCTACGATACCGTCCGGGAAGCCTTCCGCAGTCTGGGGTTCTCCACCCCCCTTCTTGCGCCCAATGAGGAGGCCTTCCGCCCAAACCCGCGGAATATCAGCATGAGCCTCGCCAAGCTTAAACGGCACGGCATCGATTTTCCTTCCACGTTCCAGGCGCTGACAAAGCATCTCGCTCCATTTCTGAAAGAACGATAACATTTAAAAGCAATGAAGGCGGATCCTTTAGATCCACCCTCATATTTTTATCTGTATTTACAGGCGGCAAGCCGCCCAAACGCCTTATAATCTCGGCAGCAGAGCCTCTCTCTCTTTCTCATATCCCGGCTTTCCAAGAAGGGCAAACATATTTTTCTTGTAGCCCTCTACGCCCGGCTGGTTGAACGGGTTTACTCCCAGCAGGTAGCCGCTGATACCGCAGGCAAACTCGAAGAAGTAGAACAGCTCGCCCAAATAAAATTCATTCTGCTCCGGAATCGTCACCATAAGGTTCGGCACGTTTCCGTCGGTATGAGCCAGAATCGTTCCGTTCATGGCGCTCTTATTTACAAAGTCCACCGTCTTTCCTGCCAGGTAGTTTAAGCCGTCCAGGTCGGAGGGCTCTTCGCCTACTACCAGCTCACAGCGGGATTTTTCCACGTTCAGCACCGTCTCAAACATAATACGGCTTCCGTCCTGAATAAACTGTCCCATGGAGTGAAGGTCTGTCGTAAGGTCTACAGACGCAGGGAAGATACCCTTCTGGTCTTTTCCTTCAGACTCACCGTATAACTGCTTCCACCACTCAGATACGTAGTGAAGGCTTGGCTCATAATTAGCCAGAATCTCCACAGACTTTCCTTTTCTGAGAAGGATATTGCGGATCGCCGCGTATTTCATAGCGTCATTGTCGGCAAAGTCTGCCTCCAGCGCGCGCTTCCTTCCGGACGCTGCTCCTTCCATGAGCTTGTCAATGTCTGCGCCGCTGACTGCGATGGGAAGCAGGCCTACGGCTGTCAGGACAGAAAATCTTCCGCCCACATCATCGGGAACAACGAAGCTCTCGTAGCCTTCCTCCGTTGCCAGGTTCTTCAAGGCTCCTCTGACTTTGTCTGTGGTAGCGTAAATCCTCCGGGCAGCCTCCTCTTTTCCGTACTTTTTCTCAAGCATTTCTTTGAAGATGCGGAATGCGATGGCAGGCTCGGTGGTAGTTCCTGATTTAGAGATGATATTTACAGAGAAATCTCTGTCTCCGATCACATCGATCAGTTGGGTCAGATACGTGCTGCTGATGCTGTTTCCCACAAAGTAAATCTCCGGCGTCTTGCGGATCTCCTTTGATACATTGTTATAAAAGCTGTGGCGCAAAAACTCGATCGCGGCCCTTGCTCCCAGATAGGAACCACCGATACCGATCACTACCAGAACCTCACTGTCCGCCTTGATCTTCTCCGCGGCCTTCTTGATCCTTACAAATTCCTCTTTATCGTAATCTACAGGCAGATCGATCCATCCCAGGAAATCATTTCCCGCGCCTGTGCGGCTAACCAGAACCTCCTTGGCATCCTTCACCAGCTTTTCCATAGGAGCCAGCTCATTTTCACCAATAAACTTTGCTGCTTTCGCATAATCAAACGTTACTTTTTCTGCCATCTTTAACACTCCTTTATTGTATTTTTCACGCGCAGCCCCGGCCGCGCCCCAATTACTGCTCACGTTGCTCACAGTAACCCTATTCATTCCCATTCTAGCAAACCCCCATTGTTTTATCAAGACGGAATCGAAAAAAAGTCCCTCGTTTTTTACTAAATTTTAAATAAATTTACTAATCTCGTCACACGAGAAATTCCTTTAAAACCTCCCGGATCACCCTCTCCTGTTCCTCAGGGTTCATCTGCTGCAGGATCTCCATATCCCTGTTCCGGCTGCCTTCCCGCTCCGCCGCTGCCGTCTCTGCCAGCCCCTCCTTGAGCCTGGCCAGATTTTCCACAAGCTCCCTCTTCTCCCTCTGGGCTTTTGTCTCCACGATTTTCCCCCGTTTCCTGTTTCTTCCCTCCATGATATTAATCTCTTTTTTGGGCGGAGCCGCCGCCTTCCTTTCCTGGGGCTCCCCAGGCCCTTTTTCCGGCCGGACGGCCTGTACCAGCGGATTTTTCTTTACCGGCTCCGGCGAAGCTTTCCCGTCCTGGGTCCTCCGCCGCCTGGTTTCCTGTCCCGCGAGATCCACCATCTGGGCCGCCTGGGTACTGCTGTTCGTAAAGATGCTGCGCAGCCCCGTCTCCAGATATTTCCTTCTGTACCCCGTATCCGTCACCCCATAGGCCCCGGCAACCAAAAAGGCGCTGGCCAAAACGCCCCACAAATAATTGGCCCGCAGACCCCCCGATATCCCCTGGCCTCCCGCCAGGTACCATCCCATTCCTCCCAGGCAGGCGCAAAGGGCAAACACATAGCCGCCCAGGCGCCGCCAGGTATGAAGGCTCATTCCCATATATTTATACTCCATCAAGCTCTTCTGGATAAAAACGTTGATACTGTCCGATCCTGTCTGCGTCCTCTTGTAAATGTTGTAGCGCTGCTTTAAATGGCGCATATACTTGCTTTTGGCAAAGGCCGGCCTTTCCATATCACGGATCAGCTGATCATAGATGACCCGCAAAAGCACCTGGCTTGCGGCTCCCAGAAACCCGACGACTACCATCCCATAGATTAAAACGTTGTGCTGCATAATTTGTGACATCATGCCATATCCCCCTTTGATCTGCAAATGATTTTTCTCCGCCATTATAGCCGCCCTTTTCCATTTTGCAAAGAAAAAACGTCCGACAAAAAAAGCCTGAAACCCTCGGTTTTTCAGGCTTTTTCTCCCTTGAACCTCATCGAAAGGGGGAGATTCTTATCTTACTTTAAGAGGGTCATAAACCGCTCCACCAGCTTCACGCTGTGCTCTACCGCCATGCGCTCAAACGCCGGATAATCCATGGCTGCGCTCTCGTCCGCCTTATCGGAAACAGCCCTCACCACCACGAAGGGAACACCGTTTAAGTAGGCTGCCTGGGCGATCGCCGCCCCCTCCATCTCTGTGCAGTATCCGTCGAAATTTCCCGCTATTTTTTCCTTCACAGCCCTGTCAGAAACGAACTGGTCGCCGCTGACAATCCGTCCCTGAAAGACCTGAATTTCAGGATTAACCTCCTCACAGGCTTTCTTAGCAAGGTTCGACAGCCTCTCATCCGCCTGGAAAGAGAAGACCTCCATCTGGGGAATCTGTCCCAGGGGATAGCCAAATCCTGTGGCGTCCATATCGTGCTGCACCAGGTCTGTGGATATCACGAGATCGCCGATATTGATCTCGTCCTTCAGGGCTCCCGCAATCCCCGTGTTCACCACCGCCGTCACATGAAACTCGTCAATCAAAATCTGGGTACATATCGCCGCGTTCACCTTTCCCACACCGCTTCTGACTACCACGGCCTCCTGTCCGCAAAGCTCCCCCTGGCAGAAGGTCATTCCTGCCCTCTGCACCTCACGTTTCACCTTCATGTCTTTTTTCAGGGTGTCCACTTCCACATCCATAGCGCCGATGATTCCTATAATCTCCATATCTTTCCTCCATGATCTACTTTCTTTTTAAAGGAAAGTATAGCAGATTCTTCAGAGTTTGGAAAGAACATAAAAAGGTAATAGACATCTTCTGCATTATACCCTATAATAACTGAAAACAAGAATCATATGAAACGGAGGCATCCCTATGAAACCACCTATTTTATACCGCAAACGGCTGATCCCCGATGAATGTATCCTTCTGAAGGACGATATTCTGCTCTACCGGGATGAAGATATCCTGGTCACAAAGTGGAACACCATCCGCCCCAAGAAGGATCTCCACCACGGAATGTCCTGCTATTTCCTAAAGAAGGGCATCAAGGTCAGCAAATTTTGCGACGAAGCCGACAGGCTCCTGTACTGGTACTGCGACATCATCTCCCACACCTGGGATCCCGAGACGGACACCTATGTCTTCACCGACCTGCTGGCAGACGTACTCGTCTATCCCGACGGTTTTGTGAAGGTTCTGGATCTGGACGAGCTGGCGGACGCCACCGCCGAGGGCCTGCTGACCGAGGTGCAGCTCGAAAAATCCCTGCGCAGGACGAACTGGCTGTTAGAATTAATCTACAGCGGCAGATTCGGGGAATTGCAAAAATACATAACGGATTACTGTTCACAATAACAATAACCTAACAGACATTTCCGCCCTTCCCAATTATTGACTTCGCTTATAAAGGGTTTTATAATAGGTTGAATTTATTTTTATACAAAAGAGGAGGAGTCAAAATGGACTTTGAGGTTATGAATATTGTCTACTACTGCGCCATTATTCTGCTCGCCACCAAGCTGCTGGGCATGGGCACGAGAAAGCTGGGACTTCCCCAGGTCGTAGGCATGATCCTGGCCGGACTTTTGATCGGCCCTGCCATCTTCAGCCGCCTGGGCTTAGGATTTTCCGGCCTGATCAATCCCACAGAAGCGGAAATGAACGTGCTGGACAGCTTTTCACAGATCGGCGTCATCTTTATCCTGTTCTCCAGCGGCCTGGAAACAGACTTTAAGGAGCTGAAAAAGGTAGGCGCGGCAGCCACAGCCATCGCCGTAGCAGGCGTGCTTGTCCCTGTGATCCTGGGTACCTTAGGCGCGCTGATGTTTATGGGCGGGCTCTCTGAAATTGCGAACACCGGAAAGCTTATGAACGCCCTGTTCGTGGGCACGATCCTGGCCGCTACCAGCGTGGGCATCACCGTAGAGACCATGAGGGAGCTCGGAAAGCTGAACACCAGCGTGGGCACCACCATCCTGGGGGCTGCCATCATCGACGACGTGCTGGGCATCATCGTCCTGAGTATCATCACCGGGATCAACGGAGGCGGAAGCATCGGAATGACCCTGGTAAAATCCGCCGGGTTCTTCCTGTGCAGTATCGGGGCCGGGCTCGTTCTTCGCCGCCTCTTTGACTGGCTGATCAAACACTACCCCCACAAACGGCGGACAAGTATCTTCGCCTTTGCCATGTGCTTTCTCTTCGCCTACTGCGCGGAGGAGTTCTTCGATGTGGCTGCCATCACCGGCGCTTATATGGCGGGACTTGTGCTCAGCGGCCTGGACGACACCTCCTTCGTTGACAGAAAGGTGATCGTCAGCGGATACATGATCTTCACCCCCATGTTTTTCGCCCACATCGGCATCAGCGCCGACTTCAGCAACTTCACGGCCTCCGGCCTGATCTTCGCCCTTGTCTTCGTGGTGCTGGGCATTGTCGGAAAGATCGTCGGCTGCGGCCTCACCGCAAAGGCCTTCCAGTATTCGGCCCATGACTCCGCTACCATCGGCTGCGGCATGATCGCCAGGGGCGAGGTAGCCCTGGCCGTATACGCCACCGGCCAGACCCTGATCTACTTCCAGGATGGCCGTCTCGCGGGAATCGACCCGCTGGTAGCCACGATCTTCCTGATCGTCATCAGCTCCATCCTCTGCCCCATCTTCCTGAAAATGATGTTCCGGCAGCACACGGGAGGCGATATCCGGGAGGATTCCTACCAGCCCTCCATTTCCTCAGAGGCCATCGAGAACGTCGATCCGGCAGGGGCTGTATTGAAAAACAAACGGTAAACTCATTTAAACTTGTGTCCAGAGAAATACCCGCATCTTGCGTTAAGATGCGGGCATTTTTTTATGCCTTATAAAAAAGCTTCTCTGATTTTTGACACTTCCCATCTTTCCTTCAGAAAGATTATCTCTTTGTCGTCTTCACCCTGCCCATCCTGCTCCATGCGCTGTAAAGCGTGACCGTCTGTCCATTCACCGAAACCTTTTTGAAAGAACGTACCCTTATGTAATAGGTTTTGTTCTTTTTCAGCTTCTTAAGCATAAGGGACGATTTTCGCCTGCTGCCGATAAGCTTTGTCGTTCCGCTTTTGCTAAACTTCCTGCTCCTGCCATACTGCACCTGGTATCCGTCCGACTGCGCGTCCTTTGTCCATACGGCTTTGATTTTCCTGCCCTTTACGGCCTTCACCGTCAGGCTCTGCCTTCTCGGGCAGACGTCTACCGTAACGTTCACCGATACCTTTTCATATGCCTCTGTGGCCGCTGCCATCACCCTGATGACAGCCCGGCCCGCTCCTTTTACGGTCACACGACCATAGGAATCCACCGCTGCCACCTTCGCATTGCTGCTGTGGTAGCTCAGTCTCTCGTAGTCGTCGTCTCCCGTCTTCAGGGACGCGTCCAGGTAAAACCTGCCGTCTCCATACGTCTTCTTATAGTAGGTTCCGCAGGAAATCACATGTCTCTGCTTCTCAATCACAAAGGTTTTGGCGACGCTGCCCTTGTAAATTCCCTCGCCGCCGACAATCACCTGCCCCGTGCCCTTTTCCGTATTATTCTTGTAAACCACGCTGTATTCCAGGCCTTCTGTCAGCGTCTTGCCGCCCAGCTTTACGGCCACACCCTGTTTGATCTCCTCTCCTGTATAGACAAACCGGCCAGCACTCAGCGTCACTGTGCATCCGGACAAATCCGTCAGCGGCTTTAGCTGGGGGTATTCCGAGCCCGGCCGAAGCTCCCACTCCATCCAATCGGCATTGCTGCCCCTGTTGCTGTTCAGCATGGAGACAAACGCTGCCGTCTTCATGTAGCTTGCGGGAAAGCTCTTGTTGCGTTTTTCTGTTCCGCCCATTGAGCCAAAGTTATAGGGCGCGGATTCCTCGGAACAGTAGCAGTCTGCTACGATATTCCCACTGCCCACACTATTAGCAATCCCGTAATCTGCATGACCAGTACTGTAGCAGTTTTGTATGGTTCCTATGTCACTTGTCCTATAGCAATAACCTGCGATTCCTCCGGCATATCTGCCTCTGACGTCGCCTCTGTTGCAGGAATTGTAGATGTCCGCACCATATTTCTGGATTCCAACGATGCCGCCCGCACAATCGTTGCCTTCAACCGCCCCCTCCGAGGAGCAGTTCCGGATGACTCCTTCATTTCTTGCTAAAGAATTTCAGAGAGCCGAACATGGAATAGATGCGCACACTCTGGACCTTCCATCCTTTTTTCGCCTTGATCCTCATGGTAGCATTGCTTGTCGTTTTACTCAGAGCCGTCCCGGCAAAATATATATCCTTTTTCCACCCTATGGCAAGATTTGCTTTACCATTTCTTGCTAAATTTGTGACTGTTACTGATTTCGAGGGATTTGTATACTTTTTGTAAGAAACTTTTGTCGTATACTCGATCCCGTCAATTTTAAATGAAATGGTCTCTGCTCCCAGCGCGCTGACCATATGCGGATCGTTGCCGTTTTTCCGCGGTAGGTTATATCCGGCTTCTTAATGTAATTCATGGAACCATCGGCATTTTTAACAGCCACCTTCTTTATCTTCTGGTTTGCAGACAGCCCCCTCACTTTTCCTCTTATGGCACCCTTCCCTTTTCACCTCCTGCATCTGACCATATAATCATGTATCTATGTATTCTTTATATAAGTCTTACTCAATTATTGCACTAATCCTATTTAAGAGATGCAATCCATACACTTACTTTATATCAAAAATTTCCATCATCAGCAAAAACGCTTTTTTGTATCCGGCAATAAAAGCCTGTTCCTCTATTTCTTTGCTGTAATCATCTATTTTCTCCTCCAGCTCCGTTCTGTCCGCCTCATTGCACCACTCATTTAAGGATGCCTGAAGCTCCTTCCACACATCTTTTACTCTCTGATTATCCGTCTGGTGCAGGCTCCAACTATTATAGATTTCTATAAACTCACTCATATCCGTATTTCCTCCTTAAAAATGCGATGGCCCGGCTCCATTCGTATTATAACGTGCTATAATACAATTAATATTTATTTTTACAGACGCAAAAAAAGCCCTCAAACACTGATATTCTCAGCATTTGAGGGCTTCTCATTTCTTTTAAAAAATACGGCCCGGAGATTAGTCCTGAACGTACGGCATCAGTGCCAGGTGACGTGCTCTCTTGATCGCAACGGTCAGCGCTCTTTGATGCTTTGCGCAGTTTCCTGTGATTCTTCTGGGAAGGATTTTTCCTCTCTCAGATACGTATCTCTTTAATTTATTTACATCCTTGTAATCAATCTCGTTATTCTCTTTACCGCAGAATACGCAGACTTTCTTTCTTCTGCGTCCGCCCCTTCTCTTCATCGGAGAATCGCCTCTATCATTTCTGTTAAAAGCCATGTGTGTTTCCCTCCTTATATCTGTTTTACCGCAGCTGCCCCTTGCAGCCCCGTATCTTAGTTAAACGGCAGCTCTTCGTCGATGCCGTCCGGAATATTCATAAATCCGTCCCCTGCTGCTGCACTGGGAGCCGGTCTCTGCGGCGCCGGTGCGGATGCTCCGTAATCCTGGCCGCCATGTGACATGGAAGCGGCTTTGCTCTCGGCAAACTCCTGATCCTCCACGACCACATCTGTGGTGTAGACTTTCTGGCCGTCTCTGTTGGTATAGCTGCCGGTCTGAATACGTCCCGTAACTAACACCTTCAGGCCCTGGCGGAAATACTTCTCCGCAAACTCCGCACTTCTGCCGAATGCCACACAGCCAATAAAGTCTGCGGTGGCCTCTCCGTCATTGTTTCTGCGGAATCTCCTGTCTACCGCCAAAGTATATCTGGCGATGGCCATGGAATTATCCCCTGAAGAATAGCGGATCTCCGGATCCCTGGTCAGACGCCCCATTAATATGACTTTGTTCATCTTTCTCCTCTTCTCTATTTATGCGTCCTGTCTAACACACAAATATCTGATGACGTTCTCCATGATACGGACATGTCTCTCAATTTCCGCCGGAGCAGTCCCATCAGCCTCGAACTGGATGAAATAGTAGAAGCCTTCTCTCATCTTCTGAATCTCATATGCAAGTCTCTTCTTGCCCCACTCGTCAACATTGGTGATGGTTCCGCCGTAACGTACAACATACTCTTTCACCTTTTCAATCGTAGCTGTCCTTACGTCATCCTCGATCTTTGCGTTGACAACAACGGCTAATTCATATTTGTTCATGCTCTTCGCACCTCCTTATGGTCTCTGGCCCCCCGACCGTGCAGGGAACAAGGAAAATAATATATCACAATTTTTGATTCTATCACAATAATTCCTACATTTCAAGAACTTTTTCGCAGTCCCCTCGTGTTTTTCTCCACCAGCTTTCTGGCGATCATGATCTGGTGGCCGCAGCCCTCGCACTTGAGGCGAAAGTCCGCGCCTACCCGCAGAATCTCCCACTCCTGGCTGCCGCAGGGATGCTTTTTTTTCAGCTTAACGATATCGCCCACTTCATACTCCATATCCTACGATGCCTCCGTGCAGTTTCCCTCCTCAAAGCTGGGAAAAAATTTCCCCGATCTTCCCCGGCACTACCAGATCCGCGTATTTATCCTGGGGCGTTACGGACTTATTCACGACCACAAGCTTATTTCCCCGGTAATAGTCGATGAGCCCCGCCGCAGGGTACACCACCAGGGAGGTACCTCCGATGATCAATACATCGGCATTGGCGATATAGCGGATGGCCTTGGTAAGGGTCTCATTATTCAGCCCCTCCTCGTAAAGCACCACATCGGGCTTAATGATCTCACCGCACTTCTCACAGCAGGGAACTCCCTCTGCCCGGAGCATATATTCCGCATCATAAAAGGTTCCGCAGCGCATACAGTAATTCCGCAGCACGCTGCCGTGAAGCTCCAGCACCTCCCGGCTCCCCGCTTTCTGGTGAAGGCCGTCAATATTCTGGGTGATCACAGCCTTCAGCTTTCCGGCCGCCTCCAGCTGGGCAAGCTTTTTGTGGGCCGCATTAGGCTTTGCGTCCAGGCAAAGCATCTTATTTTTGTAGAAACGATAAAACTCCTTCGTGTTCTGCATAAAAAAGGTGTGGCTTAAAATCGTCTCCGGCGGATAATCGTACTCCTGATGATAAAGCCCGTCTGTACTTCTGAAATCCGGTATCCCACTTTCCGTGGAAACTCCCGCCCCTCCGAAAAATACGATATTATCGCTTCCATCCACAAGTTCCTTCAAACGTCTGATTTCATCCATCGTTTTCCCTCGCTTTCTTCTGTCTATTTCCGTATGCAGACAAAAGATCACTGCACCGTCCTGCTCTACTTCACTGCCTTATACGTCTCAATCTTCTTTCCCTGTACGATAAACCGGGTGGTTTCATTGCCGGTGCAGGTAGACAGCGTCACCACCTGATCTTCCGTACTCACAGAGGCGTCGCTCTGCACCACGGAATTGTCGAACGCTTCCTTTATATATGCCATAAAATCATCGTCGTCCTCAAAGGTAAGCTGGTACGTCTTACTGGTATAGCCCACCTCATGGCAGGCGAAAATCTCATACTTGTAAATCTTTTCCGGCGTGTAAATCCAGAAATAGGGGCTTTTCTCAAAGACGCCCTCCTCCCGGAACTTCTTCAGAGTGCCGAACATAGAACCGTTTCTCATGTTATGGCCGTAAATAATGGAATTTCTGTCGGAAAAATCCTTCTTATTTTCATAATCCAGGAAGATACAGCCCGCTATGTTGGGTGTATCCTGGAAGGTGTTGTGCAGATAGTAATCGTTATCCTCCCCCTGGGTCATGGGATAGCTGATATCCAAAGCTTCCACCTTCAGCCACCCGATAATATCCTTGTTCATGGACAGCAGGCCGTCAAAATCAATGGGGTTCTTCATCACCGGTTCCCCCTCCACCTCCTGGATGTCCACTTCCTTTTCGTCGGGAGCGATCACATACTCGTCCTCCAGGGCGTCGTACTCGTCGTCCCCCTTCTTATACTCTGTATAAATACCAAAAAGCTGGTATCCCGAATAGCAGAATACACCCAGCGCCACGATCAGGATCAGAGTACGGATCACGTCCCCCACCGTCCGCTTTTTCTTCTTTTTTTCTTCAGGCATACGCAAAACCTCCTTATGTGCCATGAGCCTTTCTCTGTCGCCGGGATTCTCACTGCCCCTTCCCCGAGTCAAACTTCCGCAGTCCTTTTTTTCTCGCTGCACCTGCTTCCTGCTCCTCCTGATGTCTGGGAAGACGGACGGTAAATTTCGTACAGGCGCGGCTGCTGGCTGCCTCGATCGTGCCGTTGTGAAGCTCCACAATCTCCTTCGCGATGGAAAGCCCCAACCCCGCGCCGCCTGTCTGGCTGGAACGGGCATTGTCCACCCTGTAAAACTTCTCAAAAATTGAGAGAAGCTTCTGCTGGGGAATGGGATCCCCCTGATTGGAGAAGGTGATCACGATGGTGTTCATCTCCCGGTAGGCCTGGATATCAATGTTCGTTCCCGGATAGCTGTAGGCGATGGCATTTCTCAGGAGATTGTCAAACACCCTGGCCAGCTTATCGGGGTCGCCGAACACTACCAGACCGTCATCCGTATGGATGGAACAGGTCAGTTTTTTGTCCGCCAGCACCGCGTAGCTCTCATCCGCCAGCTGCTCCAACATAATTGATAAGTTTACCGGGCTTTTTTCCAGCACGATATCCTGCAGGTTAAACCTGGTGATCTCAAAAAACTCGCTGATCAGCTCCCCCAGCCGGATCGATTTTTCCAGGGCAATGTGGGTGTACTTCGCCCTCTCCCCTGGATCCATATCCGGCTGCTCATCCAGCATGGTCAGATAGGCGATGGTGGAGGTCAGCGGTGTTTTCAGGTCATGGGCCAGAAACACCACGATGTCGTTTTTCCTCTGTTCACTCTCCACTGCCGCGTTCTCCCTGCGCTTCAGCGTCATTTTCAGGGTGTTCAGCTTTTCCGCAATGGGCCGGAGCTCCGGCTCCAGGGTCACAGGAACGTCTGAGTCATTTAAAATATGGTCGATCTCATGGCCGATATCATCCAGATAATGGGTCACCTTTGAGATCGCCACATAGAAAAAAACGAGAAACAGGATCATAAAGCCCCCTGCCAGGAACAGGTCCTTATGATCCATAAAGACTGTCCCGTAAAGGGTATTTGCCTCGTCATAGCTCAGGTCAAAGAACATCAGCAGATGGATCACCAGGTCGGGAAACCCGTTCTGGAGAAGGCCGTCCACCAAAAGCTCCACGATCACATACCCTATCCCCAGGGCCAGCGCCGTCACCAGCAGGGTGCGCAGCATCAGCTCCCATTTCAGCTTTCGGTAATTATTTTTCAACGCGATATCCCACTCCCCACACCGTCTTGATAAAATCCGACTTTCCTGTAGGGCCGCTCATCTTCTCCCGCAGGTGCCTGATATGTACCATCACTGTATTGTTGCTGTTCTTATAGTATTTTTCCTTCCACACCTGCTCAAAAAGCTGTTCCGAGCTGATGACCTGCCCCCTGTTTTCACAGAGGATCCAGAGAATATCAAACTCAATCGGCGTCAGGGTCAGCTCCCTCTCATTGTAGACGCACTCGTGGGTGCTGCGGTTCAGCACCAGCCCCGCAAAGTCTATGATATCCTCCTGGGGCCTGCCTCCGTCATTATATTTTGTGAAACGCCGAAGCTGGGCCTTCACCCTGGCAATCAGCTCCAGGGGATTGAAGGGCTTGGCGATGTAGTCGTCAGCCCCCAGAGTCAGCCCGTTAATCTTATCCATATATTCCGTTTTTGCCGTCAGCATGATCACCGGAAACGTATGCCGCTCTCTGATTTTCTGCAGAATCGTAAAGCCGTCGATATCCGGCAGCATCACATCAAGTAAGGCCATGTCCGGTGCTTTTTCCTCGATACAGCGGAGAGCGTCCGTCCCATTGTAACACTTCTCCACCTCGTAATTTTCATTTTTGAGATACAGCTCTACCACGTCTGCAATCTCTCGTTCATCGTCAACGATCAGTATTCTGCTCCCCATGGGTTTCCTCCTTATCAGCTTCCCCCGCATTTCCTATAAATCACAGTTTCCGACAGTTCTGGGGAAGGGCACCACATCGCGGATGTTGGCCATTCCGGTGAGATACATGACGCATCTCTCAAAGCCCAGTCCAAAGCCCGCATGGCGGGTAGAACCATATTTGCGCAGGTCAAGATAAAACTTATAGTCCTCCTTCTTAAGGCCCAGCTCATCCATCCTCTGCACCAGCTTGTCGTAATCATCTTCCCTCTGGCTGCCGCCGATGATCTCGCCGATGCCGGGTACGAGGCAGTCCATAGCTGCCACTGTTTTTCCGTCATCGTTCAGCTTCATATAAAATGCCTTGATCTCCTTGGGATAATCTGTCACAAATACCGGGCGCTTAAAGATCTGTTCTGTCAGATAGCGCTCATGCTCTGTCTGCAGGTCGCAGCCCCAGGAAACCTTATAATCAAACTTGCTGTTGTTCTTCTCCAGAAGCTCAATGGCCTCCGTGTAAGTCACATGGGCGAACTCCGAGTTCACCACATGGTCCAGCCTCTCCAGAAGGCCCTTATCCACAAAGGAATTGAAAAACTTCATCTCCTCCGGCGCGTTCTCCAGCACATAGCGGATCACGTATTTCAGCATAGACTCCGCCAGCATCATGTCGTCCTTCAGATCCGCAAAGGCGATCTCCGGCTCGATCATCCAGAAC
>DESK01000067.1:32743-77542 GCA_002361955.1 Lachnospiraceae bacterium UBA3316
CGGCTCGATCATCCAGAACTCCGCGGCATGGCGGGTCGTGTTGGAATTCTCCGCCCGGAAGGTGGGGCCGAAGGTGTAGATGTTGCGGAACGCCTGGGCGTACGTCTCGCCGTTTAACTGGCCGCTCACCGTCAGATTCGTCTCCTTGCCGAAAAAGTCCTTGCTGCTGTCCACCTTTCCGTCTGCCGTCCTGGGCAGGTCGTTTAAATCAAGGGTCGTCACACGGAACATCTCCCCGGCGCCCTCACAGTCGCTGCCTGTGATCAGCGGAGTGTGCACGTACACAAAATCCCTCTCCTGAAAGAACTGATGGATCGCGTAGGCGATCAGGGACCTCACACGGAAGACCGCCTGGAACGTATTTGTCCTGGGACGCAGATGGGAAATAGTCCGCAGATACTCCAGGCTGTGGCGCTTCTTCTGCAAGGGATAGTCCGGGGCGGAAAGGCCCTCCACCTCCACCTGAACGGCCTGGATCTCAAAAGGCTGCTTCGCCTGGGGCGTCGCCACGAGAGTTCCCTTTACGATCACGGCAGCGCCCACATTCAGCTTGGATATCTCCGAAAAATTCTCCATAGCGTCATGGTATACCACCTGCAGCGGCTCAAAAAAGGTACCGTCGTGCAGCACTAAAAATCCAAAGGTTTTAGAATCCCGGACGCTGCGTACCCAGCCTCCCACGGTAACTTCCTTATCTAAATATTTCTCTCTGTTCCTGAAAATCTCTCTAACTGTTGTCAATTCCATATCTATAAACTCCTTTGTCCTCAATAATTGTTACTGTTCACAGCAACATGCAAAATTCCATCAAAAATTTGCTTTTGTTCAGTATATCCCATAAATCCCACAGGCGCAAGCCTTAACAGGAAGAAGTAATCCGTTACTGTTCACGTAGGTCTGTGCATTTACTGCACAGACCGTAAGAAAGTGATTCAGGTGTGAGCAAATCTCATTTGCGAAGCGGAGCGCAGTGAATTTTAGATGGATTTGCGAATGTTACTGTGAACGAAGTGAACAGTAACAGTAATCCTTTTCCCTCTTCCAATTATGCCATGAATTTCATAAAAATTTCCCTTGTACTATAATATGAAATGTATTAAAATGAATCATAGGCTTGAGTCACAAGTCCAAGCTCAAAGATATAAGGAGGATAAAAGCTATGGCATATGTAATCTCTGATGAATGTGTATCCTGCGGAACATGCGCAGGTGTTTGCCCCGCAGAAGCAATCAGCGAGGGAGACGGCAAGTATGTAATCGACGCAGACGCTTGCTTAGACTGCGGTACCTGCGAAGCTGAGTGCCCCACCGGTGCGATCTCTGCCGAGTAATAGTAAGAAAGATAAATGGACATAAAACACATGCTCGCATGTATTTTATGTCCATTTTCTCGTTGTCGCGCTTTTCTATTTATGGGCAAAAAAATCAAACCACTTTTTCTTTCTGCCCCCAGGCTCCTGGGCGGCCGCCACCAGCTGCCTGTTCTTCTGATAGACACGAATCGTCTCGTCCAGGCGACGGTAGCGCTCCTCCTCTCTCTCTTCCCTCATCTGAAACAGGAGATTCATCTCTTTAGCCACACTGTCCGTAATCCTGCACTCCAGCTCCGAATTGTTATCCTGGATCACCTGCCGGAAGATTCCTGTGACAATGCTCTCAAACTGCTTGAGCTTATCGGGATCAGGTCCAAGGGCCGGAAGCGTCTCTGTCTGCTCCCTCTCCTCTGCCGCTTCCTCTGGAATCACTGCCTCCTCCACGGGAATCTCCTCCTGCTCCCCGGCCTCCTGCCTGTGCAGCCTGGGAATCAATAACTTAATGGCCTTTAACTGGAGTCCCCGCTCCTTTAGTTCCTTGATTTTCTGAAATAAACAGATATCTTCCTCGGTATAATAGCGGTGCCCCAGCTCTGTTCTCGAAATTTCGATCTCTAATTCCTCTTCCCAGTACCGGAGCACATGAGCTTCCACGTCCACTTTTTTGGCTGTGTCGGAAATCATATACCTGGTCTCACCCATCGGCTCCCCTCCTTACGCCAAAAAGTATACCACAATCCCTCCGCCAGCGGCCAAAAAACAAATCGCAAGTTCTGACAATTACCGCAGCATAAAGAAGGCCAGTACCACAATGCCAAGGATGATGCGGTACCATCCAAACACTTTAAAATCGTGCTTTCTAATATACCCCAGCAGGAATTTGATCACCACGATGGAGGTCAGAAAGGCCACGGTCATCCCGATCAGCAGCACCATAAGCTCCGGGGCGGAAAAGACCAGGCCAAACTTGACGATCTTTAAAAGGCTCGCCCCGAACATGACAGGAACTGCTAAAAAGAAGGTATATTCTGCAGCCGTCGTCCTGGAAAGCCCCAGCATAATTCCTCCAAGGATCGTCGCCCCTGACCGGGAGGTGCCTGGGAACACAGCCGCGATCAGCTGAAACATTCCAATCAAAAAGGCCGTCTGCCAGGTAATCTCCGGGATCGAGCAAATCTTCGCCGTCTTTCCGGCATTTTTATTTTCGATCCAGATAAAGGCCACGCCAAAGAGAATCAGCATCACCGCCACCGTCTGGTAATTATAAAACCAGGCGTCCAGCTGCTCTTCAAACAGCAGCCCCACCACGGCCGCCGGCACGCAGGAGACGATGATCTTAAACCACATCTCAAAAATATCCTTTTTTACATGGGGCTTCTCCGTAAAAGAAAACGGAAAAAGCTTATTCCAAAACAAAAGAACTACCGCCAGAATCGCCCCCAGCTGAATCACCACGAGAAACATGGAGAGAAACTCCTCCGATACATTCAGCCTGATCACTTCATCCAGCAGAATCATATGTCCCGTGCTGCTGATGGGGAGCCATTCCGTCACTCCCTCAACGATTCCAAAAAGAACCGCTTTTAAGATTTCAATCACATTCATCCTGTTTCCTCATTCTTTCTTTGTTGCTCCGTAACTGTTTCATTTTCCTACAATTACACATCTATGTCCTATGCTATGATAATATATCCTTCAAGAACACACAAGAGAAAAATCATGCTCCGGGAATAAGATTTGCTCACCCCTGAATCACTTTCTTACGGTCTGTGCAGTAAATGCACAGACCTACGTGAATTGTAACAAAGTGCAACTAAGTTTGTACAATTTCCACAAAAACAGCTTGACATTTCTAAATCAAAAATATATACTGAACGTATATAAGGATTTGGATGTAAAGTAATTCACTAGTTATTAGAGATTATATTTCGCACCTGTAATCTGTAATAACTGGTGGATTTTTTTAGTCGAAAATCCGAATTTATAATTTAATGGAGGTACCGAAATGAATAAGGGTACAGTAAAATGGTTCAATGCAGAAAAGGGTTATGGCTTTATCACCGGTGAGGACGGAGCAGATGTATTCGTACATTTTTCAGCGATCCAGGGTGAGGGCTTCAAGTCTCTGGACGAGGGTCAGGCAGTTACCTACGATCTGACAGAAGGCGCTCGCGGCATGCAGGCTGCTAACGTAGTTAAGCTGTAAGTTGAATCATTCCTTCACAGGCCAAACGGTCTGTGAAGATAACAAGTATGAAGGAGCTGACGCATTTGCGCCGGCTCTTTTTGCGTGGAGGCAGACGGAACTGCCCAAATGCCTCTGTCTAAAAAGGAACCGCCGCAAAGCTCCCTGCGACGGTTCCTTTTTCCGCGGCCCCCTATCCGGGCTCTGGCCGCTCTCTATACGTTGTGGATCGTATCCACGTACTTCTTGATATTTGACGCGTTCACATATTTTCTTGCTTTATTTCCCTTGATAACCACCAGCGTGGGGGCCTGCATCACGCCGTATTTCATGGCCAGCTCCCTGTTTTCCTCCGCGTCGATAATCCGGCAGGGCTCATTCTTCAGCATCTCCTTGGCGATCCGGCAGTTAGGGCATGTTTTCGTCGTAAACAGATACTCCGCGTTCTCCACAGGCTCTACGGACACATCCTCCTTGGACACGGTGACAATGCTGCTGTGCACCTTCTTCATGCAGGAATTCTGCACATCGTAGAGCTGACGGTTCTTGTATTCCTGGGTCTTACCGTCGTTCCAGTTCTGCACCGGACGGTAGTAACCGGTGATCCGGCTGTAAACCTCCGCAGGCTCACCGCAGTGGGGACAGGTGAAGTGCTCCCCGGCAATATAGCCGTGCTTTCTGCACACGGAATAGGTGGGTGACAGCGTATAGTAGGGAAGCTTATAATTCTCCGCGATCTTTCTCACCAGGTTTGCCGCAGCCTTCCAGTCAGGCAGCTTCTCGCCTAAAAAGGCATGGAAGACAGTTCCCGACGTATAGAGTGTTTGCAGCTCATCCTGAATATCCAATGCGTCGAAGATATCGGAAGTAAAGCCCACAGGCAAATGGGAGCTGTTTGTATAGTAAGGCGTATCTCCCTCTTTTCCCGCTGTCTTGATATCCTCCCAGCGCTGTCTGTCGTGCTTCGCCAGACGATAGGTGGTGGACTCCGCAGGCGTAGCCTCCAGGTTATACAGGTCGCCGTACTCCTCCTGATACATCACGAGACGGTCGCGCATATGGTTCAGCACATCCTTGGTGAACTCCTGGGTCTCCTTGTGAGTCAGGTCCTTTCTGAGCCATACGGCGTTCAATCCCACCTCATTCATGCCGATCAGGCCGATGGTGGAAAAATGATTCTCAAAGCTCCCCAGATACCGCTTCGTGTAGGGATAAAGCCCCTCTTCCAAAAGCTTTGAAATCACATCCCTCTTGATCTTTAAGGAGCGGGCCGCCACATCCATCATATGGTCCAGGCGCTTATAGAACTCTTTCTCATTCTTGGAGAGATAAGCGATCCTCGGCATATTAATGGTGACAACGCCCACGCTTCCCGTGCTTTCCCCGGAGCCGAAGAACCCTCCCGTTTTTTTGCGCAGTTCCCGCAGGTCCAGGCGCAGGCGGCAGCACATGCTGCGCACATCGCTGGGCTGCATATCGCTGTTGATATAATTGGAAAAATACGGTGTGCCGTATTTTGACGTCATCTCAAACAGCAGGCGGTTATTCTCTGTATCTGACCAGTCAAAATCCTTCGTGATCGAATAGGTGGGAATCGGATACTGGAAGCCCCTTCCGTTAGCGTCCCCCTCGATCATCGTCTCGATAAAGGCGCGGTTTACCATATCCATCTCCTGCTTACAGTCCTTGTAGCAGAAGTCCATGGGCTTTCCTCCTACAATGGCTGGAAGCTCCGCCAGGTCATCCGGAACTGTCCAATCCAGGGTAATATTGGAGAAGGGCGCCTGGGTTCCCCAGCGGCTGGGCGTATTCACCCCGTAAATAAAGGACTCAATACACTTCTTTACCTCCCGGTAGCTCAGATGATCCGCCTTCACAAAGGGAGCCAGATACGTGTCAAAGGAGGAGAAGGCCTGCGCCCCCGCCCATTCATTCTGCATAATGCCTAAAAAGTTCACCATCTGGTTGCAAAGTACCGACAGGTGCTTTGCCGGAGCAGATGTGATCTTTCCCTCTATGCCGCCCAGTCCCTCGGTAATCAGCTGCTTTAAAGACCAGCCTGCGCAGTAGCCCGTAAGCATCGACAGATCGTGAATGTGGATGTCGGCGTTTCTGTGGGCGTCGGCGATCTCCTGGTCATAGATTTCCGAGAGCCAGTAATTTGCTGTCACGGCGCCGGAATTGCTTAAGATCAGGCCCCCCACAGAGTAGGTCACCGTGGAGTTCTCCTTGACTCTCCAGTCCTCCACCTTCACATAGCTGTTGACGATCTCCTTGTAATCCAGGATCGTAGACTTCATATTCCTGATCTTTTCCCGCTGCTTCCTGTATAAAATGTAGGCCTTGGCCACCTCCGCGTAGCCTGCCTGGATCAGCACAGCCTCCACGCTGTCCTGGACGCTCTCCACATCGATCAGGCTGTTTTTGATCTTTCCCTGAAAATCCGCCGTCACCCGGAGCGCCAGAAGGCTTGTCATATCCTCATTGTACTGCATCTCCGTAGCCTCAAAGGCCTTGGCGATGGCTCCCGCGATTTTATCTAAATTAAACTCGGCGACCTCGCCGTCCCGCTTTACTACTTTAAACATATCCTGTTCTCCTCCCAAATGGCATGGAACTATCTGTCCTTCTAAACTTGCTGTACCGCCGCTTGACTCCTCGCCGCGGCGTGACTGGTTCTATTCTAGCAGAGAAGCGTCAAAGCGTCAATAGCATAAAAACACAATATCTATGAACATTTTTTAATATATCCACTAGATATTGTGTCTTTTTGAAGCATTTAACTTTGATCAAACCTTGTGGCGGGCACACAGCCTTTATAGAAAAGGGCATTTTATATTTGTCTATGAGACATATTGGCTATCCCTCCGCACACAAATGCTGGGCAGCCCTTCCGATACCTGGAGGGTGACATCCAGCTACACACGCCCGTAAATCTCCATCGGCACATACGCCTTTACATAGATGCCCTCCGGCCGGTATTCCTCCTCCAGAAGCTGGCCGTACTTTCTCACCAGCTGGATCAGCCCTGCCTTGTCGTAGGCGTAGACACGCTCAATCAGTACGTTCCTCTCCCGGAGAAGCTTTTCCAGAACAAGCTTCAGATCCTCCAGGCCCTCCCCCGTCTTCGCCGAGATTTTCAGCACATAGTCCGCCTTAAAATCCCGCAGGGTTTCCTTTTCCGTCACCTGGTCCTGCTTGTTAAACAGGGTGATAACCGTCTTATCGTCCACCCCCAGATTGGCCAGGGTCTCATAGACCACCTGCATCTGCTTCTCCATCTGGGGATTGGACGCGTCCACCACATGGAGAATGATGTCTGCGTATTTCGCCTCCTCCAGGGTGCTTCGAAAGGCGTCAATCAGATGATGGGGCAGCTTTCTGATAAAGCCCACCGTGTCTGTCAGCAGAATCCCGGCTCCCCCCGTAAGCTCCAGCATCCGGGTGGTGGGATCCAGGGTGGCAAAGAGCTTATCTTCCTGAAGGACGCCCGCGTCTGTCAGCGTGTTCAGAAGGGTGGATTTTCCGGCGTTCGTATAGCCCACAATGGCGGCCACCGGCGTGTTGTTCCTGCTGCGGCGCGCCCTGGTCACTTCCCTGTGGCGCTTCACATCTGCCAGCTCCCTGCCCAGCTGGGCGATACGATCCTTGATCAGCCGCCTGTCCATCTCCAGCTTCTTCTCACCGGGTCCCCTGGTGCCGATCCCGCCGCCCAGCCGGGACAGTGAATCCCGCAGGCCTACCAGCCGCGCCTGCCGGTATTTGAGCTGGGCCAGCTCCACCTGGATCTTTCCCTCGCTGGTGCTGGCTCTGGCCGCGAAAATATCCAGGATCAAAAGCGTCCTGTCCATCACCTTGATGTCCAGCTCCTGCTCCAGGCTCCGGAGCTGCACCGGCGATAACTCATCATCACACACAATGCCCGTGGCGTCCAGCTCATCCGCCAGGAGGCGAAGCTCCTCTATTTTTCCCTTTCCGATATACGTCACAGGATGCATGGTCTCCCGGTTCTGGATCAGTGTTCCCACCGTCACAGCCCCCGCCGTAGACGCCAGCTCGGACAGTTCCTTCAGCGATTCCTCCGTATCATCCCCGTCGCTCTCCTGTACTCCCACCAGGATCACCCGCTCCTCGATTTCCTTAAACTCATAATATTCCATAAATGCCGCTACCTGCCTTTCCTGCCGCCGTTTACCCTACCGTAGAGAGGAATTCCGCCTCCTTCTGTCCCGCCTCGTCCGTCGGGTATTTTTCCACATAAGCTTCCGCTTTAGCCCTCGCTGTGGCAAAATCCCTTTTCTGCTCATAGGCCACAATCTCATTAAAATACAGCTCCTGCTTTCCCTGCTCCTCCTCCAGAGCCAGGCCTTTTTGTATGGCTGCCAGCGCCGCGTCATAATCCTCCTGGGCAATCTCCGCCAGCGCGATCCCATTATATGCCTCCGGCGTCTCACCGATCTCCGCGATATACTGCTCATAAAGCCCCGCCGACCTTACGGGATCCTCCAGGGCCAGAGCGATTTTCCCCATCAGGAGGAGGGCGTCTCCATCCTTCTCTCCCACAAGCTCCGCAAGCTGCTCCTGGGCCTTCTCATAATTCTCTAAATAATAGTAAATCTTCGCCTTATGATAAGCGTCTTCCTTCGTATCTTTCTCAATCGTCAGAGCCTTCTGGAGATACTCATCCCCCGTGGCCGACAGCTTTTCTTCCTTATAGGCCTCATAGATATCTAAATACAGATCGTAATCTTCGGGGGAAGCCTCCACCGCCGCGTCAAAATTTACCTGGGCTGCCTTTTCATCCCCCTTTTTCAAATAACAGATCCCCGTCAGGCAGAACGCGTCCCCCTCCCCGGAGATATCCAGGATTTTCCCGCAGGTCTCGATCGTCTTTTCATAATTCTGCCAACGATAGAAAGCCGCCGCCTGATAATACAGAATATCCTTGCGTGTCTCCTTCTGCTGTTCCTTCGTCTCAGAGAGAGCCTGGTCAAAAAACTGCACGGCCTTCTCATACTCTCCAAGCCCCATATAAGCCATGCCTGCCCCCCGGTATGCCCGGATCAGATCCTTTCCGTCCGCGATCGCCGTGTCAAAAGAAGACAGGGCCTCCTGGTAATCTCCCTTTTCCACAGCAGCCATGCCCGTCTCAACAAGCGTCGGCTCCCCCTCCGTTCTCTGACATCCCGCCAGAGAAAGACCTAAGAGCAGCAGGGCTGCCCATCTCTTCACATTTTTCACAATCTGCCTCCATTTATTCATCACCAACAAAACGCAACTGTTACCGTATCCTCCTCAGGATCAAAAGGATCTTTTCTCTTGCCTGAGCCTCCGGATAATTCTGTTCGCCTTCTCATAGATCTCTTCCGGCTCCGTGCCGATATAGAAGCTGCCTTCCTCATAAAGAATCCTGCCGTTTACCATGGTGAGCTTTACATTCTGTTTGCTGCCGCTATAGACAATGTTTTTTGTGATGTTATTCATCGGCTGCATATTGGGCTGATGCAAATCCAGAATGATAAGATCCGCCTTTTTCCCCGGCTCTAAGATATCGCACGCGGACAGGCCCATGGCTCCCGCCCCTCCCACAGTGGCCATAGACAAGATCCTGTCCGCGTCCATGGCCGCCGCGTCCTGCTCCCGGAGCTTTGCGAGCCCCGTAGCCAAAAACATCTCGCGAAACATATCCAGGCAGTTATTGCTGGCGGGCCCGTCGGTGCCGATGGCAAGGCCGATGCCCCGCCTGTCCATCTCCGCGAGGGGCGCCAGGCCGCTGGCAAGCTTCAGGTTAGAAGCCGGGTTTGTCACTGCCCACACACCGCGCTCCTTGAGAATCCGCAGGTCCCGCTCCGTCATATGCACGCAGTGGAAGCCGCCCCCTCCATAGGTAAACATCCCCAGGCTGTCCAGATAAACCGCCGGCGTTTTCCTGTTTCTCTCCAGACACCCCTTTACTTCCTCCTCCGTCTCCGCCAGATGGGTGTAAACGGGGGCCTTATATTTTTCTGCCAGGGACGCGATCCCCTCGAGGATCTCCCTGGAGGTCGTATACTCCCCATGGAAGCCCAGGCGGTAGCTGATCAGCTCGTGGAAGTGATTGTATCTCCGGTAATACTGTTCTTCCTTCTCCACGGACTGGGTAAAATCATTGACTGCCCCGCAGATCACCGTGCGGAAGCCGCAGTCCACCGAAGCCCGGGCCATAGCCTCTGGCTCCAGATACATATCAAAATTGGCGGTAATGCCGCTGGTGAGATATTCCAGGATGGCCAGCCTGCACAGCTCATAGATATCCTCCGGCGAAAGCAGCGCTTCCATGGGAAACACCTTTTCCTCCAGCCATTGTTTTAAGGGCAGGTCATCCGCGTAGGACCGCAGAAACGTCATGGCCGAGTGGGTGTGGGCGTCCTTAAACCCCGGCATCAGAAGATTTCCCTGTACGTCGATTTCCCGGTCCCAGCTCAGGGGCTCCTCTTCGTCCTCCTCCAGACCCACGTGCACGATCTCGCTCCCCCGGACCCACAGCTCTCCCGCCCGGACGCGAAGGCCCTCCGCCATTGTCAATATCCTGGCATTATAAAAACGCACATTCATAAAAGCTTCGCCCCCTTCCAAGAAGTTCCCTTTCTAAGAGAGAGTATCACAAATCCTCCCTGAAAAGCAACCTTACTGATACACATACCACCACCGAAAGACTGCTTTTTTCCAAATACCAAGCTCCCGGTACACCTCCCGGCTGATTTTCCGGTACATTTTCCGGGCAAACAGGTTCTCCGCCTCTGTCACTGATCCCTTAGAAAAATTAGCCCGCACCGCCAGGTCGATGAGTCTTTGAAACTCCTCCCGCTCCAGCCACGGAAACCTGGCAAGGGCCCGTTCCGCAAAGATTTCCTCCTGGCAGTCCTCGTTCTCGGAAAAACCGGCGAACCGCAGGACGCTGCACACATCGTAAAACACCTCCCTGGCTCCCTGCTCTTCGCGTCTCCTTAGGATCCACCTCCGCCTTCCGGACAGCCCCAGTATCCCCGCTGCCACGGCCAAAAGCACGCCGATGGCCCATGCCGGTATCTTCTCTTTTTCATTTTCCCTCTCCTTCTGATCCCGGGATCTCTCCGGAGCGGAAGTCTCCTTCCTGTTTTCCTGCTCCGTCTGCCTTTCCGTCATCTGGATATCTGTATCCATCTGCGTATAGCCCGGAGTCACCTCCACCGGAACCCAGCCCCTGTCATTCACAAAAATCTCCGTCCAGGCATGAGCCCTGCTGTCCTTCACCCAGGCACTGTATTTCTCGCCCTCCCTGCGGAATTCCCTGGCGGGAACGACGTATCCTGTCACGTACCTGGCAGGAATCCCATACATGCGGAACAGCAGCGTAGCTGCCGTAGCGAAATGCACACAGTACCCTTCATGCTTTTCAAATAAAAAGTACTCCGCGAAATCCACGTCCTCCGGAAATTTCCCCACGGCGATATTATAGGAAGCATGCTGTTTCAGAAAATCCTTAATATGCCGGCAGAGATCCTCCAAATCCTCCGGATGGTAGGCCGCGCAGGCCTCCTCCAGCCTGGGCAGAAAGTCACTTTTCCAGGAGGTATATTTCGAATACGCAAAGCTCGGATAGTTGTCAAGGCTGCTTCCAACGTCCTGGCTGCTCAGATCCCAGCTCTTGATCAGGGAGCCCGGATAATACTGATACGAAAGATATCCGCTGCCCCGGTCCTCCGGCATAGACCCATAAGGCTTGTATTCGTAGCCTTCCGCCCCATCCTCCGGCTGTATCTCCATTAAAAAGGGCTCCGTCACTCCATTCTGTTCCGCGCAGGCCTGAAATTTTCGGAAATACAGGGCGTCTGCCTGGCTGCTGATGGATTCATCCAGAGGGAGCCATCGTTCCCTCGTATAATTCGCCCCCGTATAACACCTGAGATAAATGGTTTCCTCAGGCTTTCTGTCTGTAGTGACCTGGGCCACCTTCCGGTTGGTACTGGATACATAATCCGCAATGTCCAGCTCCCCGTTTCCCACTCCCGCCAAAGCCCAGGTGGTATTCCATCCGTAAAGCCGGTTATCCAGCTTCTTGATCAGATCGCTGCTCTGTATCCTTTCCTTTACTTTCGCCTCATTGGCAAACAGGGGCTTGATATAAGGGGCGAGCAGCCCCGCTCCCACAGTCAGAAACAATATGGTCAGCACCGCCGTCAAAAACGTCCCCGCCTTCTCCCCCTTCATCTGGCCAAGGCCGTCTGTGGAAAACGTGCCTGACAGACAGAAGATCACCAGGCAGGTGGACGTAAAATCCGGCGCCTGCCCCACGGCCAGCACGGCGCTCAGGATCACGGCCACGCCGATAGCGGCCACCAGCCGGCCTCCCCGCAGCACAAGGCTGGAAAACAGGATGGCCGACCAGAGAAAAATCACAGCCAGAAGCACCGCCAGGGCCTCTTTGCCGTACATGTCCAGATCGTGGACCTGAACCTCTCCGCCGTGCTGGTAAGCCTCGACCACCCGCCGTATCACCTCTGCCGCCGCATTCCCCCTGCCAGCAGCATATCGAAGTTGCGGTACAGCAGCCAGCCATAAACGGCGATCGTCAGGACCACCAGAAATTTCGTATATTTTCCGGCCATACAAACCACGGCGAAGAAAATACCCATCACGAGAATCGCCCCATTAAGGGCCTCCCGATCGCAGGGAATCTCAAAGACTCCTAAAAATCCATATACGCAGCCGTACACGCCCGCGTAAAAATAGAAAAGAAGGAAAACAAGAGCCAGGAAACGCTCCCTGATTCCCGTGCTCTCACTCTGCCGCGTCAGTCTGATCCCATGCTCCTTCTCCTTCATGCCTATACCTCCAACAAAAACCCTGTGATCTGCTCCTCCACAGCCCCCGGCGCAAGCTCCAGCGCCTCCTGTCCGTTGACTGTGACAGACGCTTTTGTATCCACCTCCAGGACGCAGGCAAAAGTTTCCCCCGGATACTCCTCCCGATACGCTGCCCGAAGGGCAATCTCCTCCTCATAGGGCGCCGCGCCCAGCAGCCTGTCTGCCAGTTCATACACCTGTTCCTCGCTTCGGATACTCATCCGGCGCATTCGCTCCTCCGCCCGGTCAAACCAGGCCGCCACATAAGGGACGCCTGCCTGCTGCATGGAAAAAGCGACAGCCCCTGCCAGCTCATAGAAGGCGTCCATGCGGGAAAGCCTTTCCCCTTCGCCCTTTTCCATCTGAAAATTCACCAGAAGAAGCACACTGCACCCCACAGGCCGCCCAAGCTCCTTCGTCATCAGCTCCCCCTCCTTGGCGCTGAGCTTCCAGTGCACCCTCTGAAGGGTATCCCCGTCCCGAAACTCTCTCACCTGAAAGATCTCCGACGGGTCGTCTCCGCTCCTGTGGGGATCATACTCTTCGCTGTCCACCGCAAAGGCCCTGGTTTTTTCACTCACCGCCACCTCCATCCGGTAAAAGCCCGGCAGCACATTGACGCAGACCTCCTCACAGTCAGCGATTTTCCACGAAAAAATTCCCAGATAATCGGACACCCTGGCCCTGGCCACCTTAAAAAAATACCTGCCGCAATACTCTGTCTGGGCCGTACAGAAAACCTCTCCTTCCCCTTTCGCAGAAACGCCCGCCGCCAGGGGGATCCTGGCCCCCTTCTTCTCCCAGGCACTTCTCGCCTCCACCACAAAATGCATCTTCGCGGAGGGCAGAAATCCTCGGTTGCGGATCCACAGCCGCACGTTTATCCTTTCCCCCTTCCCGGCCACCGGAATCCTCACAGACAGTCCGGCTCTGATCTTCTTTTTCAGATACCGGGAGATCAGGAACATGGCGGCCAGCATAAGAAGCTCAAAGGCAATAAAATACGCCCCGTAGAAGCCGTCATACATGATCTCCACATAGGCCGTCAGAAGGATGAGGACAGCATATACGATTATATATCTCATACTATCTCCTCATGGGCGTAGGGCGCGCCACCTGCTCCAAAATGCTGTCTGCCACTCCCTCCGCCGTCACCCGGCTCACCCTGGCCCTGGAGCTCAGGCGGATCCTGTGCAAGGCCACATCCTTAAATACAAAAACCACATCCGACGGCGTCACATAATCGCGTCCCTCAAGATAAGCGGACGCCCTGGCCATCTTTGCCAGACAGAGCGTTCCTCTGGGACTTAAGCCCAGTTCAAGCATCGGATGGGTCCTGGTGGCCGCCGCCAGCTCCGCCATATACCGGTACACCCGGTCATGGACAAACAGCTGCTCCGTTTCTTTCTGCATCAGAACCAATTCCTCCGCCCGGATCACGGGAAAAACAGAATTTATGGGATTTTCCCCGCTCCTGCCCCGCAGGATCTCCACCTCGTCTTTGACGTCCGGATACCCCATGGACATACAGATCATAAACCGGTCCAGCTGGGATTCCGGCAGCATCTGTGTTCCCGCTGAGCCCACCGGGTTCTGGGTAGCAATCACCGTGAAGGGCCTGGGCACCTCCCTGGTAACGCCGTCCACCGTCACATTCCCCTCCTCCATAACCTCCAAAAGGGCTGACTGAGTCTTGGGTGACGTGCGGTTGATCTCATCTGCAAGGAATAGATTGCACATAGCCGCCCCCGGCTGGTACCGGAAGCTCCCCGTCTCCTTTCTGTAAACAGAAAACCCCGTAATATCCGACGGAAGCACATCCGGCGTAAACTGTACCCTGTTCTGCTTCAGCGCGCAGGCCCTGGAAAAAGCCAGCGCCAGCGTCGTCTTCCCCACGCCGGGAATATCCTCCAGCAAAATATGTCCCCCTGCCAGCATGGCCATCATGATCTTACGGATACATTCGTCTTTTCCGATCACAACTCTCTTTACTTCCTCTATAATCTTTATGGCCTTCTCAGCGCTCATAGAAATACCTCCATAAAAAACTCTTATGCCAGTATTGTAACATAAGAGTTTTTCTGCCATCGCTTAAGTTTTTATTAACATGGGCCGGGGACTTTACAGCGCCAGCGCAATTTCCCTGCCGGTGCGCTGATATCTGTAATACCGGATCCCCGCCGCGTCCATCATGCGCTTGGAAGCACAGACGGAAGGCGTCGCGCCGTACTTATCACAGTCATACACCACAGTCCTGATTCCCGCCTGGATGATCGCCTTGCAGCACTCATTGCAGGGGAACAGGGTCACATAGAGCTTAGCGCCCTCCAGGCTTCCTCCCCGATAATTTAATATGGCGTTCAGCTCGCTGTGCGTCGTATAAAAATATTTATTATCGATGCCCTCTCCCTCTCTGGCCCAGGGGAATTCCTCGTCGGAACATCCGATAGGAAATCCATTGTAGCCCATAGACAGGATCTTGTTGTCCTGACTTACGATACAGGCTCCCACCTGGGTATGGGGATCCTTGGACCGCATGGCGGAGAGCATGGCCACACCCATAAAATACTCGTCCCAGGATATATAATCCTGCCGCTTATCACTCATCCGGGGTTCCTCCCTCTCCTATTTTGTTCCGAAGATTCTGTCTCCCGCGTCCCCAAGACCGGGAACAATATAGCCATGGTCGTTCAGATGGTCGTCCAGGGCGCCGATGTACACATCTACATCCGGGTGTTCCTCCTGCATTTTGGCAACGCCCTCCGGCGCCGCAATAATGCACATAAAGCGAATTCTCTTTACGCCCTTATCCTTCAGCATCTGGATCGCCGCAGCGGCAGAACCACCTGTCGCAAGCATCGGATCCACCACGAACACTTCTCTCTCAGAGGAATCTGCCGGAAGCTTGCAATAATACTCTACAGGCTTCAGTGTCTCCGGATCCCTGTAAAGACCGATATGTCCCACCTTTGCCGCGGGGATCATCTCAAGCATCCCCTCCACCATGCCAAGGCCGGCCCTCAGAATCGGCACCACCGCCAGCTTCTTGCCCTGAAGTTCCTTCACTGTGGTTGGGCAGATCGGCGTCTCGATCTCTACATCCTGCAGCTTCAGATCTCTTGTGGCCTCATAGCACATCAGCATGGCAATCTCGCTGATCATCTGCCGAAAATCCTTTGATCCTACCTCTTTTCTCCTGATGATACCGATTTTATGCCGGATCAATGGATGATCCATCACCGTTACTTTTGACATCTCTCTTCCTCCGTTTTCATAATTCTTTAGAATACCGTCAGCCGTTCAGCAGCTCCTGTTCATTCAACAGCACTACCAGCCGCGAAATAATTTTTTCCATTCTCTCATAACACTCACCGTAATCTGCCAGAGTCCCTCCCAGGGGATTATTGAGTTCCTCCTTGCATCCTACATACTCTGTGAGCGTGTAGACATTCTCCACATATGTGTGCTCCTCACAGAGCTTCCGTTTCAAATTCCAATCCATCGCCAGGATCAGTGTCCTCTCACCGAAATCCTTTTCTTCCAGCTGGGTGGCTTCATGGGTCTTCATGGTAATCCCATGGCTAACCATCACCGCCTCCGCCTTCTGATTCACCGGTTCCGGAAATAATACTACCCGTCCTCTGGATTCAATCTCCAAATCCTCCAGAAGAAATTTACTTTTCAAGATAAACTTTGCCATGGGGCCGAGGCAAGTATCTGTGCCGCTCACAAATACAAGTTTGTCATACTGTTTCATAGACTGCTCCTTATACCTTCCAAATCTGATGTCCCGCGGCTTTGATAAGCCGGTTCATGATGGCCTGTCCCATCTTCGGCGTATCAAACGCCTCCGAATAGATCTTCGTTACCGCCAGCTCGTCAAATTCTCTGAGAATTCCATACAAATGCTGGGAGATCGTCAACTCCTCATGGATGCTGCCGATGGATTTGACGATTCCGCCCCGGTAGGCATCCCTCGTCTCATCCGTTCCGATCACGCCGATCATTTCCCCTTTTTTCTCCCCTTCTGCAATCAGTTTATTAATCTTATCCACCACAGTGCCGGCTTTCCCTTCAATGATGACCAGCTCTGCCTTAGGCGCATAGTGCTTATACTTCATCCCCGGTGCTTTCGGGCGCACGCTGCTGTCCGCGGCGATCAGCCCCTTGTCCATCTCCACAGTGCCTATGACACTCTGAAGCATTTCCTGGTTAATATACCCCGGACGCAGGATCACGGGCGTCTCTCCGCTCAAATCCACAATCGTGGACTCCAGGCCGATGCCGACGCTTCCCCCATCAATGATCATGTCAATCCTGCCCCACAAATCATCTGCCACATGGGCCGCCGTAGTTGGGCTCGGCCTCCCCGAGGTATTGGCGCTGGGAGCAGCGATGTAGCCGCCGCCGGCCCGTATCATTTCCCTGGCAATCTCATGGTCAGGCATACGCACGGCCACCGTATCCAGCCCTCCCGTAGTGCCGTAGGGAACCCTGTCATTCTTCCGGAAAATCATAGTCAGAGGCCCCGGCCAGAAAGCCCGCGCCAGCTGTCTGGCTGCCTCCGGCACCTGAACCACAATCTCCTCAAGAGCTTCTGTTTCAGCAATGTGAACGATCAGGGGATTGTCCGATGGTCTTCCCTTTGCCGCATAAATCTTCGCCGCAGCCTTCTCATCCAGGGCATTCGCCCCCAGCCCGTAGACCGTTTCCGTGGGAAAAGCCACCAGCCCACCGTTTCTTAAAATTTTCCCTGCGCGGGCGATCCCCGCAGCCTGGATACCGGTTGTCATATCTTCGATGATTGTCTTCATAAACCTGCCTCTGTTTTGTGGTATATTTGCGTAAATTATAACACTTAAGGGCGAAAAGGGCAATCATCGGAAACGTTTTCCTATCGGTTTTTTGCCTCCTTTAAATATCCCATAATTCCCCGGCAGACGGACTCCGCCACCTTTTGCTGATACTCCTCCGTCACAAGCTTTGCCTCCTCCTCCCTGTTGGAAAGGAAACCGCATTCCACGATAACTGTGGGGCTCTTCGTCTTCTTCAGCAGATAGTAGGTGTCGTTGGCCTTTTTTTCCCTGGGGCGGTCCGCCAAATCCTCATTCATCGCATCCTGTATGTACCCGGCCAGCTCCTCCGCCTCCTTCGAATGGGCATAATAAAAAACCTGGGGCCCGTGGACGGCTTCCTCCGTATAGCTGTTCTGGTGGATGCTCACAGTAAACAGGGGCTTCTCCCCGTCGATCTTCGCGCAGCGGTTCTTCATATCATCCTGCTTTTTATTGGAGGCCTCCGGGCGGTAAAGCCCCTTTTCATCTTCCCTTGTCATGACGGGACGGATCCCCTCTTTTTTCAGGCAGTCCGCCAGCTTTTGGGCCACTGCCAGATTGACGTCCTTTTCCAAGGTGCCGCCCACGCCCACCTTTCCGGGATCATCTCCCCCGTGTCCCGCGTCGATCACCACCGTGCGCCCCGTCCCCTGTACCTCCGCGGCTGCCTGCTTCATACCCCCTGTGGCTAAAAGAAAGGCGGCCGCCAAAAGCAGCGCCCCCATCACCGTTTCCATCTTCAATCTTTCCCCCATGTCCTGTCTCCCAAAAACTGTTTTTCCAATATATGCAGGGACGCTTTTGTCCTATTAATCCCTCTTTTACAGGAAATTTTCCCGGATTTCCTGTAATACGAAAAGGGGCCGCTTCAGGATACGCTCCCGAGCAGCCCCTCTTTCAAGAAGTTTCACACATTTAGCTTACATACTTATAGATGACATCCCAAATAGATGGCTTTTCCAATCCCAGCTTCCAGGCAGCGATCCCTCCCAGACCGTACTCCTTCACAAGCTTTGCCTTCTCCTCCAGGGATTTCTCGTTTTCCAGCCAGATCTGATACTTTCCGCCCTGTTCGTCGGTAAGCTCGGCATAATCCTGAGAAGTCTCCTGGCTCCAATTGGAGCTGACTCCGTAGGTGGAAAGCCACTCCTCCGCCCGGCTCATGCCAATGGCCTCGCTGGACACCTTTCCCTGGGCGTCGGTGTACCACAGCCTGGTATAAAAGGGCACGGCGCTGATGATCTTCTCAGCGGGAACCTCCTTTAAGGTATCCTCGATCCCCTGTTTTTCAAAGGAGAGGGACGCCACGCTTCCCGCCTCCTCAGATCCGGCGTAATGCTCGTCGTATCCCATAATGATCACATAGTCTGCCACGATTCCCTGCTCTGCCCTGTCATAGTGGGCCGTAAAAGGCATCGGCACCGGGTCATCCACAGAGAGAACGATTCCGTTCTTCCGGCATTTCACGGAAATTTCCCGGATAAACTGGATATAGCCGTCTCCGGCCTCCTCCGGTAGGGCCTCGAAATCAATATTGATGCCGTCCAGGCTGTACTGCACTGCCGCAGCCACCAGCTGGTTGGCCAGCTTCTCCCTGGACGCCGTAGACTTCAGCAGAGCTGTCGTATCCACCGCCTCATTAAAATTGTCCACCAGGGCCCATACCTCCAGCCCCTGGGCGTGGGCGTTTTCCACATACGTTTCGCTTGCCAGGGAAGAGATCTCTCCCTGGTTGTTGATCACGGAGAACCAGGTAGGTGAAATGACGTTCACGCCCTTCGCCCCCGCGATATCGTTCAGCAGGCTGTCGTTTGCCTCCATACTGGTCACCTGATGCCACACCAGGTTGATCTTGTGGTCCCTTTTGATGCTCGTATAGACAGGTTCCTCAAATTCCCGGCTGAGGGTTTCCTTGTAGGAATCACCCAGCCGCGTATTCCTTACATAGCCTATGTAACCGTCTGCCGTCTGCACCCTGGACCAATCCTCCAGCTGTTCCAGCAGAAGAAGCTTCGTCCCCTTTTCCCCATGGGTGAGGATCGGGCTCTTGATGCCTCCCTGATACCGGATCTCCTCCTCCTTCTTCAAATCCGCGAAGGACGTCTCCCCCCACCGATTGTTGATCACCAGTCGGTCGGGTTCTTCATAGAGGGTGTAGTCCATATTTGTATACTGCTGCACAAATGCCGCGGCAATATACGTCTCCGAACCGTCCACCTTCACGATGGGGTATCCTGCGTCCCGGCTGCTGCCTGAGAGGGTATAGCTGCTCTCCCCTGCCTGAACATTAATGATGTCCTCCGGCAGTGTATAGACCATCAGATTCGCGTCGGAATCCCAGTAAAACCTGTCATTCAGGTATTCCTTGACTGCCTCATAGGAAAGATACGGAATACCGCCGTCCAGGATTCCCTTCTGCTCTATCTGCTGGTCCTGTACGATCAAAGCCAGCTCCCCTCCCTCTTGTACGTCAAAATACTCCTGAGGCGACATGACCTCCTTGGAGGGAGTATACCTTTCTACAACCTTACTGATTAAACCAATCGCCGCCACCACCACAATTAATACGATTGCCGCCAGCGCCGGCATTGCCTTTTTTCTCATCCATTGTACCTCCAACCCTTATGTTTACTGCTATTCACAGCAGTTCATTTTCTGCTACAGTACCATGATTATAACATACTTTATGCGGATATATGACCTGTTTCGACATTTTTTTCTTATTCCTGAAGGACTGTAAAGGGGATTTGGCCTTTCCGGAAATGATTTATTTGATGTCTTTCACAAAATCAAACCCGATCCCCCACAATTTGTGGGAATCGTTGCTGATATAATCCCGCATATAGCACCTGTCTTCTCTGAAGGTACAGACCCTGGAAATCTCCTCCGGGCTGCTGGGCCGCCCGTTTAAAAGAAGCCTGACGCCTGACCTTTTATAGTACTGCAGTTCTCTGCATAACCGCTGTTTCCTGTTGCTCCTGTCGTCGATAGAATGCCACTTCCTTTCCTTCGCCTTTCCGGACATTTCCTTAGAAGGCCTGTGATATATTTTTCCGGTCAGGCTTTTTATCATAAATCCGGGACAACGGCGGCATGTGCGGTTATAGACATCCGTCCTTCTCCCTTCCGGAGAAAACGAAATATAAAATTGCTGCATAAAACTTACAGGATATATGAATGAGGGTTAGGTGCAATGAATGATTGCTTGAACTCTTAGATGAAAAAATGCGAAGATAATCGCTTGAACATAATTTTTCTTGTTACATAACTTACTTTCGTTTTCTCTTATGCATTATTATAAATAATATGATAATATTTTTCAAGTGTTTTCTTCTCTTTTTTATACCTGCATTCTCTTTTCATAGGCATCTGTCCAAAAGTCCTTTTTTTCGCTGTACAGGGCGTTCAGCCACTCTACCGCCTCGTCCAGCCCTTCACCCGTAAAGGGAAAGGCCTGTTCCGTCCGCTTCTCCTCCGGCGTAGCCTCCAGGCAAAAAGGCTCCGGATACACCGTCACCAGCAGCTCTTCTTCCTTCTTTGAGAACGTAAACCTCATGCCCTGAAAGCTTCCGCTCTGCCTCTCTTTTTTGATATAGTTTAACTGATACTTTTTTCTGTCGATCATTTTTCTCTCCTCTTTCAAAAGAGAACCTGCCATATGGCAGGCTCTCTTTTTCTATTTTTATGATTTCGGAAGTGCGTAAGCACAGCTATTTTTATTTTACAGATGCCTTGCTGCTGAGTCCGGCCTTTTTCAGCCTGCTCTTTATCAGGCTCTTCTGCTTCTTCGCCATCTTCTTCGGAAGGGTCACCTTGCACTTCGCTGCCGTTCCTTTGAACGCCTGCTTTCCGATCGTGGGAGCTTTTGTTCCCTTAAATACGATCTTTTTCAGTTTTGAACACTTGTAGAAAGCCTTCGCCCCGATGCTTGTCACATTTGCTCCGATGGTAACAGAGGTAAGCTTCTTTCCATTCTGGAAGGCCTTTGCCTCGATCTTCGTCACCTTGAAGGTATAGCCGTCGATCTTCACGGTAGCGGGGATCTCCGCCTTCTTGGACGCCTTCACCTTTGTGGCTGTGACGGTTCCCTTCTTCGCATCAGACTTTGTAACCTTGTAAGTGGTGCCGCCGATGGTCTTGGATGCTCCCTTTTTGGGAAGAGACGGACTTACCACGGGATCTGTCTTCTTCACAAGCTTCGTGTTCTGCAAAGCCTTTAAAGCGCCGTCTACGTCTGCCTGGGCTGCATTGGCATTGGCCAGGACAGCCTTCGCGTTGTCCACGGCCTTTCGGAGAGCCGCCACGGAATCCGCCGTATAGTCCGCCGCGCCTGCCAGAAGCTTCTCCGCCTCTGCCACAGCCGCCGTCAAAGCGCCGGTGTTTGGCTTCGGAAGCAGGTTCTTCTTCGCGTTCTCAATCTTCTGAACGGCTTCCAGAACCTGCTCCTCTGTGGCGTCTGCGTCTGCCAGAAGCTTCTCTCCGTCCTCTACGGCCTTCTGAAGAACCGCCACGGAATTCTCTGTATAGTCCGCCGCGCCTGCCAGAAGCTTCTTCGCCTCTGCCACCTGAGCCGCCAGCTTATAAATCGCGGGGTTCTCAGTCAGAACCGCTGCAGTCTTCTGGAGCTGCTCATAGGCGTACAGATAATCGCCCTGTTTGCTGTCTGCGTTGTCAAGGACTGCCTGCGCTTCCTTCCTGGCCTTGTCAAAGACTTTCCAGCTCATAGCTGTATAATCCTTCTCCGCGTAGCCTGCGTACTTATCAAGCTCTGCCTGCAGCTCCTTAGCGCCGAAATCCACCTGCTCATACAGGTTCAGCTCTGCCGCCGTTCCATGCTTTCCGGAGTCGGAGCTGAGGATGACAAGCTTCACGCTCTTCGCCTCGATGGGATCAAATTCTGCAATCTTTTCCGTCATATCGGCCGCCCATATGCCGGAAGCATAGTCTTCCGCCACCGTGCCGTCTGCCTTTGTGACGTCGATCCTGTACTGTCCGATCCGTCCGTTTGCGCTGTTCTGCCTGGGCAGATAGGAAAGCTTATTGATCACCCTGGGCTGATCCAGCGTCAGTGTGATGTAGTGGTCATGGTCCAGCCCCGGAGCCTTCTCATTGGCCGCGGAATAATTGGTATGCCAGTAGGTGCTGGCATCTCCGTCAAGCATCGCCGCGATGGAGCCTTCGGAAGGATGCGTGGAGCAGGCCCCTGCCGTAATTGTATTCTGAGGGATTGCGCCCAGCTTCAGGGTGGACTCCTTCGTTCCTGTCACAGTCAGGTAATCGATCTCCCCCTTAAAGCTCTTCGTCTTACTTCCGATACGGCCCACCGGCAGCATCAGAGTTGCCGTCTTTGTGATTCCTGTCTGGGCCAGCTTCGTACTGAGCTCCGTCGTCTCATGGTTCCTGAAGTATATCTCCGGGTTGCTGTCCACCAGCTTGCCGTTTACATACAGCTGGGACGAGCCGTTTCCGCTCTGGAAGGTCAGCTCTACCCATTCTCCTGCCGGAAGGGTGTAATTGAAGGAATAGTCGTAGCCTTCTCTTGAGAAGCCCACCTTTCCTGTATGTCTCTGCACTGCCTTGATGGCGTATGTTCCGTATGCGCCGAACTCATCCTTGGATTCACAGAGGATCTGCTCGTCTTCGCCGTCCGCTTCCCCGTCCATCTTTACTCTCACGGTAAGGGACGCGCCGTCCGCGATTTTATCGATCTCCTCCGCCGTCTCCACATAGCTCTCGCCGCCGTTCAATTTCAGGGCCTTGCCGCTGGTATCTGCGTTTACCTGTGAAACGTTCTTGCTCTCCGTTCCGTCGTAGCCGTTGGCGCTGGAATCCTTGCCCACTGTCCCGTCAAAGGTGTAATCCAGGATCTCCTTTGTGACAGAAGGAACCTCTCCGTAAATCGTCGTTCCCGGCGCTGTCCCCGTACTCTCCAAAACTGCGGAAAAGCCCTTATAATCTCTGTCTGCTGCCTCGCCCCACAGCTTTGCGCCGTATGCCGGCACTGCCTGGAAGAAGCGGTCAAAGGAATCGTACTCGGAAATACCGTTTCCGCGGGTATCGATACTGTCATGCCAGATCGCAAAGCACGCTCCCAGCATATGCTCGTTGGCCGGGCTGATGTTCAGGTTGCCCATGGCATTCGGCTGCCAGTTGCTGTAGATATTGCTGCTGTTGATATAGTCGTTGTAATAGCCTGCGGCAGGAACAATATAGCTCGGTCCCTCCAGGGTATTGATCAGGTCATAGCCCAGATCATACATATCCTTGGGATTTGCGTAGCCTGTGTTCCAGATGTTCAGCTGTACATCCTCAGAGGGAACCTCCGTCGTACCGGACTTGTTAGAAAGGCTTCCCCACATCCGGACGTTCTTGCCCTTGCTCTTCGCGTACTCGATCATCTCCGCGGAGAATTTACGGAACAGTTCCTTTCCTGCCTGCCCGTCCGTTCCATGATACTCGTCCGTACCGATGTGGATCGTATCCACATCCGCAAACACCGCGTCATCCCCTACCAGATACTCATCCCAGATACTCTTCGCCCAAGCGAAGGACGCCTCATTCTCCAGATCCAGCTCTTCGATCAGGTATGCATGGCCGCCGCCTGCCTTTCTGGACATATACTCCTCATGGACACGGGTGATCGCCAGGCAGTGAGCCGGCATATCAAACTCCGGAACAATGTTTACTCCCATAGCCTGGCTGTAGGAGATAAATTCCTTAAATTCCTCTTTTGTATAGTACATATCCTGGGAAGTCAGCTTCACGCCCGTCTCGTCATTCTTCTTGTCGGATTCCAGGCGGAAACCGGCGTAAGACTCCTTCACGGCCTGATCCAGGGTAGGATAATCCTCATGGAAGATCAGGTTATCGCTCAGATGGGCCTGCAGGCTGTTCATCTTGTACCAGGCCATATTTTTTGTAAACTGCTTCAGCGTATCCAGGGAGAAGGGTTTTCTTCCCACATCAAGGCTGAAGCCCCGGACTTCATATTTGGGATAGTCCCTGGCCATACCCTTGGGGATGGAGCCGTTGGTCTGCTTTAAGATCTGCAGCGCAGTGACAACGCCCCAGTAAGCGCCCACTGTGTTTTCCGCCTGGATCTTCACAGAATTTCCAACGGTCATGCGGTAGCCTTCCTTGCCGAGGCCCTGAGAATCCTCCACAAGCTCCAGGCAGAAATCGCCGAGGGCGGCGTCGCCTGCCTTGCCCTTTACCACGGTAATATCAAGTCCCGTAACCTCCTTATAGTCCTGGGCAAACCTGGCGGCAGTCTCCTCCATGCCCGGGCCCGCGATGATCCTGCTTGCGGCGCTCACCACAAAGCGGCCGGAGGTTCCGTGCCACTCCTGAAGCTCCGGAATCACCGCCGGTTTCGCGTTATCATTCTTATCGGTCGGATACTGCCCGGGAACCACAATCGTATATTCTTTAGACTGCGCCGTCTCCGTCCCGTCGCTTACTTCATAAAAGCCCTTCACGCTCTTATCGGAAACGGGCGTATAGACAGTTCCATCCTCTGCGATCACCTGCTCATAATCCGCGCAGAAACGGACAGTCAGCCCCTGGGGCGCTTCCGGCATGGTGATCTTTGTCCCGTCCGCCGAGATTTCCGGCGCTGAAATAGAATCCACAACCTTCTGCAGGTCCGAACGCTGGTCGGGGATGTCCCCCGCGTAAACTTCAAACTCCCATACTGATACATTATTCCAGCTCACTTCGCCCTCAAGGCCGTCCGCGCTGTGTTCCTTCACATTCAGCCGCACATACTTCGCCTGGACAGCAGCGTCCAGGGTGATCTCCTGTCTTGTCTCCTGGGGCTTTTTGGTAAAGCTCTTCACCACCGTCCAGTTCTCCCCGTCATCGGAAATCTCGATGGCGTAATTTGTAGCGTTTCTTCTCTCCCAAAGCACCACGAAGCTCTTCACTGTCTGGGCGCTGTTCCAGGAAAGCTGCAAGGTCTGTACCTCGCTCGTCACGGCGCTGGCCCACCGCGTAGACTCTTTTCCGTCATTGGCGTTGGTAGCCGGTAAGGTGCCCGCTTCCACGCTGGACGCCGTGATGGAAGCGTTCAAAGCCAAATTCCCGTCTGCCGCCCCTGCGGTGATTGCCGGAAGCTGTACCGAACCAAGCACCATGCTGCACGCCAGAACCCAGGCTCCCATTCGTTTCAATTTGTTATGAAACATAATTTTCCTCCTTTCAAACATTCCCTTTTCATTCCTTTACAGAGACGATTCTTTTATGGTAACAGTTCAGATACCTGAACTGTTACGGTTTATCCTCTCTGGCTACCTATTATCATAACATACTTTCTCTTGTTTCTCCATACAATTTTTTGTATATTTTTTACATAGGGATTCTCCAGCAGGACACTGCTGCTTTTGCTTTTTTACAGTGAAACATCTCTCTTTATATATGTTTTTAGTTATATTTGCTGATCCTGTACGATCTCCCAGCGAAAAATAGTTTTCGTTTCCATTCATACACAGGCCTTCGTCCCCATATCTTTACAAGACTGGTTTTCGGAGGCTTCCTATGGATTTCCTGATCTTTCTCTCTACCTATATCATACCCTTTGTTCTTTTTCTTGTGGTAGGCTACGGCCTTCTCAAAAAGCAGAATGTCTATGAAACCTTTATTGCGGGGGCCGTGGACGGGTTTCATACAGTCATCGGCATCATGCCGACCCTGGTCGGGCTCATGGTCGCCGTAGGGATCCTCCGGGCCTCCGGCTTTCTGGATATGCTGGCAGGGCTTCTAGGATATCCCCTCCGCTATATAGGATTTCCGGCTGAGCTGGTTCCTGTAACCATCGTGCGGATGTTCTCCTCCAGCGCCGCCACCGGCCTGGTTCTTGATATCTTTAAAAAATACGGCACGGATTCTTTTTTCGGAATCCTGGCCTCCATCTCCATGGGATGTACAGAAACCATCTTCTACACCATGTCCGTCTACTTCATGACTGCCAAAGTAAAAAAGACGCGCTACACTCTGGCCGGCGCCCTGCTTGCCACTCTCACAGGCATCGTCGCAAGCCTGATACTTGCGAGGGGCTTTTCCACCCACCCTCCGCGTTTTTCAGAAGTTATCCACAGCTTCACACAGATCCTGTAACTTTCTCCACCAAAAGGCGGGGGGCATATGGCTCTTCCTGCCGTATGCCCCCCGCCGGGTACTATAGATTACTTATCTAATTTTGGCAGATTTGCTCATGCCTGCTTTTTTCATCTTCTTCAGAAGCGCCGCTTTCTTCTTTGCAGAGAATTTCTTCACTGTAACCTTTACGGTCATCTTCTTAGCGGTACCCTTGAAGGCGCTCTTTCCGATCTTCTTAAGGCCGCTGCCCTTCACTACTACGCTGCTCAGCTTCTTACAACCTGCAAATGCAGATTTGCCAACAGAAGTAATATTCTTGTTCAGCGTGATCTTCTTAAGGGTCTTGAAGTTCTTGAATGCGTTGTCGCCAATGCCCACTACCTTACACTTCACACCGTTGATGGTGATCGTGGTGGGAACGGTAACGCTTGCCTTCTTGCTCTTTGCCTTCTCAAGGTAAGCCGTCTTCTTGTTTGCGTTTAATACCACATACCGGCCGCTCTTCGTCTCTTCTTCCAGGCCATTGCGAACCTGTCCGTATGGCGGCTTATCGTCAACAGGAGGCGTCACCGTTCTGGCATTGACCTTCACGGTAAAGGAAGCAGTGAAATTACCATCCTCTGTGGTTACTGTGATCACGGACTCTCCTGCTGCCACTGCAGTCACAACGCCGTTCGCAACGGTCGCCACTGCCGGTTTGCTGGATTTCCAGGATACGTTCTTGTTGTCTGCGTTCTCCGGAACTACCTTAGCTGTCACAGTTACCTTATCGCCGATCTCCAGAGCCTTTGTGGGCGCTCCCACCAGCTCTACGCCTGTCACATCCACCTTCGGAAGCGGATTTACCCTAACGGTAAAGTCTGCGGTGTATCCGCCGTCCTCTGTGGTAACGGTAATCTTTGCCTCGCCTTCGCCTACTGCCGTCACAACACCGCCATCAACGGTGGCAACTGCCGGCTTATCGGACGTCCAGGTCACATTCTTATTGTCCGCATTTTCAGGCTCAACGACTGCTGTTACAGTCACCTTGTCGCCGATCTCCAGAGCCTTCGTGGGCGCTCCCTTGATCTTTACGCCTGTCGCGTCAAACTTCGTTACTACGGTCACCGTACAGGTGCTGCTCACACCGTCAGCGTTTGCCGCTGTGATCACTGCTGTACCTGCGCCCTTAGCCTCTACTACGCCCTCCGCGTTTACGGAAGCTACTTCCGGTTTGTCGGAGGTGAAGGTTACTTCCTGATGGGTTGCGTCCGCGGGCTTCACCACAGCCTTGAGCTCTGCGGTAGTGCCTACTTTCAGGGTAACCTTTGCAGGAGTCAGGCTGATGCTTGTAGCCGGAATCACCAGATTTGCCACTGCTTCTCTGTATTCCTTCACTGCCGCGTCTACTTCCTCCTGTGTAGCTACCATGTTGTTCATCACTTCCGCGGCTTTTGCCTTTGCGGCCACGTATGCCTGATAGCTGTCCTCTGTATATTTGTTTTCGTCCAGTTCATCGGAGAGCGCTGCGTCAATGACATAGCTCTTATCAACAGCCGCCTCATCTCTGTCATGGCCAAATACATTGATTTCTGCCGCGCTCGCAAAGTTTGCTGCCTGGTCGGAAACAGCAGAAACAGTCTGCAGCTTCACATAGCGTGCCGGAACTGCCTCGATGATCTCCGCTGACTTCTCTTCTCTGTCACCTGCCCATGTGCCCTTCGACGCCAGTGTCCATGTCTCACCGTCAACGCTCACATAGAGCTTGTAGCCTGTGATGATTCCGTTTGAGCTTCCGCTCCGTCTCGGCAGGTATTTCATCTCTGCCACATCGTAGACATCGCCCAGATCTGCTGAGATCCAGAGATTTTCCATCGAGTCGCCGGCCCAGAGACTGTGCCAGATGGTAGATTCATCGTTGTCAATCGCCAGTCCTGCAGGACCTTCCGCGTCTGTTGCGCCTTCCGTCTCTTCACTTCCTGCAGTTACAGCCTTGATCTCCAGTTCCTTTGCCGTTCCTCTGCCGGATACGGCAACTTCGCATTCTGCAGAATATTTTCCATCTGCGACGCTTGCCGTGATGGTCGCGGTGCCCTTGGCGATACCTGTCACCAGGCCCGTCTCATCAACCGTCGCTACACTCTCATCGGAGGAAGACCATACAACTGTTGCGTTATCATCCAGTCCGACAAATACGTCGGCACGGAGCTTCAGGGTTTCCTCAATCACTATCTTTACAGAATCCTTGTTCAGCTTGATGCCCATCTCTCTGGGAGCGACGGTGTACATCTCGATGATCTCAGGTGCCTTTTCTGTCCATTCTACCTTGATAGCCTTCACATAATCGTACCACTCCAGGTTCTGTACGATCGTCAGGCCTGCCGCAAGCGCTCCCTTATCTACCCAGGAACCATCCTGAGTCTGTACGGAAACCTTTGCGTCGGAAACGGTGTCCGGATTGGTCAGCACATAGAGAGGACCTGTCTTTTCAGGATTCGCGATACGCCATGTCAGAGAACCTGCCCCTGTGCCTTCCTTCGCAAGGAAAGAAGTGGTCAGGGAGTTATCTGCCGCAAAAGCGGGGCCGTGTCCCTCTTCACACTCTACCGTGCATAAGAATCTTCTGTCTGCGTCGCTGTTTGTCAGTGACAGCTCCTTCAGGCTAAAGGTAACATCCTTATCGCCTTTGTTCCTGATGCGCAGGTAAGTCAAGTCTGTGCTCTGATCGCCTGTCTTTGCCTCTTCCCATACGGTGCCATCCAGAGCACCCTCTAATACGAGGTCCGCGTTTGCTGTATAGTCAGCCGTGATCGAAGTAACCTCGCGGATTCTCGGAAGCTGGATTCCCAGATACTCGCCGGCCTTCAGGGTCACATTCAGGCCTTCCTCACCCGTCACGATGGACGCGTTGTTTCTCTCCACGCTCATCTCTACTTCGCTGCAGGACTCCGCGTTTGTGTATGCCTTATAAGTGGCAGGACTTGTGGTTACGGTAAACTCACGGATCGCATACCACTTATCGGAAGCGGAAGCCGTGCGGATACGGACATAGCGGGCTTTAATAGCCAGATCCGTATAATCCTTGTCAATATTGTTTGTATTCTCGATAGTTTCAATTTCTGTATAGTTTTCTCCGTCCTCAGAGTATTCCACGATCGCATTGGCAAAGATATCACCATGGGTATCGTTCTTACCCTGACGGATTCTTACGGTATTGATCCGGTAGATGTCACCCAGGTCTACACCCACATAAGCGTTTGCTTTCTGCGCCGCGTTAAACCATGCGTAGGTATCATCCTTTCCGTCGATGATCAGACTGGCATTTCCTTCATAGAAGCCGCCCAATCCATCGTAAATAGCAGAAACCTCTGTGGAAGGTCCTTCACCGCCTGCGTTGCTTCCGCCAAAATTGTTGTTGAGGATCTCTTCTACTTCCTCCTTCAGGGCCGTGCCCATGGCAGTCGCAAAGGGAATCAGCACCATCGCGCCGGACTCTGCCATGATCGTCCCGTCATTGAGCTGAGGTGCCGCGCAGTTGTGGGAAGCCTTCTCCTCGTTAACGGCCTTCATATAAGTTCCCACAGCTCCCTCTCTGTTTTCTGTCTGGAGAGTCATAGCTGTTCTCACATAATCCGCGCCGGCCTGGCTGATGTAGCGCAGGGAGTCTACCCACGGCTTCATCTCGTCTAACAGATTTACGTTTGTTCCCTTCTCCTGGAACTCATCTGCGGCGGCAATGATCTTCTCAAACTGTTCGATCAGGGCGGGGCCGCTCTCTGTCAGGTCGTTTCCGGCCTGGAAATCTGCCCGGAACGCGTCAACGAAGGGCTTGATCTCTTTCGATTCGGACATCTGCGTGATTCCGCCGGGGCTCGGGTTTGTCAGATGCTTACACAGCTCGTGAAGGGCCTCGGGAGCTCCCTCGTCAATGTACTGGAAGCAGTCTGCCCAGCTCTTGTCACAGTCGAACGCTGCTGTGTTCCATGCATAATCACCGATGGCGAACAGGGAAGTCTTTGACGCCTCCGCCTGCTCCAGCGGGTTCGTTACGATACCCATAAAGCCGGTAACTCCGCCCTTATTCAGGATGCAGTTTTCCGCAGGTCCCATAACGAGACGGGCATGGTTTACATCGTTTACGGGCCAGTTCAGCCACATGAAGGGCTCTCTTCCGCTGATCTCTTTAAAATGAGTAAAAGTATACTGCGTAGCCGGATGGCATACGTATTCGCCTGTCCACATGAATTCTACAGCAGGATCCACTGCTTCCATATCGGTATAATACCTTCCCAGGCTCGTAGCAGATCCGTACCAGCCGCCTGCTCCTGAACAGTAAACCATCGGCACAAATATCAGGTTGTAGCAGTCTTTCTTCGCCTTAACCCATGCGCACATGTCATTGAGCAGTTTTACCTGAACCCTGGGATCGCTGTAAGCGTCGTCTGCGGAAATTACAAACTGGCGCACACCTGCATTGTACAGCTGCTCGAATTTCTCCGTCACAAAATGGAGCGTTTCGTCATAGTTCTCCAGCGTGATCGCCTGGTTCATAAAGGGATGGATCGCCCAGACGAAACGGCACTTGGAAGCCGTACCTGCGGCCACCATCTTTGTGATATCCGCAAGCTTATCCTCCGGATACAGGTCTCTCCACTGTTTATTGTGGTAGGGGTCATCCTTCGGTGCGAAAATATATACGTTCTCTTTGATATCGCCGCCAAAGTTCATCAGGCTGATCCTGTCATCCACGGACCAGGGGATTCCATAATATCCCTCGATAAATCCACGGTACTGGCCGATGGAGTAGTCGTTCATCTGAAGCTGATAAACGGTCTTCTCTTCGCTCTGCTGCAGGATCATCTTCAGGGAAGCCAGCCCATAGAAGGCCGCATCCGTATCTTTTCCTAAAACGGTGATCTGGTTATCCTCGATCGCCAGCACATAAGCGTCTCTCTTCGCAAAGAGATCCTCCGGGTACTCCAGGTTTTCCGCTGCGTAAGTGTCAGCGGCTCCTTCGGATCCCGCAACACCGATCAGGATATTTACCTGGCCATCCACAGCCGCGTCCACAGCCTTTGCTTTGATACCCTTTACGTCAAGGACTGCTTCCAGACGGTCTTTTGTGGGCTGGTCGATGCCCTCCTCAAATACAACGTTAACTTCGTCCGGAAGTGTGAGAGTCTTATCGTCTCCCGCGTACTTCACAGACTGGGGCGTCGGGTAAATCGTATATTTTCCCGGATCCTCCGGCTCCACGGGATCCACCGGTGCTCCCGAACCATCTGCGTAAACTTCCAGCTCATAAACGGAAACAGTATTCCATACTACAGACTCGCCCTTATAATTCTCGCAGTCATCCAAATACGTATTGATCATAAGCCGCACATATTTTGCCGTAACTGCCTCATCCAGCGTCACTACCTCACGGTACTCCTCCGGAAGCTCCTTGCTGCTCCACACGGATTCCCATGTAGTGGCGTCATCAGATACCTGAATCTCATAATCTGTGGGGTTCTTCCTCTCCCACTCGATCTCGAAACGCTTCATGGTCTGCGCCTCATCCCAGGAAAGCTGCAGCCACTTTGCTCCGACTGACGTATCACTTGCCCAACGGGACTGATCCAGATTCGTAGCGTCGCGGTTGATCTCCCCGTCGTTTGCTCTTGAAGCTACAAGCTGTGTACCCTCCTCGACACTAGATGCCGTAGCCGTAGCGTTCAAAGCCAGATTTCCTTCTGCCGCTTCTGCCTGCGCTGCCGGAAGCTGGGCGGAACCCAGTACCAGACTCAATGACAGAAGCCATGCGCCTAACTGTTTCAACTTTTTCTGAAACATACACTTTTCCTCCTTTGTGTTGATTTTGCAGGATCCTTCCTGCCTTTGATATTCCTTCGCAATTCATCTCAGGTCTACCTTCTGTACTGTCAATTGCACCTCCCTGCCTTTTTTCTATCAGTCAAATTCCCCGCGGCAGCACACCGCGGGGCATAACCTGACTGGCCTCACAAGACAGGGCTTCACCGTCCCTGCCTGATATTTCCTATCATAACATATTTTTTTCGTTTCATCTACACAATTTTGTATGTTTTTCACATGTTTTTCACATTTTCTTGTTTAGTTTTTTATTGGTTTCTCCGAAATACCGTTTCCTCTATATTGGAAGTTTCTACATCTTCAAAATCAACATATTCATGTTTCCCAAATAGCGTTTCAAACATGGCAATTTTCTCATCCGTAATATCCGTTATAAAAACAGTCAGCGAATTTTTTTCCTGACTTATTGCAAATCCATTGATAGAATAAAGCAATTGATACTCCAACGTCCCTTCTTTATATAGATGATAAATTTCTTCATATCTCTTGTCAAAATCGTTTTGTGTATCTGATAATTCATTGTAGGAATATTTTACACTTTTTAATTGGATATTTTTATCGTTGATTTCTCCTTGTTCCGGTATCAGCCCTGTTTCTTTCAGATTATTGTTTAACACTGCGTACATCACTAAACTATCTTTTGCTGCCTTTTTTTTATCTGTAACGCAAATAATGAGATGATTCCCCTCAATATATGCTCCTGCATAATAATCCTTATACATAGTGTCATTCGTTGTGTTGCTTACCTGTTCTTTCATTTCTTCTTCAATAGAACCATAAACACTATTTAACTCCCCCAGTAATTGAGTAGACGGAACGTCCATCTCATTGTTGACGATATCTATATTGTCTTCATATCGTTCATCAAAGATTTTTCCTAGCCCAATCCCCCCAATGATCATGAATAACACACATATCACTACTACTAAATTTCGTAATCTTTTATTCATCTTCTTCTCCCTTCTGTTGTTATTCAACAACCTTTATGTTTTTTTAATTTCTCCACAAAAATTACCGCACGATGAAGCTGTTCCATTAAGTTCCCCCATACCTCATTAACCAATTTGATATTCATAATAATTTCCGTTACTATTCATCTTTTATTATACTGAACGCTTTCATGAAATTCAACAAAAAACGAAGAGCACTCATACTCTCCGCTTTCTGCAATCTATCATTTTACAAAACACCACCGCCACCGCCGTGCTCACCGCCGTAGCCGCGATGGCAGGCCCCACCACCACTGTGGGATTCGCACTGCCGTACTGCGCCCGGTAGGCGATGATATTTACCGGGATCAGCTGCAGGGACGAAATATTCATGATCAGGAAGGTACACATCTCATTGCTGGCTGTGCCCCTGGGAACGCCTCCTCTGCCCCTGGCCTGAAAATGCTTACGGCTCCCCTGCCCTTCGTTTGCCTCTCTCCTCTCCTCCTCAAGCTCCGCCAGGCTTTCCATGGCCTTCAGCCCTGCCGGCGTCGCCGCCCAGCCAAGCCCTAAAAAGTTGGCGATAAAGTTCGTCGCGATATGTTCATTCGCCGGGTGGCCTTCCGGGATGGCCGGGAACAGGAAATGGAGCAGCGGGCGGATCGCCCGGGACAGGCCCTGGATGATCCCTGCCTCACTGCCAATCTTCATCACCCCGGACCACAGGGACATCACCCCCACCATGGTGATACACAGCGCCACCGCGTCCTTGGACGACGCCAGGGCAGCGTCCGTCACCTCCTGCATATGTCCCGTAAACGCTCCATACACAATCCCCACCAAGATCATACCGCCCCACAGATAATTCATCATACGGACTGCCTCCTGTATTTTATGGAATGAAATGATATTGGGGTCACAAAGTCATGCTTTTTCATGCAAGCATGAAACGCATGACCTTTTGATCCTGGTATCATTAAATAACTATATGCTCCCTGCGAATACGAATATTCCCATCGGCAAATCCTCTTTGCGAAAAGACCGATAAAAACGGCCGCCCCCGGGAACCCATTCCCGGGGCGGCCGTCCTGCCTTACTTTATCTTCACAGTCTTTACTTTCGAGAAAGCGCCGTACACCTTCTTCCCTGACGGCTGCTTTCTGAAGGCCCTCACCTTAAACGAATACTTCTTGCCTTTCTTTAACTTCTTGATCCTTACGGTAAGCTTCTTCGCCTTCAGGATTTTGGCCTTTTTAAATTTTCCTTTGCCTGTACGCATCCAGACTTCATACCCATCGGCCTTCGCCGTCTTTTTCCAGGTGACGTCCACCTGCCTTCTGCCGGGCTTCACCTTCCTCAAAACGGCCTTTTTCGGTTTTGTCACCTTCTGCCCCGGATTTCCTCCATTTCCCGGAGGCGTCACCTGGGGAGGCTTCACCTCGGAGCCGGAGCCCCCTGAGGAAGCTTCCGACGGTTTCTCCACGGCTACCTGGCAGGTGATCGTTCCGCCCTGATAGGTGCCCTTGATCACCGCCGTTCCCTCTGCCTTCGCCTTTACCACGCCGCCTTCCTCTACGGACACAGCCCCGGGATTTGAGGATTCCCAGGTAATTTTTTCCCGGATCTCCGGGATAAGGGCAGTGTTGGACAGGATCGCCGCCGTCTCTCCCTGCTTTAAGCAAAGCTCCGTCAAATGCTTGCTGCTCTTAAGGGCCGCGCCGCCCAGCAGAACGCTTCCCTGGCCGCTGACACGAAGCTCCAGCTTTTCCACTCCCCGGAGCTCCACATAGACGGGCCTGGCAGGTTTTCCTTTCGTGAGAGTTCCCGACCGGTACAACTCCTTGCCGTCCCCGTAGATCAAAAGCTCCGCGTCCTCTGCCTTCTGGCTGTCCGCCCCTGCCATGGCGGAAAGGATTTCAAAGGGCTTTCCCTTCAGGTTCACAACGGCCGAAGCACCTGCGCCGAGGCTCAGTCCCTTCTCAAAGGGCACCTGCTGGCCTCCCAGGAAAAGGGAAATGCTCTGTCCGGCCTCCGTTTTGTCCTTATGCACCGTCCCCTTCACAGACTCCAGGCTCAAATCGCCCACGTACGTATCTCCCACAGCCACCTCATATGTTTCATAGAGGTAAAATTCCGCCGCGGAGATGAAGGTGTTTTCCGGGTTTCCCTCGGAGGCCAACGCCTCGATCCTGATCCTGCGGGCCCCGGGAGCGCTAAATTCCACGCTCTTTTTGGTATTGTCCTTCGCCCACACGTGAGATCTCACCGAAAGCTCTTTAAAATCATCCCCCGTATCCTGGGTACTGTAGAGCAGACGGAAGGATGTGATGATTCCATTGTTTCCATTCTTTCTTGGCACATACTCCAGCCTTCCGATATCTTCCGCTTTGTCCAGCAGGATCGTATAGCCATTAGCAGCCCCTGCGGATATATCCGGCTTCGTCCCGTTTCCATAGTTGGAGTGCCACATGGTGTCCTCTTTGCCGTCCACCGCGGAGGCCGCCCCTTCATTTCCTCCCTGGTCGCTGTCCGCCGTTCCTGTCAGCCTGCTGCTGTCTATTTTTCGATACTCTGTATAGGACTTTGGCTCTCTGCCCACCAGAACACCGTACTTTTTCAGATAGTCTTCCCGGATCTCTTCCGGCAGGAAGCGGCAGGCCTGGGCCGCCACCGTCTTTTGGTTATAGTAGGACTCCTGCCGGTACAGATCCTGTCTGGTCATGAGCTCCAGCATGGTGTCCGAATAGGAGAACAGCGTCTCCAGGTAAACCTCCCGCCGTCTCGTCTCGTCCCAGTCCTCCTGCATCAGCCCCTGCTCCGTCATCACATAGGAAATCTTATCCTTTTCCCAGGAGACCCTGTAAGCAGGGAGGTTCTTTCCTGTATATTTGCTGGCAAAGAGAAGCCTTCCCGACGCTTCCCGATGGTAAATCTCCAGCCTGGAGCCCACAGGGAAGCTCACCTCTTTTTCTGCCTCCTCCGGCACGGTTGTCCCCGTCAGGGACTGGCTGAAAATCTCCTTTCCCGAGGGATCTTCCACCCGGATCCCGGCATAAGTGTCCTCAAAAATAAAATGCGGCTGTATTTTATAGACAGACCATAGCAGCTTTTCTCTGGCCGAATCTGTGGATACCGTGGCAAACAGGCCGTCGCTGGCCCCATAAAACTGGATCCTGGTGTCATCGGCCAGACCGTTTTTCATCTTTGTATAGACGAAGGTCTTCCCGGCCCTTCCCTTTCCCGCCGCCACATATTCCTTGTCGTAGCGGTAGGAGGCCTCCTCCGGCGCAGGGAGCTCCACCTCATAGATCCCCACCGGAAGCTCTGCGGATATCTGCTTTCCTGTGATCTCGATCTCCTTTACGAGCCTGTCTCCATCCAGGATTTTGATCTTTTTGCCCAGAATCTGGGAAAGATCGTCGATCTCAACCTGAAACTCCACCTGGCTCTTGTAACCCGTATAGGCCAGATCCTGGGTGCTCACCAGGCTGTAAATACTCTCCAGCCCCAGCTTCTTTCGCACAGCCTCACAGGCCGCGTCCTCCGGGATAAGATTTTTCAGATAATATACCATGGGAAGCTTCAGGGCGTAAATCTCATCCTCCATCTTCTCCGAGGGACGGATGTGCCAGCCGTCAAAATACGGGATCACATTGTATCCTCCGGAACGGCTGAAGCTCTCCACGATGGTGTCGGAAGCCAGAGGGGACTGCTCCTCCTCATAGCATTTCCTGCGGTACTGGGTGTGCATGGCTGCCACCGTCTTCTCCGGCCCCAGCTTATCCAGCATATTTGTAAACATGAACAGGCTCACATCGTAATGCCATCCACCGTCCACGATACCTGCAAAGGACTTCGTCTCCTTCCGTCTCTCCTCCGCCCGTTTTCCCAGAAGCGCGTATCTCTCCGCCTTTGTCGCCCCCTGGTAGCCATTCAGCAGCCAGCCAAAGTCCGAAGCGGGACGGTAGGTGGGCTCAAAATAGTACCCCATAATGTTGTTCGTCGTCTCCACAAAGGGATATTCCCGCTGGGCGATTTCCCCCTCATAGCCATGGCCGAATTCGTGAAGGGATACCCAGTCCCTGGTGAGGTAGCCGCCCAGGCTTCCCCCGCTGACAGCCCCGTTGTGGGCGCTGTGGTCGATGGTATAATAGGCCAGCCCGACGCCGCTGTTGTTCACCTTGATAAAAAATTTGGCCCGCACATTCTGGTTATAGGGCTCCTTGGCATAAGCGTCGAGCCCTGCGTAGGCGTCATACTGCTTCACAAAGGCCGCGTACCACTCCAGCATTTCATCAATGGTTTGAAACCGGTAGGCCTCGGATACGCTGGAATTGTTGAGGATCCTGTCTCTGTCCACGGCAGGGATCAGGAACGTGGCCGCGTCTCCCTCTACGATGGCAAAGGGAGCCTTTTGCTTATCCCAGGTTTCAAAAAAGCGGTCCTGGTTATCCCCGTAGCGGTAGTAGGGCAGCTCCTTGAAATTGTCATTCCAGGCGATTTCAATCACCGGCCGGACCAGGGTGTTCTTGGGGGTCGTGATAAAGGGCACGCTCACTTCACTCCCCTTGGTTCCGTCTTTCTTCAGATAGCCGTTCTTCACCGTCAGCCATTCCCCGTTGGCAGGGATGTAGGCCGAGGAAACGGGCGTTTCCTCCGTAACCTGCCCGTCCTTTTCCTCAAGGACACAGATTTTCTCCGTCTCTGAGTCATTGTTCATCAGCTTCAATTCCAGGCTCTGCCCAAATTCCTGCCCGTTTACCAGGCGGATTTTCAGCTCCTCCCCCTCCGGCAGCCAAAAGCCCAGGCTCTGCCTGTCATGATAATATCCTCTGCAAAAACCAATATTTGTCATATGGGAAGCGTCCGGCAGTGTATACAGGATTCTCTGTACCGCTTTCTTTTCCTGAGAGGTTTCCGCCTTGTCCAGCACCTCCACCTCCGTCACCATCCGGGAGCTGCGTCCGTCCGCGTCTGTCACCTGGTACGTCAGCTTATACGTTCCCGTCCTGGAGGTATCCACGCTTCCGTCAACCTTGATCCCTTTTGTCAGGTCGCCGTCCTCCTGGTCGTCGGCAAACACCCTGTTTCTGCTGCTTTCGTACGCATCCCCCTGGTACACCCATGTTTTCACAGGGCCTGACAGGGACGGGATGCGGTATCCGTCCTCCATAGCCAGCGCCTGTCCGCCCAAAGCCAGACATAGGACAGCCCCTGCGAAGCATCCCTTTAAAAATCCTTTTCCTCCATGTTTCATCACATTCCTCCTTTACACATTTCCTCTTTACTTCATTGACTCCTTGGACTTCTTTACTCCTTTGATTCCAGCAGCGCCTGATAGACGTCTCTCTTGCCGATCCCTCTGTCCTTCGCCACCAGCTTCATAGCCTCTTTCTTTTCCACTCCCTGGACAAGATACCGCTCCATATGTTCCTGTATGGAAATCTCCTCCCAGGAAGCCCTTTCCTCCTTTGCAATCTCACTCCTGCTTTTTCCCTCGATCACGAGCACGCACTCCCCCTTTGGAGCCGTGCTTTGAAAATGCGCCAGCGCCTGGGAGATGGTGGTGAGAAATGCCGTCTCATGCTTTTTCGTAAGTTCCCGGCACACCGTAATCCGCCTGTCCCCCAGCTCCTCGTAAAGCTCCCCGAGGATTTTCACCAGGCGGTGGGGCGCCTCATACAAAAGGATCGTCCTTGTCTCCCGCTGCAGCTCCTCAAAAACCATGCGCCGCTCCTTCTTATCCGTGGGCAAAAACGCCTCAAAGCAGAACCTTCTGGTGGGAAGTCCTGAAAGCGTCAGCGCGGTGACGCAGGCAGACGCCCCCGGAAGCGATGTTACCTCGATCCCTGCCTGGTAGCATAAACGAACCAGATCCTCCCCCGGGTCTGAAATTCCGGGCGTCCCGGCGTCCGTGACCAGGGCCACATTCATCCCCTGCCTCATTTTTTCAATCAGCACATGGGCCTTCTCGATTTTATTGTACTCATGATAACTGGTCATGGGCGTATGGATATCAAAATGATTCAACAGCTTGATGCTGTTTCTCGTATCCTCCGCCGCGATCAGGTCCGCCTCCTTCAACACCCGCAAAACCCGCAGGGTGATATCCTCCAGGTTTCCGATGGGCGTCGCGCACAAATACAACTTTCCCTGCATTTCTATCCTCCTCACAGGCTGCCGAAATCCTTCGTTCCTTCCAACGCCTTCTGTCAGTAGCCATAAATATCATAGATTTCTTCTGTATATACGCCGGGCTTCTCATAGACAATCAAGGGCTTCTCCACCTGAACTCTGGACCTTCCGCCCCGGACTGCTTCGATCAGCACCATGTTCGGCTCTTTATCGATAAAGGGATATACCAACTGGAGCCTCTTTGGTTCCAGCCGGTACTCCACCAACATATGTAGGATTTCTGCCAGCCGGAAGGGACGGTGAACCATGTAAAACCTGCCCCCCACCCGGAGCAGCCTTGCCGTCTGTCCCACCACGTCCTCGAGAGTACAGCATATCTCGTGGCGGGCGATCGCCTTCTCCTTGTTGGGGTTCACAAGTCCGTGCTGCCCTGTCATATAGGGCGGATTGCTTGTGATAACGTCAAAAAAAGCCGGTGGGAATATTTTACCGGCCTCTCTGATATCTCCTTCTATTATGGAAATCCTGTCCTCCAGATGGTTGTGTAGCACACTTCTTCTGGCCATGTCCGCGCTTTCCGTCTGTATTTCCAACCCGGTAAAATGTCTGCCTTCTGTCTTTCCCGCCAGCAGGATCGGAATGATTCCCGTACCTGTTCCCAGATCCAGGACATTCTCCCCCTCTCTTACACTGGCAAAGCCGGAAAGCAGCACTGCATCCATTCCAAAACAAAATTTCTTCTTATTTTGAATGATTTTATATCCATTTCTGTGAAGATCGTCAAAACGCTCTCCCGGACGCAGATCATTTTCCATCTTTTCTGGGCTTTCCTTCCTTTTTCTCCAATGCCTCCAGTTCCTTCAAATCTTTATCCTCTACCTTAAGCTTTTCCTTCTTTCTTCTCGGCTTAAACTTAAGCTCATCTACCGGATATTCTCTGATTTCTTTCTCTCCGTCAACGTTCACGATGACCTTTACCGTCTGGCGCAGTACATTGACGCTCTGTACCTCTCCTCTCAGTCCGTCCCCCGTCTGCACAGTATCTCCGTTTCCCGGAAGGCGACTGTTCAGGTATTCATACGTATCCTCCTCGTTCTTCAGGCAGCACATGAGCCGCCCGCAGACTCCCGAAATTTTCGTGGGATTTAAGGAAAGATTCTGCTCCTTAGCCATCTTGATGGATACCGGCACAAACTCTGACAGATAGGAATGGCAGCACAGGGGCCGCCCGCAGATACCGATCCCGCCGATGATCTTTGTCTCATCCCTGACCCCGATCTGCCTCAGCTCGATCCTCGTCTTAAAAACGGCTGCCAGATCCTTTACCAGGTCACGGAAATCGATTCTCCCGTCTGCCGTGAAGTAAAAGAGCACCTTATTGTTGTCGAAGGTATATTCCGCGTCGATCAATTTCATGTCCAGGTTGTGCTTTTTGATCTTTTCCTGGCAGATCTTCATGGCGTCTTTTTCTTTTTCCCGGTTTCTCTCTACTCTCACGTCATCGTCCGGAGTGGCCATCCGGATCACCGGCTTTAAGGGCTGGACGACTTCCTCCTCAGGCAGCTCCTTCATCCCTACCACCACGGTCCCGTACTCGACGCCTCTGGCCGTCTCCACGATCACATGGGATCCTCTCTGTATATTTAATTTCTTCGGGCTGAAATAATAGATCTTTCCGGCATTCCGAAATCTCACTCCGATTATCTTTACCATTATGCTAAATTCTCCTTTATTGTCATAAACAAGAGCTCCAGAGTCAGGTCGAAGTTTACATTTGCCCCCAGCCTGTCTTTCGCCTTCTGAATGCCCTCCAAAATCTGCTCCAGACCCTCATAAGAACACTTCCTGATCTGTTCCGTGATCACCTGCACCTGGTCTTTAAACGCCAGCCCGTCCACATCCCTTGTGGCCTTAAAGTACAGCACGTCGCAGTACCATACAGACAGCAGGTCGAAATAGTCCTCGATATTTACCTTCAGCTCTGTCACGGACTTTACCTCTGCGATAATATCCTGCATCTCCATCCTCGGGGCATTCTTTGCCAGATGAAGAGCGGCCGCCTTGATCTCGCTGAAATTTTCTGAGGAGGCCAGTTCCACCGCTTTCCCGATATTTCCGTGAGCAAATGCCACGCAGATATCCGCCTGGTAATCGGGGATCTGCATATTCTCCATAAGATACGCCTTCACCTGCCTGTCTGACACCGGCTTGACATTTAACGTCACGCACCTGGACAGAATCGTTGGCAGCAGGGAGGCAGCGTTTGTTGTCAGCAGCATAATCACCGCATAGGCCGGCGGTTCCTCAATCGTCTTTAACAGGGCATTCTGGGCCTGTACCGTCATCTTCTCCGCGTCTGCCACAATATAAATCTTATATTTTCCACTGTAGGGCTTGATCTGCACGTCGTTTACAATCTGGTTCCTGATCTCCTCCACGCTAATGCTGTTTGGCTTTTCATGGAAAATCCGAATGATATCCGGATGGTTGCCGCTCTCAGCCTGCCTGCAGGACCTGCAGGCCATGCAGCTCTCCCGTCCCCCCTGCTCGCACTGAAGAGCCTGGGAAAATACGGAAGCCAGCATCTTCTTTCCGGAACCCTTTTCTCCGTTTATGATATAGGCATGTGAAACCTTATTTTTCTCCATGGCATTTTGTAAATGCTCGATTATCTGTGCATGTCCGACAATATCTTTAAACCCCGGCATAATCGTCACCTCTTCATCTAATGTATCGCTGTACCCTACTTGAAAGTATAACACAGATTCAAGCTTTTACCTAGCGATATTTTCATTCATAGCTCTATTTTTATTCCCTTTTTATTCCTGCGAACAACGGGCCGGGCAGCCTCACTTGTGCGGATATTTGGCGGCTGCCGCGAGGGTCAGTCACCCTGCTGCGCCGCAGGCTTGACCCCCCGCGGCTTACAGCGTGGCTTTGCTTTCAGCGTCAGCTATCACAGCCTGGCCGGAAGCCCTAAGCCCCCGCCACCTGGATGGTTTCCATCGAATAATCCTCCAATCCCTGGAACTGGTAGCCTCGCTTCCGAAAATTCCTTACCCTGTCAAGAACCTGACGGCTGATCCTCTCCCCCGGCACCAGCAGGGGAATTCCCGGAGGATACAGGAAAAGAAACTCCCGGCTGATTCTCCCCTCTGACGCTGAGAGGATGATCCGTTCCCCGGGCATCTCCATGGCCTCGCTTATTTTACAGACCGTCTCGTTTTTTATAACCCTGTCCTCCAGCGGAGGATCTTCTCTGTCCTCCAGCCTGCCATCCGTTTCCTTCAGAGCCCTCTTTAATCTGTCAAAGCCTTCCTCTGTATCCGCTATAGAACTTAAGGCCAGGGCATAGCTTCCCGCCGCCATCTCAAGCTCAATCCCATATTCCTCCCGAAGAAGCTTAGAAAGCATATTTCCGTCTGCGGAAGTATGTTTCACAGACAGGACGAGCTTTGACGGATCATACTCATAGATTCCGCTCTTTCCCGTAAGCCACCTTCCCGCCAAACGGATCCTTTCGAGCCCCTGCATTTCCCCGTAAAAATCCTCAAGCCTTCTTTTAAAGTCCTCAAAAAGCTCCCGGCCTCTGCATTTTAAAAGGCCTGTACACCTGTCCATCCCCGCCATAAAAAGATAGGACGGGCTGCTTGTCTGATAAATCTCCAAATACCGCCGCAGCCTCTCCCTGTCCGCCAGAGGGCCGTTTACATGCAAAAGGGCCGTCTGGGTAAAAGAAGGGAGGGTCTTATGAAGGCTGTGGATCACAAGGTCAGCTCCCAGCCTCACCGAACTCTCCGGAAAATAGGGATGGAAGCCGAAATGTGCCCCGTGGGCCTCGTCCACAATCAGCGGAATCCCTTTTTCGTGGGCTGCCCGGGCGATCCCCGACACATCGGAAACAACCCCATCGTAGGTGGGAGAGGTAATCAGCACCGCGCGGATATCCGGGTGCTCCTTCAGGGCGTTTTTCACCGCCTCCGGGGTAATGCCGCCGTTGAGACCCAGCACAGGCTCCGTCTCAGGATAAAGATAGACGGCCTCCAGCCCCCTGAGAAAGACGCTGTGATAGGCTGCCTTATGGCAGTTTCTGGCCATCAAAAGCTTTCCACCGGGTGGGACGGCCGCCGAAACAGCGCTTAAAATCCCACAGGTACTTCCGTTTACCAGAAAATATGTCTCCTCCGATCCATACAAATCCGCCGTCCTGCGCTGGGCGTCCCGCAGAATCCCTTCCGCATGATGAAGGTTATCAAAACCATCGATCTCTGTAATGTCCAGCAAAAAGGGATTTTCAAAGCTCCCCCTTCTCTTATGTCCCGGCATATGGAAGGGATACTTGTCCAATTTTCCATACTGCAGCAGGCTCTCATAAAGACTCTCCATAATAACCTCACAAATAACCTCTTATTTTTAATTAAAACATTATCTATAGCCTATCATAGTATGATTCCCCTTCCCTGTCAAGCATACAGGCGCCAACGGAATCCTAGACATTTGAAATCATTTTTTGGACGATCATCCGCGGTTTCTTAGTTTTTAAGAAACTTTGCATTTTCTTTAGACAAAAAACATACTTTGTACACAAATTTCGCCTATACTATAGGAGTATTAGCAAGAAGCTAATATATTTTCATAACTCACTCTTCGCAGCTACCACAGGCTGCGAAGAACTCCCTCAAAATATTTTATTTTTTCTCTTTCCTTGGAAACAGGAGCCGCAAGGCTCCTGTTTCCATTTCCCCATTATTTTGTTTAAGTGTCAAATTCCTCACGCCACCTGGCTTTTGCCGCCGGAATCAGGCATGTTATTCACAGTGTTTCCAAAATTGCCTTCAGGATATCCACCGTACCGTCCACGCCCTTCAACGCGCTGTTGATCACGATATCCTTGTTTTCCAGGCTGTCCCACCTGCCGTCCGTAAAGAAGGAATAATAATTCCTCCTGAGCTTATCCACCTGACGGATCAGCTTCTGGGCTTCCTTTTCCGTCACATTTTCCTGCTCCATAATCCGATGGATCCTGTACTCATCGGGCGCCATGATAAACACCCGCAGAAGATCGGAATCATCCTTAAGGATCCAGTCCGCAAGCCTTCCCACAATGATACAGGAGCCTTTCTCCGCAATCTCACGGATCAGCTTTTTCTGCACCTTGTACAGGTACAGATTCGTGCCATAGTCCTGTCCGACAGTGACGGAATACGTATCCACAAATCTGTTCAGCAGCTTTTCATCTGCGTTTTCCAATCCTTCTTCACTGATTCCCGTCTTATCAGACAGCAGCTTCAAAAGATTTTTATCATAAAACGGGATCCCAATCTCCTTAGCCAGCTTCTCCCCGATCTCACGGCCTCCACTGCCAAATGTCCTTGAAATGGTGATAATAACCTTCTTCTTCATAGAACTCCTCCTTTCTTTCACGCGCAGTTTCATTATAGAAAAATTATAACATTTATCCGGAAAATGTAAAGATAAGAGGCCGGTTTGAAAAATAAAAAAAGTGCCGTAAACACATAATGTTTACGACACTTTCCACTTATGAGCGTGCCGGGGTTCGAACCCGGGACAACTTGATTAAAAGTCAAGT
>DESK01000067.1:77846-78014 GCA_002361955.1 Lachnospiraceae bacterium UBA3316
TCAAGTGCTCTACCAACTGAGCTACACACCCGCACCTTCCAAATGATTTTGGAAATGCCCAGTTCCGGAATCGAACCAGAGACACGAGGATTTTCAGTCCTCTGCTCTACCAACTGAGCTAACTGGGCAAAAATTGCGGGGACAGGATTTGAACCTGCGACCTCCGGG
>DESK01000050.1:0-29093 GCA_002361955.1 Lachnospiraceae bacterium UBA3316
AGGAGAAAATATCATGGTACATTTTGTAGGGGCCGGTTCCGGTGCGCCGGATCTGATCACAGTCAGAGGAAAGAAGTTATTGGAGGAGGCCGATGTGATCATCTATGCGGGCTCCCTGGTAAACCCTCAGCTTTTGGAGTATAAGAAGGAAACATGCGCCGTGTACAACAGTGCGGTTATGACGCTGGAGGAGGTGCTGGAAGTCATATTTGACGCGGAGGAGCGGGGGCTTACGACGGTCCGTCTCCACACCGGCGATCCCTGCCTGTACGGGGCGATCAGGGAACAGATGGATGTGCTGGATGCCAGGGGAATCGCTTATGATTACTGCCCGGGCGTCAGCTCCTTCTGCGGGGCGGCTTCGGCGCTGAACCTGGAGTACACGCTGCCGGATGTGTCCCAGAGCGTCATTATCACCAGAATGGCGGGACGGACGCCGGTGCCGGAGAAGGAGGAGATCGCCTCTTTCGCCGCCCATCAGGCTACGATGGTGGTATTTTTGAGTACGGGTATGCTGGAGCAGCTCTCTGAGAGGCTGATCGCAGGGGGCTACCGGGAGGATACGCCGGCGGCCATCGTCTATAAAGCCACCTGGGAGGATGAGAAGGCCTTTGTGTGCACGGTGGGAACCCTGGCGCAGACGGCCAGAGAGAACCATATCACAAAGACGGCCCTGATGATCATCGGGGATGTGGTGAGCCACAGCCATTACAGGAGATCCGACCTGTACCATCCCGCTTTCAGCACAGAGTTTCGGAAGGGAAGCCCGTCATGAGGCTGGCGGTCATAAGCTTTACGGAGAGGGGAAGCCATCTGGCCTTCAGGCTGCAGGACATCCTTCCGGGAAGGGGCTGGGAGTGCGAGGCCTACGCCATTCCCCGGTTTGCAAAGAAATACGGGCTGCGCAGCCAGGAGGGTTCTCTTACAGACTGGGCGGGAGAAATGTTTCGGAGCAGGGACGCGATTCTCTTTATCGGCGCATCAGGCATTGCCGTGCGGGCCATCGCTCCCTGGGTGCAGGATAAGAAGACGGACCCTGCCGTGGTGGTGATGGACGAGCGGGGGGTGTTTGCTATTTCTCTGCTGTCCGGCCATCTGGGGGGAGCCAACGAGCTTGCCGGGACGCTGGCAGATGTGACAGGGGCGATTCCCGTGATTACCACAGCTACCGACGTGAACGGCCGGTTCGCGGTAGATATTTTCGCCAAGAGAAACGGCCTGGTGATCGGAGATATGAAGCTCGCGAAAGCTGTCTCGGCCGATGTGCTGGATGAGAAGACAGTGGGGCTCTGCTGTGAGTTTCCGGTGATCGGGCAGGTGCCGGAGGAGCTGCGGCAGGTGACAGCGGAGGAACCCTTTGAGGGGAAGACGGGGATCGTGATTTCCTTAAATAGTGAGAAACGCCCCTTTCGGCAGACCCTGCAGCTATATCCGCCCATCGTAACCCTTGGGATTGGATGTAAGAGGGGAACGGAGCCGAAAGGCCTGGAGGAGGCCGTGCTGGATGTGCTGGCGGCCAACCATATTTCGGTTCAGGCCATAGAGCAGGTGGCAAGCATCGATAAAAAAGCAGACGAGGAGGCGATCCTCCGTTTTTGCAAAACATACAGCCTTCCCTTTGTGACCTATTCGGCGGAGGAGCTGATGAAGGTAGAGGGGGAGTTTTCTTCCTCAGATTTTGTCAGGCAGACGACGGGCGCGGACAATGTGTGCGAGCGCAGCGCTGTGCTGGGAAGCGGGGGAGGCAGGCTGATACAGAAAAAAAAGGCGGGAGGAGGGATTACCCTTGCCCTGGCCGTCAGAGATTGGAGTGTTGATTTTGGGTAAGATCGTTGTAGTAGGAATCGGGCCGGGGGCCTATGAACAGATGACCATGCGGGCGGCGGAGGCGCTGAAGGCTTGCGATGTGATTGTGGGCTATACAGTCTATGTGGATCTGGTAAAGGAGCATTTTCCGGGGCGGGAATTTCTGACCACCCCCATGAGAAAAGAAGTGGACAGGTGCAGGCTGGCCTTTGAGGAGGCAAAAAAGGGAAAGTCGGTAGCCATGATATGCAGCGGGGATGCGGGCGTGTATGGGATGTCCGGCCTGATGTATGAGATCGGCAGGGAGTATCCCGAAATCCAGGTGGAGGTGATCCCCGGCGTGACGGCGGCAATCGGAGGCGCGGCGGTGCTGGGCGCGCCGCTGATCCATGACTTTGCGCTGATCAGCTTAAGCGACCTTCTGACGCCCTGGGAAAAGATAGAGAAACGGCTTCTGGCCGCTTCGGAGGCAGATTTTGTGATCTGCCTGTATAATCCTTCCAGCAGAAAGCGCCATGATTATCTTCAGAAGGCCTGTGATCTGATGATGCGTTACAAAGGGCCGGAAACGGTCTGCGGGCTGGTGTGGAACATCGGCCGGGAGGGGGAGGAGGCCCGTCTGCTCTCCTTAAAGGAGCTGCGGGACACCCAGGTGGATATGTTTACCACGGTATTTATCGGAAATTCCCAGACCATGGAGATTGACGGGAAGATGGTGACGCCGAGGGGATACCGGTATGAGTAAGCTGCTGCTTTTTGCCGGGACAACCGAGGGACGAAAGCTGGCGGAATTTCTCGACAGGCATGACGTGGAAGCCCATGTGTGTGTAGCCACGGAATACGGCGAACGTCTGCTGGTGGGAGGCGAACGTCTGCATGTCCACGCCGGAAGGCTGACGGCGGAGGAGATGGAGGGGCTGATGAGGGCAGAGCGCTTTGACCTGACGGTGGACGCCACCCATCCTTACGCCTGCCTGGTTTCAGAAAATATCAGGACCGCCTGCCGGAATACGGGGACGGAATACCTCAGGCTGGCCAGGGCGGCCTCCGGTGAAAACGGAAACTGTATCTGTGTGGGCTCCGTGGAGGAGGCCGCAGAGTTTCTGAAGGGCACCAGGGGCAATATCCTGGTGACCACAGGCAGTAAGGAGCTGCGCTATTTTACCTGCCTGCCGGATTACAGGGAGCGGGTTTATGCCAGGGTACTTTCGACCCCGGAGGTGGCCGCCTCCTGTAAGGAGCTGGGCTTTGAGGGAAAACACCTGATCTGTATGCAGGGGCCCTTTGGAGAGGACTTGAATGTAGCCATGCTCCGCCATGTGGACGCCGCCTGGATGGTGACGAAGGAATCCGGGAAAAACGGCGGATATGAGGACAAGCTGCGGGCTGCCCAAAAAGCAGGGGCCAGGGTTGTTCTGGTGGGCCGCCCGGCGGAGGCGGCAGAAGGCATGGATGAGATGGAAACACGGGCATATCTATGCAAACGGTTTGGCATCAAGGGAAGGCCGAAGATCAGCCTGGTGGGCATCGGTATGGGAAATCCCGACAATATGACCATTGAAGCAGAGAGGGCCTGCCGGGAGGCGGAGCTTCTCGTCGGGGCAGGCCGGATGCTGGCAGCGGCGGACACGGCGGGAAAAGCTGTTTTAAATGCCTATCAGGCGGAGAAAATCCGTGAGTATCTGTACAGCCATCCGGAATATGAAAAGGTCGCCGTGCTGCTCTCCGGGGATGTGGGATTTTACAGCGGAGCGAAAAGGCTGTTGGAAGTGTTTGAGGGGGAGGAAGTGCAGGTGTACAGCGGCATTTCTTCTCTGGTTTATCTGTGCGGCAGGCTTGGAACCTCCTGGGAGGACGCGAAGCTTGTGAGCCTGCATGGCAGGGAGCAGAATGTCATCGCCGCCGTTAAAAACCATCGGAAGGTCTTTGCCCTGATCGGGAAAAAAGACGGAGTAAAAGAGCTGTGCAAAAAGCTGGTGGACTACGGCCTGGGGGCGGTGCAGGTTTCCGTGGGGGAGGAGCTTTCCTACGAGGGGGAGCGCGTCACCACCGGAACGGCAGAGGAGCTGCAGGGGCAGGAGTTTTCACCTCTCTGCGTGGTACTGCTTCGAAACGGGGAGGCCGGGAAGGCGGCAGTCCACGGCATCCGGGATGAGGAATTTCTGCGGGCAAAGGTGCCTATGACGAAGGAGGAGGTGCGCTGCGTCTCCCTGGCAAAGCTTGCCTTCCCGGAGGACGCCGTGATCTACGATGTGGGGGCCGGAACAGGCTCTGTTTCTGTGGAGATGGCTTTGCGCGCCGTGGACGGCTCTGTCTACGCGGTGGAGAAAAAGCCGGAGGCCGTGGAGCTTTTGAGGGCGAATAAGAAAAAATTCGGCGCGGACAATCTGGAGATCCTGGAGGGAATGGCTCCGGAGATGCTTGAAGGGCTTCCTGCGCCCACCCATGCGTTTATCGGGGGCTCCTCCGGGAATCTGAAGGAGATCCTGGAGCTGATCCTGCAAAAAAACCCGGGGGCGCGTATTGTGATCAACGCCATCGCCCTGGAGACGGTGGCGGAGGCCATGGAGTGCGTCCGCAGGCTTCCGGTGACGGATGTGGATATCGTCACCCTGGCGGTGGGAAAGGCAAAGGAAGTGGGAAGCTACCATATGATGATGGGGCAGAACCCGGTGTATATCTTTTCCTTTACAGGAAAGGGCGGCTGAAAAGAGAGAGGAGGCGTGTCTGGATGGGACAGCCCAGATTTATGCTGGCGGCGTGCGCCAGCGGAAGCGGAAAGACGATGATCACCTGCGGGATGTTGCGGGCATTGGAGCGGCGGGGACTTAAGGCGGCCTCCTTTAAATGCGGGCCGGATTATATTGACCCCATGTTCCACAGCCGGATGCTCCATGCCAGTTCCAGGAATCTGGACACCTTTTTTACAGAACCTGCCATGACGCGATACCTCTTTGCGCGGGGGGCAAAGGGAGCGGATATCTCTGTGATGGAGGGCGTTATGGGGTACTATGACGGCATGGGCCTGACGGACACCACGGCAAGCTCCTCGGACCTGGCCCGGGTGACGGAGACCCCGGTGGTACTTATCGTCAATGTCCGGGGGATGAGCCTCTCGGCGGCGGCGCTGGTGAAAGGGTTTCTGGAGTACAGGAGGCCCACCCAGATACGGGGCGTGATTTTAAACCAGGCGTCCCCCATGGCTTATCAGGAACTGGCGGCGCAGATGGAAAAGGAACTGGGGATTCCCGTATTCGGCTATGTGCCGAAGGTGCCGGAGCTGACCCTGGAGAGCCGTCACCTGGGTCTGGTGATGCCGGACGAGGTGGAGGCGCTGGATGAAAAGCTGAATCTTCTGGCGGAAAAGCTGGAGGAGACCCTTGACATAGACGGGATCCTGAAGCTGGCCGGGGACGCCCCCGAAATCCCTGAAATCATGCCGGAGGCGTTGGAAGGGGTGCTGGCCCGCGCCGGAGAGATCCGCAGGGAGCGGCCAGTGCTGGCCGTGGCCAGGGATGAAGCGTTTTGCTTTTTCTATGAGGATAATCTGCGCCTCTTAAGAGATCTGGGAGCGGAGATTCGATATTTCTCGCCTATCCGGGACAGAAAGCTGCCGGAGGGCGCCGGAGGGCTTCTGCTCTACGGCGGATACCCGGAGCTGAACGCCCTGGAGCTTTCTGAAAATAAAGCCATGCGGGAGGAAATACGGAAGGCCCTGGACGCAGGGATGCCCTGCTTGGCAGAGTGCGGCGGCTTTATGTACCTCCATGAATGGATGGAGGATATGGAAGGAAAGGCTTATCCCATGGCGGGTGTCGTGGAAGGGAAGGCTTACTATACAGGAAAGCTTGGAAGGTTTGGCTATATCTGCCTGGAGGCTCAGGAAAAAGGCGTGCTGGGAGAAGGGAAGGCCTTAAAGGGACACGAGTTCCACTATTTTGACAGTACGTCCTGCGGCGGCAGCTATCTGGCGAAAAAACCAAAACGGAAGAGAAGCTGGAGCTGCATCCATGGAAGGACTAATGGATTGATGGGCTTCCCGCATCTCTACTATTATTCTGACCCGGAATTTGCGGCGGAGTTTCTGGAAGGCTGTGTAATATACGGAAAACAAGTAGGAGGATGACAAATGATGACACTTGGGGCCCTGGCTCTGGGCTTTGTATTGGATCTTCTGATTGGAGATCCTCATTTTCTCTATCATCCCATCCGTCTGGTGGGAAATCTGATCGCCGCGGCGGAGAAGGTGCTGCGGAAGCTGTTTCCGAAAACACCGGGGGGCGAGATGACGGCAGGGGTGTTTCTTGTGGTGATTGTTACGGCCATTTCCACGGCAGTACCCTGCCTGCTCCTATGGGGGGCATGGAAGGTAAACCGCTGGCTGTATTTTGCCCTCCAGACGGTGATGTGCTATCAGCTTCTGGCTACGAAGGCTTTGAAGGATGAGAGCATGAAGGTGTATGACAAGCTAAAGGAAGGCGACCTTCCCGGCGCCCGTTACGCGGTGTCCATGATCGTGGGGAGAGATACTCAGGTACTGGATGAGGAGGGAGTGACAAAGGCGGCGGTGGAGACGGTGGCGGAAAACACCTCCGATGGGATTGTGGCCCCCATGCTTTTTATGGCGATCGGAGGCGCCGGCCTGGGCTATTTTTATAAGGCCATCAATACGATGGATTCCATGGTGGGATACAAAAATGAGAAGTATCTCTATTTTGGCAGGGCGGCGGCGAAGCTGGATGACGCGGCGAATTTTCTGCCCTCCAGGCTTTCTGCGCTGCTGATGATCGCGGCCTGCGCCTTTACGGATCTTGACAGCCGGTCGGCTTTCCGCATCTGGAAGCGGGACCGTTTCAATCATGCCAGTCCGAATTCCGCGCAGACGGAGGCTGTTATGGCCGGCGCGCTGGGCGTGCAGCTGGCCGGGGACGCATGGTATTTCGGTACCCTTTACAGGAAGAAGACCATGGGGGATCCCAGCCGCCCGGTAGTATGTGAAGACATTCCCAGGGCGAACCGGCTGCTGTACGGGACGGCAGCGCTGGCGCTGGCAGTCTTCGCGGCGGTCCGGGCGCTGGTGTGCCTGGCTCTGTAAATACAGCCCCATAGGGAGGATTTTCAAATGATGAAACATAAACACGGCGGGGATGTGTATTCCCGGGACTATAAGATCGATTATTCTGCGAATATTAATCCGCTGGGTCCTCCGGAGGGCGTATTGCGGGCAGTGCGGGAAAGCGCGGCCATGATTCAGAATTATCCTGATGTGAGCCAGAGACGGCTGCGGCAGGCGCTGGCGGAGCAGGAGCAGGTGCCGGAGGAGTGGCTGGTTTTGGGAAACGGCGCGGCGGAGCTGATATTTGCTCTGTGTATGGCAAAAAAGCCCGGGAGAGCCCTGCTGGCCCTGCCGGGCTTTGCGGAATATGAGGAAGCGCTGCGTGCCTGCGGCTGTCGGATCTCCTGGTATGAGAGAAAAGAAGAGAGGGGATTCCTGCTGGAAGAAGATTATCTGGAAAAGATCACGCCGGATATGGATATGCTGTTTTTGTGCAACCCGAACAATCCCACAGGAACGCTGACAGACAGGACCCTGCTTCGAAGAATTGCCGACAGATGCAGAAAGTATCACGTTTTGATGGCGGTGGATGAGTGCTTTATCGACTTCACGGATCAACCGGAGGAATACAGCGTAAAGAGCTGGATCGGGGAATACCCCAATCTTTTTGTGCTGAAAGCGTTTACGAAGCTGTATGCCATGCCGGGCCTGCGGCTGGGCTATGCTATCTGCGGGGACAGACAGGCGACGGAGCTGATGAGAGGCGTGACGCAGCCCTGGAACATCTCCGTTCCGGCCCAGGAGGCGGGGGTGGCAGCGCTGCAGGAGAAAGAGTATGTGAAAAGATCCAGAGCTGTGGTCAAAGAGGAGAGAGCCTGTCTGACCCAGGGGCTGCGAAGCCTTGGATTTACCGTATGGGAGGGCGGGGCGAATTTCCTGTTTTTTAAGGGGGACGCGGATCTGGCAGGGCTGTGCGAGAAGCGGGGATATCTGATCCGTGACTGCAGCAATTACAGGGGGCTTTCGAAGGGATATTTCCGGATCGCCGTGCGCACCAGAAGAGAAAATGAGGAGCTTTTGGAGGCGCTGAAGGATATTTGTTCGCACCGCTGCTGTGAACAGCAATGAATATAGAAAGAGAGAAACTATGGCAAAGACAATTATGATACAGGGAACCATGTCCAACGCGGGAAAGAGCCTGATCGCGGCGGGACTGTGCAGGATTTTTCATCAGGACGGCTATAAGGTGGCTCCCTTTAAATCACAGAATATGGCTTTAAATTCCTTCATCACCGAGGATGGGCTGGAGATGGGAAGGGCCCAGGTCATGCAGGCGGAGGCGGCGGGGATTAAGCCAAGGGTGGAGATGAACCCGATTCTTTTAAAGCCTACCAACGACACGGGATCCCAGGTGATCGTAAACGGCGAGGTGCTGGGAAATATGAGCGCCAGGGATTATTTCGCGTACAAAAAGCAGCTTTTTCCAAAAGTGATGGAGGCCTTCCACCGTCTGGAGGAGGAGTATGAGATCATCGTCATAGAAGGGGCGGGAAGCCCGGCGGAGATCAATCTGAAGGCGGACGACATCGTAAATATGGGGATGGCAAAGGCAGCCGCAGCTCCGGTGCTGTTGGTGGGCGATATCGACAGAGGCGGTGTGTTCGCCCAGCTTGTGGGTACGGTAATGCTGCTGGAGCCGGAGGAAAGGGAGATGATCAAAGGCCTTGTGATCAACAAATTCCGGGGGGACAAGACGATTCTCGATCCCGGTGTGGCCATGCTGGAGGAAAAGTGCGGGATTCCCGTGGTGGGCGTCGCGCCTTATCTGCAGATTCAGGTGGAGGATGAGGACAGCCTGACGGAGCGGTTCGACAGAAGCCGGGAGGTGGGAGTCGTGGACATCGCGGTGATCCGTGTTCCCAGGATTTCCAATTTCACGGATTTTAATCCCTTTGAGGCTATAGAAGGCGTCTCTCTGCGCTATGTGTCCAGCGTCCGGGAACTGAATAATCCTGACATGATTATCCTTCCGGGCACAAAAAACACGATGGAAGACCTGCTCTGGATGCGCCAGAACGGTCTGGAGGCGGCGGTGCTGAAGGCGGCAGCCGCGGGCAAGGTGGTTTTTGGCGTCTGCGGCGGCTATCAGATGCTGGGGAAGAGCCTCAGCGATCCCTGGGGCGTGGAGGCCGGAGGCCGGATCGCAGGGATGGGACTTCTGCCCATGAGCACAGTGTTTGCGGGGGAGAAGACGAGAACGAGAGTAAAAGGAAGATTTTTGGGGGCAGAGGGCGCCCTTTTCGGACTGAAGGGGACAGAGTTTGAGGGATACGAGATCCATATGGGAATCACGTCTCTGGAGAAGGGGGCAGAACCCTTAACGGAGATCAGGGACTATGTAAGACAGGAAAACAGCCTGGAGGAGAGTCTGCGGACGGAGGCGGCACAGGATGGCGTCTGCAAAGAGAACGTCTACGGCACGTATATCCACGGTATATTTGATAAAAAGGGTGTGGCCGAGCAGGTTGTGCTGGCTTTGGCGCGCCGGAAGGGGATCGATCTGGGGGATATCCGGGCAGTGGATTTTGCCGCCTTTAAGGAAACCCAGTATGATCTGCTGGCCGCAGGGCTCAGGGAGCATCTGGACATGAAGAAGATCTACGAGATTTTGGAGAGAGGAGTGTGACCCATGAAAGTGGAGCTGGAAAATGTAAAACCTATGGAGATCGAAAGGCGCAGCTTTGAGATCATCACAGAGGAGCTGGGACGGGAGCTGCCGGAGGAGACAGCCCCGATTATCAAGAGATGTATCCATACAAGCGCCGATTTTGAATACGCGGACAGCTTGTATTTTTCTGAGGGCGTGGTGGAGAAGGCCCTGGAGGCGATCCGCCGCGGTGCCTGCATCGTTACGGATACGCAGATGGCAAAGTCCGGGATCAATAAAAAGGCCCTGGCCCTCCATGGGGGAGAGACATACTGTTTTATGTCCGACGAGGATGTGGCGGCAGCAGCCAAAGAAAACGGGACTACCCGGGCTACAGCCAGCATGGATAAGGCGGCTGCTCTCCATAAGCCCCTGATCTTTGCCATCGGAAACGCGCCCACAGCCCTGGTCAGGCTCTATGAGCTGATCCGGGAGGGAAAGCTGAGGCCGGAGCTGGTCATCGGCGTTCCGGTGGGGTTTGTGAACGTGGTGCAGTCCAAGGAGCTGATCATGGAGACGGACGTGCCCTGTATCGTGGCCAGAGGACGGAAGGGCGGAAGCAACATTGCGGCCTGCATCTGCAACGCGCTGCTGTATATGTGTGGACGCCCGGAGTAAAACCGCGGGGAGGAACAAGAAATTGCGAAAGAACAATTTGAAATATTTCATAATCGGCGCAGGGGCCACCGGAGGGTGCATTGCAGGCTTTTTGGCAGACGCAGGGAAGGATGTGACCCTGCTGGCCCGGGGCAGGAATTTGGAGGCGATCCGGCAGCACGGGCTGAAAATCCGCAGGGAAGATCAGGAGCGCCGTGTGGCCGTGCGGGTCGTGGCAGAAGAGGAATATAGTGAGAAAGCCGATATTATTTTCCTGTGCGTGAAGGGTTATTCCCTGGAGGAGACGTATTCCATGATCCGGAAAGCGGCAGGTCAGGAGACGGTGGTGATCCCGATCCTGAATATTTACGGCACGGGGGAGCGGATGGCGAAGGCGCTTCCTGGGATCCGCGTCCTGAATGGGTGCATTTATGTGGCAGCCTCGGTGGAGGAGCCGGGAATCCTGCGGATGGGAAGCGATATCTTCCGCATCGTCTATGGATCCGTGGACGGGAAAAAAGAGGACCCGATGCTTGCGCGGGTGGAGGGGGATCTGCGGGAGGCGGGGATCACCCCGGTTTATACAAGCCAGGTGAGAAGAGACACCCTGCAAAAATACGCTATGGTTTCCCCTATGGCGGCGGTGGGCGCTTTCTATGATATTCCCGCCGGCGAGATGCAAAAGCCCGGAGAAATGCGGGAGCGCTATAAGGCCTGCGTCCGGGAGATCGACAGCCTGGCGAATGCCATGGGGATCCCGTTTTCGGTGGACGTGGTGCAGACGAACCTGGATATCCTGGACCATATGGAGCCGGATTGTACGGCCTCCATGCAGAAGGATTTGAAGAAGGGCGGGAAATCGGAGATCGACGGCCTGATCTTTGAACCGGTGCGCATGGGACGCCGATACGGTGTTCCCGTACCGAATTATGAAGAAATCGCTGCAAAATTCGGCTATCATTATGTGGACGAGATGACGGTCCGCAGGGCAGGAATGGAAGATCTGGCAGCAGTTACGGCTGTGGAGGCGGCCTGCTTTCCTGAGGCGGAGGCAGCCGTGGAGGAAACCTTTCGCGACAGGCTGCTCCATTTTCCGGATCACTTCTGGCTGCTGGAAGACAGAGGGAAGCTGGTGGCTTTTGTCAATGGCATGGTGACGGATGAGCCGGATTTGTCTGACGCGATGTACGCCGATGCTTCGATGCACCGGGAGGACGGAGAATGGCAGATGATTTTCGGGGTATGCACCCTTCCTGCATACCGCAGGCAGGGCTGCGCGGCCACGCTGTTACAGCATGCCATTGAGGACGCGAGAGCCCAGGGGCGCAAAGGCCTGGTGCTGACCTGTAAGGAGCAGAAGCTTTCTTACTATGGAACGTTTGGATTTGAAAATGAGGGAGAGTCCGAGTCGGCGCACGGAGGCGCCCGGTGGTATCAAATGCGTATCACATTTTAACAGAGTTTTGATGGCAGGCCTTATGGCCTGCTTTTTTTGCGGGCAAAGGAGCCAAGGAAGATGTTAAGCAAATGTTAAAAATAAAAATTCCTTTTCATTTTGTAGAAAAGGAGGAAAAATCATGATATGATGGGCGCAACATTATGCAAAGAGCCATGAAAAGGATGGGCCGGCAGCAAAAAATATGTACATTCTGCGAAAGAAAGGGAGGAAAGCATGAGATCATACACAAAAATGAGAAAAAGGATGATTGCTCTTGGACTTGCATTGGGACTTACGGTGACTTCCGCGCCATTGTATCAGGCGCCTATGACCGCTCTGGCGGCGGGGAAAGAGCTGCTGTATACAGCCCCGCGGGCAGCGTCGGTGACGCTCGCTTCCGTGAGGGAGGAGGCAAAGAAAGTTTTTACGGAGAGTAAAAAAGGGTTTGACCTGGATATGTCAAAGGAGACCTTCGCCGGGGCAGGGGTCGATTATTCCGGTAACCAGGAGTATATGGAAGTCCTGAACAACCTGCGCACGGGCAGCGATGATCAGACGCTGATTATCCGTTTTAAAACGACCCAGTCCGGTACGACTCTTTTGTTTGGCGCGGGGAAGGGAAATACGACGGACGGCTCGGATATGATCGTGGGCCTGCAAAACGGGAAAATCCGTATCGCGCCGAGAAACGATGTGGACGGCGGCCTTCTGGGATCCTTTGAGAGCACCCTCAATGACGGAAATTATCATACCCTGGCCGTCAGCTTTTTGCCTTCCAAAAAGAATACGGAAAATAATCTGCGCATGGTGGTGGACGGCAGCGTGGATCTTTACGGGACAAACCAGTACGCAAAGACCTGGTACCAGAGATTCGTTCCGGGATTCAACCAGAAGGCGGACATAGCGTATTCTACGCTGAAGATTGGAGGAACAGGTTTCCAGACGACGAAGGAAACCCTGGAAGGGTTCCAAGGCAGTGTGGACTTTGTGACGCTGATCAATAAAGCCTATACGGTGGAGGAGCTCCGCCAGATCACAGTGGGGGATAAGAGCCTTTCCGATGATTTCAGCGTGATGAAGGCAGCGGGCAGCAGAAATACCTGGCTTTTTACCGGAGGAACCGAGATGACGGCTGCGTTTCAGTCGGAGGGGATGACGCGGAACTTCGTGGGAATGTTTGAGGATAAGCTGCGTGAGGGCGGATCTTATGTGGAAAGAGGACGCTTCGTATTTAACCTGGCAAAGAAGGGAGCCGATGTGGCCTCCATTCTGGCGGATTACGATACGATGATCAGCCCCTACGGCACAAAAGCGGTGGGCATCATGGTGGGCGCTTCCGACTATACGAAGGGAGAGGCGGGGCTTGCGGCCTTTAAAGAATCTCTTGGCAGCCTTTTAAGCAGGATCTACAGCGAAGATAAGCTTCCGTTTGTCATCACGCCCTATCCGGCGGCGGATGGCAGCGCGCAGGTACAGATCGCGGCCTACACGGAGGCGGTCAGGGAAGTGGCCGCCGGAAGGACGAAGGTGGTCGATCTTTCCGTCCTGGACACAAGCCTGGTACAGGAAGATGGCAGCCTGACCGCCAGGGGACATCAGCAGGCAGCGAACAGGATCAAGGCGGTCCTGGGCGTCGGCACAGCCACAAATTTCTCCTACAACCTGGAGGGAGGCTCCTACACCGTGGCGAAAAAAGCCGCGGACGGCAGCGAGGCGCAGGTCAAAGAGGTGACTGCGGGGAAGGACAGTGTCGCGGTAAGCGTAGATGAGGCGTCCGTCAGCGGAGACGCGCCCCGGCTCTCTTACCTCCTGCAGGATACCAGGGGGCAGGAGGTTTCCGGCACGGCCCCTGCGGGCAGCACGGCGTTTACTGTCCGGGGGCTGAAAGAGGGCGAAGCCTATACCCTCACGGTATTTGACGAGAGCCGTCAGAAGGTGAAGGAAACGTATCGGCCTGTCAGCATTACCGTCCTGGAGGGAGAGAAGGGCGTGAGCCTGGAGTATCCGGACGGAAATACCTCTGTAAATGAAGAGATTCAGAGCCTGCTTACCAGGGAGGAGCCGGCTACCTACCTGTTTATGGGGGACAGTATTACCCACGGCGTTCTCACAGATGGATATGACAATGTCCCCATGCTCTTTAAAAAATATCTGAATGAGCTGGACAGGACGGAGGACGTTGTGTTAAACACAGGAGTTACGAACGCCACCATTGCCACTACCCTGGATCAGATCGACGAACGTCTGGAGAAGTTTACTCCCGATGTGGTGTTGGTGATGCTGGGAACAAATGACTGCGCCACAAACGGTGAAAACACGGCCAACCAGGGATCCTCCTCGAGAGGCCCCATTACGGTGGAGCAGTACAAGGAGCGCTATAAGCAGTTAGTCAGAAAGATCCATGAAAATAATGAGGAGAGCAGCGTAGTTCTTCGTGTTCCCTGTGCCATGTCCGACTCAATCTTTCCGGGACAGAACAGAAGCAATTATGAAGAGTATTTTAAAGCGATTCCGGCAGTTGCCCAGGAGATGAAGGCGGAGATCCCGGATCTGAACATCGCGGTTGTTGACCATCTGGCCTACTGGAGGGACTACCGGGACAATGTGAGAAACGATAATATCACGGCAAATGCCGCCGGCAATTACGGCGGCTCCGGCTGGCTTGTGCCTGACGGCATCCATCCAAACGGCAGAGGGCAGACGGCGATGTTCCAGCAGATCGTCAGAGAGCTGGGCCTGTATCAGCCAACCTCCGAGATGGCAAATTATCAGTATGCGCTGAGCGACTGGACGGACAGCTCCCAGGTGGCAGCTCCAGTGATCCAAAAGGAATCCCGGGCCTACTTTGACATGGGCGCTTTGAAGAGCTATGAAAATAAAGTGAAAAATGTGACCGTCACCCTGACAGGTGAGGATGGAAGCATTTCCAGGACGGCGGACTATGCGGAGGATGGAACAGTCATTCTCAATGGGCTGGACCGCTATGAAGACTATACGGTCAGCGTCACAGGAAAGGATGCCCAGAACAGCAAAGAGATCACCTTCGCGTCCAGCCTTACGGCAGCTTCCGATAACACGGCCGCAGCGGAGGAAAAGCAGGAGGTGACAGACAGCCTGGAGGCGGCAAGGGGAATCGACCTCTCCGGCTATCCGGCGGATATAAAGAAGAAATATGAGCAGGAGCTTCGGAAGATTCAGATGCTGTATGTGAAGGATACTATGACAGCTGCGGAAGTGGATGAGGCGCTGGCACTCATAAGGATGGCCAGGGCGAACCTGGCAAAGCAGGCGGCAGCGTCCGAGCAGGAACGAAAGAATGCGAAGGCGGCTCTGGCCCGGGCTCTTGCGGCCACGGAGACGCGGCATGCCGCAGGCAGGGCAGACTGGACGGAGGAGAGCTGGAAAGCTTATGACGCGGCCTACCGGGCAGCCGGGGCAGCAGATGACAGGACAGAGACAGAAGAGCTGAAGAGACTTCTGGCAGCCCTTAAGGCGGCGGAAGCAGGACTTACGGTGAAGACCGGAGAAACGATACCGCCGGAACCGGAGGCTCCCGCCCTTGTGGAGGGGAAGGTCTATGAAGCCGGCAATTACCGCTACAAGGTGCTGAGCAATTCCGGGCTGACGGTGGAGGCCGCAGGTTTTAAACCGGGAGCTTCCGGGACGAAGATCAACATCGGCAGCACGGTGAAGCTGGGTGGAAAAAGCTATAGGATCGTATCGGTAGGGCCGTCCGCCTTCAAGGGAAATAAAAAAGCCGTAAGCGCAGTGATCGGAAAAAATGTCCAGACGATCGGCAAGAACGCCTTTGCGGGCTGCGCGAAGCTGAAGAAAGTGACAGTAAAGAGCGTAGGCTTAAAGAAGATTGACAGCAGGGCATTTCTGAATTGCAAAGCCTTAAGAAGCATCAGCCTGAAGAGCAAGGGATTGAAAAAGGTAGGGAAACAGGCCTTTAAGGGAATTTACAAGAAGGCGGTGATCAAGGTTCCGTCGGCAAAGCTGAAAGCCTATCAGAAGCTTTTGGCAAAGAAGGGACAGAGCAGAACGGTAAGGATTACAAAATAAAAGAGCTGCCGCAAAAAGTACGAGACGGCTGTGGAGGATTCGTTCCTCCGCAGGCCGTCTCGTATTTTTTTAAAGGGCCAGAAGGGCTTCCTGCACATGGCGCAGGAAGATCCGGCGGATGCACTCGTATTCCCCAAGCCCCCGCAGATGGCACTCTACGGGAAAACCGGCGGCCTCAAATCGGCAGCGCCAGGAGGAGGGATCATCCCCGGCCATATCGTGGTTGGCGTGATCCCCGGCCACGATCATAAAGGGAGTCAGGTGAACCTTCGCAGGGCGAAAGGCCGTTACCTGGCGCAGCAGGGAGTCGATGGAGGGGTAGGCTTCCACTGTGCCCACAAACAGATTGGGATATCCTAAATCCTTGCAGGTATAGTCCAGGGCCGCATAGACGGTGTTGGCGTAGTGGGAGGTTCCATGCCCCATAAATACCAGAGCCTCATTTTCCGGAAGGGAGCTCCATGCGGCCTTCAGTTCCCTGACGGTCTCCAAAATATCCGTTTCCAGGGTCAGCAGGGGATTCCCGAAGGAAATCTTGTCAAAGCGGCCTGCATAGGACAGAATTTCCGCTTTCATCGCCTCATTTTCAAGGCCGTTGATTACATGGGTGGGCTGGACGGCAAGTTCGGTGATGCCGTCAGACAGCATCTGCTCCAGGGCCTCCTGGATGGTAAAGATATGGATTTGATCCCTTTTGCGCAGTTTTTGCAGGATCCATTTGCTGATCCATGCCCGGTAAAGAGGGCAGGAAGGGTAGGCATGTTTGATGTCCTGTTCAATGCGGTCGATGTTTTTCTTTCGCGTTTCCTCAAAGCTGGTGCCGAAGCTGACCACAAGGATTGCTCGTCTCGGTGTATGGCTCATGGCAGTTTCCTTTCTATATTAAATATTCAGATTAAGTATTCAGGGATAGCGGTCAAAGATGACTGGAATAAAGGCTTTCACCCCTTGCGTTATGGTATGGTAACATTGAATTCCCACGTGTGTCAAGTTCAAGTCGGGAGTTGATTACTGTGAACGAAGTGAGCCTTCCGGGAGTTGACTTTGACGGCGGATGTGATATGATTAAAAAAGTTGAGCCATGTGGGAGGAACGAATTTTATGTGTATTCAAATGATAGGGATTGATCACAGCAGGGCGGCGATCGATCAGAGGACAGTATTCTCATTTACTAAGAAAAAATGCGCGGAGGCTCTGGAAATAATAAAGGAAAAGAAGGGAATCAGCGGGTGTGTTCTGCTTTCTACCTGCAACAGAATGGAATTGTGGGTGAGCTGCAGTGAGGAGTTTGAGGACTCTCTGGTGGATATGCTCTGCCAGATCCGGGAGGTCAAACCGGAGTATTATAGAGATTATTTTGTAGAGCGGAGGGACAGGGAAGCGGTTGCCCATTTGTTCAGGCTTGCCAGCGGGTTAAAGTCCCGGATTATCGGTGAGGATCAGATTATCACCCAGGTGAAGGACGCGCTTTCTATGGCCAGGGAGCATTATGCCACGGATAATGTATTGGAAACGCTCTTTCGCATGGCAGTGACGGCAGGAAAGAAGGTAAAAACGGAGATCATTTTGTCCAGGGCAAACAGGTCTGTGATTCACCAGGCGCTGGCGGCGCTGGAAACGGAGGGCTTTTCGGTATCCCAAAAGACCTGTATGGTCATCGGAAACGGAGAGATGGGAAAGCTTACGGCCACAGTGCTGCAGCAGGCCGGCGCGGATGTGACGGTGACTGTGCGGCAGTACCGCAGCGGTATCGTGGATATCCCCAGGAACTGCAGCCGGATTGATTACGGAGAGCGGATGCGTCTGCTGCCGGAGTGTGACCTGGTGGTGAGCGCCACGGCGAGCCCAAATTATACGCTGACAGCCGAGGGAGTCCGTGAGGCCGGACTGACGCATCCCGTACTGCTGGTGGATTTGGCTGTGCCCAGGGACATCGATCCTCTCGTGGAGAAGCTGCCCTTTGTGAAGCGGTATGATATTGATGATTTCCATGTGGACGCCCAGAGCGATGATTTAAAAGAAAATATCCGTAAGGCGGAGCGCATCTTAGAGGAGCAGATGGAAGAGTTTTACGTATGGTACGAGTGTCACGATATGATTCCCAAGATCCAGGGAATCAAGGAGAGCGCCGCGATGGATCTGGAGCTGCGCCTTACCAAGATTCTGCGCGCCCTTCCCCTGGAGGAGGGAGAGCGGGAAGCCCTCAGAGGACAGATCGACGCTGCGGCGGCCAAGGTGGTCAATAAAATGATGTTCGGCCTGCGGGACGCCGTCAGCCAGAAAACATTTCGGGAATGTGTGGAAGGATTGGAAAAAGTATATGAAGAATAAGATTTGCGTAGGGAGCCGGCAGAGCCGGCTGGCAGTCCTTCAGTCTCAGATGGTGGTGGACTTTATCAGGGAGACCCACCCGGAAATCGAGACGGAGCTTCTGACCATGAAGACTACAGGGGATAGAATTCTTGACAGGACGCTGGATAAGGTGGGAGGCAAAGGACTGTTTGTCAAAGAGCTGGACCGGGCGCTGAAGGAAGGCAGGAGCGACCTGTCGGTACACAGCCTGAAGGATATGCCCATGGAGCTGCCCCAGGAGCTGCCCCTGGTGGCTTTTTCCCGCCGGGAAGATCCCAGGGATGTGCTGGTGCTCCCGGAAGGGGCGGAAACATGGGACAAAAGCCTTCCTGTGGGATGCTCAAGCCAGCGCAGGATTCTGCAGCTTCAGGCGATGTATCCCGATGTGACGTTTCAGATGGTCAGGGGAAATGTGCTTACCCGCCTGAAAAAGCTGGACGAGGGTGGATATGGCGCGCTGATCCTGGCGGCGGCGGGATTAAAGCGGCTGGGTCTTGCCCACAGGATTTCCAGATATTTTGAGCCGGAGGAGATGATCCCGGCGGCCGGCCAGGGAATACTGGCCGTGCAGGGCAGGAAAGGGCAGGATTATGGATTCCTGGAGGGCTTTGACAGTGCGGAAGCCGCCTGTGCGGCGGCGGCAGAGCGGGCCTTTGTGGCCTGTTTAAACGGCGGGTGTACCTCACCGGTAGCGGCCTATGCAAGGATCGAGCAGGGGCGCATCCGGCTTTTGGGGCTTTATTACGATGAGGAAACCGGCGGCTGGCTGACAGGCAGTGGGGAAGGCAGCGCAGAGGAGCCTGAACAGCTGGGAAGAACGCTGGCAGAACGGCTGCGCAGGGAGTATGCTGCAGCCAGGGAAGAAGAGAAGGCGGAGCAAGGAAAACGGCAGAAGGATAAAGAAAACAAGGGCTTCGCGGGGACGGAAGAACACCGGGAAAGCGGCAGCCCTTCCGGGGAAAGGAGCGGCGGATGATAGGAAAAGTTTGGCTGGTGGGGGCAGGCCCCTCTGACAGAGGGCTGTTTACACTGAAGGGCTATGAGGTTCTGAAAAAAGCGGAGGTAGTGGTCTATGACGCCCTGGTAGGTCAGGGAATCTTAAACATGATCCCGGCGGAGGCCGAGAAGATCAATGTGGGAAAGCGTGCCAACTGCCATACGATGCCCCAGGAGGAGATCAGCCGGACGCTGGTCAGGAAAGCCCAGGAGGGAAAGCGGGTAGTGCGGTTAAAGGGCGGCGACCCCTTTTTGTTCGGACGCGGCGGGGAAGAGCTGGAGCTTTTGCGGGCCCATAAGATTCCCTATGAGGTGGTGCCGGGGGTGACCTCGGCGGTGGCCGTTCCGGCCTACAACGGGATTCCGGTGACCCACCGGGATTATTGTTCCTCCGTTCATATTATTACGGGTCATAAGAGAAAAGGGGCAGGCTACGATATCGACTTTGAGGCGCTGGTGCGCACAGGCGGTACGCTGGTATTCCTGATGGGCGTGGCGGCTCTGGGAGAGATCTGCCGGGGGCTTATGGAGCACGGGATGGACAGAGATATGCCTGCGGCGGTGCTTCAAAAGGGGACGACGGCGGCCCAGAAGCGTATCCTGGCTACGGTGTCTGTCTTGCAGGAGGAAACAGAGCGGCAGGGCGTTGAGACGCCGGCCATCATCGTGGTGGGGAAGGTCTGCGCTTTGGCCGAGGAGTTCGACTGGTATGGAGAGCTGCCTTTGGCCGGGCGGAAGATTCTGGTGACAAGGCCCAAGGAGCTGATCTCATCCATGGCGGAGCGACTGCGCTGCCAGGGGGCGGAGGTGCTGGAGCTTCCGGCCATCCGCACGGTTCCGATCCTTCCCAATCCGGCTCTTAAGAAGGCCCTGGAGGAAATCGGCAGCTACGATTGGATCGTTTTGACCAGCCCCACAGGCGTGCGTGTCTTTTTCGACGCGTTAAAGAGAGAGAGAAGAGATATCCGCAGCCTGGCGGGAGCGAGGTTTGCCGTGATCGGCAGCGGTACGGAAAAAGCATTGGAGGAGCGGGGAATCTTCGCGGATCTGATGCCGGAGGTTTACGATGGGCAGGCCCTGGGAGAGGCTCTGGCAGAGAAATGCCGTCCCGGCGAGAGAGTGCTGATTCCGCGGGCTTCCATGGGAAACGGAGAGCTGGTCGCGGCTCTTCAAAAGGTAGAAGAGGTGCAGATCGACGATGTGGCCACATACGATACACTGTATGAAGGCTCGCCTCTTGTGGATGAGCGGGCGGAGTTTGAGAATGGAAACATTGATTATGCGGTGTTTACCAGCGCGTCCACGGTGAAAGGCTTCGCAAGGGCCGTGGAGGGCCTGGATTTTACAAAGGTGCGGGCTGTGTGCATCGGAAAGCAGACGAAGGCGGCGGCAGACGCTTTGGGGATGGAGACCTATATGGCAGAGAAGGCTTCCATGGACAGCGTCGTGGAGCGCGTGGAGGAGCTGTGCAGAAGATAAACGTGTGTATCGATGCAGGAAAGGCCGAAGCACCTGCGGCGCAAAGCGGGTGCTTTCGGGCTGAGACTGTAAGAGCATGATAAAAATGTGAATGTGAGGAAGGTGTTTTGCTATGGAGATGTTAAAAAGGCCAAGGAGAATCAGGGGGAGCGAGACCCTGCGGAGAATGGTGCGGGAGACTAGGATGGATAAGTCCTCCCTGATCTATCCGATGTTTGTGACGGAAGGGGAAAATATAAAAGAGGAGATCCCCACAATGCCGGGGCAGTATCGCTGGAGCCTTGACAGGATGGGGGAGGAGCTGGAGAGCCTGCGGCAGGTGGGGGTAAACAGCGTCATGTTTTTCGGGATCCCGGATCATAAGGATGAGCTGGGAAGCGGCGCGTACGACCCGGAGGGGATCGTGCAGAGGGCCCTTCGGATTGCCAGGAGAGATTTTCCGGAGATGTACCTGATCACCGATGTCTGTATGTGTGAATATACCTCCCATGGCCACTGCGGGGTGCTTTGCGGCCATGAGGTGGAAAATGACGAGACGCTGAAGCTTTTGGCTAAAACAGCCCTTTCCCATGTCCAGGCAGGGGCGGATATGGTGGCCCCTTCCGATATGATGGACGGACGTGTGCGGGCCATACGGGAGACGCTGGACCAGGCGGGCTTCAAGGAGACACCCATCATGTCTTACGCCGTCAAGTATGCGTCGGCTTTCTATGAGCCCTTCCGGGAGGCGGCTGACTCCGCGCCGGCTTTTGGGGACAGGAAGAGCTATCAGATGGATTTCCATAATAAGCGGGAGGCCATCAAGGAGGCTCTGCTGGATGTGGAAGAAGGGGCCGATATTATCATGGTAAAGCCTGCCATGTCCTATCTGGATGTGGTGAGCGAGGTGGCCCAGACGGTGAAGACGCCGATCGCAGCCTACAGTGTCAGCGGGGAGTACGCCATGGTGAAGGCGGCGGCCAAGCTGGGCTATCTGGGCGGTGAGGAGCGGATCATCGGTGAGATGGCTGTGGCAGCCTACCGGGCAGGAGCCGACATTTATATCACATACTTTGCGAAGGAGCTTGCGCGTCTCATGGACGAAGGGAGAATCGGATGATGACGAAATCAGAGAGTTTATTTCAGGAAGCGGTAAAATATATTCCGGGCGGGGTCAACAGCCCGGTGCGTGCCTTCGGCTCTGTGGGGCTGACGCCCCGGTTTATCGAGAGGGCCAGGGGCTCCCATATGTACGATGTGGACGGCCGGGAGTACCTGGATTTTGTGGGATCCTGGGGCCCCATGATCCTGGGCCATGACCATCCGGCGGTACGGGAGAGCGTGATCAAAGCCTGTGAGGATGGTTTGAGCTTTGGAGCCGCCACAGAGCGGGAGGTGGAGATGGCGGAGCTGATCTGCAGCCTCGTGCCTTCCATTGATATGGTCCGTATGGTGAACTCTGGCACGGAGGCCGTGATGAGCGCCGTCCGGGCGGCCAGGGGTTATACAGGCAGGGACAAGATTGTAAAATTTATGGGCTGCTACCATGGGCACTCGGACGCCATGCTGGTGAAGGCAGGCTCCGGCGTGATGACGGCCGGGGTGCCGGACAGCGCGGGCGTTCCGGCGGGCTGTACGGCAGATACGCTGTCCGCCGTCTACAATGACCTGGACAGTGTGCAGTCCCTCTTTGACCTCTGCGGAGACCAGATCGCCGCTGTGATCGTGGAGCCTGTGGGGGCCAATATGGGCGTGGTGCCTCCGGCGGAGGGCTTTCTGCAGGGGCTCAGGGACATCTGCACCCGGTACGGCAGCCTGTTGATTTTCGACGAGGTGATTACGGGATTCCGTCTGGGATTAGACGGGGCCCAGGGCTATTTCGGCGTGCAGGCAGACCTGACCACCTTCGGGAAAATCATCGGCGCGGGGATGCCCGTGGGGGCATACGGCGGAAAACGGGAGATCATGGAGACGGTGGCTCCCGTGGGCAAAGTGTATCAGGCAGGTACTCTGAGCGGAAATCCCGTGGCCATGGCGGCGGGCCTCGCCCAGCTTCGCCTCTTAAGGGATGACCCTTTGTTTTATGAAAAGCTGAACCGGAAGGGGGACAGCTTCTACGGAGAGATCGAACGGATCGCAGAGGAGAGCGGAAAGCCTGTCCGGGTAAACCATGTGGGTTCCCTTGGCTGTGTATTTTTCACAGAGGTTCCGGTGGTGAATTACGCGACGGCGAAGACTGCGGATACGCAGAAGTACGCGGCATACTTTGCCTCCATGTTAAAGCAGGGAATCTACCTGGCGCCGGCCCAGTTTGAGGCCATGTTTTTATCGGCGGCCCACTCGGAGGAGGAGCTGGCCTATGCGCTGGAGTGCATAAAGAAGTCTATATAGTATAGAATCATAGAAAAAAAGAGGATCACCGGTCATAATCTGGCGCAACAAGACTATGACATCCATTGATGGCGCTCTTATTGTTGATCAGAATGGAAAATGTTACGGGTTCGGGATGATACTTGACGGGTCTAAGACTGAAAAAGACAAGGAATTAAAAAAACAGTTTTTGGATTATCCTCGTGATCTTAAAATATGCAGTTAAGAGGTTTTATGTCTACGAAATGCTGACAAGAGAAACAAGAATCTTCCGTAGAATATCAAGTGTTAAGAGAAACACTGAATTCGCCGGGAGGTTCTTATTTTTAGAAAGCAAGTAATGGTATTAACCGGCGGATCTTGAGCAAACAGCTATCATAGAACATCGTTGACAAATGATATTATATGATATATAATATTGGAAAGCCAACAATATAATAGGCTGAAAAATACCAGGGAGGTGATCGGATGGTATTTAATACAGGTGCAGCATTGCTGGATGCCATCGTACTTGCGGCAGTCTCGAAAGAGGAGGAGGGCACCTATGGATACCGCATTACCCAGGATGTGCGGGCGGCCCTTGAGGTATCTGAGTCTACGCTGTATCCGGTGCTCAGGCGGCTCCAGAAGGACGGCTGCCTGGAGGTTTATGACAGGGAATTTGGTGGCAGGAACCGCCGTTATTACAGGATTACGGAAAAAGGGAGAGTACAATTGAACCTGTATATGGCAGAGTGGCAGGAATACTCGACAAAAATCACAAAAATATTTACAGGAGGGAAAGTAGAATGAGCCGAGAGGAATATATGAGAGAGCTGGCTTATCTTCTGCAGGACATTCCCGACGGAGAGAGGGAAGAAGCCCTTTCCTGGTACGAGGATTATTTTGATGAGGCAGGTGAGGGAGAGGAAGCTGAGGTCATAAGAAAGCTTGGCAGTCCGGCCAAGGTGGCGGCGCTTATAAAGGACGGGCTGAATGGAGGAAATGATGAGGCGGGAGAGTACACGGAGACGGGCTATCAGGACAGCCGCTTCCGGGAGGACAATAAGGTTCCGGAGCCGAGGATGGAGCCGCTGAATGAAGAGAAGGATACGGATTATAAATATGGGAGGTCCGGCAGAAAAAGGAAACGGAGCAGGGGCGAATACCTGCTGATCCTTATACTCTGCATCGTGGCTGTACCCGTGATCCTGCCTCTGGCGGGCAGTGTGTTTGGAATTCTGGCAGGGATTCTGGGCGTGGGCCTTGCCGTGGCCGTGGCTGTGCCCGTGTGTGTCGTGGTGGCAGTGATTTTGGGCATTGTCCTTGTGGGCGTCGGCATTGTAGAGGTGTTTCTCTCGCCGGGCTTCGGCTTTTTGATGCTGGGCGGCGGCTGCCTGGCTCTGGCTGCAGGTATTCTGCTGATTTTAGCCTGCATCCTAGTGTTTGGAAAGTTCCTTCCCTGGGCATTCCGGTCGGTCGCAGGCTTTTTAGGGAAGACCTTTCAGAGAGGAGGGTATGATTCATGAAAAAATTTGTGAAAGTCTGCCTGATTCTGGGGGCGGTTTTGGCTGTGACAGGCGCAGCACTCTGTGTGGTAGGAGGTATCTTTGGAGTAGATATGGGAAGATTTGAGAATTTACTTAGTTTCAGGAATAACGTTCTCTGGAAATCAAACGGACAGGGCAGGAAGATTGACGAGTATTATGAAGGGATCAGAAACCTCAGCCTGGATATCGGCGTAACGTCAGTGAAGATCCAGGAGAGCGGGGATAACAGATTTCATGTGTACGGCGTCTGCTATGACGATAATTTCTCTTGCCAAAAGGATGGGGACACCCTGGAGGTAGAGGGCAGGCGGAGATGGGTACACAACAGCCAGTCAGGAGAACAGCTCACCATTGAAATCCCGGTGGGAACCGTATTTGAGGAAGTGGAGATCGATGTGGGAGTCGGCGAGCTGGATGCCGCAGGCCTGTACTGTCGGGAGCTTTCCATCGACTGCGGCGTGGGAAGCGTTTCCGTAAGCGGCCGGGTGGAGGATGAATGCAGCATCGACTGCGGCGTGGGAGAGGTATCCCTGAACCTGGAAAATGCCCAGGAGGATTTTGATTATCAGATCACTTGCGGCATAGGCGACGTCGTTCTGGGGGAGAATAGCTACAGCGGTATTTCAAAGCGAAGAGAGATCGACAATGGCACAGGGAGAGGTATGGAGATTGACTGCGGCATGGGAAGTGTGATGCTCACATTTTCCGACAGCCCAAAGAGCGCAGGCTTCACATCCGGGAACACGGAACGCCCTGCGGAAGAATCAGAGCACCATATGGAAGAAACGGAACACCATATAGAGGGACAGGAGTACCCTCTGGAGGAGACGAAGCATCACCTGTAGAAATGCTCCGGCTGCGGAGAGATCCGGAGGAGCCTTATACGATGTGAGAAAGGAAGGACAGATATGTCAAAGAAATTGTACAAATCGAGAAAGGATCAGATGATCTGCGGCGTATGCGGAGGGATTGGAGAATACTTGAATATTGATCCCACGCTGATCCGCCTGCTGGCCGTGCTGCTGGGCTGCACCAGTACAGGAATTATTATCTATATTGTGGCGGCGATCATTATTCCCTACGAGTATTAAAAGGGAATGGGCAGTTAGCGTGAATAGAATCCTGAAAGCGGGCCATACTCCAAACAAAGAAAGGGGGTATGGCCTGTTTTATGCCTAAGAAAGAAAAGAACATCGACTTGAACAATCTGACGCCGGAGGAAGAACTGAAATACGAAATCGCGGGGGAGCTGGGGCTGCTGGACCAGGTGCTGAACCAGGGATGGAAATCTCTCACAGCCAAGGAAACCGGCCGCATTGGCGGTATGATGACGAAACGAAAAAAGCAGATGAAACACGAAGCTTTACTATCGGAGCAAGAAATGGTAAAATAGGGACAAAAGAAAAGGCGGGGAGGATGAAAATGAAGAGCCTGAAGGAAGATCTGAGAAGCGGAAATTTAAAAAGAGTCTATCTTCTCTGTGGAGAAGAGGATTACTTGAAAAATTTCTATAAAAACAAGCTGAAGAGCGCTGTGCTTCCTCCGGGGGATACGATGAATCTCTCTGTCTATGGAGGAAAGGGCATCGACGTTAGGGAGGTGATCTCCCAGGCAGACACGATGCCCTTTTTTGCGGACAGGCGATTGATTTTGATCGAGGACAGCGGATTTTTCAAGACGGCGTCTCCGGAGCTGGCAGACTACATACCGAGGATGCCTCAGGAAACCTGCATGGTGTTTGTGGAAAATGAGGTAGATAAACGGGGGAAGCTCTACAAAGCAGTGAAGAATACGGGCCGCGTGGTGGAGATGAAGAGGCAGGATGAGCGGACGCTGATGAACTGGGTGCTCAGCACTCTGCGGAAAGAGAAAAAAAATATTACCTCCGCCACGATGGAGCTGTTTCTCAGCCGTACGGGCAATGACATGGAATTTATTGAAAAGGAGCTGGAAAAGCTGCTCTGCTATACCATAGGACGTGACGTGGTTACCTCGAAGGATGTGGAGGACGTCTGTACAGTGCGGACGGAAAATAAGATCTTTGATATGATCAATGCCATTGCGGAGAAAAAGCAGAAAAAGGCGTTGGATCTGTACTATGATCTGCTGGCCTTAAAGGAGCCTCCCATGCGGATCCTTTATCTGATCACCAGGCAGTTCAATCTTCTGATGCAGGTGAAGGCGCTTCTGGCTCAGGGCTTTGACCAGAATGGGGCAGCGGAGAAGCTGAAAATGCAGAGCTTTATCGTGAGAAATTATGCCAGGCAGGCCCGCAGCTTTACAGAGGAAGAACTGGAGAGGGCGGTCAAGGACTGCATCGAAGCCGAGGAGGCAGTGAAGACAGGGCGCATGAACGATGTGCTGAGCGTAGAGCTTCTGATCGTGCAGTACAGCGCCTAGCAGGATCCACGGCAATTAGCAAAAATTTCCATCTACTGCGTTGTCGTCAATCAACAATGTCACCGCATCGCCTCATTCCTCCGCCTTGTAGATGATAATTTATCCTGTGCGAAACAGGTCACTAATTACCGTAGGCCATACCAGGCAGCGGAACAGGAGGTCATCCATGCCACTGTGAGCAGTGATAAACACAAAAAAACCAGGCTGACGGGACCTGGTTTTTTCTGTGTAATGGAGGGAGCCAGCAGAGCTCCCGCACTATATCCGTGTATCGATTCGATTAAGCGATGCCGTTTACGGCTTTTGCTAAGCGGGATACTTTTCTCGCAGAAGTGTTTTTATGATAAACACCCTTTGATGTAGCTTTATCAATAACAGAAGTAGCATTTAATAAAGCGGCAGCAGCGGCCTCTTTATCCTGAGCCGCAACAGCAGCATCAACCTTCTTGATCGCAGTCTTAACGCTGGATTTGATTGATTTGTTGCGGGCAGCCTTTGTTCTGTTTACTAAGATCCTTTTCTTTGCAGATTTGATGTTAGCCAACCTGTACACCTCCAAAATATTTTTATCATCATTCATATTAAACCGTTATCTTTCACACCGAGCCGGACACGGACGTACCAGTGTGAACGTACTTTTATAGTTTAGCCCAACCTTCCTCGGATGTCAATACATATTTTCGAAAAAATTGTAGATAATAATAGGTAGTGAATGGTAATTGCGAAGTCACGGAACAATTACGGTAGAAGAAGGAGAAGACGATGCTGGGAAAATTCAATATCCGCACAGACCTGGCGCTGGAGGCCAAGGAAAGCTTTGAGGAGGATCACGTAGAGATACGGGGAGTGAAGATCACGGAGACGGAGGATGAGGAGAGGGAGATCAGGACGACGAGGGTGGTCATTGAGACGGAAAACGGGGCAAAGGCCATGGGAAAGCCCGTGGGAACTTATGTTACCATGGAAGCCCCCCATATGTCTGTTTCCGACGAGGGGTATCACAGAGAAGTGTCCGAAGCTCTGGCCGGGCACCTGCGGGAGCTTCTGGGAGACCGGGAGCAGTCGGTGCTGGTGGTGGGGCTGGGAAACAGGGAGGTGACGCCGGACGCCCTGGGGCCTTATGTGGCCGGCCATGTGGATATCACCCGCCATATGATCCGGGAGTACGGGAAAGCGTTTTTGGACAGGGAGAGAACCTGCCCAGTCAGCGCCCTGATACCGGGAGTTATGGCGCAGACAGGGATGGAGACCCTGGAAATTATCCGGGGGGTGGTGGAGGAGACGAAGCCGGACGTGGTCATCGCGGTGGACGCTTTGGCGGCCAGAAGCACCCGGAGGCTGAACCGGACGATCCAGATTACGGATACGGGGATCAATCCCGGATCTGGCGTGGGAAACCACAGAGACGGCATTACGAAGGAGACGCTTGGCGTTCCTGTCATTGCCATCGGTGTTCCTACCGTGGTGGACGCGGCGACAATCGTCAACGACACGATGGAGAGTCTGGTGGATACGATGGACCGGGACGCCCATATCAAAAACCTGGGGGGAGCCCTTGGAACCTTAAGCAAAAGCGAGAAGCAGCAGATGATCCGGGAACTGATTTCCCCCCATCTGAACACCATGTTTGTGACGCCGAAGGATATCGATGAGACGATCCACCGCATCAGCTATACGGTGTCTGAGGGGATTAACCTGGCTCTTTCCCTGTCATAGGTTTTGTCCGGGCCTCATATAATGATACCAGGGCCAGAAGGCCATGGATCCTGCATGGAAATGCATGGCTTTGGGATCCACAGGATCATAGCTGCGGGCGATAGGCAGCTCTGGATCAATGAGTGATCGTATGAGGGAGGCTGGACGGGAAATGCAGAGAAAGCTACAGGGCGCGGCGTGGATTTTGATAGTTGTCTTAGGCCTCTATATATTCTATAGAGGTCTTGCCATTGTGCGGGAAAATCACCTTCTGCAGAAGCTTCCGGGGATCGGAAGTCTTGGGAGAAGCCTGGAGACAATGGCAGTAAAGACCCATATGCCCTCTTTAACCTTTGCGTGGCAGGGGACAGGCTATGGGGGAGAGTGGACGGATTTCGTGCTGGACGGGGTTTTTCCGCTGTACTCTTACGCGAAGGAGGAGGCCGAAGGGATGCCTGATATCGAGAGCCGTCTGGAGTATGAGCTGATGATGGAGCTGGAGAGCCCTACGGAGGAATTGGCGGAGGGAAAAGGCAGCCCAGAGAAAAGCGGCGCCAAAACAGATGGGACAAGCGGCGGGGAAAGGCCAGGCGGCAGCAGGGCAGAGGAGGCAAAAGAGGGGCC
>DESK01000050.1:29396-79247 GCA_002361955.1 Lachnospiraceae bacterium UBA3316
GGAGGCAAAAGAGGGGCCGGGCGGTAGCAAGGCAGAGGAGGCAAAAGAAGGGGCAGGCGGCAGCAGGACAGAGAAGACGCAGGATGGGAAAAAGGATGCCGAAACAGGGAAAAGCACGGAAAAAGGGAAGGATCCGTCGCGGCCACCCATCGCTCCCTGTGACGAGGATCAGCTTCGTGATTATAACTACCTGCTCAATCATTATTTTGCGGTGGATCCTTCCACCACACCCTTAGAAAGCCAGCTGAATTACGACGCCTTTATGGCAAAAGACCTGAGGATGTCCGCGGGCGCGGACAAACCCCAGATTTTGATCTACCATACCCATTCCCAGGAGGCCTTTATTGACTCCAGGGAGGGCAGGGTGGAGGATACGATTGTGGGCGTGGGAGACCGCCTGACGGAGATTCTCACCAATGCCTACGGCTACAACGTGATCCACCATACAAAGACGTATGACCTGGTGGACGGCGTCCTGGACAGAAATATGGCCTACACGCTGGCAGCCCCAGAGATTCAGCAGATCCTGGACGAAAATCCATCCATTGAGGTGGTTATCGACCTTCACAGGGACGGGGTGGACGGCCACAAGTTTGTAACGGAGGTGGACGGGAAGCCCGTCTCCCAGATCATGTTCTACAACGGCCTCAGCCGCTCGGCGGAAAACGGGGAGATCGACTATCTTCCGAACCCTTACCTTTCAGACAATCTGGCCTTTTCCTTTCAGCTTCAGAAAAAGGCAAACGAGTATTATCCCGGATGGACGAGGGCCATTTATCTCAGCAGCCTCCGCTATAACCTCCATATGCGCCCCAAGTCCCTGCTGATCGAGTCCGGTACCCAGCTCAACACGGTGGAGGAGGAGATGAATTCCATGGAGCTGCTGGCGGATATTCTGAATCAGGTATTGCGTGAAAAGAGGGATATGTGATACACTAAGCTGAATTGGACAGAGACGCAAGCAGTAAGAGGAGGAGCAGAAATGGATCAGAGTAAAATCAGAAATTTTTGCATTATCGCGCATATAGATCACGGAAAATCCACACTGGCAGACAGGATCATCGAGATGACCGGCCTGCTTACCAGCCGGGAGATGCAGGCCCAGGTTTTGGACAATATGGACCTGGAGCGGGAGAGGGGGATTACCATTAAAGCCCAGACCGTCCGCACGGTCTACAGGGCCAAGGACGGGGAGGAATATATTTTTAACCTGATCGACACACCGGGGCATGTGGACTTTAACTACGAGGTATCCAGGAGCCTGGCCGCCTGCGACGGGGCGATCCTGGTGGTGGACGCGGCCCAGGGGATCGAGGCCCAGACCCTGGCAAATGTGTACCTGGCCCTGGATCACGACCTGGACGTGATGCCTGTGATCAACAAGATCGACCTGCCCAGCGCGGATCCGGAGCGTGTCATCAATGAGATCGAGGATATTATCGGCATTGAGGCCCAGGACGCACCCAGGATTTCCGCGAAGACAGGGGAAAATGTGGAAGAGGTGTTGGAGCAGATCGTGGCGAAGATACCGGCTCCCGTGGGAGACGCGAAAGCGCCGCTGAAAGCCCTGATTTTTGATTCTGTGTATGATTCTTACCGGGGAGTTATTGTTTTCTGCCGGATCAAGGAAGGCGCCGTGAGGAGGGGAACCCCCATTTTGATGATGGCCACCGGAGCCAGGGCCGAGGTGGTGGAGGTAGGATATTTTGGCGCAGGCCAGTTTATCCCCTGCGAGGAGCTTTCCGCCGGTATGGTAGGCTATATCACGGCCAGTCTGAAAAACGTAAAAGAGACACGGGTGGGAGATACCGTCACAAACGCGGACATCCCCTGCGCCGAGCCTCTGCCTGGCTATAAAAAGGTGAACTCCATGGTGTTTTGCGGGATGTACCCGGCGGACGGCGCAAAGTATCCGGATCTCAGGGACGCCCTGGAAAAATTGCAGTTAAACGACGCGGCCCTGCAGTTTGAGCCGGAGACCTCCGTGGCCCTGGGCTTTGGGTTCCGCTGCGGTTTCCTTGGGCTTTTGCACCTGGAGATCATCCAGGAGAGACTGGAGAGGGAGTACAACCTGGATCTGGTGACTACGGCTCCCAGCGTTATTTACAAGGTACATAAGACAAACGGTGAGGTGATGGAGCTGACAAACCCCTCCAACCTTCCCGATCCCTCAGAGATCGAGTATATGGAGGAGCCCATCGTCAGCGCGGAGATCATGGTGACTACGGAATTTATCGGTTCCATCATGCAGCTCTGTGAGGAGAGAAGGGGCGTATACTTAGGGATGGAATATATGGAGGAGACGAGAGCTCTTCTTAAGTATGACCTGCCCTTAAATGAGATTATATACGATTTCTTCGACGCGCTGAAATCACGCTCCAGGGGCTACGCTTCCTTCGATTATGAGATGAAGGGCTATGAGCGCTCAGAGCTTGTGAAGCTGGATATCCTGGTAAACCGGGAAGAGGTGGACGCGTTGTCCTTTATCGTCCACGGGGCCACCGCTTACGAGAGGGGCCGGAAGATGTGTGAGAAGCTGAAAGAGGAGATCCCAAGGCAGCTCTTTGAGATTCCCATCCAGGCGGCGATCGGCAGCAAGATCATTGCCAGGGAAACCGTAAAAGCCATGCGGAAGGATGTACTGGCCAAGTGCTATGGCGGCGATATCACCAGAAAGAAGAAGCTTTTGGAAAAACAGAAGGAAGGAAAGAAGCGTATGCGCCAGGTGGGAAATGTAGAGATTCCGCAGAAGGCGTTTATGAGCGTCTTAAAGTTGGATGATAAGTAAGATGGAGCTGTATATTCATATTCCGTTTTGTATTAGAAAATGCGCCTACTGCGATTTCCTCTCGTTTCCCGCCGGGGAAGAGAGAAAAAGGGCCTATGTGGAGGCTCTGAGGGAGGAGATCGGAGGGGCGGCTGAGAGAGGGGATGTCACCACCATATTTTTGGGCGGGGGCACCCCCTCCGTGCTTTCAGGGGAAGAGATCGGGATCCTCATGGAGACGGTGCGGTCCCATTACCGGGTACTTCCGGGAGCGGAAATCAGCCTGGAGGCCAATCCCGGTACCCTGACGGCCGAAAAGCTTGCCGCCTGGAGGGAGGCAGGCATCAACCGCCTGAGCATAGGGCTGCAGTCGGCAGATAACAGAGAGCTGAGAACCCTCGGACGGATCCATACCTGGGAAGAATTTCTGGAGGGCTACCGGATGGCCAGGAAGGCAGGATTTGAAAATATCAATATTGACCTGATGTCCGCCCTGCCGGGCCAGAGCAGCCGCACCTGGAGGGAGACGCTTTTAAAGGTCACAGCCCTGGAGCCGGAGCATATCTCCGCCTACAGCCTGATCGTGGAGGAGGGGACTCCCTTTTATGAGAAGTACGGGGAGGACGCCAGACGCAGGGAGGAGGGGCTTGCCTGCTCCTGGCTGCCGTCGGAGGAGGAAGAGCGGCAGATGTACTACGACACGAAGGGGATTTTGGGGGAGAAGGGCTATGGCCGCTATGAGATCTCCAATTACGCCAGGAAGGGATACGAGTGCCGCCATAATTGCGGCTATTGGAGGAGAGAGAGCTATCGGGGCTTCGGTCTCGGGGCCTCCTCCCTGGTGGAGGAGGTACGCTTTAAAAATACGTCCTGCATGGAGGAGTACCTGGGCCGGGACTTTTCCAGACGGGAGGAAGAGCGCCTGTCAAAGGAGGCGCAGATGGAGGAGTTCATGTTTCTGGGGCTCCGGCTTGCGGAGGGCATATCCACGGAGGAGTTCTGCCGGAAATTTGGCTGTGCCTATGCGGAGGTTTATGGGAAGGTGACGAAGGAGCTTCTGGCAAAAAAACTGCTCTGTCAGGAAAACCAAAGGATTTTCCTGACAGAGCAGGGAATTGATGTGAGCAATTATGTGATAGCCGAGTTTCTATTCTGAATCCTCCTGGGCCAGGGACATGACCACAAAATGATGAATGTCCCGGTACGTGTCATTGGAGTAGTGAAGGCCGTCCGCCGTCTCAAAGCCGTGATCCTCCAGGTAGGCGTAGCAGTCCAGAAACTGATCGGGGAAGGCTTCCTCCATTTTCTCGTTGAAGGCTTCGATCTCCTCGTTGCTGGCCCCGGAGCATTTTTCATCGTTTACGGGGTTTACGGATAAAATATAAAAGGAAGGATCGTGGTAGATGGAGAACAGCTCCTGATAGAGGGAGATGTACCTGTCAGCTTCCCGAAGGTCATTGACGCCAAGGTTGAAGATCACAGTGGCGCAGGGATCGGCGGCGAGGGCATTTTCCAGCTCCACAATGCCGTCATGGTAAAACCAGTAATATCCCTCGCCGGATTTCGCGATGAAGGAGCAGCCGTCCTCCCCGCCATCCTTAAAGAGGGCGTTGTGCATACCTACCGTCCGGGAATCGCCTACAAAGATATAGGAGTGGGCCGGTTCCTGGGCGTTTTCATCGTAAATATTTGTCTCGGAAACCACGGTTCCGTCCGGTTTCGCCGTATAGACGGGCTCGTCCCTTTCGGTTTCTCCTGAAAGAGAAACGGCCGGGGAGGCCTTGGAGGACGGCATGCTGCGGTTTAAGATGGTCACAAAACCGGCTAATCCCAAAAGACAGAGAATCAGGATAGATGCCAGAATGACAAGTAAAGTCGAACCTCTTTTCATTGGTTGAATCTTTCCTTTCTGTAAATATAATTCTAATATAGCATATGTCGTAAAAATGTCAATGGAAATCCCGTTTCCGGGGAGCAGACGTTTCAAAAGCTTTTGTGTAAAATGACGGAAACAAAGTTGGGAGTTGACAGGAAAATACCTGTTTTATACAATAAATACCATGACATGCTATGTTATGCGGAGGTAACTGTGAAGATACGGAACAGCTGCCGCCAGAGTAGGATACGTTACAGGAGGAGGAGACAAATGAGAAAGAACAAAATGTGGAGAAAGCGCGCCCTGGCCCTTGCCGTAGGCGTCAGCATGGTGCTGGCTGGGGCACCCGCAAGGGTCAGCCGGGGAGCCGATGCGGAAAAAGTGTACGCGGCAGCCTATCAGAACGCGTCAAGTGTGGCGGAGACCACCCTGCCGGAGACGGTGCAGGTGGGAGGAAACCAGGAGATCGTGACATGGAGCCTCAGAAGCAGCAAGTTTGCCGTGCCCTATGAGACTGTGGAGATCAAAGGAACTACAGAGAGCGGCCAGAGCGTTCTGGCAATGGTGGAGGTGATTCCCGACGAGGAATATCCGCTGGTGTATTTTGTGGACGCGGGAAGAGAGGGCGCAGAGTCAAAGGCTTACACTGCTGTCAAGGAGCTGGCGGGAAGCAGCCTGAAAAATGAGGCGGCGGACCAGCTTTTGGCAGAGGAAGCTTCCTGGGGAAGGAAAAGCACGTACCATGTAAAGGGAACCGGCGGCCTGGATGTGACGGACAAATACCAGACGGGCGTGTACGGAGAAAATGACAAGGTGAACAGCGTTTCCTGGCAGTTTGAGCTGGAAGCCGGGGAGTATACGGTGCATATGGGATGCCTGGAGTGGTGGCAGAACAGCCGTACCATGCAAATCGAGGTCAACGGCGCGACCTCTGAGCGGATCGTGCTGTCCGGCACGAAAATGGAGAAGAAAAAGGGCTCTGTCAGCTTCCAGGTGAGCCAGGACGGCCCCGTGACGATAGACGTCAAGAATCCCACAGGGGGACAGGCTCCCGTAGTCTCCTGGCTCGCGGTGGCGAAGGGAACCGTGACGCTTCCCGACGTCAGCCAGGAAACGGAGATTCTCCTGAAGGGAGAGGATGTGGACGCGGCGGCAGCGAACAGGAACGGCCTGACGTATAAGGGCTTTGGCCTGCTCAGCGGAAACAGCACCAGTGACCTTTTGATGGATTATAAGCAGGAAGCCCCTGAGAAGTACCGGGAGCTTCTGCAGGTGCTTTTCGGCGGGGAACATCCGCTGATGAACCATGTGAAGATGGAAATGGGAAATGACGGGAATAATTCTACCGGGGCGGATTCCTGTACCATGCGTTTTGAGGATGAGGAGGCTGATGTGACGAGAAGCCCCGGATTCCAGCTTGCCGCGGACGCAAAGGAGATCAATCCTAAGGTGAAGGTGAGCTTCCTGCGGTGGACGATGCCCTCCTGGGTACAGGAAAAATGGGACAGTGACAGGCAGGGCGCCGGCTATGAGGCGATGTACACATGGTACCGGGAGACGGTTTTTGACGCCTACGAGAAGTATGGCTATATCGTCGATTACATTGATCCGGACACCAACGAGACAAGGGATCCGGACGCGTCCTTTATCAAGTGGTTTAAGAACCGGGTGGCAAATGAGACGGAGTTCCCGTCCTATATGGATGAGGAGGCAAAGGCGGCTTACCGCAGAATCAAGATCATAGCCTCCGATGAGAATACGACCCTGAACCTTGTGCCGAAGATGAGAAACGACAAGGAGCTCTACGAGGCCGTGGACGCTGTGGGCTTCCATTATTCTACGGGAACGAAGGACAGCACGGCAGATTACCGGACGATGGCGGATAAGGATGATAAGGAAGTGTGGTACAGTGAAGGCTGCGCCGTATTCAGCTACACGGAGTATCAGGAAAATAAAAATTCTGAGGCTTACGGTGCAGGCTCCATCGGTGGTTACCAGAGCCCGTTGGCCCTGGCGGACAACTTTATCGCCAGCTTCGTCTATTCCAGAAAGACACACTATATTTTCCAGCCGGCGGTGGGATCCTTCTACGAGGGCGCCCAGTACGACCACAAGGAACTGATCAGCGCGCGGGAGCCCTGGGCGGGGTACATTCATTACGATCCCTCCGTCTATATGCTGCAGCATTTTTCCAAGTTCGCAAAGACGGGCTGGGAAAACGGAGACAACACAGAAGGGATCTGGCGTGTGATCGCGAATGCCAGCGGAAATACCTCCGGGAACAGAGGAGATCTGGGACATATCACCAATGAAAGCGGAAATCCCAGCTATCTGACGCTGGCGTCTCCCGATAAGTCGGATTTTTCTGTGGCGATCGTAAACAACAGCGCAAAGACCCTTCCCTACGCCATCAAGACAGAGGGGATGCATGTGGCGGAAGGAGCGCCTGCGGAGGTCTGGGAGACCACGAAGGACAGCTATCTGGCTTACCAGGGGGAGGCTGCCTGGGAGGACGGGTATTATGTGCTGGATGTAAAGCCTTATTCAATGGTGACTGTCACGACTCTGGATTGCAATGGAAAAGAGGAGTATACCGGCAGGCTGCCTAAAGAAAACGAAAAGGCGGTGCTGGATACGGACGACCAGGGCAGAGGGCAGGATACGGCCTCCGCGACCCTCTACGCGGATGATTTTTCCTACAGTGGGTATCCGGAGGATTATCTGGAGAAGAGAGGAAATGAGCCGCGGTATGCCGTGGACTTTACGGGCGCTTTCGCGGTGGAGGACGGAAAGCTGAAGCAGCTCCTTGATAAGCCTGTGAACCAGTGGAACAGCTATGAGCCCAGCACGGTGATCGGAGATTTCCGGTGGATGAACTACAAGGCCGGTGTGGATGTGACGCCGGGCGGCGGCAGCTACGCCGGATTGAATATCCGCCAGCAGACGGGCATGGGCTTTGAGGGAAGCGGCTACAGCCTGCGCATTGAGGCGGACGGTTCCTGGACAATGAAAAAAAGAGGCACAAAGATCGCGGAGGGCAGCGTGGCGGCAAAAGCAGGCGGCTCCTACCGGCTGGAGCTGGAGGGCAGAGGAAGCTTTATTTCCGCATGGGTCGACGGCGTGCAGGTGGCCTGCTACAACGATCCGGAGCCGGAGTACTTCGGACGGGTGCGCTTAGGCTGCGGCTGGGCCGAGACGGTCTTTGATAATCTGAAGGTGGAGAAGGTGGAGGGTTATGAGCCCTATGCCCTTCAGATGATCGACAATGCTTCCGATGAGGTGAGCTACCAGGGAAGCTGGAGCATCCTTGCGGGGGCCGGAGGTTCCAATAATGACTGGTACCGTTCTACCAGCACCGGTGAGGCGGGAGCTTCCTTCGCGTTTTCTATGCATGGGGGCGGCTTTGCCCTGATCGGAGAAAACGACGGCTCTGCAGTCCTTGGGATCCAGGTAGACGGAAAAACAGTGGCAGAGGAGGCCGCTGTCCAGAAAAGCGAAAAGCATGGGGCGGCTTATGTGCAGTACGGCCTCGCAGACGGCGAACATACGGTCAGCGTCACAGTGAAAGAGGGGCGTTTTGTTCTGGATGCCGTGAAGTTCCTTCCATATGAGAAGGAGGATAAAGTTGTAAGCGTGGATGAGGTCTGCGGCGCGGCCTTCGAGGGGAGCACGCCAAGCCTTCCTTCTGCGGTAACTCTCACAAAGGCCAGCGGGCAGAAAGTAACGGAAGAGGTGGAGTGGAGCCTGGAGGGCAGCAATCTGAAAGCCTACGAGACGTGCTGCGTCTTCGGAAGGACAAGGGAGAGCGGTACCCCGGTAAGCGCCAGAGTGGAGGTTGTGCCGGAAAAAGAGCATTCCCTGATGTATTACGTGGATGCCAGCAGGGACGAGGGAAAGGAATCTTTAGCCTTCGCGCTGATCTCCGGCCTTGCAAAGGATACCCTGAAAAATAAGGCGGCGGACCAGGCGTATACGGAAGCCGCTGGCTGGGGCAGGATCGGCAGCAACTTCCGGGAGAAGTCCACCGGCAATGTGGATGTGAAGGACAAATACCAAACCGGATGGTACAGCAGCTCCAAGACGGAATGGCTGACCTACCAGATGGAGCTTCCTGCGGGCGAGTATGAGCTGACAGCAGGCTTCTATGAATGGTGGAACAACCGCAGCGTGAAGATTTCCGTCAGCGGCGAACATACGGATAAGGTCACCTCAGAAGCCATCGCCATATCCGGCGTGGGCGACAGCGCAAAAGGAACGGTTGCTTTTGAAGTGAAAGAGGACGGGCCTGTAAAGCTGGAGATCGAGAACGCCACAGGAGGCGAGGCCCCGGTGCTGAGCTGGTTTGGCGTGGTGAGGACAACGAAGGAGCCTGCTCCGGACAAGAGCGCCCTGGCGGCGGCCGTTGAACAGTATGGGAAGGTGACGGACGAAGAACGTTACACAGAGACCAGCTGGCAGGCCTTTGCGCAGGCGCTGGAAAAGGCACGGCAGGTACTGGCGGACCAGGAGGCGGCCCAGGAAGAAATCACGGCGGCAGCGGCTGATCTGGAAAAAGCATATACAGCACTGGAAGAGAAGCAGACGGAAACCGAGACCGAGACCGAGACCGAGACCGAAACCGAGACTGAGACGGAAACAGAGACGGAAACCGAGACCGAGACCGAAACCGAGACGGAAACTGAGACTGAGACGGAAACAGAGATCGAAACCGAGACAGAAACGCAAAGAGAGACGCAGACGGAAAAACCCGTTCCGGCGAACCCTGTCCGGCTGAATGCGCCGTCCATCGCTTCTGTCAAGAGCAGCGCCGTGGCAGGGTGCTCTGTCGTGACGGTTCGTGTCAGGCAGGTGGCAAATGCGTCTTCCTATGTGGTATACCGCAAGGTGGGCAGCAGGGTGACGACAGTGGGAGAGGCAGCCGACGGCGTTATCCGTGATACGAAGCCGGTGAGCGGCAAAAAAGCTTCTTATTACGCGGTGGCCAGGACGCGGAAGACGGGATACGCAGACAGCGTGGCAGGCGAGGCCAGGACGGTCACCCTCGCGAAGGATACGTCCAAGGTGAAGGGAAAGGCGGACGGAAGAACGATCCGGGTATCCTTTAAGAAGGTTAAGGGCGCAAGGGGCTACCTGATCTACCGTTCAGAGAAGAAGAACGGCCTGTACAAGAAGCTGACGAAAAAGCCTGTGAAGAAGCTGGCATACACCGACAGGAAGGTGAAGAAAGGAAAAACTTACTATTATAAAGTAGTGGTTTACGGAAAAAATAAGACCTATAGCGCAGGAAAGTGTTCCGCAAAGGTTAAGGTCAGATAAAGTGACGCATATGCGCCGGGGAGAGAACTTCCCGGCGCATTGCTGTATGATTATAAACAATTTAAAAAATTTGAAAAATACTATTGACAAAAAAAAGGGGCAGTGCTATCTTATGTACATAGATGTTAGCACTCAACCTTAAAGAGTGCTAATAAAAAGGAAGGAGGATTTGAAGATGCAGCTCGATGAAAGAAAGACAAAGATCTTATACGCGATCATCAAGACGTATCTGGAGACGGGGGAGCCGGTAGGATCCAGGACCATTTCCAAATATGCAGATTTGAATCTGAGTTCCGCCACGATCCGTAATGAGATGTCTGATCTGGAGGAGATGGGCTATATCTTACAGCCCCACACCTCAGCGGGAAGGATTCCGTCGGATAAGGGCTACCGCTTCTATGTAGACCAGCTTATGGAGGACAAGGAGCGGGAGTTCACAGAGATGAAGGAACTGATGATCCGCAAGCAGGACAAGATGGATCATGTGCTGAAGCAGGTGGCCCGTGTTCTGGCAAACAATACGAACTACGCCACCATGATCACGTCTCCCCAGTTCCACAGGACGAAGCTGAAGTTTATTCAGCTCTCCATCATCAGCGAACAGCAGATGCTGGCTGTGGTGGTTACGGAAGGAAATGTAGTAAAGAACAAAATGATTCACATGGAGCACAAGCTGGATAATGAGACGCTGCTGAAGCTCAACATTCTTTTGAATACCAGTTTAAACGGCCTTGCCATGGAGCAGATAAATCTGGGAACTATCGCCAGGTTGAAGGAACAGGCGGGGATTCACAGCGAGGTTGTGAACAGCGTGCTGGACGCGGTGGCGGAGGCCATTCGGGTGGATGAAGAGGAGCTGGAGATCTACACCAGCGGGGCAACAAACATTTTTAAGTACCCGGAACTCAGCGACAGCGAGAGAGCCAGCGAATTGATCAGCGCATTTGAAGAGAAGAAGCAGCTGGCGAACCTGGTGACGGAGACCATGAACTCCGAGGAAAATACAGGAATTCAGGTTTACATTGGAAATGAGTCTCCTGTAAAGACGATGAAAGACTGCAGTGTTGTGACTGCCACTTATGACCTGGGAGAGGGCATGAAGGGAACGATAGGGATTATCGGTCCCAAACGTATGGATTATGAAAAAGTCGTGTCCGCCCTGAAGACACTTACAACACAGCTTGACAATATATTTGAATAATAGATTAAGGAAGAAAGGCGGTAGAGAGCGTGGAAGATGAAAAGCTGGAAAAAGAAGTAGAAGAAACCGCGGAAGCCGAGGAGAAAGAAATGGCTTCGGAGGCAGAAAAAGAAGAGCAGGAATCCCTTGAAACGGAAACGCCCGAAGAAGAACCGGCAGAGGAAAAGAAGGGCTTTTTCAAAAAAAAGGAAAAAAAAGACAAGAAGGATGAGAAGATCGAAGAACTCACCGACAGGCTGAAGAGGCAGATGGCAGAGTTCGACAATTTCCGGAAGCGTACAGAGAAGGAAAAGTCTTCCATGTACGAGATCGGAGCGAAAAGCGTGGTGGAGAAGATTCTCCCGGTGATCGACAACTTTGAGCGGGGCCTGGGAGCCGTGCCGGAGGAACAGAAGGAAGACGCCTTTGTCACCGGCATGGATAAAATCTACAAACAGCTTCTCACCAGTCTTGAGGAGATGGGAGTAAAGCCCATAGAGGCCCTGGGCCAGGAATTTGATCCGAATTTCCACAATGCGGTCATGCATGTGGAGGACGAGGAGCTCGGCGAAAATATCGTAGCCGAGGAATTCCAGAAGGGATATATGTACCGTGACACCGTGGTACGCCACAGCATGGTAAAAGTAGCAAATTAAGTTTGGAAACAAGGTAAATTATCTTATATAACCATTTTTATTCTATGAGGAGGAAATCATAATGGGAAAGATTATCGGTATCGACTTAGGAACAACCAATAGCTGCGTAGCGGTTGTGGAGGGCGGAAAGCCTGTAGTTATCGCAAATACAGAGGGAGCCAGGACTACACCGTCAGTGGTAGCCTTCACAAAGACAGGAGAGAGGCTGGTGGGAGAGCCCGCAAAACGTCAGGCCGTTACCAACGCTGACAAGACCATCTCTTCTATTAAGAGACATATGGGTACGGACTACAAGGTAGACATCGATGGAAAGAAATACTCACCCCAGGAAATCTCAGCGATGATCCTGCAGAAGCTGAAAGCTGACGCGGAGAATTACCTGGGCGAGAAAGTGACAGAGGCTGTTATCACCGTTCCGGCTTACTTTAACGACGCTCAGCGTCAGGCCACAAAGGACGCAGGAAAGATCGCGGGCCTGGATGTAAAGCGTATCATCAACGAGCCCACAGCGGCAGCCCTGGCTTACGGCCTGGACAATGAGAGAGAGCAGAAAATCATGGTATATGACCTGGGCGGCGGTACCTTCGACGTATCTATTATTGATATTGGCGACGGTGTCATCGAGGTTCTTTCCACAGCCGGAGACAACAGGCTGGGCGGCGATGACTTCGACCAGAAGATCACAGACTATATGCTGGCAGAGTTCAAGCGCATGGAGGGCGTGGATCTGTCAAACGATAAGATGGCTCTTCAGAGACTGAAAGAGGCGGCAGAGAAAGCGAAAAAGGAGCTGTCCTCCGCTACCACTACAAATATCAACCTGCCCTTCATCACAGCTACGGCTGAGGGACCGAAGCACTTTGATATGAACCTGACAAGGGCGAAATTTGACGAGCTGACCCATGACCTGGTGGAGAGAACAGCTACACCGGTAACCACAGCCTTGAAGGATGCAGGCCTGACAGCCAGCGAGATCTCAAAGGTTCTGCTGGTAGGCGGTTCCACACGTATTCCCGCTGTGCAGGATAAGGTAAAGGCCCTGACAGGCCATGAGCCCAGCAAGAGCCTGAACCCGGATGAGTGCGTAGCTCTCGGAGCTTCCGTACAGGGCGGCACGCTGGCAGGTGACGCCGGCGCAGGCGATATCCTTCTTCTGGATGTTACTCCCCTGTCCCTGTCGATCGAGACCATGGGCGGCGTAGCTACCAGGCTGATCGAGAGAAATACGACGATCCCCACAAAGAAGAGCCAGATCTTCTCTACAGCGGCAGACAACCAGACAGCTGTGGATATCCATGTGGTACAGGGTGAGAGACAGTTCGCAAGAGACAACAAGTCTCTGGGACAGTTCCGCCTGGATGGAATCCCGCCCGCAAGAAGAGGCGTTCCGCAGATCGAGGTTACCTTTGATATTGACGCAAACGGAATCGTAAACGTATCTGCCAAGGATCTGGGTACCGGAAAAGAGCAGCATATCACGATCACTTCCGGTTCCAACATGTCTGACGCGGACATCGAGAAGGCCGTGAAAGAGGCAGCTGAGTTTGAGGCCCAGGATAAGAAGCGCAAGGAAGCGATCGATACGAGAAATGACGCGGACTCTATGGTATTCCAGACAGAGAAGGCCCTTGAGGAAGTGGGAGATAAGATCGACACCAACGATAAGACGGCTGTGCAGGCAGATCTGGAGGCCCTCAAGAAGCTGATCGAGGAATCCGATCCCAACAACATGACAGACGCCCAGGTGGCAGAGATCAAGGCAGCCAAGGAAAAGCTGATGGAGAGCGCCCAGAAGGTATTCGCGAAGATGTATGAGCAGGCGCAGGCAGCCCAGGGCGGCGCAGCAGGCCCGGATATGGGCTCAGGCGCGGGAAATGCCGGATACCAGGCAGATGACGATGTGGTAGACGGAGATTATAAGGAAGTATAAGGCAGCATAAGCCGCAGCGCTTTAACCGGATAGAGTATGGGGGCAGGCATCGTCCCCGCAGGCCAGGCGGCTGGCCTGCGGGGGAGGGAGGTCTGTCCTTACTATAGCGTTCATGAAAGAGTTGTATACTGCGGCCGCAGATAATAGAATAGGTGAGGATTATTATGGCAGAGAGCAAGAGAGATTACTATGAGGTACTCGGCGTAGACAAAGGCGCTGATGAGTCCACGATCAAAAAAGCATATCGGCAGCTGGCCAAGAAATATCACCCGGATATGAACCCCGGAGACGCGGAGGCAGAAAAGAAGTTTAAAGAGGTGGCAGAGGCGTATGCGGTGCTGAGCGATCCGCAGAAACGGGCGCAGTATGACCAGTTTGGCCATGCAGCCTTTGAACAGGGCGGCGGCGGAGCAGGCGGCTTCGGCGGTTTTGATTTTGGCGGAGATATGGGTGATATCTTCGGAGATATTTTCGGAGATCTTTTCGGAGGTGGCGCGAGAACGCGTAGGGCAAACAACGGGCCTATGAAGGGCGCGAATATACGCGCCAGGGTAAGGATTACCTTTGAGGAGGCCGTGTTTGGCTGTGAGAAGCAGATCGAGCTGAACCTTAAGGATGAATGCACCACCTGTCATGGCACGGGCGCGAAGCCTGGGACCAGTCCCCAGACCTGCCCGAAGTGCGGCGGCAAGGGCCAGGTGGTATTTACCCAGCAGTCCCTGTTCGGCACAGTGAGAAATGTGCAGACCTGTGCGGATTGTGAGGGAAGCGGAAAGATTGTTAAGGAGAAGTGCCCGAACTGCCACGGCACGGGCTATACCTCCAGCAGAAAGAAGATCGCGGTGACGATTCCGGCAGGTATTGACGGCGGACAGAGCATCCGTATCCGGGAGAAAGGAGAACCTGGCGTAAACGGCGGACCCAGAGGAGACCTTCTGGTGGAAGTGGACGTGCAGCGCCACCCGATTTTCCAGCGTCAGGATATGAATATTTTCTCCACAACGCCGATCACGTTTGCCCAGGCAGCCCTTGGCGGTGATATCCGCATCAACACGGTGGACGGGGATGTGATCTATAATGTGAAACCGGGAACCCAGACGGACACCAAGGTTCGCCTGAAAGGAAAAGGAGTTCCCTCCCTGCGGAATAAGTCGGTGAGGGGCGACCACTATGTGACTCTGGTGGTGCAGGTACCCACAAAGCTCAGCGAGGAAGCCAAGTCGGCCCTGCGTAAGTTTGACGCGGCCGCGGACAATTCCCTGGGGCTGAACCTGGACGAGGAAAAGGCGCAGGATAAACCCAAGGAAAAGCCCAAGGAAAAGCCGAAGAAGAAGGGCTTTATGGATAAATTGAAAGAAACCTTTGAGGATAACAATTAAACAGCAGGGGACGGCAGGAGATCGTCGTCCCCTGTAATTTTTTTCGGGAAATCTTAATATGGTTTTAGTGTCAAAAGTCCGAATTCACGTCATGCTTGCATGACAGTGGATGAGAGACTTTATGACACGCCTGGAAATGAGGAAGAAGCGGGGGAGGGGGCCTGCGGATTCCGAATTTCCAGGAGGATTGCGGGAGCGCTGTGCGCGGAACAATCCGTAAACCAGTTTGCAACGAAATCTTAATATTTGTTAAGGGAATAAAAGTTGACATTAAGGCCCGGAAGATTTAGAATAAAAAAGATAATGAGAACGTAATTGTAGTTTTGTTTATAAAAAGGGGACAGCTATGAAGAACAAAATTCTAAAGAAATTCCTGATTTTTGGTCTGGTATGCAGTATGTCTATGACAATGCTGCCGGCCTCTGTAACTGCGGCGGGAACCAGGACGGAGAGCGAGACGAAGGAATCCCAGAGCGAGTCAGCCAAGACGGAAGGGCATCAGGAGGAGACAAAAAAAGAAGAAAAGAGCCAGCCGGATGTGAAGAAGGCTGTCGCAGTCAAGGAAGAGCCAAAGCAGGCGGAAACTGTGGCGGAGGAGCCGAAGGAGTCGGAGACTGGGACCGAGAAGCCAAAGACGGAGGAGCCCGGCCAGGGTGAGACGACACAGCCGGAGATACAGGGAAGCGTGGAGCAGATACTGGATATGCCGACAGCCGGGACGAAGGCATCGGACAGACTGAAAATAGATGGCGGCGTGGAAGGAACGGACTATGAGTATACAAGGGCTGAGGACTCTAAGGACGGGCAGGTACTGCTGGTTATCAAGACAGGGAAAGCCCTGAAGGTTACAGGCGATGGAAGAGATCTGGTAGGGCGGATTGTCGTAGAGGCTCCGGAGGCAAAGCTTACCCTGTCAAATGTATCCCTGATCAGCAAAGGAACGCCGTCCCTGCGCGTGGAGGAAGGGAAGAAGCTGCAGCTCACTGTATCAGGAGTCAACACCTTGATGGTAAACGTGGGAGATGACGCAGCCGTGAGCCTGGAGACAGATGCGGAGCTTACCATAGGTGGAACGGGGCAGCTGAACCTGGAAGGCCAGGGCACGAACCGTGATATCTATATGGCCAGGATGCGGATCGAAGTCAAGGATGGAGAGGAGAAGGAAATTGATGCTCCGTCCAGCTTGAAGATCACAGACGGAACCATCACGGCTGAGACAGGCATCATGGTACAGGATGCGGGTGCTCTGTCTGTGCCGGTGCAGATTACAGGGGGAAGCGTAGACTTAAAGACTCTGTCATTCGCTGACAAAAAGAAGATTAAAATGACGGGAAGCGACGGGAATGAGGTACATAAGGTCAGCCTGCTGCTGGATGCGGCGGAGGAGCAGATCGAGGATATAACTGCCCGGTGCGACGGCCGCGACTATGCATACGGAAATGAAGGCATTTATACAAATATCGATAAAAAGATATTCCTCTATCTCCCGGCCGGACAGGTTTCTGTGACAGCGTGGGATGTGGAGTACGCGGAAACCGTGGAGAGCATGAAAAATAAACAGGAGACTACCACAGAGCTAAAAAAAGCAAAGGCCGTGGTTACGGCGGCTCCGGTGGTGATCCCGTCTCTGGACTATGGGTACGGCGCGGATAAGATCACGGACGTTCCCATTGTGGTCAAGAATACTTCCATCAATGAAGCAGTGATCAAGAGCGCGCAGCTGATCGAGGTTCGGAAGGACGACGTAAAGATTACGACGTCGGCTCCCTTTAAATTTACGGCTCCCACCGACAGGAAGGTGCCGGGACAGAAGGAGAACACCAGCTTTACGGTGAGGCCCAGCGAGGGCCTGACGGCAGGGGAGTACAAGGCGACCCTGGAGATCACCATGGAGGGAGATACAGACTCCATCCGGACAAGCATCACCTTCGTAGTCAATAAGGTAAAGGTGACGGCCACCGCAAAGATCGACGAGAAGATCTACGACGGAAAGCGCGCGGCCGAAGGTACGGTGACCATCAAGGGCGGCGTAAACGGCGAGACGCCCCAGGTGGACGAGAGCAGGGCGACCTTTACGTTCAACAACGCCAATGTTAAAGAGGCAAACGAGGTAACCGTCAAGAATCTGGTGCTGACAGACGAGTGGGCAAAGAACTACGAGCTGGCGGAGACAGAGATCAAGGTCAAGGGAAAGATCAAGAAGGCCCCCAACAAGCATACGAAGGCCGACCTGAAGGCGCCTGTAGTCAAGGCTGTGTATAACAGCTCCAAGGGCATATGGCAGCCCCAGCTGACCACCTATAAGGGACAGGAGTATCTCTTCTTTGGCTCCTCCCGCACATCCCTGACGGCGAAGAATAAAAAGAGTACTAATTGGAAATTTGGCACGAAGGCAACGGTAAAGGATCGTCTCGTTGCTATTATGGGTACGAAGGATAAAAAGGAGGTGGAGGTCGGCCTGAAAGCAGGAGTCACCTACACTGTATGGACCAGGTTCGCGGGGGATGACAACCATGAACCCAGCGACGGCGAGGTACTGGCCTACACCACCTTTACCAGCGGCACAGGAAACACGTCCAATTCCGGCAGCAACAAAATCAGCGGCCTGGTGGAGGGAACCACCTACAAGACGGGATCACGGCTGGCATTCGGCGCTGTGGGCGCAGGCATGACAAATACCTCCCCGAAAGAAGGGGATGAGCGGTATCTGCCTGTTTCCTGGAAGGTAAGCGATGAGCACAGCTGGAGCAGTGCTCCTTATGAGGCGGCCTTCACCATCAACCAGGCAGGCTCCTACACCTTGCAGGTGACGTTCCGCAGGCAGACCTATAAAAACGGCGCCTGGACAAATACGGACACCACCACGGTGACAAGCGTGAACTTCAAGATGGCGGCCACCGGGACAAACGGAACGGGCTACAGTACAAGCAGCAATACGACGACCACAAATACAGGAAGCAATTCTACCACCAGGTCAGTGACAAACACGGCGGCAAAGACGGGAGACGAGTCCCCGATCCTGCCCCTGGCTGTGGTATGTATTGTATCAGTCCTTGTCATTGCGGGAATCCTGCTGAAAAAGCGGTCAAATAAGAAATAAAGTTTCATTCACCGTGCCGGTGCGTTCTAAGAAAGAACGCGCCGGCACTTTTGAGTTGCGGCGGAAAAAAAACTGTGCTAAACTATCAGACAGCGGAATTATCATGGATTTTGGCAGGCTGCTGTGAACGGAGTGAGCAGCAGGAAATCCGGCAGAAAGAAAAAAAGAGTGCTATAGGAAAGGTTGCAGATTATGAGATGGAATAAATTTACATTAAAGACTCTGTCAGCGGTGGAGGATATCGTTATATCGACGCTGGCTGAAGCGGGAGTAGAAGGCGTAGAGATTGAGGATAAGGTGCCCCTGACGGAGCAGGACAAGCAGCAGATGTTTGTGGACATCCTGCCGGAGGGACCGGCGGATGACGGCATTGCCTATCTGAATTTTTACCTGGATGAAAAGGACGATAAGGAGGCGCTTTTAGCCAGAGTCCGGGAGGAGCTGGAGGAGCTGCGCATGTTTATGGATATCGGGGAGTGTACGATTACCGAGTCCCAGACAGAGGATAAGGACTGGATCAACAACTGGAAGCAGTATTTCCACCAGTTTTATGTGGACGATATCCTGATCATCCCCTCCTGGGAGGAAGTAAAACCGGAGGATCAGGGGAAAATGATCATACATATTGATCCGGGCACGGCTTTCGGCACCGGGATGCATGAGACGACTCAGCTCTGCATGCGCCAGCTGATGAAATTCGTGAAGCCGGATACAGAGCTTCTGGATGTGGGAACCGGCAGCGGAATCCTCTCCATCGTTGCCCTGAAGCTCGGAGCCGCCCACGCCGTGGGGACGGATCTCGATCCATGCGCCATTTCGGCCACAAAGGAAAACCTGGAGGCCAACGGGGTTCCGGAGGGGAGCATGGATGTGATGATCGGAAACATTATCGACGACAAGGAGGTCCAGGATGCGGCTGGCTATGAGAAGTATGATATTGTGACGGCCAATATCCTGGCAGATGTGCTGATCCCGCTGACGCCGGTGATCATCCATCAGATGAAGAAGGGCGGTATCTACATCACATCGGGTATTTTGGATGAGAAGGAGAGCCAGGTGACGGACGCTGTGAAGGCGGCAGGCCTGGAGGTGCTGGAAGTGACACATCAGGGTGAGTGGGTGTCCGTGACAGCCAGAAAGAATTAGGAGCAGGACTATGCATCATTTTTTTGTATCGCCGGAGCAGGTGGGAGAGAAAAGCATCACCATCACGGGAAGTGATGTGAACCATATCAAACATGTGCTGCGCATGGCTCCCGGGGAGCAGATAACCGTCAGCAGCGGAGAAAATAAAGAATACCGCTGTGAGATACGGTCCCTTTCAGAGGAGCAGGTGGAAGCACAGATTATGTGGGTTCAGGAGACAGGGGCGGAGCTGCCCTCCAGGCTGTATCTCTTTCAGGGACTTCCCAAAAGCGATAAGATGGAGCTGATCATCCAGAAGGCGGTGGAGCTGGGGGTTTATGAAATCGTGCCCACAGCTACCAGGCGCGCTGTGGTGAAGCTGGATAAGAAAAAAGAAGAAAGTAAAAGAAAGCGCTGGCAGGGCATCGCTGAGAGTGCGGCCAAGCAGTCCAAGAGGAATTTGATCCCCCAGGTGACACAGGTCATGAGCTTCCGGGAGGCCGTGGAATATGCCGCCGGGCTGGATGTGAAGCTTGTTCCCTACGAGCTGGCCGAAGGCATGGACGCCGCCAGGCAGGTGATTGGCTCCATAAAGCCCGGGCAGTCGGTGGCTGTCTTTATCGGGCCCGAGGGAGGCTTTGCCCCTGAGGAGATTGACTATGCCGTGGAACACGGATTCCGGCCCATCACACTGGGGAGGCGGATTCTTCGGACAGAGACGGCAGGGATGACAGTGCTTTCTATTTTGATGTATCATCTGGAGCCCTCTCTTTAAAAAGGGGAAGGCAAAGGGCAAAGAACGTATGGATGTGAGAGCAGAAAGACAAGGACGAGAGCGATGGAAGCATATTTAGATAATTCTGCCACGACCAGGTGCCTGGAGAGTGTCCGGGATGTGGTGGTAAAGACGATGATGGAGGATTATGGAAATCCCTCCTCCAGGCACAGAAAAGGCCTGGAGGCAGAGCGGTATCTGCGCGATGCCAGAGAGAAGATCGCCCGCACCCTGAAAGTCAGCGAGAAGGAGATTTTTTTCACCTCCGGAGGCACGGAATCGGATAACTGGGCGCTGATCGGCGGCGCTATGGCAAACCGCAGGGCGGGAAACCATATCATCACCACAGCGGTGGAGCATGCGGCAGTGATCCAGCCCCTGATGTATCTGGAGGAGCAGGGATTCCGCGTGACATATCTTGCTGCAGACAGGTACGGGAGAGTTTCCCTGAAGGATCTGCAGGAGGCTGTCTGTGAGGATACGATTCTGGTGTCCACCATGTATGTGAACAATGAGCTGGGGGCGCTGGAGCCGGTGGAAGAGATCGGCCGGTTTTTAAATGAGAAGTATCCCCGTATCCTCTATCATGTGGATGGGATACAGGCTTACGGGAAGTATCGGATTTTCCCCAAAAAGCTTGGCATTGACCTGCTCTCCGTCAGCGGCCACAAAATTCACGGCCCCAAGGGGACGGGCTTTCTGTATGTAAATGAGAAGGCGAAGATCAGGCCCCTGCTTTTGGGCGGCGGCCAGCAAAGGGGGATGCGCTCAGGTACGGACAATGTGCCGGGAGCCGCAGGACTGGGGGTGGCAGCCCAGGAGGCCTACCGGGATTTTGAGGAAAAGAGGGCGCATTTACTGAAATTAAAGTCTTATTTTATGGAGGAAGCCGGGAAGCTTCCCGATGTAGTCTTAAACAGCCTGCCCGGGGAGGAGGGTGCGCCCCATATTGTAAGCATAAGCTTTCGGGGAGTGCGGGCGGAGGTGCTGCTCCATGCCCTGGAGGATAAGGGAATCTACACTTCTTCCGGCTCGGCCTGCTCTTCCAATAAAAAGCTCCCGGTGAGCTCTGTCTTAAAAGAGATCGGGCTGCCAAAAGATCTGTTGGACGCCACGCTGCGCTTCAGCTTCAGCACCTTCACGACGGAGGAAGAGCTGGCCTACACAGTCAAGGCATTAGGAGAGCTTTTGCCTGTGCTGCGCAAATATACCAGGCATTAGAAAAAGGAGAAAAACATGTTTAAAGCATTTTTAATAAAATACGGGGAAATCGGCATCAAGGGCAAGAACCGCCATCTTTTTGAGGACGCGCTGATGAAGCAGATCCGCCATGCCTTGCGTTCCGTGGAGGGAAAGTTCTATGTGCGCAAGGAGCAGGGAAGGATCTTTGTGGACGCCGAGAGTTTCTTTGACTACGATGAGGTCATCGAGGCCTTACAGAGAGTGTTTGGAATCGTGGGCATCTGTCCGATGGTACAGACGGAGGACGAAGGGTTTGAGCGCCTGACGGCCACAGTGTTGGACTATATGAAAAAGGTGTACGGGGATAAGGAGCTGACCTTCAAGGTGGACGCCAGGAGGGCCAAAAAGTCTTATCCGCTGACTTCCATGGAGATCAACTGCGATCTGGGCGAGAAGATCCTGGAGGCGTTCCCCCATATGCGGGTGGACGTCCATCATCCCGATGTACTTCTGAGCGTGGAAGTGAGGGAGCATATTTATATTTATTCCCAGATCATCCCTGGACCCGGAGGAATGCCCGTGGGCACAAACGGAAAGGCCATGCTGCTCTTATCCGGCGGCATTGACAGCCCAGTGGCCGGTTATATGATCGCCAAGAGAGGCGTGAAGATCGACGCAGTGTATTTCCATGCGCCGCCCTACACCAGCGAGCAGGCCAAGCAGAAGGTGATAGACCTGGCGCACCTGGTGGCCCGATATTCGGGGCCGATCAACCTTCATGTAGTTAATTTTACGGATATTCAGCTCTACATCTATGAAAAGTGTCCCCACGAGGAGCTTACGATCATCATGCGCCGCTATATGATGCGGATCGCAGAGCATTTCGCAAAGGAGACGGGCTGCCTGGGGCTGATTACGGGAGAAAGTATCGGCCAGGTGGCAAGCCAGACCATGCAGAGCCTGGCGGCTACGAACGATGTGTGTACGATGCCGGTGTTCCGCCCTGTGATCGGGTTTGACAAGCAGGAGATTGTGGATATCTCGGAGAAGATCGGCACTTATGAGACTTCGATCCAGCCCTTTGAGGATTGTTGTACGATTTTTGTGGCCAAGCATCCGGTGACAAAGCCCAATATCAATATTATCCGGCGCAGCGAGACCCATCTGGAAGAGAAGATCGATGAGCTGATGAAGACGGCCCTGGAGACGGTGGAGACGATCTGGGTAGTTTAAAGAAACAAAAAAATGCCTGCGCGGGATATCCTGCGCAGGCGGTAGAATCTTTGGGGAAATTAAGCTTCCTCGATGATGTACGGAGACAGAGAAGCGATCACATCGTCTACATTGTCTTCTACATGGATATTTAAGTCGATCGGTTTGGAAAGATCCAGGCTGAAGATACCCATAATGGACTTTGCGTCGATAACGTATCTGCCGGATACTAAATCAAAGTCGTAATCAAACTTTGTAATATCGTTTACAAAAGATTTTACTTTATCAATGGAATTTAAAGAAATTTTAACTGTTTTCATTCTGGAAAAACCTCCCTTATTTTTTATACTATTATCTTAACTATGTGTATGAAAAAAGTCAAGATGAAAAGCGATAAACTTATTGTAAAAAAATGTCAGTTTTTCTGCAGGTCTGTGCATTTACTGCACAGACCGTGAAAAAGTGATTCAGGTGTGAGCAAATTCTATCGCCGAAGGCAATTTTAGATAGATTTTTTTCAAATGAAACCAGACAGAAAGGAACGTAATTGCATGAAAAAGAAGGCAGCTCTGCACAATTTGGGATGTAAGGTAAACGCGTACGAGATGGAGGCCATGCAGCAGATGCTGGAAGAAGCCGGCTATGAGACCGTGCCCTTTGCCCCGGGGGCGGACGTGTACATTATCAATACCTGCACTGTGACAAGCATTGCGGACAGAAAGTCCAGGCAGATGCTTCATAAGGCGAAGAAGATGAATCCCCGGGCGGTGGTAGTGGCGGTGGGCTGCTACGTACAGGCGTCAAAGGAGGAGCTGGAGGCGGATGAAGCCGTAGACCTGGTGATCGGTAACAACAGGAAGAAGGATATCGTAAAAATCCTGGAGGAATATGAGAAGAGCCGGGCGGAGGAGTTTGTGATCGATGTGAACCATACCGGGGAGTATGAGAATCTCTCCATCACCCGGACGGCGGAGCATACGAGGGCCTATATCAAGGTTCAGGACGGCTGCAACCAGTTTTGCAGCTACTGCATCATCCCCTATGTCAGGGGACGTGTCAGGAGCCGCAGGCCGGAGGATGTGGCAGACGAGGTGAGAAGGCTGGCAGAAAACGGGTATCGGGAGGTCGTTCTGACAGGAATTCATCTGAGCTCCTACGGAATTGATCTGGGCACTTCTCTGCTGGAGCTGATAAAGGCGGTGCATGAGACCGAGGGGATTGAGCGCATCCGCCTTGGTTCCCTGGAGCCGCGGATCATCACGGAGGAGTTTGCCAGAGAGCTGGCCTCCCTTCCCAAGGTATGCCCCCATTTCCACCTGTCCCTGCAGAGCGGCTGCGACGCCACCTTAAAGAGAATGAACCGCAGGTATACGGCGGAGGAGTACGCCGAAAAGTGCGGCCTTTTGCGCAGGTATTTTGACGATCCGGCGCTGACTACGGACGTGATTGTCGGTTTTCCGGGAGAGACAAAGGAGGAGTTTGAGACGACAAGAGCCTTTTTGGAAGATCTGAAGCTGTATGAGACCCATATTTTTAAGTATTCCAGACGAAAAGGAACCAGGGCCGACGCCATGCCGGACCAGGTGAGCGACGAGGAGAAGGGGGAGCGGAGCGCCGTTTTGCTTGCCTTAAACGAAAAGAACCGGGAGGCCTTCGAAAACCGCCGGGCAGGCAGGGAGGATCAGGTGCTTTTTGAGGAATATGTGTCCCTGGATGGGAGAGACTATTACGTGGGCCATACCCGGGAATATGTGAAGCTTGCCGTTTTGGCGGAGGAGAATTATGCAAACCAGATCCTGTCCGTAAGGGTGGGAGAAGAACGCAGACAGGGAATCCTGGTCTGCCGCAGGCAATTTTAAATGGATTTGCGAATGTTACTGTGAACGAAGCAAACAGTAACGAACGAAGTGAACAGTAATTATGATTGAAATATTTTGGTTGTATTTTGCGGAAATATATATTAGAATAGACCTAAAGTTTAATTAAGGGCGTGATAAAATGGGTAATGTAAACAATACACAGTATTTCAGAGTTAATGCAGAGACAGAGGTAAGCGTCAAGGAGATTCTGGATACCGTCTACAATGCCATGACGGAGAAAGGGTACAATCCTGTCAACCAGATCGTGGGCTATATTATGTCGGGCGACCCCACCTATATTACAAGCCATAAGAATGCCAGGAGCATGATTATGAAGGTGGAGCGGGACGAGCTGGTGGAAGAGCTTCTAAAAGAATACATTAAGAACAGGGCTTGGGAATAATATGGACAAGCGCGTGTTAGGACTTGATTTTGGCTCAAAGACAGTAGGGGTAGCCGTCAGCGACGGTCTTGGCCTGACGGCTCAGGGTGTTGAGATTATCCGCAGAACGTCCGAGAATAAACTGAGGCGGACGCTGGCCAGGATAGAAGAGCTGATCTGTGAATATCAGGTGGGCACGATTGTGCTGGGACTGCCTAAAAATATGAATAATACTCTTGGGGACAGAGCTGAGAAATCTCTGGCGTTTAAGGAAATGCTGGAGAAACGGACAGGTCTGCCTGTTGTTATGTGGGATGAAAGGCTCACCACTGTGGAGGCCAACAGAACACTGATGGAAGGGAACGTGCGCCGGGAGAACAGAAAGCTGTATGTGGATAAGCTGGCGGCGGTTTATATTCTGCAGGGGTATTTAGATTGCGAGGGCATGAAAAATGGAAAAAATCAGATTTAATTTTGGCGAGCAAGAGGAAACGGCAGAATTTTTTGTGCTGGAACAGACGAGGGTTGGAGGAAAAGATTATATTCTGGTGACAGATTCTGAGGAGGGTGACGCGGAGGCGTTGATTTTGAAGGATATGTCCTCAGACGGCGAGAAAGAAGCTATCTATGAGATCGTGGAGGATGACAATGAGTTAGAGGCCGTTTCGAGAGTATTCTCGGAGATGCTGGAGGATATTGATCTTATTTAATGTTACTGTGAATGAAGTGAACAGTAACTGTTTGCTCGTAAAAAATGAATAATTAATATGGAGGTGTTACTATTTGAAGAACGTGAATCATTCAAAATTGAAAATTATCCCCCTGGGAGGCCTGGAGCAGATCGGCATGAACATTACTGTCTTTGAGTATGAGGACAGTATTGTGGTGGTGGACTGCGGTCTGTCCTTCCCCGAGGATGATATGCTGGGCATTGATCTGGTGATCCCGGACATTACCTATCTGAAAAACAACGCGGATAAGATGAAAGGGTTTGTGATCACCCACGGACATGAGGATCACATCGGGGCATTGCCGTATATATTAAAAGAATTTCCGGCGCCGATCTATACGACGAAGCTGACTATGGGCCTGATCGAAAACAAGCTCAGGGAGCATAATCTGATGAAGGTATGCAAGAGGAAGGTGGTAAAGCACGGCCAGTCCATCAATTTGGGAGCCTTCCGCATCGAGTTTATCAAGACGAACCACAGTATCCAGGATGCTTCTGCTTTGGCGATCTATTCCCCTGCGGGAACCGTCATCCATACAGGTGACTTTAAGGTGGACTACACCCCCGTATTCGGTGACGCCATCGATCTGCAGCGTTTCGCGGAGATCGGAAAGAAGGGTGTTCTGGCACTGATGAGCGACAGCACCAACGCAGAGCGGGTGGGCTTTACCATGTCGGAGCGCACGGTGGGACGCACCTTTGACAATATTTTCTCAGAGCATACGAGTACCAGAATTATCATCGCCACCTTCGCGTCCAACGTGGACCGGGTGCAGCAGATCATAAATTCCGCCTATAAATTCGGCAGGAAGGTAGTGGTGGAAGGCAGGAGCATGGTGAATGTGATCACCACGGCCTCAGAGCTCGGGTACCTGAATATTCCAGACAACACCCTGATCGATATTGAACAGATGAAAAATTACCCCGACAACAAGATGGTGCTGATCACTACGGGAAGCCAGGGAGAGTCCATGGCAGCTCTGTCAAGGATGGCGGCGGATATGCACCGGAAGGTGTCGATCAAGCCGGGGGATACCATTATTTTCAGTTCCAATCCCATTCCCGGAAATGAAAAAGCCGTATCGAAGGTGATTAATGAGCTTTCCGCCAAGGGGGCTGACGTGATCTTCCAGGATGCCCATGTTTCAGGCCATGCCTGTCAGGAAGAGCTGAAGCTGATCTATTCCCTGGTAAAGCCCAGATATGCCATTCCCGTGCACGGGGAGTACCGCCATCTGAAGGCTAACGCCGGGCTGGCTTTAAATCTTGGCATTCCCAAGGAGAATATCTTTATCCTCCATTCCGGAGACGTGATAGAGATGGATGAGAACCAGGCGAAGGTGGTAGACCGTGTGCATACGGGAGCGATTCTTGTGGACGGCCTGGGCGTCGGCGACGTGGGAAATATTGTGCTGCGTGACCGCCAGCACCTGGCGGAGGACGGCATCCTGATCGTCGTTATGACACTGGAGCGTTACAGCAACCAGCTTCTGGCCGGACCGGATATCGTATCCAGAGGATTTGTGTATGTGCGTGAATCGGAGGTGCTGATGGATGAGGCGCGCCATGTGGTGGAAAATGCTTTGGACAGCTGCATGGACAAGCATATCACCGACTGGGGAAAGATCAAAAATGTGACAAAGGACGCGCTCAGCGAGTTTTTGTGGAAGAAAACAAAGCGCAGTCCCATGATTCTTCCAATTATCATGGAGGTTTAAAATAAAACGAAATCATAGAAGAGACGAGGTTGGAGAGGCATGGAAAATGTAGCCGCACGTACGCAGGAGCTGGTTGCCGCAATTCGCGGCAGCAGGGCATATACAGATTTTGAAGCTGTAAAGAGAAAAATCAATGAAAATCCGGAACTGCGCACAAAGCTCAATCAATTCCGAAAGAAGAATTATGAACTTCAGAATGAAAAGAGCGGTTCTGACTGGTATGAGGCTGTAAATGATTTTGAAAAAGAAAATGAAGCGTTTCGGAAGGATCCTCTTGTGAGAGAATTTCTAAGCAACGAGCTGGAGCTTTGCAGGATGATACAGAGGATCAACCAGGCGATTGTGGAGACGATACAGCTGGAGATACAGGAATTCGCAGATGTGATCGACTGGTAGCTGACAGGAGGCTCGGAGCTTATATGAATAAAAAAAAGAAAGCAGCCATAGGGGCGTTCGCTGTTTTGAGGATACTTCTTCTGGTTCTGATCGCTGCAGCCCTTTTCCAGGTGGGAAAGAAGGCTTACGCTTTCGGATACCAGGTCTTTGCGGAAGAACCGGCTTCTGACCCGCCGGGAAAAAAGGCAGCGGTGACGATTGAGGAGGGGATTTCCGCCAAGGAACTGGCCGCCCTGTTAAAGTCCAAAAGGCTGATCAGGGATGAGAGGGTATTCTGGGTACAGTACCAGCTCTCCGAGTACAAAGACAAGCTCAAGAGCGGAAGTTATATTTTGAACAGCTCCTGGACATCAGAGGAGATACTGTCCACGCTTTCCGGTGAGGACGAGACAGAGACGGAAACTTCCGGGGAGTAGCGGCGCGAACCCCGGAGGAGTGAGGGATACATGATTGTAAATGAACGGATGATTGCCTATATCAATTCACTGGATATGGGCAATACGTCTTTTTTGGACGAGATTGAAAGGGAAGCTCTGGATGCCTGCGTACCGATTGTGCGTAAGGAAATGCAGAGCTTTTTAAAGGTGCTGCTGGCGATGCAGCGGCCTGTACGTATATTGGAGGTAGGGACGGCAGTAGGTTTTTCCGCTTTGCTCTTCTGCGAGTACGCGCCGGAAGGGGCGCATGTGACTACCATCGAAAAATATGAAAAGCGGATTCCCACGGCAAAGGAAAATTTCAGGAGGGCCGGAAGGGAAGAACAGATTACCCTTTTGGAGGGGGACGCGTCCCGGATCCTGTCAGAGCTGACGGGCACCTTTGATTTTATTTTTATGGATGCGGCAAAGGGCCAGTATATCCACTACCTGCCGGATGTGATGCGTCTGCTGGAGCCAGGGGGTATCCTGGTGTCGGACAATGTGCTCCAGGACGGGGATATCATCGAGTCCCACTATGCGGTGGAGCGGAGAAACAGGACGATTTATAAGCGGATGCGGGAGTATCTGTATGAACTGAAACATGAGGAGCGGCTGGTTACCTCCATCGTTCCCATCGGGGACGGAGCTACAGTCAGCGTACGGATCAGATAGAGGAGAGTTTGAATATGAGAAAACCGGAATTGCTGGTGCCTGCCAGCAGCCTGGAGGTGCTGAAGACGGCTGTGATTTTCGGGGCCGACGCCGTTTATATCGGCGGCGAGGCCTTTGGGCTGCGGGCCAAGGCGAAAAATTTTTCCATGGAGGATATGCGGGAGGGCATTGCGTTTGCCCATGCCCACGGCGTGAAGGTCTATGTCACGGCCAATATTTTGGCCCACAACAGGGATTTGGAGGGCGTGGAGGAATATTTCAGGGAGTTAAAGGAGATCGGGCCGGACGCCCTGATCATCGCGGATCCGGGGGTTTACCGGATCGCGAAAAAGGTCTGTCCTGAAATCGAGCGCCATATCAGCACCCAGGCAAACAACACGAATTACGGGACGTATCAGTTCTGGTACGAGCTTGGGGCAAAACGCGTGGTGTCCGCCAGGGAGCTGACCCTGGAGGAGATCAGGGAGCTGCGGGAACATATTCCGGAGGATATGGAGATAGAGACCTTCGTTCACGGGGCCATGTGCATCTCCTACTCCGGGCGCTGTCTTTTGAGCAATTATTTTACCGGACGGGACGCAAACCAGGGGGCATGCACCCATCCCTGCCGCTGGAAGTACGCGGTGGTGGAGGAGACGAGGCCGGGGGAGTATCTGCCTGTCTATGAAAATGAGAGAGGGACGTTTATTTTCAATTCCAAGGACCTGTGCATGATCGGCCATATTCCGGAGCTTTTGGCGGTCGGCATCGACAGCTTCAAGATCGAGGGGCGCATGAAGACGGCTCTCTATGTGGCCACGGTGGCCCGCACCTACCGGAAGGCCATCGACGACTGCCTGAAGGATGAGGCGCTGTACCGGAAAAATATGCCCTGGTATCTGGAACAGATCGCCGCCTGTACCTACCGGCAGTTTACCACAGGATTTTTCTTTGGCAGAGCCGATGAGAATACCCAGATTTACGATAACAGTACCTATCTGAAGGACTATACCTACCTGGGCATGATCGGGGAAAGAGACGAAAGGGGACTGTATCGGATCGAGCAGAAGAATAAGTTCTGCCAGGGCGAGACGGTGGAGGCCATGCGCCCGAATGGGGAGAACGTTCCCGTGACCATTCGGCGCATTGTCAATGAGGAGGGCGGCGAGCAGCCCAGCGCGCCCCATGCCAGGCAGATTCTCTACCTGGAGCTTGACCAGGAGCTGTCCCCCTATGATATCCTGCGGAGGCAGGAAAAAGCTTAGAGGGAAATCTTTTTCCTCAGCAGGAAGAGGGCTATGACGTTTGGGAAAACCATGACAGCGTTGATTAGGTCTGTGACTTCCCAGACGAGCCCCATGGGGATGATGGCTCCCAGGTAGGCCATGACGATGTAGCAGAAGTGGTAGACGGGAATTCCCCGTTTCCCGAAAAGATACTCCGTGCCCTTTTCCCCGAAATAACACCAGCCGATGAGCGTCGTGAGGGCAAAGGCGGCCAGGGAAATGGAGAGCAGCTCTTCCCCGAAAAAGGGAAGGCGGCCAAAGGCGGCCATGGTGAGCCCGCCGGCGCTGTAGCCGGAGACGGAGGCGGGAAACTGGAGGATGTTCGCCACGATCACGATGCCTGTGAGGGCGCACATCACGACGGTGTCCCAGAATACGGCAGTCATGGAGATCAGTCCCTGCCGTCTGGGGGAGGAGGCGCTGGCTGCCGCCGCGATGGAAGCAGTGCCGATGCCCGCCTCGTTGGTGAAGAGGCCTCTGGCGATACCGAAGCGCAGGGCGGCCTGCAGAGTGCTTCCTGCGATCCCGCCGAAGGCGGCTCCCGGATGAAAGGCCCGCCTCAGGATCAGGGAGAGGGCGTCGGGGACAGCGTCCCGCAGGATCCACAGAAGCAGCAGGCAGCAGCCGATGTAGAAAAAGCCAAGGACAGGCACGATCCGCACGCAGAAGGTGCCGATGGAGCGTATGCCCCCGATGATGACTACGCCCGCAAGGAGGGCGGCTGCCATCCCGGTAATATGGGGAGAGATCTCCCAGCAGGCTCCCAGGGCGTCGGAGATCGCGGAAGCCTGGGTGGTGCAGCCCACTCCCAGGGCCGCGCACAGGACGCAGAGGGCGTAGAACAGGGCAAGGCCCCTGCAGCCCAGGCCGTCCTCAAGGATGTACATAGGGCCTCCCACGCGGCTGCCGTCGGCTTCCTGCCTGTGGAAAAGACAGCTCAGGAAGCATTCGGCGTAGGCAGTGGCCATTCCCAGGATCCCTGTCACCCAGCACCAGAACAGGGCGCCGGGGCCGCCCAGGGCGATGGCTGTGGACACTCCCACGATATTTCCGGTGCCCAGGGTGGCTGCCAGGGTGGTGGCCAGGGCCGCGAAACCGCTCAGGTTCGCTCCGTCTCCGGAGGCAGACGCGTCGGCAGAGACGGAGAGGCGGATGGCTTTTAAGGTGGACTTCTGGGGAAACTTCAGGCGGAAGGTAAATAGCAGGTGGGTGGCCCCCAGAAGGAGCAGCACAGGGCCGCTCCAGAGAAAATGGTTGATGGATTCCAGGATGGATCGCATGGTCAGACCTCTGAGATAAGCTTTATAACAGGTATATGAGAAAAAAAGGGAGACATACCTGGAATTATTGGAAAAGTCCCGCAGGCACGGGCATCTGACGTTCTTATCAGGTGGAAAAGCACCAAAACGCTTTTTTTTACATAGGATAAAGGAAAGATGTTAAGAGGTGCTTTTTTGAAGACATTTCCTAAGCCGCTCACAGCAGAGGAAGAGAGGATGTACCTGAAGAAGTATGGGGAGGGCGACCAGGAAGCGCGCAGGGTTCTCATAGAGCGCAATCTGAGGCTGGTGGCGCACGTGGCAAAGAAGTACCAGGGCGCGGAGGAGGACGCGGATGATCTGATTTCGATAGGGACCATCGGCCTGATCAAGGCAGTCACCACCTTCGACCATACAAAGAATAACAGGCTGGCCACTTATGCCGCCAGGTGCATAGACAATGAGCTGCTGATGATGTTCCGGATGAGAAAGAAGATATCCAGGGAGGTTTCCCTCTACGAACCGATCGGTACGGACAGGGAGGGGAATGAAATCAGCCTTCTGGACATTATCGAGGGGGAACATGTGGATGTCCCGGAGATCATGGATCTGGAGTCGGATACCAGGAAACTGTACCAGGCGCTGAAGGAAGCCCTGTCGGAGAGGGAGCAGGAGGTGCTGCGCCTGCGATATGGACTGTTCGGGGCGGAGGAAAAGACCCAGAGGGAGATTGCAGACGGGCTTGGAATTTCCCGCTCCTATGTGTCACGGATCGAGAAGTCAGCCCTTAGAAAACTGAAGGATTTTTTTTAGATGATTTATTTACTGGAAAACCCGGAAAGGGAACAAGAGAGAACACTGGCCCGCCGGCTTCTGGCCCGGGGACTGGAGAGGGAATATGGGATCAAGGGAGAACCTCTGATAGAGACGGCCCCTCTGGGGAAGCCCTACTTGGCGGACTATCCCTGGATCCATTTTAATTACAGCCATTGTACCAAAGGGATCCTCTGCGGGATCTCAGAGGAGGAGATTGGCGTAGACATTGAGGGGATCATTCCCTACAAAGAACGCTTTGCCGCCCGTATCTGCCACAGGAGGGAGCTTTCCATGGTTTTGGAGGCTGAAGACAGGGACGCCATGCTGACGGCCGTATGGACGGGGAAAGAGAGCTATATGAAGTATTTGGGCCTGGGCCTTCGGAGGGATCTGCGCGAGATCGACCTGTCAGAGGCCCTGATGAGGCAGGTGCCGCTGGACGGCGTTTATCTCCACAGCCGCCTCAATGGGGAGTACGGCCTGTGCGTCTGCTGCCGGGAACCCTCGGTCATTATTCATAAAGTGAAAAAAGACAGCTAAAGACAGCTTTGGAGACTGTTCGGAAACGTGTATCCGGGCAGTTTTCTTTTTTCTTGAAATCCTATAAATAATAAGATATAATAACAGACAAAAAGAGAAGAAAGGAGAGCTGTATTGTTCAGTATGATATGCTCAGCCGCTCTGTGTGGCATAAAGGCGGAAATCATCCATGTGGAGGTGGATGTGGGGGAGGGGCTGCCCCTGTTTCTCATGGTAGGCTATCTGTCCTCCCAGGTAAAGGAGGCCCAGGAGCGGGTGAAGACAGCCATGAAAAACAGTGGCCTGCGCCTGGCTCCACGAAGAATCACGGTCAATCTTTCACCGGCAGATATCAGAAAGGAGGGGGCGGGCTACGACCTGCCGATCGCTGTGGCGGTGCTGGCCTCTTACGGCCATATCCCCCGGCAGGCCCTTCAGGGCATCCTGATGGCCGGGGAGCTCAGCCTGAACGGGGAGATCTGCCCGGTCCGGGGCGTGCTGCCCATGGTGCGCCAGGCAGCGGCCGCAGGGTTTCGCTGCTGCATCGTTCCAAAGAAAAACGAGAAAGAGGGGGCGGTGATCAAAGGGATCCGGGTGATCGGAGTCTCTACGCTGCAGGAGGTGATCAGCTACCTGAACGGGAAGCACGCCATAGAACCGGCTGCTTTTTGCATGGAGGACATGCTTGCCGCAGGGAAGGGGGCAAAGTACGATTTCAGGGAGATCAACGGGCAGGAGGCCGTAAAACGGGCGGCGGAGGTGGCTGTTTCAGGGATGCACAACCTGCTTTTGATCGGCCCTCCGGGCTCCGGCAAATCGATGACGGCCAGGTGTATTCCAGGCATACTGCCGGATCTTTCCCTGGAGGAGAGCCTGGAGATTTCGGAGATCTACAGCGTGGCAGGGCTTTTGCAGGAACAGGAGCCTTTGATCCTGCAGCGCCCCTTCCGCTCGCCGCACCATACCGTTTCCGCCCAGGCGCTGGCGGGAGGGGGCAGATATCCTAGGCCGGGGGAGCTGAGCCTGGCCCACCGGGGCGTGCTGTTTTTAGATGAGATGCCGGAATTCCGCCGGGAGACCTTTGAGGTGCTGCGCCAGCCCATGGAGGAGGGGCAGATACAGATCAGCAGGGTTTCCGGCAGTATCACCTATCCGGCAAAGGCCATGGTGGTGGCGGCGATGAATCCCTGTAAGTGCGGCTACTATCCCGACCTGGGCAGATGCAGCTGTACGCCGGGGGAGATCCGGCACTATCTGGGAAAGATCAGCCAGCCCCTGCTTGACAGGATCGACGTCACCATCGAGGCGCCGGAGGTAGCCTACGGACAGCTGACCTCCGGCAGAAGGAACGAGTCCTCGGAGGAAATCAGAAAGCGGGTCGTAAAGGCCCACGAGATACAGAGGGAGCGGTATGAGGGAACGTCCATTCATTTTAATTCTGAGCTTACGGCGGAGGGGATTCGCAGCTGCTGCCCCCTGGGGGAGAAGGAAAGCCGTATGATGGAGGAGGCCTATGAAAGGCTGGGGCTCAGCGCCAGAGGCTACTACCGGATCCTGAAGGTAGCCAGGACGATCGCGGATCTGGCGGGAAGCCGCAGGATCTCCTGTGACCATATCGCGGAGGCTGTCTGCTACCGCTCGATCGAAAAGAAATTCTGGGATGCATGAAGGAGGAAAACGTATGGAGGAATACTGGCTGTGGCTGTGCAGCCAAAAGGAACTGTACCGCAGGCATATCGCCTGCCTGCTTGGGAGGTTTGCCACGCCGGAAGGTGTCTTTCGGGCGTCGAAGAGGGAGATTGAAAAGGTGGGGGGAATCAGCGCGGAGCAGGCGGAGGCCCTGGACAAGAGCAGGCAGGGCTTTGACGGGAGGGAGAGCCTGGAAAAGCTGGAAAAACAGGGAATGCGATTTATCAGCATCGCCCAAGGGCAGTATCCAGACAGGCTTCGAAGGATTCCCGATCCGCCCTTCGGGCTTTTCGTAAAAGGCGGCCTTCCGGAGGAGGGAAAGAGGAGCGTGGGGATTGTGGGGGCCAGGCGGTGCAGCAGCTATGGAAGACGGATGGCGGAGAAGCTGGCCGCGTCCCTGGCTCAGTGCGGGGCGCAGATCATCAGCGGGATGGCTATGGGGATCGACGGCTACGCCCAGGAGGCGGCCTTAAGGGAAGGGGGAGCCAGCTTTGCGGTGCTTGGCTGCGGCGCGGATGTGTGTTATCCACGGCAGAACAGGGAGCTGTACGGGAGGCTTCCGGAGTCCGGCGGTGTTCTCTCGGAGTACCCGCCCGGAAGGGAGCCCCTGCCGCTTCATTTTCCGATCAGAAACCGCCTGATCAGCGGCCTGTCAGACGTGCTGCTGGTCATAGAAGCCAGGGAGCGCAGCGGCTCCCTGATCACGGCGGATCTGGCGCTGGAGCAGGGGAAGGACGTGTACGCGCTGCCGGGCAGGGTGGGGGATCCCCTGAGCGCCGGCTGCAATTACCTGATTTCCCAGGGAGCGGGAATTATTTCATCAGGAAAAGAATTGTTAGAAAGTTTGAATTTTCATAAACCAAACCATAAGAAAAAAGAAAATCCAAAGAATCTACTTGAAACGAGAGAAAAAGTGTTGTATAGTTGTGTGGATTTGCATCCAAAAAGCCTGCATGAAATCGCGTCGGAGGCAGGGCTTCCGATACAGGAGATCATGGCAGCGCTTACGGCTCTGGAGATGAAGGGCATTGTTGAAGAGCCGATGAAGAACTACTATGTAAGAAGATAGGCAGCAATATAGATTTTGCGGCCGTTTTGCCACAGGGCGAAGCGGCTGCCGGACTTTGGGTTAGTTTATTATGGGGGGGAAACATGGCTAAGTATTTAGTTATTGTTGAGTCACCGACAAAGGTTAAGACGATCAAGAAATTTTTAGGCGCCAATTATGAAGTGGCAGCTTCTAACGGGCATGTGCGGGATCTTCCTAAGAGCCAGCTTGGCATCGACGTGGAGAACGACTATGAGCCGAAATATATTACGATCAGGGGAAAGGGGGAGGTGCTTGCGGCATTGCGCAAGTCCGCGAAAAAGGCGGATAAGGTTTTTCTCGCCACTGACCCTGACCGGGAAGGGGAGGCTATTTCCTGGCATTTGTCAAAGGCGCTGAAATTGGAGGAAAAGAATATCTACCGCATCACCTTCAATGAGATCACAAAGAGCGCGGTAAAGGAGTCGTTAAAGAAGCCGCGGAAGCTGGATATGGATCTGGTGGACGCCCAGCAGGCCAGGAGAATCCTGGACCGTATGGTGGGATACAGGATCAGCCCGGTGCTTTGGGCAAAGGTGAAGAGGGGGCTCAGCGCAGGCCGTGTACAGTCTGTGGCTCTCCGCATTATCGCGGACCGGGAGGAGGAGATCAACGCCTTTATCCCGGAGGAATACTGGACTTTGGAGGCAGTCTTTGACGTTCAGGGGGAGAAGAAGCCCCTGACGGCGAAATTTTACGGGACAGATAAAAAGAAGATGCAGATCCGCTCCAGGGAGGAGCTGGATCAGATTCTGGAGGAACTGAAGGGAGCCGAGTACCGGGTGGCTGATGTGAAAAAGGGGGAGCGTATCAAGAAGGCGCCTCTTCCCTTCACCACCAGTACCCTGCAGCAGGAGGCCTCAAAGATCCTGAATTTTTCCACGCAGAAGACGATGAAGGTGGCCCAGCAGCTCTATGAAGGAATCGATATCAAGGGAAACGGCACCGTAGGTTTGATCACCTACCTGAGAACGGACTCCACCCGTATTTCTGAAGAGGCGGACCAGGCGGCCAGGGCTTTTCTGGAAAGCAGGTATGGAAGTGAGTATGTGGCGAAGACGCGGCAGGAGGCAAAGAGCGGAAAGAAGATCCAGGATGCCCACGAGGCGATCCGCCCCTCCGACATCACACGGACACCCTTTGATATTAAGGAGTCTCTGAGCAGGGATCAGTACAGGCTGTACCAGCTGATCTGGAAGCGTTTCGCGGCCAGCCGCATGGAGTCGGCCAGATATGAGACCACCTCTGTGAAGATCAGCGCAGGGGAGTACCGGTTTACCGTGGCGGCTTCCAAGCAGGTCTTCGACGGCTTTATGGCAGTCTATGTGCAGGAGGGAGACGAGGAGGCCACAGGAAATCTGCTGGCAAAAGGGATTGACAGGGATACCCTTCTTTCCCTGCGGGATTTTGAGAGCAAACAGCACTTTACCCAGCCACCTGCCCATTATACGGAGGCAGCCCTGGTAAAGACCCTGGAGGAGCTTGGCATCGGAAGACCCAGCACCTACGCCCCTACCATCACCACGATCATCGGCAGGCGGTATGTGGCCAAGGAAAATAAAAACCTCTATATAACAGAGCTTGGGGAGGTAGTAAACACCATTATGCTGCAGGCTTTCCCTAGCATCGTAGATGTGAATTTTACGGCGAATATGGAGTCCCTGCTCGATAAAGTGGAGGAGGGAGTCGTCAACTGGAAGACTGTGGTCAGAAATTTCTACCCGGATCTGGACGAGGCGGTAAAAAATGCCGAGATGCAGTTGGAGCAGGTGAAGATCGAGGATGAGGTCACAGACGTGGTCTGCGAGGAATGCGGCAGGAATATGGTGGTCAAATACGGCCCCCACGGGCGTTTCCTGGCCTGCCCGGGCTTTCCGGAGTGCCGCAACACGAAGCCGTATCTCGAGAAAATCGGCGTTTCCTGTCCGAAGTGCGGGAAGGATATCGTACTGCGGAAGACGAAGAAAGGCAGGAGGTATTACGGCTGCGAAGATAATCCGGAGTGCGACTTTATGTCCTGGCAGAGGCCGTCGGAGAAAAAATGCCCCGCCTGCGGCAAATATATGCTGGAAAAGGGAAATAAATTAGTTTGTTCTGACAGTTCCTGCGGCTATGTTGAGAAAAATCAGGGGACAAAGGAGTAAAGAAGGCGTTTAGATTTCGCTTTTTGGGAAATATTATCTTTTTTTGTTGAAAATCAGAAAATTGTATGCTAAAATTTTAATTGGCATAAAATATCAGTAACCATTAATGTAACAATGTCAGCTTTGGGGTGGAGTGGACAAGTCAGGAGGAGACATGAGCGTACAATTACTTGATAAGACCAGAAAGATAAACAAACTTTTGCACAATAATAATTCCAGCAAGGTGGTTTTCAATGATATCTGCGAAGTTCTGACAGAGATCCTGGATTCTAACATTCTGGTGATCAGCAAAAAAGGAAAGGTGCTGGGTGTAAGTTTATGTGAAGGCGTGGAGGAGATCAGGGAGTTGATTGAGGATGAAGTAGGCGGTTACATTGACTCCATGCTAAATGAGAGGCTTTTAGGCGTATTGTCAACAAAGGAAAACGTAAATTTAGAGACGCTGGGCTTCGAGGGAGAGGGCGTCAAAAAATACCAGGCGATCATTAATCCCATTGATATCGCGGGAGAGCGTCTGGGAACAGTCTTTATGTACAAGAACGGCAGCCAGTATGACATCGATGACATCATTCTCAGCGAGTATGGCACTACTGTGGTGGGCCTTGAGATGATGCGGTCCGTTCATGAGGAGAACGCGGAGGAGAATCGGAAAATTCAGATTGTGAAATCTGCAATCAGCACCCTGTCATTTTCCGAGCTGGAGGCGATCGTTCATATTTTCGACGAGCTGGACGGCACAGAGGGAATTTTGGTAGCCAGCAAGATCGCGGACCGGGTGGGAATCACACGGTCGGTGATCGTCAATGCCCTGAGAAAATTTGAGAGCGCCGGCGTAATTGAGTCCCGTTCTTCCGGTATGAAGGGAACGTACATCAAGGTAATCAACGATGTGATTTTCGACGAGCTGGACGAAATCAGAAAACAGAAGAAAAAAGGCTAGCGATGAAAAGCATCTCCCGGGGAAACCTGTGGGGCTGCTTTTTTGTTGCGCGATTGGGAACGCAGCTATGCCTGGTCTGCCAGGTTATAAAAAAATTATAAAATACAAAAAATTAAGAAAATAAAAGGAAAACAAAGTAAACAGGAGAAAAAAAGAATTATACGATAGTTTCATGGGAATAATTCCGTTTGCACATTCCAGCCGGATTCACTATTATATGATCAATGGTTAGCACTCAATAAAAGCGAGTGCTAATAAACTAACAAAGGCAGAAATACCTGATCTAAATTTTAAGGAGGCGTCATACAATGAAATTAATACCTTTAGGTGACAGAGTTGTATTAAAACAGTTTGAAGCAGAGGAGACGACAAAATCAGGGATTATCCTGGCAAGCAAATCTCAGGAGAAGCCCCAGGAGGCAGAGGTTATCGCAGTCGGACCGGGCGGAATGGTTGACGGCAAGGAAGTAATGATGCAGGTGAAACCGGGAGATAAGGTAATCTATTCAAAATATGCCGGAAATGAAGTGAAGCTGGAAGACGAAGAATATATTATTGTAAAACAGAGCGACATTTTAGCAGTTGTAGAATAATCGAGGAGGCAAAGAACCATGGCAAAGGAAATCAAATACGGAGCAGAGGCAAGAGCAGCCTTGGAGGCTGGCGTAGATAAGCTGGCAAATACAGTAAAAGTGACGTTAGGACCGAAAGGCAGAAATGTAGTGCTGGATAAGCAGTTTGGCACACCGCTGATCACCAACGACGGCGTGACGATCGCAAAGGAGATTGAGCTTGAGGACGCGTTTGAAAATATGGGCGCTCAGCTTGTAAAGGAAGTAGCGACAAAGACAAACGATGTGGCAGGTGACGGAACTACCACAGCTACCGTTCTGGCTCAGGCAATGATCCACGAGGGCATGAAAAACCTGGCGGCAGGCGCGAACCCCATCATTTTGAGAAAGGGCATGAAGAAGGCAACAGCCGCGGCTGTGGCAGCGATCGCGGACATGAGCAGCAAGGTAACGAGCAAGAACCAGATGGCAAGGGTGGCAGCTATCTCAGCAGGAGATGACGAGGTTGGAAACATGGTAGCAGATGCTATGGAGAAGGTTTCCAACGACGGCGTGATCACCATCGAGGAGTCCAAGACCATGAAGACAGAGCTGGATCTGGTGGAAGGTATGCAGTTTGACAGAGGCTATATCTCCGCTTACATGGCTACTGATATGGAGAAGATGGAGGCCGTTCTGGAGGATCCGTACATCCTTATCACAGACAAGAAGATTTCTAATATTCAGGAGATACTTCCGCTGCTGGAGCAGATCGTACAGTCCGGCAAAAAGCTTCTGATCATCGCCGAGGATATTGAGGGCGAGGCTCTGACGACTCTGATTCTGAATAAGCTGCGCGGAACCTTCCAGGTAGTCGGCGTGAAAGCACCCGGTTACGGCGACAGAAGAAAAGAGATGCTGCAGGATATCGCGATCCTTACAGGCGGCCAGGTGATTTCCGAGGAAGTAGGCCTGGAGCTTAAGGAAGCTACCATTGATCAGCTGGGCCGCGCGAAATCCGTAAAAGTACAGAAGGAAAATACGGTGATCGTAGACGGTATGGGCGATAAGACGGAGATCCAGAACAGAATCGGCCAGATCAAGGCGACTATCGAGAAGACGACCTCCGAATTTGATAAAGAGAAGCTGCAGGAGAGACTGGCGAAGCTGGCCGGCGGCGTGGCAGTGATCCGTGTGGGCGCGGCTACAGAGACGGAGATGAAGGAAGCGAAGCTCCGCATGGAGGACGCCCTGAATGCTACAAGGGCAGCCGTAGAGGAAGGTATCGTATCAGGAGGCGGTTCTGCTTACATCCACGCATCCAAAGAGGTGGCTAAGCTGGTAGACACCCTGGAGGGTGACGAGAAGACAGGCGCCTGTGTGATCCTGAAGGCTCTGGATGCTCCGCTGCACCAGATCGCGGCAAATGCCGGACTGGAAGGTGCCGTGATCATTAATAAGGTAAAAGAGTCTGCGACAGGCATCGGCTTTGATGCTTACAAAGAGGAGTATGTGGATATGGTAGAGGCAGGCATCCTGGATCCGGCGAAGGTGACAAGGAGCGCGCTGCAGAACGCTACCAGCGTGGCAGCTACCTTCCTTACCACAGAGTCCTGTGTGGCAAATATTAAAGAGGACGCTCCGGCTGTGCCGGCAGGCGGCCAGGGAATGGGCATGATGTAAAAAGAAAGAAGAAGGGCGGAAGTCTGTGACCTCCGCCCTATTTTGCTATATGATAGCAGGGTCAAGAGGTCATGCGTTTCATGCTTGCATGAAAAAGCATGACCTCTTGACCCGTATCATAGTTGGAGGCAAAGGTTTTTGCCTTCAGCAGCATTATATAAAGAGCGGAAAGCCGCCGGGAGGAAATCATGGATGGAAAAACACGCAGGGAATCCATGCGGGAGGGACGGGAAAAGTTCGGCAAGCTGTCCTTTAAGGAAAAGCTGGGATATCTCTGGGATTATTATAAATGGGTGCCGGCCCTTGTTGTGGTGCTGGCTGTGGTCATCGCCATCGGCGTCCATGTGGCGAAGGATTCCCGAAAGGAAACGGTTCTGTCAGCCGCCATCATCAACGGGATCAAGAATGAGGGAAATGAAGGGCTGAAGCTTTCAGAGGGATTTGCGGAGTATATCGGACTGGACCCGAAGACACAGAGCCTTTCCATGGATGACACGTATCTGATCAAGCTCGCGGATGGGGATCAGGTTACCGTCGCCTGCCAGACAAAGCTGATGGCTGCGATCCAGGGGGAAACCCTGGATTTGATGGTGATGCCGGAGGATATATACAGAAACTATCTGGCGTCAGGGGCGATTGTCAGGCTGGATGAGGCGCTGGACGGGGAGTTTCTGGAGGAAGAAAAGGAGCGCTGGCAGATGGACAGACGGGGGGAGGATACAGAGGACGGCCTTTATGCCCTGAGGGTGACGGGCAGCAAGAAGCTGGAGCCTCTCTACGGAAGCCAGGAGGTCTATGCGGCTGTTCCCGCAGGCGCCGGGCACAGGGAAGCCATGGAAGAGTTCCTTAAATATCTGCTCCACTGACGGGAAGTGCGGGGGCTTGCGATTTTGGACTTTTCAGGGAGCGGAAACTGCGCTATACTGATAAAAACGGGCGAAGCTGCTGCCGCAAACGAAGTGAAAGGTCTGTCGTCTGGCCAGCTTGTCTCAGGAACCATATGCCGGAACGTTCCGGCAGGAGAATAGGAGGAACACTATGAGTGATATGTACAGGGAGCTGCTCGTAAAAAGAGAGCCCCAGACATCAGACAGGCTTTACAAGGTGGGGTTGATCCTGCTGACAGCCCTGGCGGCCGCGGCCGTGCTGTTTACGCCCTGGGCCATTCTTGTCCTGACGGCCGTGTGCGTGTTTGATTATTTTAAATTCCCTACGTTCAAGCTGGAATACGAATACCTGTATGTGAATGGGGAACTGGATATCGACAAGATCTTTTCCGGAAAATCCAGGAAGAAGGCGGCCAGCTACAACATTGCGGATCATATGGAGCTTGTGGCTCCCTGGGATTCCCATGAGATGGATTACTACAGAAAGGGCTTCCAGGGGAAGCTTGTGGATTTTTCTTCCGGCAGGCCGGAGGGGAAGCCTTACGCTATGGTATACGGCGGAGAAAAGGGCATGGAGATCGTTCTTTTTGAGCCCGATGAGGCCATGCTGGCCGATATGCAGAGAATTGCGCCCAGGAAGGTTCATATCTCATAAAACGGTAAAAACAGCTGTGACCTTACGGCCCCCAGGAGGATGAATGGGCGGCGGTTCAGATATCTGAACCGCTGCGATTATGGCACGAAAAAAAATATCGGGTTGACAGGTGTTTGCGAATTTGCTAAACTAAGGAAACTTAGGAACAAAACGGCTGTTGAACGGCTGTGGAACTATTAACAAAGAACTTTACAGAAAGCGAGGATATGGAAATGGGTAGTATTATTGGTGAAGGCATTACCTTTGACGATGTGCTCTTAGTACCGGCATACTCGGAGGTAATACCAAATCAGGTGGATTTGTCGACGAAGCTGACAAAGACAGTGAAATTGAATATACCGATGATGAGCGCAGGTATGGATACAGTTACAGAGCATCGCATGGCGATTGCCATGGCAAGGCAGGGCGGCATCGGTATCATCCATAAGAATATGTCGATTGAGGCGCAGGCCGAAGAGGTGGACAAGGTAAAGCGTTCAGAGAACGGCGTTATTACAGACCCATTTTTCTTATCACCGGAACATACACTGGCAGACGCCAATGAGCTGATGAGCAAGTTCCGTATTTCAGGCGTGCCGATTACAGAGAACGGTAAGCTGGTAGGCATTATCACAAACAGGGATTTAAAATTCGAGGAAGATTTCACCAGACCGATCAAGGAGTGCATGACTTCTGAGGAACTGGTAACCGCCAAGGTGGGCATCACCCTGGAGGGAGCAAAGAAGATCCTGGCAAAGGCCAGAAAAGAGAAGCTTCCGATCGTGGACGAGGAGAACAACTTAAAGGGGCTTATCACCATCAAAGATATTGAGAAGCAGATCAAGTATCCCCTGTCCGCCAAGGACGCACAGGGCAGACTGCTCTGCGGCGCGGCAGTAGGTATTACAGCCAATGTTCTGGATCGCGTGGCAGCTCTTGTGAAGGCAAATGTAGACGTGGTGGTTCTGGACTCTGCCCACGGCCATTCCGCCAATGTCATCCGCTGCGTGAAGATGATCAAAGAGAATTATCCGAATCTTCCGGTGATCGCCGGAAACGTGGCCACAGCAGAGGCCACCAAGGCGCTGATTGAGGCCGGCGTAGATGCCGTTAAGGTGGGAATCGGACCAGGCTCTATCTGTACGACACGTGTGGTGGCAGGTATCGGCGTACCGCAGATTACAGCTATTATGGACTGCTACAGCATGGCCAAAGAGTACGATATCCCGATCATCGCAGACGGCGGTATCAAGTACTCCGGCGATATGACAAAGGCAATCGCGGCCGGCGCGAATGTGTGCATGATGGGAAGCATGTTTGCAGGCTGTGACGAGAGCCCGGGATCCTTTGAACTGTACCAGGGAAGAAAATATAAGGTATACAGAGGAATGGGATCGATTGCCGCTATGGAGAATGGAAGTAAGGATCGCTATTTCCAGACGGACGCGAAAAAACTGGTGCCGGAAGGCGTAGAGGGCCGCGTAGCCTACAAGGGAAGCGTAGAGGATACGGTTTTCCAGCTTATGGGAGGTCTTCGCTCCGGTATGGGATACTGTGGAGCACCCGATGTGGAGACTCTGAAGAAGACGGGAAGATTTGTAAAGATCTCAGCCGCATCCCTCAAGGAGTCACATCCCCACGATATACATATTACAAAAGAAGCGCCGAACTACAGCATAGACGCGTAGGATACAGGGGGACAGGCTATCGCCTGTCCCCCTTTCAGGTAGAAGGGAGAACAGACAAAAGAGGAAAGGAGACGGGAAGGGATGGAGACAGAGAACAGACTGTCGGAAAGAAGGCACAGTCTTTCCCGGGAGCGGAGGAAACGCCAGATCGTAAGGAGAATAACGTTTGGCGGCGGGGCAGCTGTCCTGATTGTCCTGGCAGTTTTTTTGTTTTCGCGGTTCCGGGGAGGAAGGCTTTTCCCGGCGGCGGTCAGGAATTACGGGGCCTATGATATCGGGAATCCCACCAAGCAGGTGGAAAGGCCCGAGCTGGATGTGCAGCTTCTGACTGTGAATGAGTATTCCAGGCCGGGGACGGCTACGGAGAAGATCAGAAGCGTGGTAGTGCATTACACGGCAAACCCGGGATCGACAGCCCAGAATAACAGGGACTATTTTGAAAATCTGAAGGATACCCATGACACCAAGGTGAGCAGCAACTTTATCGTGGGGCTAGACGGGGAGATCATCCAATGTGTGCCTACGGCGGAGATGGCCTACGCTTCCAACAGCAGGAACATTGACAGCGTGTCCATCGAGTGCTGCCATCCCGATGAGACGGGAAAGTTCAACAAAAAAACCTACCAGTCGCTGGTGGAGCTGGTATCCTTTCTGTGCGGTAAGTTTGATCTGGGGATGGACGACATTATCCGCCATTACGATGTGACAGGGAAGCTTTGCCCTAAGTATTTTGTGGAGCATGAGGATGCCTGGGAGGGCTTTAAGGCCGATGTGGCCAAATATATTCAGGAGAATGGAAAATAAATGGTAAGAGAATTATATGAAAACCTCTGCATGGGCCGCGAGGTAAGGCAGAGCCTGATCGCCCTGAAGCAGGAACTGAAGGAAGAGCAGGCAAAGCGCTCCTTTGCTTATCTGCTGGGGGGAGACTACCGCAGGATCGCGGCTCTGCTGAAAGATGAGGATCCCAAGGTACGAAAGAACGCGGCCCTGATTCTGGGGGAGATGGAGTGCGAGGATATGCTTCCAAAGCTCTGGGAGGCCTATGGGAAGGAAAGCCAGCTTTTTGTCCGCCCGGACTATTTAAAGGCGATGGCTGCCTATGACTGCAGGGAATATCTTCCCGCATTGAAAAGGAGAAAGACAGAGCTTCTGGAAGAAGGGGGAGAGGGCAGCGACGCAAAGCACCGAAAGGCGGAGCTTGCGGCCTTACGGGCGCTGCTTTCCGGCTATGAAAAGGAGAGGCACCACAGGTTTTTGGGCCTGGCCGGGGAGACGGACGTGATCCTGCTCACAAACAGGGAGCACAGAGAAGTCACCAGGGAGCAGATCAAGGAAGGGGCGACAGCCCTTTTGGCCGGAGGCGTCCGGGTGCGCACCCGGCAGGTGGAGCCTTTGTTTGCCATCCGTACCTGGACAGAAATGCTCTTCCCTGTTCCGGGGATCCGTATTCTGCCGGAGGAGCCTGCGGAGGCGGCGAAAAAGCTTGCCGGTTCCGGGCTTTTGCGGTTTCTTTGGGGAAGCCATGAGGGGGACGGCCCGTTCTACTTCCGAGTGGAGGTAAGAGGAAAGCTTGGCCGGGATGAAAAAAATGCCTTTGTCAAAAAGTTTGGGACAGCGCTGGAGCGGGAGTCAGGCATGGCGCTGGTTAATTCCGCCTCGGATTATGAGATTGAGCTGCGGCTTCTCTTGAAGAAGGACGGGGGATATGTGCCCCTGCTTAAATTGTATACCTTGAAGGACAGGAGATTTTCTTATAGAAAGCAGGTGCTGGCCTCCTCCATCCATCCGGCAAACGCGGCCCTTGTCATGCAGCTTTTGGAGCCCTTCCTGAAGGAGGGGGCGCAGGTACTGGATCCCTTCTGCGGTGTGGGAACAATGCTGGTGGAGCGGCAGAGGCTTCTTGGGGCAAACCCTCTCTATGGGATTGATATTTATCCGGAGGCCATCGAGAAGGCCAGGGAAAACGCGGAGGCCGCCGGCGTCAGGATCAATTTTATCAACAGGGATTTCCTCGATTTCCGGCATGAGTATCTGTTTGACGAACTGATTACAAACATGCCCTCCGTTACGGGGACGAAGGGCGCGGAGGAGATCGGGAATCTGTACAGGAGCTTCCTCGCAAGGCTGCCGGAGGTCCTGAAGCCTGCGGGCATTGCGGCTCTCTATACGACGGAAGAGGGGATGCTGCAAAAGGCCCTGAAGGACTGTGATTACCTGAAGACAGAGAAGCGCTGGACCATCCGGGAGAAGGAAGGGAGCGTGCTGTATCTGCTTCGGATGCGGGACTTTTGACACTGAAACCTGGTTTACGGATTGTTCCGCGCGCAGCGCTCCCACAATCCTACCGGAAATTCGGAATCCGCGGGGCCCCTGCCCCCCTTCTTCCTCATTTCCGGGCGTGTCATAAAGTCCCACATCCCCTGCCATGCAAGCATGGCGTGAATGTGGGACTTTTGACACTTAAACCATAAAATTTGCTCTTGCAAAATGGATAGGTATAGTGTAAGATGTCCATAACGGTTGTACGACTGGCGGAGCAGTAGGAGTACCTACAGGGAGTACAACGAAAATGATGCCGACCGCCTGGGCGACCACTTGAGAATAGGGTCCTCAGGCGGTCTTTTTAACGCGAGAAAGGAGAGTATTCATGGAAAAAATTTCAATGGAGCAGGAATTGAAAAGCAATGCTTATCCCGGAAGAGGAATTGTGATCGGAAAGTCAGCAGATGGAACGAAGGCTGTGACGGCTTATTTTATTATGGGAAGAAGTGAAAACAGCCGGAACAGGGTGTTTGTGACAGAAGGACAGGGGATACGTACACAGGCCTTTGATCCCTCGAAGCTCACAGATCCCAGCCTGATTATCTACGCCCCGGTGCGTGTTCTGGGAAACAAGACGATCGTTACCAACGGCGATCAGACGGATACCATCTATGAGGGAATGGATAAGCAGATGACTTTTGAACAGAGCCTCAGAAGCCGCGAGTTTGAGCCGGATGCCCCCAACTACACCCCCAGGATCTCCGGTATCATGCATGTGGAGGGCGGAAATTATAATTACGCTCTTTCCATCTTAAAGAGCGCCGACGGAAACCCGGATTCCTGCCGCCGTTACACCTTTGCCTATGAAAATCCCGTGAACGGGGAAGGCCATTTTATCCACACCTACAAATGCGACGGAAATCCGCTGCCCAGTTTTGAGGGCGAGCCAAAGCGCGTGGAGATCCCCGATGATATGGAGGCTTTTGCGCAGCTTCTCTGGAACAGCCTGAACGAGGAGAACAAGGTATCTCTTTTTGTTCGCTATATTGATATTGCCACAGGCGCCAGTGAGACAAAGATTATAAATAAAAATCAGTAGGAGGATGATCGTAATGAAAGAACTGCAGTTAAAGTACGGATGCAACCCCAACCAGAAGCCGTCCAGGATCTATATGGGCGATGACAGTGAGCTTCCCATTAAGGTTCTGATGGGAAAACCGGGATATATCAATTTCCTGGACGCGTTTAACGGATGGCAGCTTGTGCGCGAGCTGAAAGCGGCTACCGGCCTTCCGGCAGCTACCTCTTTTAAACACGTATCTCCCGCAGGAGCGGCCATTGGCCTTCCGCTGACAGAAACCCTGGCAAAGATCTACTGGGTGGATGATATGGGAGAGCTGTCACCCCTGGCCTGCGCTTACGCAAGGGCGAGAGGAGCCGACAGAATGTCCTCCTTTGGAGACTTTATTGCCCTGTCGGATGTGTGTGACAAGGATACGGCAAGCCTGATCAAGCGCGAGGTGTCCGACGGCGTGATCGCTCCGGGCTACACCCAGGAGGCCCTGGAGATTCTGGCCCAGAAGAAAAACGGAAATTACAATGTGATTCAGATCGATGAGAATTACCGGCCGAATCCGATCGAGCACAAGGAAGTTTTCGGCATCACCTTCGAGCAGGGCAGGCAGGAGCTTCCCATCGACGACGCCCTGCTTTCCAATATCGTGACGGAAAATAAGGAGCTTCCGCCGGAGGCTGTCCGTGACCTGAAGATTTCCCTGATCACCCTGAAATACACCCAGTCCAATTCCGTCTGCTTCGTAAAGGACGGCCAGGCGATCGGAATCGGCGCAGGCCAGCAGTCCAGGGTACACTGTACACGGCTGGCAGGCCAGAAGGCAGATAACTGGCTGCTGCGTCAGTGCCCGAAGGTGATGAACCTGCCCTTTATCGATGGAATCCGCCGGGCGGACAGGGACAATGCCATCGACGTATACATCGGAGAGGAGTATATGGATGTGTTGGCCGACGGCGCATGGCAGAAGATCTTCAAGGAGAAGCCGGAGGTATTTACGAGAGAAGAGAAGCGCGCATGGCTGGATCAGATGACAGGCGTGGTGCTGGGCTCCGACGCCTTCTTCCCCTTCAGCGATAATATTGAGCGGGCAAAGAAGAGCGGCGTGGCCTATATCGCAGAGCCGGGTGGTTCCGTCCGCGACGACGCGGTGATCGAGTGCTGCAATAAGTACGGCATGGTGATGGCGTTTACGGGAATCCGTCTCTTCCATCATTAAGCCAGGGTTTTGTTTACAAAAACATTTGCATTTTGATAAAAACATGTTACAATACCTTTACAAAACTTAAAAGGTGAGTAATATGAATTTATACGAAGCGATATATGCCAGGCATTCCGTGCGGAAGTTCTGCATGGAGCCGGTAGAGGACAAAGTGATCGATGGCATTTTTCATTTTCTCCAGGAGGCCAAGCCCCTGTTTCCGGAGATCCGCATTTGCTGCCGGGTCTATCCGGAGAGGGGCGAAAAGCCCCGGCTTTCCGGCTTTTCCAACGTGTCAGCGCCCCATTACCTGGCCCTGTTTTCCGAAAACAAGGAAAAGAGTGAATTAAACGCCGGCTACGTGATGGAGCAGATCGTGCTGTACCTGACCTCCAGGGGGCTGGGGAGCTGCTACCAGGGAATGGCGAAAAAGCATGTGCCGGAGCTGAAGCAGGAGGGCTTATCCTGCGTCATGGTACTGGCCTTTGGCTATCCGAAGAATCCGGGGAAGGGGAAAGAGGCGAGACGTCTTCCGATGGAGGAGCTCTGCGCCTTCAAGAATCAGCCCAAAGCCCACATCCGGGAGCTTCTGGAGGCGGCCAGGCTGGCGCCTTCCAGCCTCAACAGTCAGCCCTGGCGGTTTGTAGTGTATGAAAATCGTTTCCATATCTTTTCCAGGAAGCCTGCGGGAGGGCGTCACTGGCTGAACAAGTATGATGAATTCAATTTCGGCGTGATGCTTGCCAACGTGATGGAAGCGGCGGAGGAGCTGTGGATCGATGTGGAGATGATCAAGCTGGACAATATCACCCATATTGAGCTGCCAAATAACCGATATGTAATTAGTGTGATTTTGGGGCTTGACAAATGGTAAAGAATGTTGTAAAATGCTATTTGTGTTCAGGAGAACACAGATGCGCGAGTGGCTCAGTTGGTGGAGCGCGACCTTGCCAAGGTCGAGGCCGCGGGTTCGAGTCCCGTCTCGCGCTTTTTTATGTCCGGATATCCCATGCTGCTGTGAAGAACAGCAGCATGTTTTTGTGTCGTGGGATTTTTTATTGTTGCAAAATGGCGGCCGCTGATTTAGAATAGTTAAAATCAAGCGGTGCTAATAAAGGAGAAAAGAAAAATGAAATGGCTGTTTGAATTTGGAATCATCCTCTTTGTGACCTTTCTGGGAGAGATCTTGTACGCTGTCATTCCTCTTCCGATTCCTGCCAGCATATACGGCCTGATCCTGATGCTGGCAGCCCTCTGCCTGAAGATCATCAAGGTGGAGCAGGTGCAGACTGCGGGGAAATTCCTGATCGAGATCATGCCGCCCATGTTTATTCCGGCGGCGGTGGGGCTCATAGAAGTGTGGCCTCAGCTTAGGCAGGTACTTCTTCCCATGCTGGTGATCACGGTGGTGACTACGGTGATTGTCATGGTCGTCACAGGAAGGGTATCCCAGGCAGTGATCCGGAGAAAGAAAAAG
>DESK01000032.1 GCA_002361955.1 Lachnospiraceae bacterium UBA3316
CACGCTTGATTTTTCCTTGTTTGATAAGTTCTTCTTTCTCCGCTCGGATACGCTCCAAAAGAACAGAAGCAGGCTCATCATCCGGGTTCTGGGGTACCAATTGTCCACGGATAGCAAGATCAAGAATTTTTGACTTTATAGTGGAAATCAAAGTTTGCAGATCTTCCCTTTCATTTGCGATTATCTCTATAATTTTTATAGATTCAGCAATTTTATTTCCAATACATTCTTGTTCTCGTGTTGGCGGAACTGGAACAAACACATTAAGTATATTTGCAACAGATAGTCCCGGCTGTGCCGCTCCGGTTGCATATTGATTAAGCTGTAGCGCTTCTAAAGTGTAATTGCTCCAGTTGAAATCTATCCCATAAAACAAGGTCGTGACCACAGCGTGTTCTGTTGCATAGAATTTTCCCGAAGCAATATTGATATTTCCACACAAAGCACCTTGACGGCCAACGATGCTAAATGTTCCATCTTGATTATATTCATCTAAATAACCTCTGATACCGTTTCCGCCAAAACATGGATAACTTCCCACAAATGGTTCTGTTTTAATTTGATCTGATGGTTTAGATTTTCCAGCAGCCATCATGCAGATATGTTTTAATCTCGCCCAAGCCCACCCCTCCGGCACTTCAAACGGTATCTCCTCCTCAATACATTTCACGCTGCCATCGGCAAGCTTCTCATAATGCAAATTGTCCTCACCAACAAAGATGACTGAATCATTTTTAATATCTTTCTTTTTTAGCTTTCCGTCCTTAACCATTTGCTGCTTCTGCTCACGGATTCTTTCCAGAAGAACAGATGCTGGTTCATCATTTGGATCCTGTGGAACAAGTTTACCACGAATGGCAAGGTCTAAAATTTTTTGTCTTAATGCCTTGGTATCCATTATTCTTCCACCTCTCCTATTATCACTTCCAGTTCCGCGACTGCTTTCGCTATATTATTGGATTTTTCTTTAATCATATCAAGTAATTCTGCAAGAGTATAATCGTCAGTCCCCGCATCTGTCTTCATCCATGTAATATCCAAGCTGGTCTTATCACGGGCCAGAATATCCTCGATCGTAAATTTACGCCATCTGCCATTTGGATTCTCTTCACTATACGTTTCCTTACGTTTACTCAGATCGCCATTCGCATAACATTCCACAAAATCATCAAAATGTTCCGATTTTAAAGGATTTGTCTTGCCAAAGGATGGCATATCATTCCTCAAATCATAAATCCAGACTTCTTTTGTATTTTGCTTATCTGTTTTTCCTCGTGTAAAGAACAATACATTGGTTTTTACACCCTGCGCATAGAAAATACCGGTAGGAAGACGCAGGATTGTATGCAGATTACATTTATCCATCAAGTCACGACGGATACGTTCGCCATCTCCATCAGCAAAGAGAACATTATCTGGCAAGACGACTGCTGCACGAGCTTTACCATTTGTTTTCAGGCTGCGATAAATATGCTGAAGGAAATTAAGCTGCTTATTGCTCGTCGGAAATGTAAAGTCATCGCGTGTTGCGCGCTCACCGCCTTTTTTTGTACCAAAAGGTGGATTGGTCAATACAACATCATAATCTTTCATACTCATACCGACACTGGACAAAGTATCACCTAAAATGATTTTACCATCAATGTCATGCAACATGGCATTCATCAATGCCAAACGATGTGTGTCATGTACCAATTCACAGCCTGTGAAAGCTTCTTCTCTCTCAAATTTCGCAGTATCCGCATCCAGATCAAAAAAGTCATCTGTCTGTGAGCGTACATATTGGCTGGCAGAAATCATAAAACCAAATGTTCCGCAAGCAGGGTCATTACAACGTTCACCCGGCTGTGGCTTTACCAGTTTCGTCATAACGTCAATCAACACACGAGGTGTAAAATACTGGCCTGCACCGGATTTCTTTTCATTTGCGTTCTTTTCCAAAAGACCTTCATATAAGTTACCGAGTCCTTCTTCTCTTGCTGAAAACCAATCAAGGCCGTCAATAGTAGTTATAATCTTCTCAAGGTTCTTCGGCTCATCAATATTTGTTGCTGCCCCTTGATAAATCTCACGTACACGGCCGGTGCATTCTTCACCCAGATGCGTCAGCAATTCCTTATAAAATTTTTTCAGCTCGATACCGCTTTTCGATGTCAGGTTATCCCAACGATAGGCTTCCGGAATCTGCGACTCCGTGCCGGTTTCTTTTGCCATTTTCAAGAACAAAATATAGGTTAATTCCGTCACATACTGATGATATGTGATGCCATCATCCATAAGTACATTACAAAGGTTCCATAATTTTGCAACAATTTCTCTGGTTGTCATGCAACTCTACCTCCATCATCATAAAGATACTCATTCAGTTCAAGTACGATAGTTTCCAATTTATTCTGGAATACTTTGTTAATTTTCGCAAATCCACCATGCGTCTTGAAACGACTATCCTCGTCAAATACCTGCACATTCAATACGGACTCTTCCATCAAATATTTCTCCATACGTCCAATCCAGCTCATCTCCTGTTTTGAAAAACTATGAGCTTTTTTCAATTTAACTACTGCTCTACGGATTCTTGCTTCATGACTGATCAATGCAGAACCAATCGCATATCTGCGAATCAAACTGATAATATCAGCAGCTATTTCTTCGTTCGTAAGCTCTGCTATTGCCGTATTCAACTGCTGTGTTGTAAAACCTTCTCTGTCAAGTGTTAATCTTAATGCTTTCAGTGCATCCCTTGTCAGGTCTTTCGGTCTGGTACAGACAATGCTCAATGCCGCAATCTCATTCATATGACTTTTTACATATGCAGAAAAAGCATCCAAATAATCTTCTGGTTTATCCGAATTACCATATCCTCTGGTATGCCCGGTTAATTCGTCCTCTTCCTCAGAAATTACGACTGCTCGATTACCATTCGCCTTTGTTTTCTGAAGATACTCAAACATCTCTCTATGTGCAAGCAAGCGCTTTTTTGCTTCTTCTGGATTTTTCCTTTCAATCTCGATAATAAACTGCGTAGGATCCATTCCGTCAGTCATATTGACAAATTGCTCCATAGCTTTTTTATCCATGCAACGCTTTTTACGCTGAAGCTTCGCAATAATCTGGTTAATCTGAGCCTGTATTACTTCTTGATCTTCTACTTCTTCTAATCCATCCAGAAGCTGTGTAAAAGTAGTTGTAGGGTTCGCTACAACTGGTTTCATAGTATTTACTGGTTCCAGAGACTCATAAACACCAACCGGATCATAAATCTCAAAATGTGTTTTATGAATTTTCGGACACAATCTGGTAGCTCGTCCCAGCATCTGCTCAAATAAGATACGAGATTTTACCCTGCGCATAAATACCAATGTTGTAATCTCCGGTACGTCAATGCCTGTTGTAAGTAAATCAACTGTAACCGCAATACTCGGGAATCGCTCGTTCTTAAAACGTTTGATTGCCTCTGCTACTTTCTTAGGATTACCACCGCCCACACTGCCCGTAATCTTCATAATGGCATCATTATCAACACCTGTTTCTGAATAGATTTCTTTCAAAATAGAAACAATCATATCTGCGTGCTGATCATCAACTGCATAAATAAGAGTCTTACCTTGTTCTTCCGGATTTTCCGGATCAATATCTCTTGAAATTTCAGTCAATACGGTTCTGTTAAAATTTTCTGTAATAACCTGCTTGTTAAAATTTTCAACATCAAAATCAAGTTCATCATCCATCAACTCACTGTTTGTCACTTCACCGGTAATCGGATCATAAATAGTCACAGTATCACCAGATTTATAATGAATTCCACCTGTACTAAGTTTTGTTTCCAAATGATGAGGTGCATCATGATCTACAAGATAACCTTCTATTACAGCCTCTCGATACGTATATTTAAATACAGGAGAGCCAAAAATTTCTGTAGTTTGCAATGCAGGAGTTGCTGTCAAAGCGATTTTTACTGCATCAAAATATTCCACAACGCTGCGATATTTACTTTGGTAATCACGCTGGTCACGATACAGGGCTTCTATATCGCCCATTTCTTTATCCAGAAGATATCCACGGTGCGCCTCGTCAATAATAATCAGGTCAAAATCTGTTACTGCTGGCATTACATCACCTTCGTTATAAAGGATACGTTTTACCATACTCTGAACAGTAGCAACCTGAATACGAGTTTCTTTATCTGCTGTTTTCTCATCCAACCCCTTAATATTATAGATTTCATCAAGTGTCATCAGTTCTTCAAGCTTAACTTCCTTAAAAACATCTGAAGCCTGATCACCAAGAGAAGTTCTATCAACGAGAAATAAAACACGTTTAAAACGATTTGTCTTCAAGAAACGGTAAATCATTCCAAGAACAGTGCGAGTTTTGCCTGTACCAGTTGCCATGGCAATCAGTATTTCGCGCTGCCCGGCAATGACTGCTTTTTCAGCCGCTTGAATCGCTTTTATTTGATATTCTCGAAGATTTAACCCATCTTTATCTGTCAGCAAATCATATGGCATAGCCTGCAAAGCATGATTGCCCGCCTGAATATCCTTCTCCAAAAGCTCCATAATACCGTCTGGGCTAATCCAGCCATGTAAAGCTGTAGGTGCATTGGAAGCTTCTCTTAAATCCAAAAACCAAATGCCAGATTTCGTTTTGAACTGTTCCAGGTATGGTCTACCATTTGTTGCAAACGTAAAAGGAACCTTAAAATCTCCCCAAGTACCAATCTGATACTTTGCATCTTCTTTACGGATATTTCTCGGATAATTTTTCCCCTGATAATCAATAACAGATGGAATATCTCTATGTTCAGCTTTTGCTTCAATAATACCGACAAATTTTTCCCCTATAAATAGCGCATAATCTGCATAGCCTTTTTTACTTGCAGTAGAAGCTGTTGGCCATTCAGCAATCGCCATATTGTGGCCTTTCTCTGGTCGCGCGCCTTTTGCATAGCGAATTTCCTGTGTATTAGCTTCCCATCCCACCTGACGCAATTGTTCGTCAATCATATAGCGGGTTTCAGCTTCTGATTTCTGACGCTGGCCCGCCATTTTATTTGCCTGTTTCAGACGCACTTTTTTATCTACCATCTCAGCTCGCTCTGCATAAGCAATCGCATCTTTGGTAAGCTTTTCTTCTTTTTCTTCTTCCTGAGCTTTGCTGGAAATGATAATCTTATCATTTTTCTTTTCTGATTCTTCTTCAGGCACAACAAAGTCCTGGTGCTGGTAATTCCAGTCACCATAGGTCTGCATAAACCATTCAGACAAACTATGCGCCATTTGTAAGAAAACCGGACACTCTGATGCTTCTGCATAGTTTTCATGGACAGCTTTATTTCTTACCTTGCGAAGTGCATGAAGAATATCAACCAAATCTCTTGTTAATAGTCCCTCAGAAGACAATACATTGATTCGATTCACTGCCGAATTATCATAAGGTAGAGGAATCTTATCGTATGTAAACATCAGATTTACAATTGTTTCACCAATCATCCCCAATTTCATCAAACATGAGTTAGGATCTGTGTAACAATACTGTTCTGCTAACTTTCCAAAATTTGCAAGAACCGGGAATTCTGTTTCTAAAAATTTGAAATTGGAACCCATTCACCACGTCCCCCTTCCTCTTATCTTATGTTCTGATAATAAATAATTATCGGAATATACCGATACAAATGGCAATCCATCATCACTGTCTTTATAAGTATACCATCATATCAGCAATAACTCCAATCCTTTATAATAGATTGTACGTTTCTAAATGATCTGAACGCCGTTCATAAGCGTCATACGCATTCTTTACTTCTTGGATTTCTTTTTGTTCGCTCAGCACAACTTTGCCGTTAATGATATCCCGAACCTGTCCCAGGGTCAGAGAGTTCGCTTCAATCTTTAAAGATGAATGAATCGACTGGATTCTGTTCTTTTCCCTTAAATGCGGTTTTTCTTCCCTTCTGCATTTTTGCAGCTGTTTATATAAATGAACCGCAGCTATTCAAATCATGTTCACCCATATCTGCTATAGAGTATAACATATTATCAGCAAGAAATTTCATTCTTTTCCACATATTCATTTACACAGTAACTATGTTTGCGAAAGTGCCATATCGAGTCCGCAAAAGATGATTGTATTTTATGTAATAGAACTATATAATTATATCTAAACGACAAGCAGCAGATACCGACAAATAACACCTATTGAATAACTGACAAAGGGGGCGCTGTCCGCTTCGCTGAGCCGCCGTCTGCTTCTAAAACAGGAAAGAATTATGATACTGAAAACAGAAAGACTAACCATCCGTCCTATCGCAGCGGATGACTGGAAAAGCATAAAAGAACTGTGGGTGGACTTTAACACTTCCCCCCTTTCACAGTACGATCTGCCGCATAACACCGACGATGAGGATGTCCGCAAAAGAATCGCGGCATGGGCGGAGGCAAACAGCGGCACCACGCATATGTTTTTTGCCATTTGCCTCGGAAATACCATAATCGGTTACAGTGCCTTTAACATTCGGGAAAACGGATATGAGATCGGCTATTGCTTCCACTCTGCATACCACGGCAAAGGCTACGCAAAAGAGAGCCATTTGGCACTCTTTGACTATATGCGCAAGCTTGGCATCACAAGGCTGACCGCAGGCACGGCAATCAATAACACGCCCTCTGTTTCGTTTCTCAGCTCCCTGGGGTTTGCATTGACCGAAACAGAAAAGGTATCGTTTTACAAGGACGCCGATGGCAACGATATTGTGTTTGACGGCGGTGTATTTGAGCTGATTTTGTAATCAGGGAAGACATCTGCACTTGCCATGCCACGGATGGTTAACCGAAAGATGATCTATCATCTGCCGCAGATGAAACGCTATAGGAGTATTTATCCTCCCCAAGCGAAGGAGCATATTGTGGATCGGCCGATGAGATCATGAATTTTGTATATAGGAGACAAGTAAAGGATGGACTTTGAACAGCTTGCAAAAATAGAAAACGAAAGCGAACGGGTAAACAGAACATATGATATTTTCAACGAGGACGCACGGCTCAATCATTCAAAAGCCGCACGGGTTGAATTTCTGACTACCGTTCACTACATAGAAAAATACTTGAAAAAGGGCGATAAAATACTCGATATCGGTGCAGGCGCAGGCGAATATAGCCTTTACTTTGCCCGTAAGGGGTATGAGGTCTCGGCTCTTGAGCTTGCCGACGCCAATATTGCGGCATTCCGCAAAAAGCTTGCGCCCGATGATACGATCGACCTTGTTCAGGGCAACGCCCTTGACCTCTCTCGCTATGAGGACAAATCCTTTGACATAGTACTTCTGTTTGGCCCGCTTTACCATTTGAACAAGGATGGGGACAAACAGACATGTATTCGCGAAGCAAAGCGTATTTGTAAAGACGGCGGCAAGCTCTTCTTCGCCTTTATATCCAACGACTTTATTTTCCTCACAGAATTGGAACGCGACGTTCATTATTTTAGCATCGGTGATTACGATAAGGAAACTTTCAGACTCCACGACTTTCCGTTCGTGTTCCATACGGTTGATGCCGCGAGAAAACTCCTTGCGGACGGCGGTGTAAGCATCCTGCACGAGGTAGCCTCCGATGGCGCAAGCGAGCTTTTGGCAGCAAAAATCAACGAGATGGACGACGAGAACTACGCACAGTATCTCCGTTATCACTTCTACATCTGCGAAAAGCCAGAACTGCTTGGCATGACGAATCATTTGCTGTTTGTAGGAGAAAAGAACTGAAAACTCCAATCGGAAACCTTAGCCATCACAGCACCATCTTTTATCCAAATCACTAAAGGGGGACTCTCATCATGTATGAACTCATTCAAGTTTCGGAGCAAAGCTACTATATCCAAAGCCCGGCAAAAATCGGCCTGGTGAAGCTAAACGAGAAGGACGTTTGCCTGATTGACAGCGGCAACGATAAGGATGCCGGGCGTAAAGTACGGCAGCTTCTGGACGCCAACGGCTGGCGGCTTACCGCCATCTATAACACTCACTCCAACGCCGATCACATCGGCGGCAATAAATATTTGCAGGGCCAGACCAAATGCAGCATCTATGCGCCCGGAATCGACTGTGCCTTTACCCGCCACCCCGTCCTGGAGCCGTCCTTTTTGTACGGCGGCTACCCTTGCAAGGAGCTGCGGCACAAATTCCTCATGGCCCAGGAGAGCGACGCCCAGGAACTGACGAAGGAATCCCTGCCAAAGGGCTTTGAGATCATCCCTCTGCCAGGGCATTTCTTCGATATGGTGGGCTTTCGGACGCCCGATGATGTGATCTATCTGGCAGATTGCCTGTCCAGCCGGGAGACACTGGACAAGTATCAAATTGGCTTCCTTTACGATGTTGCCTCCTATCTGAAAACCCTGGAGATGGTCAAATCCCTGCAGGCAAACATGTTCATTCCTGCCCACGCTGCGGCCTCCGAAGATATAACCGGCCTTGCCCAGTACAACATCGACAAGGTATGGGAGATCGCGGACAAAATCACCGACACCTGCCGGGAGCCGCTTTGCTTTGAGTCCATCCTGCAAAGGCTCTTTGCGGACTATGGGCTGACCATGAACTTTGAGCAGTATGTTTTAGTCGGCAGCACTGTCCGCTCCTATCTGGCGTGGCTGAAAGACACGGGCAGATTGCATGCGGTATTTGAGAACAACCTGCTGCTCTGGCAGCGGGTATAGGGTCAACCAAACATTTATTAGGACGGCTCAGTACTCCTTCGTGATTTCTCCCTCTATTCCATACATAGCCCTGAAATTTTCAAGATCCGCCGGGCTTTTGATCAGCATGACCTCCTCTATCTTGCCCGTGCGGATGTCCTTAAAACCGGCAACCTGCTCACCGTTACAGATACTTGCCTTGATGACCGGCTTCTTGTTGTCCTTATCATAGGACTTCGCTATTGTTTTTTTCTTAAAGAATCCCATCCTGGCTCCCTTCCTTCGACCATGCTGGCAACACACAATGCTCCTCCGTTGCCACCTGGACGACACCGGCCTGCTTACCTGCGATTTGCCGGTGTTCGCACCTCTATCAGATTTCCTGTCGGATCATAAAATCTTACAAGCTTCTGACCGCCGTCAAGCTCCGTCAACTCCGTAAGAAACCGTACAGAGAACTCCCTGGAGACAAGCCTATCAACAAGACCTTCGATATCCCGGTCTTCAAAGTACAGCTCCGCCATATTGTGATAGGGTATTGCAGGCTCAGCAATCGTATCCTTCCACACTCCCGCGTCCTGCAGCACAAGCCCCTCCGACAGTATGACATTGCCCTCCTGCTTTAAAATAACCTGTAATCCGAACAGATCCCTGTAGAAGCGAATCGATTCCTCAAGATTATCCACTACGATTAAGATGTTTTTCAATCTCATAATTTTTCCTTTCCTGTTCTCTTGAAAACATATTTGCGAATTGTCTTTTCCTTTCCGTCAAATCCCGTCATCCGATCTCCCCTTCGGTAATATTCGCAATTTCTTTGTACGAATCATTCAATCTTTTGATCAGACAATTTATTTGAGGATCCGCAGACTTCTTCGTTGCTCTAACCACATTGGTTATGATTCCTGTTACCGCACGCGTATCCCGAAAATGGACAATATTTCCATTTTCATGGAACTCAACCTCGCTTTTCCAGTCGTCTTCATAGTAGCAGCCATCGTTTATGGATTCCCTTATCAATGCTTTTAATTTTTTCTTTGTGCTCTCATTATGCTCAATAGATTTTTCCAGTGCCGTTTGCACAAAAGAGCTGTTGTTCACAATCAGCATATCCAACAGTTGGGAAATGTAAGGAAACACAAATATATGCTTACGTTTACTGCCGTCTTTATACCGGATGCGATCTCGGACTTCAAACGGTTCTGTGAAATAATCCAGCACCTTATCATCGGATTTCGCAATATGGCTTACCATGTTTTTGTCATAATGAGCATCAAAATCAGGAGATGTACAGGACAAATAATGCGCGCTGTAATATAATTCGGGGATTTCCCTGGCCCGCAATTTTTTCAGCATAGACAGGTCATGATGATCCGCTGCAAAGGAAATGATACACATCCTCAACTGATCCTCTGTCTCAAGCTTATACTGCAAATCATCCATCCCAGGTTTACGTACAAATAGACCCTTGCATCGTTCTTCAAACTTAAGTCGTTGAATACTTGTCCCCGCGCCAAATGTCATCACATAATCATTATCTTTTCGACTATCAAACCATATATACTTTTTATCCACCAAAAATTTCAGAAAATCATAATTTCCAAACATAATTGCATAATCCAATATCGTTTTCCCATATTCATCCAAATTGAGGATCGGTTTGTCCTTCCCCTCGATATAGGCGATCCATTCGGCTTCGCTGTGTGATTGGGCAACCGTATAATTTGTCATTCTATCATTTTTAGGCTCGCCACATTTCCCGGCACTTACGATCTGTTCAAAAGAAACATGGAGCAATTCTGAAAAAATTGGCAAATCATAAATCTGAATTGCATTTGCCCCCTTTTTTATTTGGGACAACCGATTTGCCATATTTTGAATTTCTTCTCTGGTAGGTGCAATGATCCCATCCATTTGAAGATATGCTTTGCAAAACTGACGTGCAGACTCAAATTCTCGTTCAATCAATCCCGATACATAAACGCCTATTTCCCGATTATCAACTTGATAAGGCATATTATCACCCCTTCCAAGAAATAGTATAGCGCGTTTTCTAAACACAGTATATCATGTATTTGCATACATAAAAAGTGTACACAACCGATAATTCCCAAGCAATATATGTTTTTTCCATATATGCTTGGGATAGCGATTAGCGTTGTATTAGCTGCTTTTTTTCCATGACGGAAAGAGCTTTGGTACAACTACGCAAAATTTCCAGGAGCTAAAAGAATATTATCCTGGGGAAGATGATGTACGGTCATAAAATATAAAAATGACCCGCTTGATTATCCGGCGGGCTTTTTCTATTTCATACCCCTTGACATCTTCCGCAAGAATATGCACAATAAAGGTATCCAGACAGAACTCGAGGCCTGGCTTGCCTTTCTAAGCAGTGATGATCCGGCAGATATCATCGCCGTCATCACACGTTTTCCAGAATTCAAGCCCCTTTATGATGATATCTATACACTTTGCAGGAACACGGAGAAGGTGATGGGAATGTTCTCAAAAGAATTATTGGAGTTAGACCGCAATACCGTACAGTACATGATTGACGAAATGCAGGAAGAAATTGATCGGGCAAAGGAAGAGATGATCCAAAAAGACGAACAGCTATTCCAAAAGGAGAATCAATTAATTCAAAAAAATGAACAGTTAGAAGAATCAAACCGTTTATACCGGGATGCATTAAAACGCATCGAAGAATTGGAGAAAAAGCTATCATAAATGCATCCGGATTTAAACAGACAAAATGGGCTGTCCGAAAATGATACTTCCATACCACAGAATGTGATGAACCATAAATCATCCCACATAGGTTATGGAAATCCCTCATTTTCCTGACAGCCTTTTTGTCTGCCACCCTACTTCGCATTCTTCTTTTGAAAGGATTTCTGCGCCCCCTGCATAATCTTGTCCCCCGGCTTCACATTGCCAATCAGCAGCGGGGATTCCTTATCATGGTTTTTATAATTTTCCACCGCTTTCTGCGGGTTTTTATTTGCGTAGCAATATTTACAGCCATTCAGGCAGGTATCATACGCCCCTATGTCCCGGCTTTCGATGCGGCTGCACCCCTGCCTGGTGCCCTTATGCTTTAACTCCCTGAACGGGATCCCGTTGGCCTTTCCCAAAATATCGAGGGTCACGCAGCCGGAAGACTGGATATGATACCGTGAGAACTCCCCGTGGAACCCGCAGGTTTGAAGAACCATGCCCTTTCTTTCGGCAATCGCCCCGAAGCCCCGCGCCAGAGCCTCCCGTTTCTCTTCAGACAGGGGTAGCAGCTCCGGCAGATTGCTTTCCAGCTTTTTATGCTGCTCCACAAAGCCGAAAACGCAGCGGTCAATGTAAGGGGAGAGCACATTTGCCATCCACTCAAAGGTCTCCAGATGACGTTTTATGGTATACTCTTTTGTCAGGAGAACCGGCTCATACCTCCAGGCGATCCGCTGTTTTCCCACCAGTTCCGACAGTTCTATCAGTGTTTCCATGCTCTCCTCTATATCCGGGACGCCCGGCTCGACATCCTTTCCGTATGCGGTGATCGTATAGTGAAAATACGTAGGAAAACGGTCCGTGATCTCGTGCAGCCGCGGCAGGATCGGCTTGTAGTTCTTGGAGCAGAAAACAACGCAGTCCACCTTATCAGGGGTCAGTTCATAACGTGTCACCTTGTTTTGAAATAAAGGATTGCGCGACAGCACATAGCCTTTTGAAAAGCAGTTTAAGAGCCATTCTGAATAATATTGGACGATATCTGTCCGTCCTCCCGTGTGGATAATCATGTTTACCTCTGTTTTCCTGTTGCTTTTGATGATGTCGCTATAGGATATGGAGATATTCTTTTTTTATGCCGCCTGCTTTCCCTTCGCAAGCTTCCCTGTGTACTTTGCCATCCTGCCTGCCGCATAAACCGCGACGACAAGCTCCGTAAGCGGCATGGAAAACCATATGGCATCCCCGCCCGCCAGCCCAGGCAGGGCCAGGATCAGCGCCCCCTGATTACTGCTCCCCGGGCTACCGACACAATAAAAGATGTGACCGGCTTCATCAGCGCCTGAAAATAATAGGTGGAAAAGATGTTAAACGGCAGAAGCAAAAAGGAGATCCCAGGGCCGTCGCGAGGCCTGCTCCCATAATCCCGAAATTTAAGGCAAAAACAAAGAACCAGTCGCCAAATACATTAAAGATTCCGCCGAAGAGAACAGCCTTTGTGGCAAGCTGGGGATTTCCGTCATTGCGCAAAAGCGCCGCCATGAGCTGGGCAAACAAAAAACTTGGCACCGCGAACTTCACCGGGAAAAGATAGCTCTTTGCCAGTGGCAGCAGCGTCTCCTCCGCCCCGAAAAGCCGCAGCAGCTGATCGTCACAAAAGATCACGCCCAGCCATGTAAGCGCCGCCAAAATACTCACGCCGATCAGAGCTGCCGTAAAATATTCATTTGATTTTTTCTGCTCCGCTTTTCCCCGGAAAGTGGCAAACAGAACGGAGCCGCCGATTCCCATCAGCAAGCCCAGACTGTAAATAATGTTCCATACCGGGCTGACAACGGCCAGCGCCGCCGTGCCTTCCGGTCCCTGATACTGTCCCACCACCGCCATATCCACCACACCGTATATGGACGAGATCAGGGCGCTCCCAAAGGCCGCCTTCAGATATTTGAAGTACATCGGTTTCATCTTCTCTGTCAGAAAATCCATACATTTCATCCCCTTATCATCGTTTTCACTGTCGGAAGCAGCCAGGCGTCACCAAACCCCCAGTCGGTTCGTTTGGCTCACGGTTCACATTAGAATACAAAAAAAGAGCCGGATAAAGATCACAGGCATCTCAGCCTGTTGCCTTATCCAGCTCACCATTTCCAATGAATGATTTGCCCTCCGAGCAAGCACTTATGATTATATAGAAAGCACAAATAACTGTCAAGAAGAAACTTTCACTTTATACTGATGCCTTAACGACTGCAAAGCCCTATCATCGTATCTAACCAAGCCATCGTTTTGCAATCTTCCCAAAACTATTCCAGGATCTCGATCAATCAAATCCGCAAATTTCTGTATAGTTGTTAAAGTGAATACCTTTTCTTTAACAAATTTTTTATACGCTTCTGGATCAATCAAAGAATCGGCAGCAAACGCATCCGCAATTTCTTCCTTCCCTCCGGTCTCTTTTTCAAATGAAATTCCATAATCACCATGAAGAATATGGCCAATTTCATGGAATAACGTAAACCAAAATGTATCTGCATTTAACCGTCGATCATTTACCATGAGCATTACATTTTTTTCGAGCTTCTTTGTCGCCCCGTTAATCTTAGAACCTGGTAAATTCGGCAAGATAACAAAAATCACACCGGCTTCAAGAAATGCATTTTTAATCAATGGATAAAATTCTTCATGTTCTTTTGTCAACGATAATGCATAATCCGCAGCCTGTTTAAATTTCACTTTATTATATTTTGGAGCATCCATCGTCAGAGCTTTATTAATAGCAATTTGAACCATAGCATTTGCCTTGATAATATTTCCATTAGATATTTCATTTGATGCACTTCGAAAGCTTACAGCCATATCTCTTTTCTTAAAAACAGACAATGTGGCAACCTTAAGAAATTCTCTCACTGCGATGATCTGTTCATCTATTTTCCTTGGCAAATCAGGCAACCCAAAATTTTCTCGAAAATACTTATAATCCAATGATTTGAAAGTTTCTTTTTCCTGCTCAAGCTCTTTTTCCGATCTGAATTCGGCAATGAAAGCATCATATGCATTTTGAAGATTCAGCCAATACGAAACTGTTGTTCCAATCATCCGAGACAATTTCATTGCAATATCAATCGATAAGTTCTGTTCTCCTCTAATAAGAAGACTTAGATTCTTAGGCGTCGTATCCAGTCTTTTTGCGAAATCTTCCTGGGTCAGCCCGCTTTCCTCTACTATTTCTTTTACATAATAACCAGGGTGAAATGCAATTTTTCCATTATATTCAATATAATTACTCATAATGTTTGCTCACCTCCGAAATTTCTACTATTCTAACCTTACCTGCTATCAAATCTATATTGCATGGAATATACGGCATTTCATTTTCATCCAACGGCTGCAATATAATTCTCCATTGATCTCTCCTGGATTTAACATCAACTGCAAAATATCCTTCAAGATTTCTTCCACTTTTATTTTTAAGTTTATGGAAATGAAATGTCGGCTGAACTATAATATCTTTCAAAATCTCTGCCTGTTGAAGAGCATTAATTCTTGATAACAGGCTTACTGACAGTTGCGAATCTCCATGAAATAATTTCTTCGCGGCCTTTATATTTGTACATTGTGACTTAAGAGCCTCCGATACATAAATCAGTTCCAAGCCGTCCCTCCTGTTTGTCCAAATTACCTTTCAGGTAATCTGATTATAGCATTATATGATAAACTAGTCAACACCTCTGCTTTCAAATAACTTTAACATTCTTTCCAATCCATAGCCTCACCACCGCCCCGCCCTCTCTCTCATTACCGTATTGCAGGAATCCTCCCTGCTCTTCCACAAATCGTCTGGCGATCGCCAGTCCCAGTCCTTGGTGGGCGCGGTCATGGCGGCTGGCATCCCCGCTGTAAAACTCCCGGTCTGCCCATTCCAAATCCCTGGCCGTAAACCCAGACCCGAAATCGCGGACGGACGCCACCATATATTCCCGTCCTTCCTGCCGCTCTCCCCGGATCCGCACCGCGATCCCCCGCTCTTTCTCTGTAAATTCCACAGCATTGCTTAAAAGGTTGTTCCAGGCCCGAAGCATATGGGACGGGCTACAGCACACCTCCCCTTCAACCTCTTCTATCTGAAAGGAGACTGGCAGTTTCTTTGCCGCCGTAAGCTTCATGGCGGCTTCCCGGAACAGCTCTTCCAGCCAGGCGCAGGAGATCACTTCTTTAGTTCCTTCCAGACCGGCACCTGCTAACACCTGCCGCATATGCTCCAGATAGTGTTCCATATCCTTCACATTCGATAAAATGTCCTCCGTGCATTCCCTGTTTTCCGCAGACAATCTCCCCTCTGCCAGAAGCTCCGCATTTCCCCGGATGATCGTAAGGGGTGTTTTAATATCATGGGCAAGGGAAGACAGCTGTTCCTGTTTCTGCTGCTCCATATCCCACTGCCTGCCAAGAGAATCCTTCAGCGCCAATTTCAAATGCGAAAGAGATCTCATGACCTCATCAATCTCCTGGATATCCGAGGACTGCTCCGGAAAATCAAGATCATTCTCTGCGATCTTCTCCGTCATGCCCCGCAGTTCTTCCAGCTGGCGGTTCAGCTTCTTCGCAAAATGCCTGGAAAGGCAGATGGCATTCAGGATAAAAAGGACCGCATCCAACAGGAACGAGAGGACTTCCGGAGACGGAAGCGCCTGGTTCAGCGCTTCCCTGGCATATTTCATACGCAGATCATAGCGCACAATGCAGATATCTCCCGTATTCTGAGAAATAAAGCGGAAATAGTTTCCCCCGGAGTCGTAGATATTCTCCTTTTCATAATGGTTCCAGGCATTTCCCTGCTCCTGTTTTGAAAAGGTTCCTGCTTTCCATGTCCCTCCCGGCCCATATACGCCATATCTGCAGCCCATAGGAATCCATGCTTCCACCTCCTCCCCCGCCTCCCGTATTTCCTCTGCATATTGTGTCAGCTGCGCTTCCGCGAAATTAGCGGGAAGCACCCCGCCCAGATACGCAGCCCCCATCAGCAGCAAAAAAACGCCGGCCACACTCACCACTGTGAGCACACAAAACATCACCGCAAACCGCAAAAACATACCTGCCAGTGTTTTTTTCTTTTCTCTTACTTCCATCGATATCCTATCCCCCACACCGTTTCAATCGGATGGATTCCATATTTTTGGAGCTTTGCCCGAATATTTTTGACGTGTTCCGTGATCGCCGGGCTGCTGCTGTCCCCGTCAAAGCCAAACACATGCTCCAGAATCCGTTCCCGGGAAAACACCTGCCCCCGGTTTAGTGCCAGGTACTCGCAAATCTCATACTCCGCCTTCGTCAGAGAGACTTCCGTGTCCTCACAAAACAACCTCTTCTCCTGCAAGGAAAACTGCACATCGTCTATACAGATCCTGTGACGTTTCTCCCGCTGTTCCCTGCGAAGATGGGCCGCTACCCTTGCCCGCAGCTCCCCAATCCCAAAAGGCTTTGTGATATAATCGTCTCCTCCGACTCCTAAACCCTCCATCAGGTCTTTTTCCTCCGTCTTCGCAGTCAGAAATAAGATGGGGCAGTCTACCCGATCACGGATTTTCCGGCACAGGCGGAAGCCGTCTATTCCAGGCATCATCACATCCAGCAAGATCAGCTGGTAGTTGATCAGCTTCCCCTCATCCAATTTCAAAGGATCCTCCAAAACCGTCACAAGGTATCCTTCCCTTGTTAATGCTTTGCGGATCACTTCAAGAATTCCCCTGTCGTCATCAATCGCCAATATTTCAATCATTGCACTGCCTTCCTTCATAAAAATGAAACCATAATCCAATTATGGCACAGAAAAGCACAAAGAGCAACGGACAGATGACCCACCCTGTCTCCTTCAGGTCGAAGAAAAAACTATCTGTTTTATTTTGTGCGATCCTTCCACATAATAGCATGACGCCCCTTGCGCTCCAGGTACAGGGAAAGAATTTCCATCTCCCCTCTCCCAACCCGGTAAGAAACAGAGCAGACAGCAGGGATTGGGAGACACCGACACACTGGGATATCGTCCCGGAGAATTGAAGATTCCAAAAGAGATGCTCCAGGTACAGCGGCACGCTGCCCAGGAAGAGTACAAGGATCATCCACAGATACCAGCTTGCCGAAAGGCCTTCTTTTCCCAGGAGCACACGGTATCCCGTTCCAAAGAGGAACACTCCGCTGGAAATCGACGACAGGCATAGCCCTGCAAGGGCCAGTCCTTTGACTGCCAGTCCATTCCATTTATGCGGATAGCTTCCAAGAAAAAACTGAAAATGATTCTGTTCCTCCAGCCTGATATTGCCTGCGCAAAGGACACTGACCAGAAAAGGCAATGCCATCCCGGCCAATTCCATATATCCTGAAATCTGTGCCTGTTCGCTCCATCCCGCAAACCGGTAATACAGCAAAAACAGACCGCTTGCCAACAGCGGAATAGCGATCGAAAGGGGATATAAAAGGGTATGGCGCATTTTCAGAAATTCTGTCCGGATTCCCCGCAGTATGACTTTCATTCGGAAGCCACCTGCCTTTCAAACCATCTCCTGCTCACCAGCCAGAATAAAAAGAACCAAAACAGCACGGCCGGGATTCCGATCAGCAGATTCTCCATCCCTGCAAGCTCCGGCGAGTAGGTCATCTGTCCTGGCTGCAGGAGCAGGCCGTTTGGCAAGACGCCCAATAACGGGCATAGCAACCGTGAGGTGATGGCTCCCGGAACCAGCGCGAACCATGGCCTCAGGGAAACCGTGACAGAAAAGACCGCGTAACATCCCATATGAACCACAAGCATCAGAAAGGTTCCCATTTTCTGGATCAGGAACAGGCAAAAGGGGATCTGCCAAAGGGTCGTCACCCACATCACAATCCCTGCCAGGATTTGTCTGCCAAAGGATGGCGCCACAATATACGTTATATGGAATACTATCTCCATACCTTTGCCGATCAGCATCGTAAAGAGCACGACACAGACCACTGAAATCCCAGAGACAGCGACTCCCACCAGAATCTTGGCATCCCAGATCTTTCCCATATCGCAAGGCAGAGACCATATGGTGTAATTCTTCTTCCTCTTTTCCTTTTCGCCAATCATACTGCAAAGAATTCCGAGAAAACCTGGGTATAAAGCCATATACCACCAGTTATAGCTGTCTACCGCAAAAAAATTATGTGTCAGCCAGGCGGCCAGCAATACTGTGACAAGAGGCATCATAACCGTCATAATTTTCATAGGCGTGCGGCGGTATTTCAATCCTTCTGCTAAAATATACGGTTTCATTTCTCTTCCCTTCCTTTCCCGGCAACTTCCATAAACAAGGCCTCCAGGTCTTCCTGTTCCTCCATCCTCCCCTCAAAGCCCAGCCTTCCCTCTGAGATGATCCCGATGTAATCGGCCGTCTGTTCGACCTCGCTTAAAATATGGCTGGATAGCATAACGGTAATCCCCTGTTCAGGAAAACTCCGTATCAGCTTCCTCAATTCCTGTATTCCCAACGGATCCAGCCCGTTGATCGGCTCATCCAGCACCAACAATTTTGGGTGATTCAAAAGAGCCAGCGCGATCCCAAGCCTCTGCTTCATTCCAAGAGAAAATGCTCCTGCCTTCTTCCTTCCCGTATCCCCAAGGTCTGTCAACGCAAGCACCTCCCGCATACGCTCCTGGTCAATGCCTAAGAGCAGGGCGCGCACCTTCAGGTTTTCCCATGCGGTGAGGTTTTCGTAAATAGGCGGCGTCTCGATCAACGCGCCGATTTCCGACAGATGCTCCCTCGACCATTTGCGGCCTTGAAAAAAAATCTCCCCTGAAGTCGGTCTCAAAAGTCCCGTCATCATCTTCAAAAGAGTTGATTTTCCCGCGCCGTTCGGACCCAACAGCCCATAGACACAGTTTCTGGGTATTTTCATCGTAACCTCTTTTAATACTTTTTGCCCTTTAAATTCCTTGGAAAGATTCCTGACAACCATGATGTGATCTTCCATTTCCGTACCTCCTGCTTTTAAATTTCATCCTTAGTGTAAAGTACATTTCTAAGGAATTCATAAGGACGAAAAATTTTTAGCGGGAGCGCCTTTTCCCAAGACGCTCCCGCTCGTTCAAAAAACCATATACCTCTTCCGCTATTCTCTCACCCACTTCAAATAAGCCGCAATCTCCTTCTCATATCCATTTTCGCTTGGCTCATAGAATTTTGCGTCTCCCAGCTCCTCCGGCAGATAGCGCTGCCTGGAAAAATGCTTGGGGAAGTCGTGGGCATACTCGTAATCCAGGCCGTGCCCCAGCTTGGCGGCCCCTTTATAGTGGGAATCCTGCAAATGGGGAGGCACCGTGGCCTTCTTTTGCCTTACCGACTCCATAGCGCCGTAGATCGCGTTTGTGCAGGAATTGCTCTTCGGCGCGGAGGCCACATAGATCGCCGCCTGGGCCAGGATAAGCTGGGCCTCCGGCATCCCTACCCGCTCGGACGCCTGGGCCGCCGCCACTGCCACCTGGATGGCCTGGGGATCCGCGTTTCCCACGTCCTCGGAAGCACAGATCATAATACGCCTGGCCACAAACGTAACGCTCTCCCCCGCATAGAGCATCCTGGCTAAATAGTAGACTGCGGCGTCCGGATCCGACCCCCGCATGCTTTTGATAAAAGCGGAGATCGTGTCATAGTGGCTGTCGCCCGCTTTGTCGTACCTCACCGCCCGCTTCTGGATGCATTCTGCAACTACATCCAGCGTAATATGTATTTTCCCGTCTTCGCTGCGGCCCGTGGTCAGCACGCCAAGCTCAATGGCGTTTAAGGCCGCCCTGGCGTCGCCTCCTGCCATGTCCGCCAGAAACTCCGCCGCCTCCTCATCAATCACGGCGTCATAGGCGCCCATGCCTCTCTCCTTATCGAAAACCGCCCGCCGGATCAGCTCCCTGATATCCTGCTTCTCCAGGGGCTTCAGCTCAAAGATGACCGACCGGGAGAGCAGCGCCCCGTTGACCTCAAAATAAGGGTTCTCCGTAGTGGCTCCGATCAGGATCAATGTTCCGTCCTCCACGAAAGGAAGCAGGTAATCCTGCTGCCCCTTATTAAACCGGTGGATCTCGTCCACAAAGAGAATCGTGCGCTTACCGTACATCCCCAGGCAGTCCTTCGCCTTCTTCACCACCTCTTCCATATCCTTTTTCCCCGCCACCGTAGCGTTGATCTGCGTAAACTCGGCGCTGGTGGTATTGGCGATCACCTTGGCAAGCGTCGTCTTTCCCGTTCCCGGAGGCCCGTAAAAGATAACCGAACTGATCTTGTCCGCCTGGATCGCCCGGTAGAGCAGCTTGTCCTTCCCGATGATATGCTGCTGCCCCACCACCTCGTCCAAAGTTCTCGGCCGAAGCCGGGACGCCAGAGGCGCCTCTGTCTCCATGGTATTCTTTCTCATATAATCAAATAAATCCATCGTATCCTCCTTACTCCAGGATCAACTCATCCACCGTCACGAATTCATACCCCTGTTTTTTCAAAAGATCCACAATACGGAGGGCGGCGTCCACAGAAGAGTCATAAAAATCATGGAGCAGGATGATGCTGTCCCCCTTCACCTGATCCATGACCCTCCTTACCACCTCATCCGCGTTTTTTGTCGTCCAATCCAGGGAATCCACAGACCACAGCACAGGAAACATCTCAAAGCCGCAGTCCAGCGTCTTATCCCATTCTCCAAAGGGCGGACGGATATATTCCGTTTTCTTTCCGGTGATCTCCTCCACGGCCTCGCTGGTCCTTGTGATTTGCTCGCAGGCTTTAGGTGCTTCCATGCCTGTGATCTTCACATGGTCATACGTATGGTTTCCGATCAGGTGCCCCTCCTCGTCCATACGGCGTATGATATCCTCGCGGCCCTCAATATTTTTCCCCACCACAAAAAACGTGGCCTTTACCTCTCTTTCTTTCAGCCCTTCCAGAAGCCTCGGCGTACAGAGAGGGTGGGGCCCGTCGTCAAAGGTCAGGGCCACCCTGGGCTTTACTTCCTCCGTCTGCGCGCCGTATGCCCGGCCATATGTAAAAAACAAGCTTCCAAGCAGCACTGCTGCCAAAAATACCAGACTTTTTCCCTGTCTCACCAAACTCAACCGCCTGCGATACGAATTACACTATCTATATGCCGCCCGCGAAATTCCTATTCCCCGCTCTGCCCGCTTCCATTATAAAACTGTTCCCTGGCCTTGCGGCTGATATTCAGGCAAAATACATAGATGACCGCCCCGATGGCCGCCGACTCATTGGATTTGCCGATATGATAGATAAAATAAAGCAGGGCGCAGTAGCCTGCCAGGTCTGTGAGAGTAAACTTCAGATATTGCTTTTTCTTTTCCGCCGTCATTCCCTGAAACTCCCCTAAAGCCGCAGGTTCCGCCACATCCAGCAGTATCCAGTAAAAGACGAGAAATACGGTCAGCACCACAAAGATACTCCCCTCTCCCATCAGCCCTCTGTTTTTCGCGCCAAAACACAGCAGCACAGCCACAGCCAGCACCCCTAGGGCAAGGAGGCTGATCCTGTTACGCAGCGCCTGCTTTTTCTCCTGATCCATCTTGTTTCCTCCCGGATATTTCTTTTCGTTTCCTAGTCATTATACAGGAAGCCCCCGGGGGATTCAACCGCAAATGCGCAATTGGGGGGTGGCACAACGATACCGAAAATGCTATACTGGCCTTATACATATGAAAGGAGACAACTATGAAAAAGAACATTTGGCATACCAGAAAGCTTCTGGCCATCCTGCTGCTGCTGGCCGGCGTTCTCCTGATAGGGAAAACCTCTGCGAAAGCAGCCGAAAGCCGTTATTACGCGTCAATCAGCAACCTGGTTCAGGAAGAATGGGGGACAAACACCGCCGGCATCACCTGGAAACTGGAGTACGAGGGCTCCAGCAACACCGTGAAGACAGCCGGCTACAACATCTATCTGGGCACAGATTACAGCAACGTCGCCCTGGTAGGGACATCCTCCTCCACCTCCTACCGCTTCACCGGGCTTGAAGCAGGCAAAAAATATTATGTAAAGGTCGTCCCCTGCGGTGAGGACGGCTCTGAAGGCAGCTACCGCAGCTTCGCTCTGGAGACGATGCCCGCCCAGGTAAAGAATTTCCATCAGGATGTATGGTGGTTCTTTATCAAAAAGCTGGACGTCACCTGGGACCGCATCGACACGGCAGACAAAATCGTCGTTTCCCTCTACAACAGCAAAGGAAAACGCGTCGGGAAGGCCCAAACCCTGCCCGGCTACAGCACCAGCGCCAGCTTTTCTAAGATGAAGGATGAGGTCTATACCGTAAAGATCCAGGCCTTCCGCACAGCGGGCGGAAAAACCTGGCAGACCCCGGTATCCAGCATCAAATGCTTCAACCAGGCGCGGATCACCTATTCCAAAGTCGTAAAGAACAAACTGACCGTCAAATGGGGAAAAGTAAAGGGAGCTACCGGCTACGACATCTATGTTTCCACCAAACCCAAAAAAGGCTATAAAAAGGTAAAATCTGTGAAAGCCGGAACTTCAAAGGTGACACTCTCCAGATTCAACAGAAAAGCGTTCAATCCTAAAAAGACTTACTACATCTATGTGGAAACCAAAATAAAGAACGGCAAGAAAATAAACAAATCCGGCGCGCTCTACTACTGGAACACCAAGGATTCTTCCGACGGATATCTTAACTAAGCCGGGGGAATGGCCTATGAGAGAACGAATTTTTAACGCGGACAACAAATTTTTTGGATTTATGGGAAAGGCCGCGGATCTGATCATCCTGAACATCCTCTTCGTGGTGTGCAGCCTTCCCATCGTTACCATCGGGGCGTCCGTGACCGCTATGTATTATGTAACCCTTAAAATGATAAAAAACGAGGAGTCCTATATCTCCCGAAGCTTTTTTAAATCCTTTAAGCAGAATTTTAAGCAGGCGACCATCCTCTGGCTGCCCCTTCTGGCTGTAGCCCTGCTGATCTGGTGCGATCTTTCCATCGTGAGCAGGGCCGCCGAGACAGTCGCCTTTTTCAAATGGTTCACCATTGCGATCTATTTTGTCATTCTCCTCTGGGGCATGGTGTTTCTATACGCCTTCCCTCTGCTGGCCAGATTTGACAATACCGTGCGGAACACCTTTCAAAACTCCTGGAAGATGGCCCTCTGCCACTTTCCCTGGACAATCCTGCTCCTGGCAGTGACCTGTGTTCCCATGTTTTTTACGCTGAACTACGGAGCCATCCTGATGGCCGGCCTGTTCTTCTGGCCCTCCATAGGGTTTGCCCTGACTGCTTTTATCAATTCCCTGATCTTCACAAAGATCTTTTCCAGGTATATCCCTGAAGAAGAAGAGGGCGAACTCTCCTGATCACGAGATACCCTCCCTCTGCAACGTTCACACGTTAGCGGCATCCGCCAAATGTGCGCACAGGCACCTGGCGCATTGCCCCCATAAAAAAGCTACGGCAAGGCTGCCCTCCGCAGTCTTGCCGTAGTTTCATCTCATGGCCTTTCGGCCGAAACATCCTCTCATTTTGAAAAGAGATTCTGGAAAAATCCCACGATCGCGTCCACGATGCGCGTAAAGAAATTCCCCACGCTTTCCGTATCAAAGTGGAAATCCAGGCTGTCCAGCTTATTGTACAGCTCCTGGGCCTGTTCCTTGATCGCGTCCACATTCAGGTCCAGGCCGTCGATCTTATCCATCAGCCCCGCAATCTTGTCCCTGTCCTCATCAGACAGAGAAACGTCCAGCTCTTCGGCTGCCTGTCCCACCAGCGCCTCGATATCCTCCCTGCTCTTTACGGAGCCCTCCGCGACCTTCTGCTTCACCAGGGCCATCAGCTCCTCCACCTTTTGGGAGTCGCCCACATTTTCCACAATCTCCCCTGTGATGACCAGCTCGTTGTTGGCTGCGTCCATATTCACCTCCGGGATTTCCTCCCCCGTCATCGTCTCATAGGCTTTGATGGCTCCCACAAGAGCCGCCGTGCCGGAGATGGAGAAAGGCCCTGCCACCGTGATATCCGCATCCTCCACGCCCGCCGTGATCAGGGCGTTCCGGTACATACCCGCCGTACAGTAGGAAATATTGCTGGTATCCACATGGATGCCGCTTCCCGCTTCCCTTCCCACCACCTTTACAGAGGAAAGGGCCCTGCTGCCGATAATACTGTTGTCCAGGTATTCGTCCAGGTACGCGTGTTCATCTGCGTTCGTCACTGTGATCACATCATAATTGCCCAGCTCCTGCTCCGTAACCCCCAGAAGCCTTAAGACCGTCTCCCTCTCCTGGGCTTTCAAATCTGCTCCCAACGCTAAAAACGGCTTATCCAGCACTGCGTCCACCCGGTCCGCAAGGGCTGTCGCCCCTGCCGCCAGGAAAATTCCCGCCGCCAGCAGGGCCATCCAAATATTTTTCTTTTTCATCTTACCTTCACCTCTCTGTAAATTTCAGGAACGCATTTGGTCAGATCCATCAGCCTCCCGTCGAATCGTTACCCTTTTTCCTCTCCAGACATTCGCCAATCCAGGTATACAACTCCCCATACACCTTCTCCCTGTCCGTCTCATTTAAAATCTCATGCCTGTCTCCCGGATACAGCCGGCATTTTACATTCCTCATGCCAAGCTCCTTAAACCTGATATACACCCGCATCACTCCCTTGCCGCAGGCGCCCACAGGATCGTCTCCCCCGGAAACAAAAAGCACCGGAAGCTTCTTTGGCATTTTTGTCAGATAATTCTCCTTTAACAGCTTATACATACCCAGAAACATATTGTAATAGGCGTTCAGTGTAAAGCGGAAGGTACATCTCTCATCTGCCAGATACGCGTCCACAATCTTCTCATCCTTCGTAAGCCAGTCCTTGTCGGTACGCGGCTTTTTCATTCCCCGGTTATACCCGCCAAAAGCCATGGAGTCTACCAGCCTGCTGCGGCAATGCCATCCCTTCACCTGGGCCAAAAGCCTGCATACTGCCATCCCCAGCTTTAACGTGCCTGCGGAATGATACCCTGTCCCCATAATGACAGCTCCCGCCAGCCCCTTGCCGAAACAGCAGATATACTGCCTGGCAAGAAAAGAGCCCATGCTGTGTCCCAGCAGAAAATAAGGCGTCCGGGGATAATCCTCCTGTATCATCTTCCGCAGCCTGTGCAGATCACGGAGCAGCACGCAGTTCCCATTCTCCTCAGCAAAATAGCCCAGATCCTCTTTGGAACGTACGGATTCCCCATGTCCCAGGTGGTCGTTTCCCACCACCAGAATCCCCCGCTTGGCCAGGTACTCCGCAAATTCATCGTAGCGCTCCACATATTCGCACATGCCGTGAGAAATCTGAAGAATCGCCTTTACTTCCCCTTCCGGAATCCATTTGACTGCATGAATCAATGTAATGTGATCATTCGATAAAAATTGAATATGCTGCCTGATTACCATCTATATCACCCCTTCTCTTTGTGCTCCAAAAGCCCTCTCCTCACAGCCTTTGGATTACCCCTAACTATAACACACTTTTTCCTTAAACTCTTTAAAATTCTGTGAAAAATTTCCCCCTTTTCTCTGGTCCGTTTGCGTATAAAAAAATGTAACTGCCCAGTTCTCTCCTGAACAGTTACATCTCTTTTTTAAACCAAGGCGTCCGCCAAAGCCGCAAACTCTTCCAAAGTCAACGCCTCCCCGCGCACATTGGGAGAAAGCCCCGCCGCCGCGATGGCCTCCGCGATCTGCTCCTTTGGGGCACCGATCTCCGGCGAATTATTCAAGCTGTTTTGCAAGGTCTTTCTCCTCTGGTTAAACGAAGCCCGGATCACGCGAAACAGCAGCCCCTCGTCTTTTACAGAAACTTTCGGTTCCCTGCGGCAAGTCATGCGTATGACTGCGCTCCCCACCTTCGGGCGGGGCATAAAGCAGTTCGGCGGCACGTTGGCCGCGATATAAGGCTCGGCATAATACTGGACGGCCAGAGAAAGGGCGCCGTAATCCTTTGTGCCGGGGCCCGCCTGCATCCTCTGGGCCACCTCCTTTTGTACCATCACCGTGACGCTCTCCAAGGGCACATGGCGCTCAAAAAGCCCCATGATAATCGGGGTGGTGATATAGTAGGGCAGGTTTGCCACCACCTTGATGGGCTTTCCGTCGTTTTCCCGCTCCACAAGCCCTCTGATATCAAGCTTCATGATATCCTCATTCAAAACCCTCACATTGTCATAGGCGGCAAGGGTCTCTTCTAAAATCGGAATCAGCATCCTGTCGATCTCCACGGCCAGCACCCTTCCTGCGCTTTCCGCCAGATACTGCGTCATCGTTCCGATACCGGGGCCGATTTCCAGAACAAAATCCTCCCCGGTGATGCCTGCCGCCGCGATAATCTTCTCCAGCACATGGGCGTCAATCAGAAAATTCTGGCCAAACTTCTTCTGGAAGGCAAACTCATATTTCCGGATGATTTCAATTGTCCGCTGGGGATTTGATAACTTTTCCATCTCTACCTCTCAATCCGGTACATTCGGCGCGCATTGTCCCAGGTTGCCTGCTCCGCCTCCTGCCTCGTAATCCCTTTGAGCTCCGCGATACAGTCGAGCACATGGGCGATCAGCGGGGAGGCATTGCGCTTGCCCCGAAAGGGAACAGGGGCCAGGTACGGGCAGTCCGTCTCCACCAGGATCCTGTCCAGCGGCGCGTACTCCACCACTTCCTTCAGTACCCTGGCGTTTTTAAAGGTCACTACGCCTCCCACGCCCAGGTAGTAGCCCAGATTCAGATAATCCCTGGCCATCTCCTTAGAGCCTGAATAGCAGTGGATCACGCCCCCGGTGCTTCCTGCGTGCTCCGTCTTTATCATGTCAAACGTATCCTGGGCAGCCTCCCGGCTGTGGATATTGACCGGCAGCCCCGTCTCCTTGGCAAGGGCCAGCTGGCGGGCAAACCACTCCTGCTGCAGCTTCCTGGGGTGTTTGTCCCAGTAGTAATCCAGGCCGATCTCGCCCACAGCGACGATCTTTTCCCTGGCGCACAGAGACCTGAGCTCCGCCAAAACCTCTTCATTCAACTGATCTACATGGTCGGGGTGTATGCCTACGGCTCCGTAGACGAACGGATACCGCTCCGCCAGGGCCGCCGTGTCGCGCACCCCCCGCAGGCTGGCCCCCACATTTACAATGGCGCCTACGCCTGCGTCCTGCATCCCGCCAAGCAGCTCTTCTCTGTCTTCATCAAATGCCTCATCATCGTAATGGGCGTGACTGTCAAATATCATGCGATCTCAGCCCCCGCAGGCATCTTCTTCTCCGGAACCATCAAGGACAGCTCCCCGTTCTCGCCCTCGGCGCAGAGCAGCATGCCCTCAGAAAGCACTCCTGCCAGCTTGGCCGGTTTTAAATTCACCAGCACCATGACCTTCTTTCCTACCATCTCCTCGGGAGTATAGTGGGCCTTGATTCCGGATACGATCTGTTTCACCTGGCTGCCGATCCTCACCTGGGAACAGAGCAGCTTTTTCGATTTCTTAACTGCCTCACAGGCTATGATCTCTCCCACCTGGAACTGCAGCTTCTCGAAATCATCGAAGGTGATTTCCGGCTTCGCCTCTATGTCGATCACGGGCTCCGCAGGTGCTTCCTCCTCCTGGGCCGGATAGAGCTCTTCCACCTTTGCCAGAACCTCCTTCACATCGAGACGGGCAAAGAGGATCTCCGGCTTCTCCGTTACCTTCGTACCTGACTCGTAATGGCCCCAGGTTTCCATTTCCTCAAGACTTCTCTTTGCCGCATTCAGCTGGGACAGGATTTTTTCAGAGGTCTCCGGCATAAAGGACTCCAGCAGGGACGCGCCGATGGAGATTCCCTCTACCAGGTTGTACAGCACCGTCGCCAGACGGTCCTTTTTCGCCTCGTCCTTGGCCAGCGCCCAGGGCATCGTCTCATCAATATATTTATTGCAGCGCTTAAACAGGGTAAAGATCTCCGTGATCGCGTCGGCCACCCGCAGGTCATCCATCTTTGCCGCCACCTTTTTCGGCACCTCCAGGGCCACAGCCTTCAATTCCTCATCCACCGGCTCTGCCGCCCCTTTGTCGGCCACCACGCCGCCAAAGTATTTATTTGACATGGAGATGGTGCGGTTCACCAGGTTGCCCAGGGTGTTCGCCAGATCGGAGTTCAGCCGCTCTACCATCAGCTCCCAGGAGATCACCCCGTCGTTCTCAAAGGGCATCTCGTGAAGCACAAAATAACGGACAGCGTCCACGCCGAAGAAATCCACCAGCTCATCTGCGTACAGCACATTTCCCTTGGATTTGCTCATCTTGCCGTCGCCCTGCAGGAGCCAGGGATGGCCGAAGATCTGCTTGGGAAGGGGCAGATCAAGGGCCATCAGAAAGATGGGCCAGTAAATCGTATGGAAGCGGATGATATCCTTTCCGATCAGGTGCAGGTCCGCCGGCCAGTCCTTTTTAAACTGCTCCCTACACTCCCCGTCACAGTCATAGCCGATACCGGTGATGTAGTTTGTTAAGGCATCCAGCCACACGTAGACCACGTGCTTCGGGTCAAAGTCCACCGGAATGCCCCACTTAAAGGAGGTTCTGGACACACAGAGATCCTGCAGTCCCGGAAGCAGGAAATTGTTCATCATCTCATTTTTCCTGGATACGGGCTGGATAAACTCCGGATGAGTGTTGATATGTTCGATGAGCCTGTCCGCGTATTTGCTCATTTTAAAGAAGTAAGCCTCCTCCTTGGCCGGCTGCACCTCCCTGCCGCAGTCAGGGCATTTGCCGTCCACCAGCTGGGACTCCGTGAAAAAGGACTCGCAGGGCGTACAGTACATACCCTCGTAGTAGCCCTTGTAAATATCTCCCTGGTCGTAGAGCTTTTTAAAGATTTTCTGCACCTGGCGCTCATGGGCCTCATCGGTGGTGCGGATAAATTTGTCGTAGGAGGTGTTCATCAAATCCCAGATCCGATGGATTTCCCCGGCCGTGCCGTCCACGAACTCCTTGGGCGTCACGCCCGCCTCCTGGGCCTTCAGCTCAATCTTCTGTCCGTGCTCGTCCGTTCCCGTCTGGAAGAACACATCATATCCCTGCATCCTCTTAAACCTGGCAATGCTGTCCGCCAGCACGATCTCATAGGTATTGCCAATATGGGGCTTGCCGGAGGTGTAGGCGATGGCCGTAGTGATATAATACTTTTTCTTATCCATATTCCTCATCTTTCCTTTCTTTTCCTTCATAATAAAAAGCCTTCTCAATATCTCTATTGAGAAGGCGATTTCCCGCGTTACCACTTCACTTTATCCATTTCTCACGAAACAGACCTCTGCAAGTGCGTCTCCACACTCTACCGCTGTAACAGGCGGCACCTGTCGCAGCCTTACTGCCCTGGCAGTTCGGTGCGCCGCTCGGAAGCCATCTTCCATCCCTCTTCCTATATCCCTCTCAGCCCGACGGGAATTCTCTGTAATATTCCAATGGATGTACTCTCTTCGTCTTCGCATTTTCCTAGTGCTAAGGCTAACATAATCAAAAGGGGATGTCAAGCAGGTTTTTACTGCTCTGTCTCGATCTTTCGGATTTTCTTCGTCCTGATCTCCTCCACAATCTCCTCCGCGAAGACGTCCAGGGGCTTCTGTCCCTCGTCGCCCAGATAACGGCTTCTGACAGAGACCACGCCGTCCTCTTCCTCCTTTGCTCCCACTACGAGCATATAAGGCACACGCTCCAGCCGCGCCTCACGGATCTTGTAGCCCATCTTCTCAGAACGCCTGTCTACGGAGCAGCGGATGCCTTTCTCCCGCAGCTTCGCCTCCACCTGGGCGGCGTAGTCGTGGAATTTCTCGGAGATGGGGATCACACGTACCTGCTCCGGGCAAAGCCAGGTGGGGAACAGGCCGGCGTACTTCTCGATGAGCCATGCCAGCGTCCTCTCATAGCAGCCCATGGAGGTTCTGTGGATAATATAGGGACGTTTCTTTTCCCCGTTCTCGTCAATATAGTACATATCAAACTGCTCGGCCAGAAGGGCGTCCCACTGGATCGTGATCATCGTATCCTCCTTGCCGTACACGTTTTTCGCATTGATATCTACCTTGGGGCCATAGAACGCGGCCTCTCCCACATCCTCCGTGAACGGAATATTCAGCTCCTGGAGCATGGTGCGGATATGGCCCTCCGTTTCCTCCCAGACCTGGGGCTCCCCGATATATTTCTCCCTGTTTTCAGGATCCCATTTGGACAGATGGTAGGTCACATCCTCCTCCACGCCCAATACCTGGAGGCAATACTGGGCCAGGGCGATACAGTCCTTAAACTCCTTCACCATCTGGTCCGGCCTCACGATCAGATGTCCCTCTGAAATCGTGAACTGGCGCACACGCGTCAGGCCGTGCATCTCCCCGGAATCCTCATTCCGAAACAGGGTGGACGTCTCGCCGTACCGCAGGGGCAGATCGCGGTAGCTGTGCTGCTCTGCCTTGTATACATAATACTGGAAGGGACAGGTCATCGGGCGCAGGGCGTAAACCTCTTTATCCTTCTCCTCGTCTCCCAGTACAAACATTCCGTCTTTATAGTGATCCCAATGGCCGGAGATCTTGTACAGGTCGCTCTTTGCCATCAGGGGCGTCTTTGTGCGGACATAGCCCCGCTTTGTCTCCTCGTCCTCGATCCAGCGCTGGAGCTCCTGAAGGATGATCACACCGTTGGGCATGATCAGGGGAAGTCCCTGCCCGATCACATCCACCGTGGTAAAGATCTTCATCTCCCTGCCCAGCTTATTGTGGTCACGCTTCTTTGCCTCCTCCATCTGCTCCAGATGGGCGTTCAGCTCCTCCTTTGTGCCGTAGGCCGTCCCGTAGATGCGGGTGAGCATCTGGTTTTTCTCGCTTCCTCTCCAGTACGCGCCGGAAGAAGACAACAGCTTAAAGGCCTTCACGCCCTTCGTGCTCATCAGATGAGGGCCTGCGCACAGATCCACCCAGTCTCCCTGAGAATAGAAGGAAATCTCCGCGTCCTCCGGCAGATCCTGGATCAGCTCCACCTTATAGGGCTCTCCCTTCTCCTGGAAAAAGGCGATGGCCTCCTCCCTAGATTTCGTAAACCGCATAATCTTCGCGCCCTTCTTGATGATCTTCTTCATCTCTTTTTCCAGCTCGTCCAGATCCTCCCTGGAAAATGGCTCACATTCAAAATCATAATAAAATCCCGTGTCGATGGACGGGCCGATAGCCACCTTTGCCCCGGGACGCAGCTTCTGCACCGCCTCCGCCAGCACATGGGATGCCGTATGGCGCAGAGCCGCCAGCCCCTTCTCATCCTTCGCCGTAAGGATATTCACTTCACAGTCCTGATCCACCACCGTGCGCAGATCCGCCACTTCCCCGTTGATCTCACCGGCGCAGGCGGCCCTTGCCAGCCCCTCGCTGATGTCAAACGCAATGTCGATCAGGGCCTTCGCCTCTGTATACTCTCTCTTTGAACCGTCTTTCAATGTAATAATCATAGTTACGCCTCACTTATCTTTTCTCATGAATTTCGCTGGTTATCATTTTACCGCACTTTATCAAAATCATCAACCTCTATCACACATCTTTCAAACGCATTGATCACATTCGTCTCCCCGTACTTGTCGTACCGCCTGCAGGAAGCCCCGTAATTCAGATGCACGTGGCCGTGAATAAAAAATTTCGGTTGATACTTATCCATCAGCTCCTGGAACACTTTAAAGCCCTGGTGGGGCAGATCCCTGCCGTCATTGAGCTGGTAGGCCGGGGCATGGGTCAGCAGGATGTCAAAGCCCTTCTTCCGCCACAGGGAAAACCGGAGCCTGCGCACCCTTCTGGCCATCTGCTTGTCCGTGTACTGATGCTTGCCGGGGCGGTAACGCATAGAGCCTCCCAGCCCCAGGATCCTCAGGCCCTGATACTCATAAATCCGATCCTCAATACAGATGCATCCCTCCGGAGGCGTCTGCTCATACTTGTCATCATGGTTTCCATGGACATACAGCACAGGCACCGAGGAAAAGGTTACGAGAAAGGACAGATACCTGGGATCCAGATCTCCCGCCGACAGGATCAGGTCGATCTCATCAAACCGTCCCTCTTCATAAAAATCCCATAAATATTTTGATTCTTCATCAGCAATCGCCAATATTTTCATAGGCTATACCTTCTCACCCTGCTCGATGACTCCCTGCAGGGATACCACCGGCTTCGCGTTCTCCACCAGATGGTCCATTTCCGGTATACAGCCGATCACGTTCTCCGCCAGCCAGTCCATCATGGCGATAGCCTCCGGGCTTAAGACCTGATCCTCCCGCTGTATCAGGCCTTTCTGGGAATACAGGGCGCCTGAAAAGGGGTTAAAATCTCCCTTACTGATCGTGTTCTTTAAAAGCTCCACCAGACGCACCGTGCCGATGGGCAGATGATGGGAACAGATCACGTCCACGATCCCCGCGGACATTCCCCACCAGTAATTCAGCCCCTTCGTGTCGGCAGAAGCGTCGTCATACTTCCAGACTCCATTCATGATGTTCCTGATCATCTTTTCATAGAAAACGCCCCAGTGCCATACGGGCATAGCCAGGTTCCAGGGCCGGTCCTTCGCCGCATGGTACAGGCCAAACTCCCGGTTGACCCTTCCCGGCACGATCATGTCTCTTCCCGAAATAAATTTGATCTTTTGCTCCGCAAATATCCGGGCCGGATCCCGGTCCTTTATGCTGGACCATTCCAGATAAATCTTGGCTCTGGGATTGACCATTTTCGCCCCCAGGGCAAAGGCATTGATATTTGCCGTGGTGCCAAAGATCGGATAATCCGCCAGATAGCCGATCTTTCCGTTCTCCGCCAGGGCTCCCGCGATGGCTCCCATAAGAAACTTCGCCTCATACATCCTGGCGGAATAGGTGCGGATATTTTTATGGGAGGTATTTAAGGAGCAATTTAAGATCTTTACCTCCGGATGCTCTATGGCTGCCTTCAGGCTGGCCTTCAAAAGGGGCGGGGACGTGGTAAAGATCAGGTTGTTCCCCTCCGCGATGGCAAGCTCCAGCAGCTCCTCCGCGTTCCCCTCGGTGGCGTTCATATAGCTTACCGTACGCACCTGGTCCGCAAAGGTCTCCTCCAGGTGCATCCGCCCCAGCTCGTGGGCATACGTCCAGGCCGAAGTCTCCGTAGTCTTCTCATGCAGGAAGGCTACCCGCTGTTTCGGTACACTGACGGGGATCAGCCGTTCTAAAATGCTCTTTTTCACCTCACCGTTCTCGGTGGGATCCATCTGCAGCTCCACCGATTTCTCCGTGCGCAGCAGCTTAAATTCATCCCAGGATTTGACCAGCTTCCCCTTGAGCTCTGCACTTGTCATATCCTTCAGGGTCTGATAATCATAAATATCGAGAAAAGAAAGGAACGCGTCCCCCGGCAGGATATTCAGCTTCTTTCCGCCGTTTGCCTCAAACTCCGCCGTAAACCTGGAATACACGGAGCTAAAATCCTGCTTATCCTCATCCGTCCAGACCTCATCGGGTCGCTTTCCGATCAGGTATTGAAGCTTCGCAAAGCTTCCCTCCTGGGAAAACCAGATATAATTTACCTGGGACAGGTTATAAAACGCCATAAACTGATAGTATATCTGCGTCTCCTTGTCATCCCTGCGGGGCGGAACGATCCTCGTCACATCCCCCAGCACGGAGACAGCGCCCACATACTTTAACACGCTGACACGCTTATTCCCTTCTTCGATGTAAAACTGATTCATAAATTCATAGGCCTTCACAGGATCGCGGATCCCTTCCTCCAAATGGGCCTTGTAGAGCTCCGTCCATTTATGGGCGAACTCGGAATTTGCTTTCAATGTGGGATAGAAGCCCTTGCTGAAGGCGTTGCTCCTTCCCTCGCTCTTTGTCCCGACGATCTGATCCATAGGGATCTGGACCAGCCCCAAAGGGATACCCGTCACGCTTGTGATGCCCTTTTCTTTTAAAATTTCATCCAGCACAAGGGGGATTCCCCCCTCCTTTTTTCCAAGCTTATAGGCTTTTTCATAATCTGCCAGTGCTTCTGATGTGGTAATGGCCATCTATACTCCTCCCGTCTGCGCAGCCCCATGGCTGCAGGTTAACATCCAAAAATACCCAGGCGTTTTTCCCGCCTGAGTATAGTTTACGAAATATTACTTTGAAAAGCAACAAAAATCTCCCTTAACTGCTCAGTCCCCTCTTTTTCAGGGCATGCTTCTCCAGGTTGGAGAACACCAGCTTATCCACCAGCACGCCTACCAGGATGATCACAAGCATCACCGCCGTCACCTGGTTGATATCCGCCATATCCCTGCCGGACATCAGCGTGTAGCCCAGGCCCACGTAGGCGGACATCACCTCGCCGGACATCAGCGCCCTCCAGGCGAAGGACCAGGACTGCTTGAGCCCCGCCAGCACGCCCGGAAGGGCTGCCGGCCAGATCACTCTCCCGTAAAGGGAAAGCTTCCCTGCCCCCATGGTCTGGGCAGCCTTCACATAGATCGGCGGAACCGTGCGGATGGCATTCTCTATGGCCAGGGATACGCTGAAGGTGGAGCCGATGACGATCACGAAAAGGATCGAGGCCTCCCCCAGCCCGAACCATAAGATGGCGAAGGGCACCCAGCAGACGCTGGGCAGGGACTGAATGCCATTCAGGAGAGGTTTTAGATTTCTGTTAAAATACCCGGAGGAAGAAACCAAAAGCCCCAGAGCCGTCCCTATGACAAGAGAAATGGCAAAGCCGATCAGTACCCGGCGCAGGCTGCACGCCGACGCCTGCAAAAGCGTTCCGTTTCCCGCCATTTTCCCCAGGCTTCTCACAACGCCCAGAGGAGAAGGCAGCGCGTAGGGCTTCCACCACCCGAGGGGGCCTGTTCCGAGAGAATACACCGCCTGCCAGACGAGCACCAGCAAAGCTAAAAACAACAGACTGCTGCACAGCCGCTTAATGGTCATACTCTTCTTTTGCAAACTTTTCCACCTCTCTTTCTACGCAGGTTAAAATCTTATGGCGCACCTCCAAAAATTCCACGGCGTCGTTATGGCGGGGCCTGGGGAGATCCACCTGAAAAACATCCTTGATACAGCCGGGATTATCAGAGAGCACCACGATGCGGTTCGCTAAAAACACCGCTTCCTCCACGCTGTGGGTGACAAAGACGATGGTTTTCCCCGTCTCCTCCCAGATCCTTTCCAGATCCGCCCGCAGCTTATTGGTGGTCTGCTTATCCAGGGCGGAAAAGGGCTCATCCATCAGCAGCACCGGCCCATCCAGGCAGAGGGCGCGGGCCAGGGCTGTCCGCTGGCGCATGCCGCCTGAGATCTCATGGATCCTGTAATTTTTGAACTCCCAGAGCTTGACCAGCTTCAGGTAATGCTCTGCTCTGCTGTTCTGCTCTTTTTCAGAAAGCTTCATCATCTTCATGCCGAACTTTACATTCTCCAGCACATTCAGCCAGGGGAACAGGGCGTGTTCCTGAAACATCACCACCCGGTCTGCCCCGGGGCCTGAAATCTTTCGTCCGTCCAGACAGATTTCCCCGCCGGTGGGCGTATCCAGTCCCGCAATCAGATTTAAAAGTGTTGATTTTCCGCAGCCGGAGGGACCTACGATGCAGACAAACTCTCCTTTTTCTATGGTAAGGGAAATATCCCGCAGTGTCTCTTTTTTGGAGCCCTCAAAGGTACGGCTTATATTTTTGATCTCAAGCGCCATAGCTTCCTCCTAGTTTTCCGTCATTTTATCCATCATAGACGTATCCACAAATCCATCCTTTGGCAACGCGCTGATAAATCCCTGCTCGTATGCCACATCCGCAAAATCCTCCAGCGCCTCCTCATTCAGCACAGTGGTCATATTGGTCCGGGAGAAGGCCCCAAGCACGGTGTCTTTCGCGTAATCGTTCCCTGTCAGGATTTTAAGCTCCGCGACCAGCGTATCCACAGATGCCTCCGGGTCAGCGTTGATCGTTTCCGTGGCCTCCAGATGCGCCTTAAGGAATGCCTCCACCGCGTCCGGGTGGGCCTCCATAAATTCATTTCTTACAACCACCACGGCCACCGGATACTTGCCGTCCAGATAAATGTCCTGGTAATCCAGCAAAAGGTCTACATTTTCAGAGGCCGTCAGGATCGTTCCCCAGGGCTCCGGCACCAGGGCCGCGTCCACCGTTCCCTGATCGAACATATTTTGAAGGTTGGAATTTTCCACAGCCACAACCTCCACCGTGCCTCCCTCCGATACGGGAGCCAGATTGTTCTCTGAGAGCAGGTTCAGCAGGCACAGATGCTGGGTATTTCCGATCTGCGGGATCGCCACCGTCTTTCCGGCCAGATCCTCCACAGAGGAGATATCCGTGTCGGCCCCCTTCACCAGAACGGCTCCTGCGTCCGCCGCATTGGCGATCACAGTCACCTCCCCGTTTGACTTTACATTTCCGTTGATCGCCGGAACAGGGCCGATATAGCCCATGTCGATTTCCCCGGCAAAGATGGCCTCGATCTCAGAAGAGCCCGCCGTGAAGGTTTTCCAGGATACCTCATAGTCGGGAAGCTTCTCCTCCAGCATCTTCTGATTTTTCATCAGCAGCGCCTGGGCATGGGTAATATTCGGGAAACAGGCCACACGCAGCTGCCCCCCCTTCTTCGCTTCTGTGTTTTTTTCCGTACCGCAGCCTGTCAGCATAGCCAGCGCCGCAAGAGCCACGAAAACGTTTGCAACCAATTTCTTCACTGTTTTATCCTCCATTTTCCTTACTTTCCCAGGTGTTTTGTTTCTGTTTTAGATAATATATGGATTTTATCCAAAAATCAACCCCGTTTTTAAGCAAACGTTTTCACATATAAGAGCAAAAACTTAGCCGTTACTGTGGAATAAGTCAACCGTTACCATTTTCAGCAATGCCGGATAAATTTCCCATACTTCGGACTGGCATCTGCGCCCTCCTCCTGTTACAATATAGTAGGGCGGAGCGCGCATCCACGTCGGGCTCCTTCGCCCGAAAACTCTTACGATCATCAAAGGAGCGTCAGAAATGTCATTAAAGAAAATTGCCGAAATGACCGGAGTGTCGGTGTCTACCGTCTCCAGAGTCTTAAATAATAAAGAATACACCTGTGCCTCGCCGGATCTGAAGGATAAGATCTGGGCAGCGGCGGCAGAGATCCATTATGTGCCCAACGAGAGCGCCAGAAATCTCCAGAGGGGCAGCCGCCTGGAAACCCCCAGGCCCCAGAAAAAGCTCGCCGTGATCCTGGGCCGCTTCGACTCTCTGAAAAAGGATCCGTTCTTTGCGGAGCTCTTCCGCAGTGTGGAACAGGAAATCTTCGCCTCCGGCTGCGTTCTGTCGGATTTTCTGTCCGCCGCCGATGTACAGGCAAAAAAGCTGCCGACGGCCGACGGTTTCATTATCCTTGGCCGCAGCCCGGAGCCCATGCTCTCCGCGATCAAGCAGAAAACGAAAAATATCATTGCCATCGACAGAAACCCCACCGATTTCCAGATCGACGAGGTGGTGTGCGACGGTAAGGAGGCGGCGGCCCTGGCCATGGATTATCTTGTGGGGAAAAAGCATGAAAAGATCGCCTACATCGGGGACTGTTCCTTGGAGACACGCTATGTGGGCTACTGTGACTCCCTGATCCGCAGACGGCTCCCCCTGGATTACTCCCTGGTCTGCCCCACCGATCAGACCGAGGCCTCCGGGTACGAAGCCATGAAAAAGCTGGCGGCCAATCCCTCCGTCTCCGCCGTTCTCTGCGCCAACGACGCCACCGCCCTGGGAGCCCTCCGCGCTCTGCGGGAGGCCAGGAAAACGGCCTCTATCGATCTGATCTCCATCGACAACATTCAGGCCGCCGAGGAGGTTTCTCCCCTGCTCACCACCGTGAACATCCCCAAAAAGGACATGGGAAAAATGGCTGTCCGGCTTTTGCTTGACCGCATCGCCCACGGCCATACGGAGATTATGCGCATCGAGTTCCAGCCCCGTCTGATCCGCCGGGAAAGTTGCTGAAAAGAGGGCAGAACGCAGGCCCCAGCCCGCGTTCTGCCCTCTTTTTGCAAACGATACGCTAAACAAACTTATTTTCCTTCTCATCGTAATGATAATCGATGGCGTCCATCTGCGCCACCAGCTTTTTCTTGTTCATGCCCCTGCACGTGCAGAGCATATCCAGTGAATCATAGTAATCCCTGAGCTGTGTATTTACATAGCTTAAAAGTATCATGGGGTCTTTCGGTATCATCGCTTCCTCCTGCTTTTCTCTTATCGTTTCCCCGCAGTGAGTTTTCCGTCTGAAACATCCAGGAGGATCACATCCTCTGCCCGGACATCCCCGGAGAGGATCATCCTGGCCGCCAATGTCTCTACATTCTTCTGAAGATAGCGCTTCAGCGGTCTGGCACCGTAGGTGGGGTCGTACCCTCCCTCTATAATATAAGCTTTCGCCGCCTCCGTCAATTCCAAAGTGATCGCCTGGGACGCCAGCCGCCTGTTTAAATCCGCCATCATCAGATCTACGATATGACCGATGTTCTCCTTCGTCAGCGGCCGGAACATCACGATCTCATCCAGACGGTTCAAAAACTCCGGCCTGAAATGGTTCCTCAGGTCGCCCATAACGAGACTCTCCGCCGCCTCAGAGATCTGCCCATCCTCCTGGATCCCATCCAGCAGGTAAGACGAGCCGATGTTGGAGGTCATGATCAGGATCGTGTTTTTAAAGTCCACCGTCCGGCCCTGGGAGTCTGTGATCCGCCCGTCGTCCAGCACCTGGAGCAGCACATTGAAGACATCGGGATGGGCTTTCTCGATCTCGTCGAAAAGCACCACGGAGTAGGGCTTCCTGCGCACTGCCTCCGTGAGCTGTCCGCCCTCCTCATAGCCCACATATCCGGGAGGCGCTCCGATCAGCCTGGATACCGAGTACTTCTCCATGTACTCACTCATATCGATACGCACCATGTTCTGTTCATCGTCGAACAGGCTGGCGGCCAGCGCCTTGGCAAGCTCCGTCTTTCCCACACCGGTGGGCCCCAGAAACAGGAAGGAACCTATGGGTTTTGTGGGATCCTTGATCCCCGCCTTGGAACGGAGAATAGCCTCCGTCACCTTTGTCACGCCGTCGTCCTGGCCGATGACCCTGCGGTGCAGCTCCTCATCCAGATGGAGGATCTTCTGCCTCTCCCCTTCCGTCAGCTTCGCCACCGGGATCCCTGTCCACCGGGAAATAATTCTGGCAATCTCCTCATCGGTCACGCTCTCATGCACCAGGGAGAGATCCTGGTTTCTGACCTTCTCCTCCTCCGCCGCAAGCTGCTGCTGAAGCTTTGGCAGTTCTCCATACTGCAATTCTGCCGCCCGGTTCAGGTCATAATTTCTCTGGGCCTTCTCGATCTCTTTATTCATCGCTTCGATCTGTTCCCTGAGCCCGGACAGGGTTTCCACCGAATGTTTTTCGCTGTCCCACTGGGCCTTCTTCGTATTAAACGTATCCCTCAGCTCCGCCAGCTCCCGCTGCAGGGCCGCAAGCCTGTCCTGGCTCAGCTTATCCGTCTCCTTCTTCAGGGCTGCCTCCTCGATCTCCATCTGCATCACCCGCCTGCGAAGCTCATCCAGCTCCGTAGGCATAGAATCCAGCTCTGTCTTAATCAGGGCGCAAGCCTCGTCCACCAGGTCAATGGCCTTATCCGGCAGAAAACGGTCGGAAATGTAGCGATGGGACAAAGTGGCAGCCGCCACCAGGGCCCCGTCCGTAATCTTTACGCCGTGATAGACCTCATAGCGCTCCTTCAGTCCCCTGAGAATGGAAATGGTATCCTCCACCGAAGGCTCGTCCACCGTCACCGGCTGGAATCGCCGCTCCAGGGCTGCGTCCTTCTCGATATACTGCCGGTACTCGTCCAGGGTGGTGGCGCCGATGCAGTGAAGCTCTCCTCTGGCCAGCATGGGTTTAAGCATATTTCCCGCGTCCATGGCCCCTTCTGTCTTTCCCGCTCCCACGATCAGGTGCAGCTCGTCGATGAAAAGGATGATCTCCCCTTCGCTCTTTCGCACCTCCTCAAGGACGGCCTTCAGCCTCTCCTCAAATTCGCCCCGGTACTTGGCTCCAGCCACCAGGGCCCCCATATCCAGGGCAAAAATCTTCTTGTTTTTCAGCCCTTCCGGCACATCTCCCCGGACAATCCTCTGGGCCAGCCCTTCCACGGCTGCCGTTTTTCCTACGCCCGGCTCACCGATCAGTACGGGATTGTTTTTCGTCTTCCGTGATAAGATACGAATGACATTTCTGATCTCCGCATCCCGGCCGATCACCGGATCAAGCTTCTGGTTTCTGGCCTTCTCCACCAGATCCTGGCCATATTTATTTAACGTGTCATAGGTGGCCTCCGGGTTATCGCTGGTAACTCTCTGGTTTCCCCTCACTGTGGACAGGGCTTTCAGGAAGCGCTCCCTTGTGATTCCATACTCCCGAAACAGCTCCTTGATCCCCGGATTAGGGTTTCTGAGGAGGGCCAGGAACAGATGCTCCACGGAGACGTACTCGTCTCCCATGGCCTTCGCCTCATCCTCCGCGCTTACCAGCGCCTTATTCAGATACTGGCCGATGAAGACCTGGCCGCCGGAAACCTTAGGCCTTTTGTTCAGGGCATTGTCCAGATTTTTCGCGAAATGCTCCGTATTGATCTCCATCTTTTCCAGCATTTTTAAAATCAGGCTGTCCTCCTGGTTTAAGAGGCTGTACAGCAAATGCTCCTGCTCCACCTCTTGGTTGCCATATTCATAGGCTACCTTTTCCAGATCATTGACTGCCTGCAGAGATTTTTGGGTAAATTTATTAATATTCATAAGACTTCCCCCTTTTAGAACCAGATTTCATTCATTTGTTCTATAACCACTATAACACACTTTTTTCAAAATGCAAGCATTTTTTTATACAATTACTGCACTTCATCTTCCTGCACGATCATGTCCATGGGAATCATATAATAACGCTCATCTTCCAGCTCGATTCCCTCCGCCTTCGTCTCGCGCACGGCAAAAGCGTCAATAAAGGACAGCAGAGCCTTCGCATGAAGCTTTGTATCACAGAGGACCGTTCCCAGAATTTTTCCTTTTTGCACCAGCTCCTGCACCTCCTGTACGCCGTCGATACCCACCACCTGCATATCGTCCGTGCACTTGGCCTCCTCCAAAACCTCCCAGGCCCCCAGGGCCATATCGTCATTGTTGCAGATGATAAGCTCGATCTCCCCGGGATACTCGTCAATCCACTGGTCCACCAGGGCCTTTGCCTGGCTCCGCTCCCAGTTGGCCGTAGCGCTGGTGATTTTTCTAATGGGCACTCCCCGTTCTTCCAGGCCTTTTAGCACCCACTCGGAACGGATCAGCGTATCCTGATGGTTGGACTCTCCCTCCAGCATGGCAAACTCGATCATGCCGTCCCCATCCTTATCCAGCACCTCCGGCTTCTCCTGAAAGGTATCCGCGATAATATCTGCCTGCAAAAGGGCGGACTGCCTGGCGTCAGAGCCCTCATAGTAGACCTCCTGCCCCCGGAAGATGTCCTCCCTCACAGGCTCCCGGTTAAAAAATACCAGGGGGATCCCCGCCTCAGAGGCCCTGTCAATGATCACGGCCGCGTTTGTCCTGTCTACAATATTAACCAGAAGCAGGTCATACTCCAGGGACACGAAACGCTCGATCTGCTGGTTCTGCTCCTGCTGGCTTCCCCCGGCGTCCACGATCTCTGTCCGTATCCTGATCCCGGAATGGCTCTTTTCATATTCATAGATTTCCTCCCCCAGGTACTCGCAGATACTGCTGATGAAAGCATCCTTCTCATTGTAGACGGCCACACCGATCTGCACCTCCCGTGTCTCCGTCTCCGCCTCCTTCTCTTTTTCCTGGCAGCCCCACAGAATACTTCCCGCCGCCAGCACAGCCATACCGATATACACCGCTTTTTTCTTCATTGCCTCTCCCTCCTCAATAGATAGGAATGAGAAATTCCTGTTCCTCTTTCACATTTTCCTTTGTAATCAGCCTGCACGAAATCCTGATATCCTTCGCTGTGCCCTCCATAGCCGCCACCGCCTGCTGTATGGCGTACATTCCCGCGGAATACATGCCAAAGGCAGCGACCCCCTCGGTATTTCCCTCCATAATACTTCTTAATATCTCATTGGATGAACCCACGCCGTAAAGAGGAGCCCCATCCAGGCACTTCAAGGCCTGTTCCGTATCGGTCACCCAGCAGCCCACAAACACTGCTTCCGGATCCTGCTCCCGCTTCTTTTCTATGGCTTCCTCCTCAGCCTCTGCCACTTCCACCGCAAGCCCCTTCTCCCAGAAAATCCGGGCCAGGGTTTGGCTGATCCTTCCGGAAATCCCTTTACCATTTGTCAGGAGGACGATCTGCCGTTTGTCCCCCTCCTTCTCACTCACGGCTGCCGCCAGCTCCTCCGCCGCCTCCTGCAGGTTAAAGGAAACGTCTGCCGTCTGCCCTTTGACGCTGCCGAAGGTATTCACCGTGATCACAGGGAGCCCCTCGGCTTTCCCCGAAACATAATCTTCCGAATTCTCCAGATCCTCCGCAAACAAAATCACCGCCTGGGCATTTCCGGTCAGCTCCCGCTCTATCCTGGCTGCCCGCTCCTGTTTTCCTTCCGGAAGCATCACATAGTTTACGTCGGCCCTGCTGTCTCCGGCAGCCTCCAGGATTCCCGCCTTGAAATTATTCAGGTAAGAATTCTCCCTGGCTGACACGATCACGGAAATCTTCTTCACTTCCTCCACCTCCTCCCGGAGAATCAGGTCCGTGGAGGACATCACAAAACAGAGCGCCATCAGCAGGACTGTGGCCAGACATGAAATTCGTTTCCACCTCATCATAGCTCCTCCTCCATATGCGTGACCTTCGGCAGATGGAGCAGCACTTCCGTGCCTTCATCTACCACAGAGTTTATCACCATGCCATACTCTTTGCCAAAGTAAAGCTGTATTCTCTCCTGTACATTTCTGACGCCAAGCCCGTTTCCTTTTCCTGTCTTGATCTCCTTCGTATAATCCAGAAGGGCCTCTGCCTGCTCCGGCCTCATGCCCATGCCGTTATCCTGAACGGAGATGAAGAGATCCTCCCCTTCCGTGTAGGCGTGGATCCTTATTTCCCCGTCCCCGTACATCCCGGTCATACCATGGTAAATAGCATTTTCCACGATCGGCTGGACAATGAGCTTGATGGTACGCAGGGAGCCGATTCCCTCCTCCATCTGGATTTCATAGGTAAACTGATTTTTAAACCGCTTGGACTGTATCGTCAGATAGTTTTCCACATGCTCCAGCTCCTCCTGGAGGGTAATGATGTTCTTCCCTTTGCTGATACTGATGCGCAAAAGCCTCGCCAGGGAAGTCACCATCTCCGACGCCTCCTCTCTCTTGCCCGCTTCGATCATCCACACGATGCTCTCCAGGGTATTATAGAGGAAATGGGGCGTGATCTGGGCCTGAAGGCTGTCCAGCTCGCTTTTCCGCTTGCTCTCCTGCTCCCGGATGATGGCCTGCATTAGCTGCCGGATCTTCACCGCCATCTTCTGGATAGATGTTCCCAGATGGTAAACCTCAAAGCTCCCCGACGAGTGGATCTTGATATCCAGATTCCCTGCAGCGATCTTTTTCACGTCCGCCTCCAGGTTCTTGATGGGGTTCGTCAGCACCCGGGACAGGTAGCTGCTGGCCGCCATGGAACCCAAAATCACACAGAGAATGATGGAGACGAGAAACAGCCGGTACTTCAGGCCCGTCATTTTCAGCTTCCCTCTGCTGGTGATGCTCACCAGTTTCCAGCCGGTATACCCCACCGTCTCCACACAGCATAGGCTCTCCTCCCCGTCCAGGTTCAGCCGGTAGGAACCATTCTGATAGGAAGCCAGCTCCGCAGGGGGCTCCTCCCGGAAGCCCGCGTTGATCTGGGCGTGCTTCGGGTGATAGATCAGCCGCCCGGAGCTGTCCATCAAAAAGGAATAGCGGTTCGTCTCCACAGCGCTGTTTCCGAACAGCTCCGCGAAGGCGCTGTACTTAATGTTGATCAGAAGTACCCCCTCCATCACATGGCGTCCCTCGCTGACCTGGATATACCGGCTCATGGGAATGACCCAGTGAAAATCGTCCGATTGCTCAAAGTAATCGTATACGGTGGGACAGGAAAAATGAATATTTTCACTCTTCTCAAAGGCGGAGGTAAACCAGTCCTCCTCCTTGATCCTGGCGTAGCTGCTGACCTTTAATGCCGGGGCCACATACCACAATCTCCCGTCCTTCCGGAAGAGAGCGATGCTCTCGATCATATCCTTCTGGGAGTCGTACATGGTCTGAAACATCTGGACCACATACTCCGGGCTGCTTTTTATCACATCGTAATACAGCGCGTCTGAAATCTGTATCAGCCTGTGGATATCCTGGGACATGGCGATATTCATCTGATCCGCCAGTTTTCTGTTGTCTTCCTCCGCCAGGCGATCCGTATCCTTTTGGTAGATCCCCACCGCGAAAATACCTACAAGGGCAGCGATGGCGATGGACATGACCACCAGCAGCACATATAAAATCGTCCGCATACTCTGTTTCCAAAACAGATTCATATATTTCCTGCGTAATTTTCCAAGCATAGCATCCTCCGTGTAACCGTTCAGGAAGGTCTGCGCATTTACTGGGCAGACAGTAAGAAAGTGGTTCAAGGGTGTAAAAATATAAGGGATCGGAACTGTTACTTCTCCGCTGCTAAGATCTCTGCCTCCGGTACTGGAGGGGTGATATCCCGTATTTTTTCTTAAAGACATGGCTGAAATAGCCGGGATCCGCGTATCCCGCCTTGGCGGCAATCTCGTAAACCTTGTCCTCCGTCTCATTGAGCATCTGCAGGGCCTTTTCAAGCCTGAGCTTTGTCAGATACTCCACAAAGGTCTCCCCCGTTTCTTTCTTGAAAATACTCGAAAAGTACGTCGTCGTAAGCCCCACCTTCTGGGCCGTCTTTTCCAGGCTGATCTCCGGGTCATGGTATTCCTTCTTGATGTATTCCCTGGACTCCTGGATCAGGTTCCTCACCTTATCGGCCCGCTCCTTCTCAAAAAACCGGTTGATGCACAGGCATCGATCCTCCAGCCACGCAAAAAAGGGCTCCATCTCTCCATACTGATGCAGAATCTTCAGACAGTCCGGCGTTCCCTCAAACATCTCCTCCATGACTACCGTATACTTCTGGGCAAACATCAGAAACGCGTTCAAGACGCTGATAAGATACGCCTGCCCTCCGCTGCGGTTCATATTCTGCCCCTCCAGCTGGCTCCTGATCTGTCGGATGGCTTCCCGCACGTCGTCGCTTTCCCCGAACTTGATGGCAGAGAACAAAAGCTCCCTGGATTCCTCTCCAAACAGCACGAGATTCTGCTCCGCGCTGTTGATGTCCTCCATGTAGATCACCTCTCCCTCCCAGGCGATCTTCCGGTACATCAGGGCCTCTTTGGCCTCCTCAAAGGAATCCTTGGCCTCCAGGAGGCTCGTTTTGATCCGTCCCACGCCGATGGCCGGGGAAATATCCATCATCCGCCTGCTCTCCCTGGCCACGCTGTCCAAGTCTCCCAGGATCCTTTCGATCTGCTCCGGCTCTCTCATGCCGAAGATTACGCACTCGCCGGCTGGACTGTAAAAGACAGAGCAGATATACCTCTCCTGAAGCCTCTCCTGGATCAGGCTGCGGATGCGCACAAAGGCGTACTGTTCATTGATGCAGCCCGTGCCCTCCTGCTCCACCCTGTCCAGCTGTATCAGGGCCACCGTCCAGCAGGAGGCGTTCCCCAGAGCGATCCCGCAGTTTTCCAGCGTCTCGTTCAGCCGATCCCCGCCGGCCTCCCCGGCAATGATCCGATTCAGCAGGTACTCCCGCAAAATGGGAATACTGGCCTGATACTGCTGCTCCAGGAGATGGATATTTTTCTGCTCCTGCAGCTCCTGGTCCAGCGCCTCCCTGGCCCTCTGCAAAACTTTCCGCATCTCCTTGGCGTTCACGGGCTTCAGGATAAAATCTGTCACCTGATAGCCCATCGCCTCCTTGGCATACTGGAAATCCCCATAGCCGGAAATAATGATCACCTTCATCTGGGGATAACGCTCCCTCACATTTTTGGCAAGCTCCATGCCGTCCATAAAGGGCATCCTGATATCTGTAATCACGATATCCGCTTCCCTGGTCTCCAGAAATTCCATCACGTCGAACCCGTTCAAAAAAGTCCCCACCACCTCAAAGCCGTAGCTTTCCCAGTCAAGCTGCTGATGTATGCTCTGCAAAACTTCCTCTTCATCGTCTGCCAGTATCACTTTATAGTTCATAAAATCCCTCCTTTTCCGCATAAAGGGTATAAAAAAGGAGTCAGACCTTTCTGACCCCTGTTTTGTTCATTTATTTTACAGCTTTTTTTCTCCAGATGACAAATCCAGCCACTGCCAGCGCCGCCAGGGCTCCCGCTGCCGGAAGAGCTGCGTTTGTAGAGTCTCCTGTTTTTGCGGATGCCACCGTACCAGAATTCTGGCCGCCTGCCGGATTCCCGGTGGCAGATCCTGTCTGGCCGGAAGTGCTTCCTGTCTGGCCGCCGCCCGTTCCCGACGGATTCCCCGTCTGGCCGCCGTTCGGTTCCGTGGCCGTTGTGTCCTTTGTGTCATCTGTCTGCCCGGTACTATTGTTCGTATCCTGGCTGCTTCCCGTATCTACAGGATCTTTGATGCTGCCGCCCACGTTGAAGCTTAAGGGAAGATCCTTCGTCTCCACGCTTTCGCCGCCGTTGATGAGCTCCTCCGTTTTTACTGAAACGGTAATTTCATCCCCGTCCTGCACCGTATCCTGCACCTGAAAGTTCAAATTCAGAAGTGTGCCTGATCCATTGATCTGGTTCGCCGAGGCGAAGACCAGCACCACCTCTCCCTCTGACTTGTTTCCACTGACTGGATCGTTAATCTCCGGCATCGCGCCGTTCAGAAGATCTCCCGCTGCCGAGGAAACCAGCTTCAGTTTGCTGCCGTCATAGGTGACACGAAGCTTTCCGTTCGTGACCGCTGTGCTGCCGCTTAACTCGCAGGAAACGCTCCATTCCTTCGTTCCCTTTGAAAATGCCTCTCCCTTTACTGCCACTTCCGCTGTTCCCGCCGCCATGGCCCGACCGCCAAGAAACAGCATACATACTGCGAACATTATCACCCATACAAATCTTTTCATCTGGCTATCTCCTCTATCTTACGCGGACTTTGATCTTCTTGCTGTAGGAGCCGTAGCACCGTTTTCCGTCAATGGTCTTGTAGGCGCGCATCCTTATATAGTAAGTCTTCTTTGCCTTCACCTTGATAACCTTTGTCTTAGCTGATGCCTTCTTAACAAGAACCTTCTTTACAGCCTTCTTAAATTTCTTATTCCGGCAGATCTGAATCTCATAACCCGTCGTCAGCTTTACTTTCTTCCAGCGCACGCGGATCTTGCCCTTAGCGGGGCTTGTCACCTTTCCAATCACCGGCTTGGCCGGAACGATATTGAAGGTCGTTACCTTCGTTCCCTTAAATTTGCCTGTTCCGTGGATGGTAACCTGCGCCTTGCCGGGCTTCTTGTTTGACTTATAGGAAAGGGCGTAATCTGTGCCCTCCACCAGAAGCTGTCCGTTATAGCTTACTTTCACCACCGGACGGATCCACTTTTTATTGTGGGGCTTGTTTGTGATCCTTGCAACCGTCGCCTTGCTGATATCAATCCTGGTATCCTCCACCGGCGGTTCTGGCTTGTCATTCCCTCCACTGTTCACATTGATCTCTGTGGTCAGCACCTGGCTTTCCACATCTTGTCCGTTATTGCACAGCTCCTCTACTGTCACTGTAAGGGATGAGCTGTCAAGCTTTGTTCCCTCTTTCATGATAAAGGACAGATCAAGCATGCTGCCGCTCACCTCTGTCGGCTCAACGGTGGCAAATGCAAGAACCAGTTCTCCCTCTCCCTTCACAGGTTTTCCATCTGCGTTCGGATGAAGGATGTCATTCAGTACTGCATGGAAGCCATTCAGTCCCTTTCCAACTTCGCTGCTTGTGATCTTCAGTTTGTCCTTGTCCCACAAAATCCTCAGCTTTCCGTTTGTCAGCATTGTGGGATTCTTCATCTCACAAGTTGCCTTTACCTCTACGTTGCGTGGTGCCTCTAGCGTCTCTGCCTGCAGGTAAATAACTGTGGAATCAGCCGCAGACACGGTCCGGAAATTCACACAGAACATGAATAATAATGCTGCGAGCACAGAGAACGTTACTCTTTTGTTCATTTTCCTGATCTCCTTTCTGTCAGTCCATAATATTCTCATATATCCATTATACCAAATTTCCGGCAGAAAACCATACCTATTTTGTATTTTTTACTAATTTTTTTACTGCTTTTTCTTTTTTTAGTAACCATCCCTCCCGGACGGCTGTTTTTCCCTCCGGAGAGGTAAAATACCTCCCGCAAAAACCTTTTTTTGCTTTTGCGGGAGGCCAAGAAGAGAAACCAATTTTAGAAAGCTGCGATCTTCTCTGCAGCGTACTGCAGGATTCTCACTGCGTCGCTTGTGTCGGCCTTTCCGTCAAAGTTCACATCCGCGCACTCTAACTGCTCTGCGGAAAGTTCATCTCTCTCTGCCGCATAGCGGAGAAGAGCTACGCTGTCGTTAGTGTTCACCTTGCCATCCAGGGTCACATCACCGTAGAGACGGGCTTCAGCCAGTTTCAGGGTCAGGGTCTCTACTGTCTCGTCAACTACCTTCTGTGATACGTTTTCATCGTTGTAAACAACCTTTGCGTCTGCCAGGATAGCTGTCAGTCCGTTGAGGCTTGATGCCACATAGGCATCCTTGTTGGCCAGAACTGCTTCCGCCTTCTCGATCATTGCCTTCAGGGCTGCCTTATTTGCGGCAAGCTTCAGGTTCGCGATCGCGTCGATAATCTTCAGGTAAGCGTCTGTGATCTCATCGTCTGTTCTGTCTTTGTTTGCGATCACATCCTTGGCCGCATCGATGGCTGCCTTCAGTTCATCCAGGCTGCTGCCGGTATACGGGCCGTCCAAAAGTGCTTCCGCAGAGTCTACCAGAGACTGCAGGGCCTTGATATCTGCAATGTAAACAACCTTTGCCATCTCATCCAGAACCCGGATCGCTGCCGCGTCAACGGCTTCCTGAGTCGCTGTCTTATCTGCCAGAAGTCCTCTCACTTCGTTAACAACTGCTCTTAATGCTGTCACATCCACAAAATCATCCGGTTTGCTAAGGAGCTCATCGGCCGCCTTGATGGCTGTCTCCAGATGAACCTTTGTCACGGCAAGTTCCAGTCCTGCCAACGCATCTGTCAGGCTGATCACTGCCGCCTGAAGCTGCTCGTCTGTTGCCGCCTCATCGGCTGCCACCTTTTTCGCCGCCGTCAAAGCTGTCTGTAAAGCTGTCCAGCTCTCGTCTGTTACCGCAAAATCTGCTTTGTCCAGACCTTCGATGAAGCTGATAAGCCTTGTCAGGCTGTTTGCTACTGTGCTGACAACTGCGCTCTTGCTTCCGCTGGTGATGCTCTTCAGCAGGGCTGCGTTTGTCTCGTTCAATGCCTTCGCCTGCAGTCCGTTCTCATTTGCGAACTCTGTGGAGGCCATAATAAAGTTACAGATGTTGATCGCTGCCTTATGCAGGTCGCCAAGGCTGATTACCTGCGTATTTGTCAGGCTGTCGCTCTTCGGGTTTACTTTATAAGTAATCGTTGTGGTAACGCCGCCCCAGCCTGAAGCCACACGCATGGTCGCGTAACCTTCGTCGATCTTCTGCTGCACTCTCTCATCCAGGAGGCTGGGATCTGCCTGCGCGTCTCCTCTTACGCTTGTGGAGATGGTGGTGCTTCCGTCCAGAGCCAGCTCATAAGCGCCCCAGTTTTCCACTTCTTCTGAAACTGTATCGTAATTTTCATCCTGATAAAATACAGTGGTCATGTTGACATAACCCTTGCCGTTCCAGTCGGGATCTGCCTTGAAGCCTCTGATGATCTGCGCCGCGCCTTTGCCCGGGCATACCAGGTCGTTGCCTGCGTGCATTTCATACATCGGTACGGACTGTCCGCCGCCCCAGTCGGTCATGATCAGGCCCTTATAGCCCCACTCATTTCTTGTGAAGCCGTCGCAGAGATCATAGTCGTCTGCCGCCGGTCTGCCGTTGTTCTGGTTATAGGAGGTCATGATAGCCATAGGCTGTGCCTGCTTTACTACCATCTCGAAGCCCTTCAGGTAAATCTCACGGAGGGCACGCTCGGAAACCGTGTTGTTCTCACTGTTTCTGTTGGTCTCCTGGGAGTTTACTGCGTAATGCTTGATCGTAACGCCCACGCCCTTGCTGGACTGTACGCCCAGGGTTGCCGCCGTACCGGTCACGCCTACTACCAGGGGATCCTCAGAATAATACTCAAAGTTACGTCCGCAAAGGGCATTTCTGTGGATATTCATACCGGGCGCCAGCCAGCAGCCGATACCGAACTCTTCCATCTCCTTACCTACGCCTTCGCCGTATGCGTAGATCTGCTCCGTATCCCAGGTCTGGGCAATCAGAGTCCCGATGGGCCATGCCGTTGCATACTGATAATACGTGATGCCGTCCTGGGTGTACTTCTGGGTAATACGAAGTCCGGCAGGGCCGTCAGAAAGGTTTACGGGAACGATACCCTTCGCATCGTTTCTCCAGGTAGCGCCTGCTACACCCTGAACGGTCTTATCACTGGAATGTCCGTTTACCAGCTCCGCCAGCTCTTCCATGCTCATGCCGGATACGAACTGCTCTACCGTGATATCCTTGTTGTAAACATCCATCAATGTATTCTGGCTGAAGTCGCCGTCAAACTTCTTAACCACCTCGTTGTACTCCACCTTGTAATCGGAGCTGTTGGCATTTCCTTTTTCCACGCGGGAAACCTTGCCCACTGCGCCGTCCGTATTCTCCGCGAACAGGTACTCTGTCTGGGTGGTATCGGAGGTATAAACGGTTACATCCTCATTTTCCTTGAGGATCTCCACTGCCTCGTAGCCGTTGAAATCCAGGTTCAGGGTGTCTGCCCCGGCGATCTCCGCCGCCTCGCCTCTGTAGGTGATGGGGGTAGCTCCCTCGGTGGTCATAGGATCCAGCTCCGGATACTTCTCATCCGGCGTGATATTCGGGTTATCCTTTACGAGACGCATCAGGTGGCTGTACTGCTCGGTGATCTGGTCTGCCGCCAGGTTCAGCTTCGCCGCCACATGGGTATTTCTGGAGGAATTACCCACACGGATGATGTAGTCGCCGTCCTCCATGATGTAGGCTGCCTGGTCCACGTCGTAGGAGCCCATCTCAATGGTATCAAAGGTGATGGTCAAGGTCTGGGATGCTCCCGGTGCCAGCTCGTCCGTCTTTGCGTAGCCTGCCAGCTCCTGGTAGGGCTTATCCAGCTTTCCGTCCGGTGCGGAGAAGTAAACCTCCACAACCTCCTTGCCGGATACAGCGCCCGTATTTTTCACGGTAGCCGTCACAGTCACCTTATCCTTATCCGCCTTCACGGAATCCGTGGTGATCGCGAAATCTGTGTAGGAATCGCCGTAGCCAAACTCATAGGATACGTCAACGCCAAAGGTATCGTAATAGCGGTATCCCACGAAAATATCGTCGTTGTATACTTCCTGGTTCCTGTTTCCGTCCAGATCCGCGAAGCCCGCGCTGGAGGGATTGTCGTCAAAGTTCATGGGCCAGGTATCTGTCAGCTTACCGGAGGGATTCACGGTGCCGTTCAGCACCTCTACCACAGCGTCGCCGCCTGTCATGCCTGCCTGGGACATGAGAAGCATGGCGTCCAGTCCCTCGATCTCGTCAAAGAACTTCGTGTCGATGATGCCTCCCACGTTCAGGACTACGATCACCTTATCAAAGGTCTTGCCCAGCAGCGTCAGGTTTGCCTCCTCGTCTGCAGATAAGAGATAGTCGCCTGCCGTCGGTTTCCGGTCGGAGCCTTCACCGGAGTTTCTGGCGATCACATAGATGGCTGTATCGGTAGCCTGGGCTGCCGCCTGCACGGATTCCACAGCGCCCTCTACGTCCGCATACGTACGCTCATTGGTCCATGAGCCGCCCCACATGCCGCCGCCGGAACCGCCGCCGTCCTGTCTCCAGAGGGACTCCATCTGATCGATAAACGCAGCGTTCACGATGTTGTAGCCTGCGTTTTCAAAGCCCTGTCTTACGGTCACGTTGTTACGCTGGTTCACGGCGCCTGATCCGGTACCGCCCTTGATGGTATTGTAAACACCCTGTCCGAAAAGGGCCACCTTTGTTCCGTCGATTCCGGAAATCGGAAGCGTCTGCTCCTTGTTTTCTAAAAGAACCATGCCCTGTGCCGCGATGTTTTTCGCTGCCGTCTTGTGCTTGATCTCACGGTCAGAGATCGAGGGATCCGTTGTTGCCGCAACAGCACTCATGCTTCCGCCTGCGATCATTGATGCGGATAAAGCCAATGCCAACGCGCGTTTTGCTATTTTTCTTTTCATTTTCATTCCTCCTTATGTATTTCTGCTATACAGCGGGAACCTTGTAAATTTGAGAAACACTCCTTTCCTCCGGCAGAAACTGCGGCGCCCCGTCCTCCGTCTGCTTTGCCGTTCTTTCCTGTTGATAGTCTAATTATAACAAAGTCCCGGAAGAAATCCATGTAATTTTTTTCGGTTTTTTTGTAATTTTTTTTGTTTTATATATGAAAAATATATAAAGAATTTTCATTATCTCCTGTCTTGTCCAAAAATCCTTTGTTTACTTTTCCTTTTACTGTTGATGTCTTCCCAAGCAGTGGTACTTACCTGCAAACGATACAAAAAACGCCATACCGGGGCTTCTTCCACCGGTACGGCGTTTTTCTTTTATTCATTTTCTTCGCCAAACCATACGTCTCTTCCAAAGCATTCTTTCGGAAACATGGTATGGTACACCACATCCACAGCCTGCCGGATATCCTCCTGCTTCCGTTCTCCTTCCAACGGCAGATACATGATGCGGTAATCCACGTCAAAGAGCCGTGACCGGAGGGCTGTGGGCCGCACACCATTCCTTTCATAGAAGGAAATGCGCTTCTGGCGCAGAAGCTCTTCCTCCCCTGACTTCGCCGTGGCGGGGTTCTCCACCTCGATCAAAAGGATACTGCCACCCTGTTTCTTCAGCTCCTTTTTCATAAGCTCCAGGCACCTGCTTCCGATTCCTCTGTCTCTGGCTTCCGCGGCCACCGCATAGTAATCCAGAAGAAGCTGTCCCTCCTTCGCCTCCACAAAGAAGGCATAAGCCAGAAGCTTCCCCTCCCAAAACAGTCCGCAGGCAAAATAGACGCCCTCGTCAAGCATCTCCTGGATCCGCTTCCAGGGCTTCAATTCTGCCGGAGGGAAGTCAGCCCTCATGCGCTTCTCAAAAATCTCCTTCATTTCCTCTCTGTCTAATCTTCTAAGCATAATCTCTTCACCTTATCCATACTATAAAAGTCCCGGAGGGCAGCCATGGACCGGAGCGCATTTACACGCACAGGGCCACGAACTGCGGACGGGCACAGCAGGGGCAGCCCCCGCAGTACTTCCTGCAGGGACTGCCCCGTTTTGCCGCTGTTCGTGTCATATACAGCGGCCTTTTTCACTTTTTCAAACTGCCTTACAGTCCAGCCAGGATTTCGTCCTTTCTGGCCGCCACACTGGTCTCCCTGATCTTCTTTCTCAACGGAAGGATGCAGGCCGGGGATACGGACAGCTCGTCAATTCCCATCGCCAGGAACGTCTCTGTCAGTTCCATATCTGCCCCAAGCTCTCCGCAGATGCCGATCCAGATGCCGTTCTTGTGGGCGTTGTCCGCCGCCAGCTTGATCAGGCGTAGCAAGCCTTTGTGGTGGGGATGGTAGAACTTTTCCAGATTGGCATTCTGCCTGTCCACAGCCGTCGTATACTGGGTCAGGTCGTTTGTTCCCACGCTGAAGAAATCTACCTCCTTGGCCAGGTCGTCGCTGATCATAGCCGCCGCAGGCGTCTCAATCATGATGCCCAGCTGGGTCTCGTCATTGTAGGGAATCCCCTCAAAATCAAGCTCCTTCTTCACCTCTGCCACAATCTCCTTGATCTCCAGCACTTCCTCCAGCGCGATGATCATCGGGAACATGATCGCGATATTTCCATAGGCGGAAGCCCGGAACAAGGCTCTGAGCTGAGTCTTGAAAATTTCCTTCTGGGTCAGGCAGATACGGATTGCCCGGTACCCCATAGCCGGATTTTCCTCCTTGGGAAGGTTGAAGTAGTCGATCTGCTTATCCGCGCCGATATCCAGGGTACGGATCACCACCTGCTTTCCTGCCAGGGTTTCCGCCACATACTTATACACCTTAAACTGCTCTTCCTCTGTGGGGAAATCCTTGCTGTCCAGATATAAGAATTCGCTTCGGAACAGGCCGATGCCTGCCGCGTCGTTCTGCAGCACCGCGCCGATATCCGCGGCATTTCCTATATTGGCGTAAAGCTTTACCTTCTGGCCGTCCAGGCTGATGTTCTCCTGCCCTTTGAGCTGCTGCAAAAGCTCCTGCTTCTCCTGGTACTCCTTCTGCTTCTGCTGGTAAACCTTCATGGTCTCCTCGTCCGGATCCACAAAAAGCTTTCCGCTTGCCCCGTCTACGATTCCCATCTTTCCCTCGTACTCTTCAGAGAGGGCCGCGCCCAATCCGATAATAGCAGGAATATTCATGGTACGGGCCAGGATCGCCGTGTGTGAATTGGTGGATCCCCCCTGGGTCACAAAGGACAGTACCATCTTTTTGTCAAGCTGTACCGTCTCGCTGGGAGCCAGGTCGTCTGCCGCCAGGATCACCGGTGTGTCGGTCACCAGTCCGCCTCCCTGGCTTCCTGATAAGATCGATACGACACGCTCTGAGATATCCTTTACATCGGCAGCTCTCTCCCTCATATATTCGTCGTCCATGGACGCAAACATCTGGGAAAAATTGTCTCCTGTCGTCCCCACGGCGTACTCCGCATTGATGCTCTGGGTGGTGATCATGTTTGTGATGGCCTCCACATAATCCAGATCATCCAGCATCATCTGATGCACCTGGAAGATCATGGCGTTTCCTTCACCGACCTCCTGTACCGCCTTATCGTACAGCTCCCCCAGCTGCTCGATAGCCTTTGCCTTCGCCTCTTCAAAGCGCGCGATCTCCGCCTCCGGGTTCTCTATCTTCCGGCGCTGGATAGGACCGCCCGTTCTCTTGTAAAAGGAGATTTTTCCAATCGCCACACCGCCAAAAACTCCCTTACCCTGTAATGTAATCATAAGTTTTCTTCTCCTTTCCGTACCTGCTATGCCAGGACGTTTCTATGCCTATGATTTTATCATATTGCCCCCAAATATGCCACCCATTAGATTTTTTTTTTGAAAAAGAGGCATCCAAAGATGCCCCTTCCCGTAATTCTTATTTCGCTTCTGTTTCCGTCTCGCTCTCTGTCTCGCTTCCGGCCTCAGTGTCCTCTGCCGGGGCGTCCGGGTCTGTCACAACGGCAGTATCCTCCACAAGCTCCACGGCTTTGTCCAGCATCAGGTTCATATGCACGGTATCCGCGCCGTACTGGGCCTCCAGGCCTTCCACGCCGTCAAGTCCCATCTGGGTAGCGTATTCGCCTGCACGCTCCTGGTACTCTTCCTCGGAGAGCTCCATCTTCTCCGTCTCGGCAATCGCCTTCAGGAGCATTTCCTGACGGAGGCTCTGCTTTGCCATCTCCTCGATCTGGGCGTCGAACTCCTCCTGGGTTGTCTGCAGGTTCTGTTCGATGAAATCGGACAGACTCATCTCTGACTGCTCCGCGTACTGGGTGTAGTAGTCTATATACTGCTGTTTAACAAACTCCACCAGCTCTGTGGGGTAATCGTTGATCGTAGCGTTATTGTACACCTGGGTCATCAGGTCGTTCGTCTTCTGGGAATCCCTCTGTGCAGCCTTGTTCTGAGACAAAGTCTCCTTCACGCTGTCCCTGTATTCCTGCACCGTGCTGTACGCGGAATCAGAAATCTCTTTCGCCAGCTCATCGGTAAGCTCCGGCGCGCGCTTCACGGAATTAATCGTCACATGGAAAACCACATCCTGGCCGGCCAGGTCTTCACTGCCATAATTCTCCGGGAAGGTCAGGTTCAGATCCACCTTCTCCCCGATTTTCTTTCCAACAAGCCCCTCTTCGAAGCCTTCGATAAAAGTGCCGGAACCAATGGTCAGGTCGAAGCCTTTGTCCGTACCGCCGTCAAAAGCCTCCCCGTCCTTGACTCCTTCATAGTCGATATTGGCGATATCGCCCTCCTCCACGGTGCCTTCCTCCAGCGTATCCAGTTTGTCGCTCTGGGACAGGGTGCTGGTGATCTCCGCGTCGATCTCCTCCTCCGTCACTTCCGTAGATGCCAGAGTCACAGGCAGTCCTTTGTACTCTCCCAGCGTCACATAGTCCAGGGCCTTATACTCCGGCCTCTTGGCTGCTGCGGCAGCCTCCGTCTCCGAAGAGCTCTCTGCCTCGCTTGACGTCTCCTGGACAGTCTCTGTGCTTGTTTCCGTGGTCTTTGTCTCGTTGTTTGAGCAGCCTACCGCCGTCAGGGCCAGGCATAATAAAGCCGCCATCACTACTTTTTTCTTCATTTTTCTAATCCTCTCTGCTTTTTTCTGTAACCGTTCAGATACCTGGACGGCTCCTTTTTTGGGGTACCTCTTTACATTTCAGGTACCGGTGTGGGCCTCGCCGGATCAAATACGCTTGAAGCGTCGAAGAGATCCTCTACCATCTCCGGATTGTAATACATCCGGTAGCCGTCAAGATTTCTCCTGCCCTGCCGCATATAGGTGTTCCCGAATTGAACCCAATACTGGGAAGAATCCACATTACAGAAAATGTTAAATCCCACATTCTTTAGGTAGTTGAATTTCTCATTGTCAGACGTATAGCCCTCCCAGCCTCCGATATCGGCGCCGAAGGCAAAAATGATCACATCCGTGTCGCCTACGATGGGCTTCACATAGCTCATCCATTTTTCTGTGTCTGTCTGAATGCGTGAGAGATCCGACTCAGTCACATTCATATGGCCCCAGGTGTGGCTTGCGAACTCCCAGCCATTTTTCTTCATGGCCTTTGCCACCTTTTTCGCTTTCTTCACTTCTTTTTTGAAGCTGTCCTCATTAAAATCAGGATGCTCCTGGAAAAACTTTTCCTGATATTCGTCAAGATTCTCTCTCGTCTTGTACGCAATGTCCGTCCGGTATCCCAGAACACCGTTGTAGCCCGTCAGCGCGATAATGCCCTTTGCGCCGTGATAAGAAAAGTCCGGGTGTTCTTCCACAAACGTATCGATCAAAGGTACCATATCAAAGTCCCCCACGCTCACAGAGCCGTCCTGTTCGATATATTCGTTTTTCACCTTTCCGTTCTCATCAATAACCAGCTTGGAAGCCATGCCGTCGCCATCCATATAGTGATAGTAGCTCACATCGTCCTGGGAGAGAACGAAGGGCTTCTTATCCGGCGGCAGCAGGATCTTCCCCCGCGACACCGTTCCATCCTCGTTGACGGTACACATATCATGAAGACTTACCAGCACATAACCTTTTTCATACATGGATTGGGTGATCTTATTGAACTCGTCAATGGTAGTCATCACCTGATTGTATCCACCCTCGTTGGAATCTCCGTCAAACGCGAGACTCGTATCCTTCACCAGGGTATGATAAAACACATGGGTAACCTGATCCAAAGGATACTCCACCAGCGTCTCCTTGGTGGCCTCCCACTGGGCTACCTTATCCGCCATCTCCTGGCTGTCCGCAAACCCGGGATCCTCCTTCAGAAGGGCGATCGCCCCGTCGTAATCATACATCGCTGCCAGCCTGTCGGCCTCCTCCAGAACCTCTGCGGGCGGTTCTGTCTCAGTTTCCGTCTCGCTTTCCGTTTCTGTCTCCGCCGACTCCGCAGCCGACGTATCCTCCGTCATGTTCTCTGTCCCCTTTTGCACCTTTTCCTGTTTCCACGGAGCCATCCGGCCCGCGTTCCCCTGAACCACCAAAAACAGAAGCACAGCAATCAGCAATACCAGTACGGCAATCACCATCCCGCATACCAATACTGTCCTTCTCCGCTTTGCTTTGCGCTTGGCGGCCCGTTCTGCATTCTCCTGCTCTTCCATGACAAACCCTCCCTTATTTATTTATGATGCTCCCCGGCCCCGGAACAGGATTTCCCTTTCCCGCAGCCAAACAAGCTTTCAAGTTAGTATTATAACATATTCACACTTTATTTCTACCTTAAAATCCTTTTTTAAGAAAAAATAATAATTTCCAAAGATTCTTGCACTTTCCGTCAAAGAATGCTAAACTATTTAAAGACTGTCCGGCCGCAGGAACGGTGCTTTGCTGCCGGTCAAGGAGAAAACATCACAGGGAGGTATACTATGTCCACACTTACAACAGTGCTGCTCATCATTCTGGCAGTGCTCATTGTCTTACTGGTCGCCCTCTATTTCTTTGGGCGCAAAGCACAGAAGAAACAGGAAATCCAAAAAGAACAGATGGAGGCCATGAAACAAAATGTCACCATGTTGATCATAGATAAAAAGCGGCTGAAAATCAAGGATTCCGGCCTTCCCCAGGCCGTCATCGACCAGACGCCAAAGATGATGCGGCGCACCAAGCTCCCCATCGTAAAAGCCAAGGTAGGACCAAAGATCATGAGCCTTGTATGCGAGGCTTCCATCTTCGACAGCATTCCCCTGAAGCGGGAGGTTAAAGCCGTTGTCAGCGGCATCTACATCACAAGCGTCAAAGGCATCCGCGGTTCTTTGGAGACAAAGCCGCAGAAAAAGCCGGGGTTCTTCGCAAGGATGAAGGGCAAGATTTCCAAGAAAAAATAATATGCATAGCGAAGGAGCACATCTGTCACGAAAGCAGATGTGCTCCTTTTGTAGCCTGAACGTTCATGCTGATCGTACAATCCGCCAGATGCTCATAATTAACCTCCAGCGCGTAGTCTACCTTCACATCCAGCGTGTCCTCCGTCATCTGAAGGTCTATGTCCGTGGCGACAATCCCCACCAGCAAATTCCCGAAGGGCGTATTATAATATGTAAGATTTTTTTTGTTTTCCTCAAAGATCATATGGGCATTGGCCACGCCCCGCTTCGTCACCTCCATGGAGCTGCCGTCCACCTTGATCAGATTCTGCACCGTTCCCTCAAAGCCTTCCATGACCTCGTCGTACCGGATATAGTGCTTTCCGTTTTTCTCAAAATATGTGCCGGGGGCGATCACCTCCAAGGGCTCTTCCTCCCCCTCCCCTACAAACTGCAGACCCTTCAGCCGCAGTAAAATATCCTTCGTCATCTCTAATACTCCTCAATGTTGATCTGCCTCGTCCTGTTTACATCGAAAGGCAGAATCGAATTGGCAAACTGGCGGAATTTTTCTGCCAGGTCGCTGACAAAAAACTGATATCGCTCCGCCTCACAGTCCCCGGAACAGGGGTTTTCCAAATGCTCCCTTTTCAGCAGCTCCCCCAGCTCCCTGGCCGTCTCATAGGCGGGGTTTACCAGAGTCACATCCTCCCCCACGATGTCCCGCAGTGTAGAACGCAGCAGCGGATAGTGGGTACAGCCCATGATCAGGGTATCGATACCCTGTTCCATCAATTCCCGGAGATAACGGGAAGCCACCTCCACCGTCACAGGATCCTTCAGCCATCCCTCCTCCACCAGGGGGACGAATAGGGGACAGGCCTTCCCCAGCACCTGAAGCTTTGGATTCTGCTCACGGATAAACTGGCTGTAGATCCCGGAGCTTACCGTAGCCTCCGTACCGATCACACCGATCCTCCCGTTCCTGGTGGCCTCTGCAGCCACTCTGGCGCCCGGCCTTACCACACCGATGATGGGGATATCCAACTCTTTTCGGATCTCCTCCAGGGCGTAGGCGCTGGCCGTATTGCAGGCCACCACGATGGCCTTCACCTCCTGGGTTCTCAAAAACCGTATGATCTGCCTGGAATAACGGAGCACGGTATTCTTTGATTTGCTTCCATACGGCACCCTGGCCGTGTCGCCAAAATATACGATACGCTCATTGGGAATGTTTCTCATAATCTCCCTGGCCACAGTCAGGCCTCCGACGCCTGAGTCAAACACTCCTATGGGCGCTTCACATTTCTTTTCCATCCTGCACCTCCACATAGCATTACACCATTCTACCCTCTATTCCCCCACATTTCAAGTAAAATATGGGCCACTGTTCCGTACCTGCCCCGACTTTAACCGAAAATCAGCGGTTTTCCCTCCACCAGGGCGAAACATGCCCCGTCACAGGAGGAAAATACCGTTCTGCCGTTTGTTCCCTCTGTAATATCCTCCTTCAGGCTCTCAAGCTCCTCCTCCGGCACAAGAACCGTAAGCTCCACCCGATCCGTGTAGGCGGAATCTGTGACAGTAAGGCCCCGCTGCCCCAGCAGATACTGGATCTTGCCAATCCCATTGTAATCCGTCACCAGCCGCAGAAGATACCCCTGCTGCTTTTCTATGATCACGCTGTTTTTCAGCCCTTCCTGCACGGAGCGGGAGTAAGCCCGTACCAGGCCCCCCGTCCCCAAAAGGGTTCCTCCGAAATACCTGGTCACAACCACCGCCGCATTGTGGATCTCCTCTCCCAGCAGCACTTCCAGCATAGGGCGTCCTGCCGTTCCCTGGGGTTCCCCGTCGTCGCTGCACCTCTGCAGCTCCTGCCTCTCCCCGATCACGTAGGCCCAGCAGTTGTGGGTCGCGTTCCAGTACTTCTTTTTCAGCCCGGCAATAAAATCCAGGGCTTCCTGCTCCGATTCCACCGGGCACACCGTGGCAATAAACCGGGATTTCTTCTCCACCAGCTCGCCCTCTCCGCCCCGGTACACTGTTTTATATGAATTCATCCTTTTATCCTTTCCTGTCAGCGATTCCTTCTGATTTTTGAATAGCTGCCCTTATCCTGGGTATATTATAAAATACAGAAGAAATATTTTCAACTTTTAAGCATACAATAAGATTTTCCTATAGAAGAAGCTCTTTTGATTTGCTATACTGTATCATATGCGAAGCCTGCGAAAGCTTGCGGCCTTCGTAAAATTTCAGAACCGAGACAACATCATACATAACCATGGAGGCAGAATATGAAATTTGACAAAGACAGCGCCAAAAAGAAACGCGGGAACCGCACGTCCGCACGGATGGGAAAACGGGCCGGTTTTATTTTTCTGAAAGCCTTCCTGCTTTGCCTGGCCGGCGTCCTGGTGATCGGCGGAGGTGTGGGCTTCGGGATTATGCGCGGGCTCATAGACAGCGCCCCCGATATCTCAAACCTGTCGGTAGCCCCCTCGGAAGCGGCTACTTATATTTATGACCAGGAGGGAAACCCTATGCAGAAGCTGACGGCTTCCACCTCCAACAGGACGCTGGTATCCCTGAACCAGATCCCCAAGGATCTGCAGCACGCAGTGGTGGCCGTGGAGGACGAACGTTTCTACGATCACAACGGCATCGATATCCAGGGCATCGTCCGGGCCTTTATCGTGGGCATATCCAACGGAAGGTTTTCCGAGGGAGCCAGCACGATCACCCAGCAGCTCTTGAAAAACAATGTGTTTACCTCCTGGACCCAGGAGACCTCCCTGACCCAGAAATTCAAGCGCAAATTTCAGGAGCAGTACCTGGCCCTGCAGCTCGAGAAAAAAATGGATAAAAGCCAGATCCTGGAGGATTACTTAAACACCATCAATCTGGGCGCCGGAGCCTACGGCGTACAGGCCGCCGCCCACCGGTATTTCAATAAGGATGTCTCTGAGCTGACCCTGTCAGAATCCACGGTCATCGCGGGCATCACCCAGAATCCCACCCAGTACAACCCTATCATCTACCCGGAGGAAAACAGTGACAGGCGGAAGGTTGTACTTACCAAGATGCTGGAGCAGGACTATATCTCACAGAAGCAGTTCGACCAGGCCATGGCCGACGACGTGTACTCCCGCATCCAGAAAACCAACTCCGAGACAGCCGACGTGTCCATCTACAGCTACTATGTGGACGCCACCATCGAGCAGGTCATCGAGGACCTGATGGAACAGAAGGGCTACACGGAGCAGCAGGCGGAAAAGCTTGTCTACAGCAGAGGCCTGAAAATCTACTCTGCCCAGGATCCCGCCATACAGAAAATCTGCGATGAGGAGTTCGCGAACGACGCCAACTTCCCCGCCTGCGCCAAAGTGGAGCTGGACTACGCCTTAAGCGTCAGCGGCGCGGACGGCCAGGTGAGAAACTACAGCACCGAAATGCTGGAGGAATATATGCACGGGAAAAATCCCTCCTTTACCACCATGTTTGACACGGAAGACCAGGCCAGGGCCGCCGTAGCGGAATACCGCGCCTCGGTCCTCAAAGAAGGGGATACAGTGATCGGGGAGCACGCCTACATCGTTCCCCAGCCCCAGGCCTCCTGTGTGATTATCGACCAGGCCACGGGCTATGTGAAGGCCGTCGTCGGGGGCCGCGGAAAGAAGGAGGCCAGCCTGACTTTAAACCGGGCCACGGACAGCCGCCGGCAGCCCGGCTCCACCTTCAAAATCATCGCGGCCTACGCCCCCGCCCTGGACTCCGCGAACAAGACCCTGGCCACTGTCTATGACAACGCGCCCTATGCCTATGAAAACGGCGTGCCGGTCAACAACTGGGACAGCCACAATACCTACACAGGGCTTACCACCATCCGGGAGGCCATCACCAACTCCATCAACGTGGTGACCGTCAAATGCCTGACGGATATCACCCCCCGGACCGGATTTAATTACGCGGAAAAATTCGGAATTTCCACCCTCTACGACGACACAGCCCTGGACGTGCGGCAGCCTCTGGCCCTGGGCGGCATCACGGACGGCGTCGTAAACCTGGAGCTGACGGAGGCCTACGCCGTCATCGCAGGCGGCGGCCAGTACCGCAAGCCGAAGTTTTACACAAAGATCGAGGACCAGCAGGGCAATATCGTCATTGACAATTCACCGGTGAGCACTACCGTGCTGAAGGAGAGCACGGCCTTCCTGCTCACCAGCGCTATGGAAGACGTGATCACCTCTGGAACAGGTACGGGCATCGACCTGGGGAAAATGCCTGTGGCCGGAAAAACGGGAACCACTTCCGACTACCGGGACGTTTGGTTTTCCGGGTTCACGCCCTATTACACCTGCTCTGTGTGGGGCGGCTACGATAACCATGAGATCCTCGACAACGGAGGCATCTTCCACAGCTACCACAAGAAGCTCTGGAACGCCATCATGACAAGGATCCACAAAGATCTTCCCGTAAAGGAGTTCAAAATGCCGGAGGGCATCGAGAAAGCTTCCATCTGTAAAAAGTCCGGCAAGCTGGCAGTGAAGGGGCTCTGCGACGCGGATCCCAGAGGTTCTCAGATCATCACAGAATATTTCGCCAAGGGCACCGCCCCCAAGGATAAGTGCGACACGCACTATGCCGTTGAGGTATGTGCCGAAAACGGCAAAAAAGCTTCCGTCACCTGTACCAAAAAGACGAAGGTGTGCATCAAACGGCCCAAGGGAAGCGAGGGACATACGGATGACTCCGATTACACGGCTCCCACCGAGACCTGCCCCGGCCACACCATTATTGACAAGGTCAAAGGCCTGATCAACGGCAAAGGAGACCCCAAGATCCCCGACGCCAGCACGCAAAACAATACCGGCGGCTCCCAGGGAGGGAGAGCCGAGGAGGACGGAGATAAACCTCCCATAGGAGACGTAAGCTCCGACTCCGATACAAACGATAAGGATAATCCGGCAAACGCAGATTAAGGATACAGCGGCCCGCCCCCCAAAAGGGACGGGCCGCTGTATGTTACCCATCATCAAAAACCGCTCTGCGCCAGCAAAAATAAAAGGCCTGCGCACTGTCGATCATCCGATCTGACACAGTATCGCAGACCCAACTGGGGAGCTTTATGAATGTTTCTTCCTGCGAATCAGGACCCCTATGATCACCGCCAGGGCTGCCAGCGCAGTGATTACTGCCGGAAGCACCTTCGTGGTATCTCCTGTATTGACGGCTGTATGGGTTCCGGTGCTTCCCTGGGAAGCGCCGCCTGTGTAGGAACTGCTGCCTGTATAGGAACTGCTCTCCGTCTGGCTTTCCCCTGTCTGGGCGTCTCCGTCCGTGGTTCCCGTCCCCTGGGTATTCCCCTGGCTGCTGTTTCCTGTATTGCCATTTCCTGTGCTGCTGTTTCCGGAACTTCCCTGGGCGTCATCCCCTGCAGAGGTTCCGCTTCCGATACCGATTCCGGCGATCACCATACTTCCCGCCACGGTAAAGGGACTGAAGCTGCTGGTCTCAAAGCTCATCCTGTCTCCGTTTATGACAGGCTTGATCTTTTCCACCGTCCCGTCTGATTTATAATGCATAACGGTAAATTCTCCGTCGATCTTCACATCCGGCACCGGCATCGTCACCGTCACCGTCTCACCCTCCGGCAGCGTATAGGCGCTGTTGGTATACATATTCCAAAGTCCCAGCTCATAGGGAATCAGAACCTTCCCCCCCTCAGAGTCCGCCTCCGTCCGTTTCACCTGGAACTGCACATACCAGGGCAGGTTCCCGTAAACGCTCACACCCAGCTGCGTATGGTTATAGGCCGCCGCCATCTCCTTGGCTGACTCTAAAAGCTGACGCACCTCCTGGGGGATCGCCGCCTTTTCCTGTTCTGTCAGTCCGTCGTAGGCCTGGGATACGGGAAGAAGGCTTCTCACATCCTCCCTGGAGTGGATGCTCAGGGCCATGATGGCGTTCTTCACCGTCTCCACAGCCTCTTTCCGCACGGAAGCTTCCGTCTCCGTCTCCACGGACTCCTGCTCCTCCGTCTCCCTGTCTTCCGTCTCCGGGATAACAGCCTTTTTGGTCTCGGAGGTCTCCTGCTTTTCTGTCTCTGTTTCCCCGGCTTCTGTCGTCAGATCCTTCGTTTTCTCTGTCTCGGCCGCCTCTGTACTTTCCGGCTGCTTATGATCTGTCTGCTTATGATCTGTCTCTGTCTGCAAAGGCGTCTCCGGTGTTTTCCCCTCTGTCTGCCGTACTGTTTCAGGCTCCTCCGTCTCCGGCTCTTTTACAGCCGTCTCGGTTTCCTTCGTCTCCGACTCCCCTGTCTCCGGCTCGGCCGCCCCTTCCGCGTCCGAATCCGTCTCCCCGGAGGCCTCCTCTGCTTCACTTTCTTCCTCTGTCTCCTGCTGGTCCTCCCCTGCTACCAGCTCTCCGTTCAGATACGTAGCGGCACCTGCCGCTGTATACACACAGCCTACGCCTCCGCCGTCCTTCACCAGCAGGGACACACTGTCATCCAGCCGCAAAATGCCGTGATTTGCGATGAGCATACTCCCGTTTCCCACCAGCGTCACGCCGCAAAGCGTCAGCTCAGCGTCCTCGGCCACTTCCAAAATCGGCCCATCCAGCCCTTCGGCCGCCTGCAGGGTAACGCCTTCCTCCAAAGAATATCCATCCTCCCAGGAAACATAGATGGTACTGGTCACCAGGATCGTCTCCCCCTCTGAGAACGATTCCTGCGCCGGGCCGGCCGCGCTTTGGGCGCTCCCCTCCGCCCTGGCCGGAACACCTGCAAGCACCAGGGCGCCTGCCAGGATCCATGCCAATACTCTGTGTCTTCGTTTCATCGCCAATCTCCTCCTTATTTTCTACAACCCTTATTCATTATCTGTCATTCTTCCCAAATCATTACCTGACGGTGCCTATTATAACATATTTCTGCAACATTTTACAAGAGTTTATTACGGATATGTTAAGAATTTTTTGCATTATTCTGGACATCTTGCAATCTCCCTGGAAATGCGGTATATTTCAGTTACAGTTATGTTAACATTTTTTCATATTAGGAGATGATTATTTTTGGACACTACGGTTGCCCTACAATGTTTGGTGCTGCTTATTCTGATTCTTCTCTCAGCCTTCTTTTCCTCTGCGGAAACATCGCTGACCACAGCCAACAAAATTAAAATGAAGGCACTGGCCGATGAGGGTGACAGAAAGGCGCAGACCGTCCTGCTTGTTACAGAAGACTCCGGAAAGATGCTGAGCGCCATTTTGATTGGGAACAACATTGTAAACCTGTCCGCTGCGTCTCTGGTCACCACCATCGCCCTGGATCTCTGGGGCAGCGCAGCTGTAGCCATAGCCAGCGGGATCCTGACCCTGGTGATCCTGATCTTCGGTGAGATCACGCCGAAGACTCTGGCGACGATACACGCAGATCAGATGTCCCGGAGCTACGCGAGGGTCATTCTGTTTCTGATGAGGCTTTTTACCCCTGTGATCTTTATCATCAACAAACTGGCAGGAGGCGTTTTATTCCTGCTCCGGGTGGATCCCTCCGCCAAGGCCCCCGTCATGACAGAGCACGAGCTGCGCACCATCGTGGATGTCAGCCATGAGGACGGCGTCATCGAGAGCGAAGAGCGGCAGATGATCTACAACGTGTTTGATTTCGGCGATTCCCAGGCGAAGGATATCATGGTTCCCCGTGTGGATGTGGTATTTCTGGATGTGCACAGTACCTATCAGGAGGTCATTGAGATTTTCCACCGGGAACGGTTCACCAGGTTTCCCGTCTATGAGAACAGCACCGATAACGTAATCGGCGTGCTGAATGTAAAGGATCTTCTGGTATACGCTCCCTCCCAGGACTTTTCCGTGAGAAACTTCCTGCGGGAACCATACTTTACCTACGAATATAAGAAAACCTCGGAGCTGATGATGGAAATGCGCAAGGATTCCATCAATTTCACTATTGTGCTGGATGAGTACGGCGCGACTGCCGGCCTGATCACCCTGGAGGATCTTCTGGAGGAGATCGTAGGCGAGATCCGGGATGAATACGATAAGGACGAGGAGGAGCTGATCCGCAGCGTGGGAGACAGGGAATATATCGTGGAGGGCTCCCTGAAGCTGGACGACTTAAACAACGCCCTGGAGCTTTCCCTGGAATCTGAGGACTACGACTCGGTGGGAGGCTACATCATCGGCTGCCTGGATCATCTGCCCAAGGCCGGGGAATCCATCACCGATGAGAACGGGATCCGCATGACCGTGGAATCCGTAGATAAAAACCGTATCGATAAGGTGCATCTTGTCCTGCCGGAAACGGCAGACGCCCCTTCCGAAGAGTCTTCCTTCCAGGAGCACTCCCCGGAGGGCTGACAAAACAGTAAAATCAAACACCCCGCTGCAGACAGCGGGGGCATAGCAGAGGGGGGTTGCCCAGCATAGGCAACCCCCTCTGTTTTTATTTGATTTTTGCTGATCCGCCGACGCCCTTCGCTCTCAAAAGCTTCCGGTATGCCGCTTTTTTGGAAGCGGGAACCCGGATGACCGCCTTCTGGGAAATTCCCCTAAATGCCTTGCTTCCCACCGTTTTCTTTGTGAGTTTTTTCGTTTTGATCGTCACATTTCCCAATTTCCTGCATCCGCAGAATGCCTGCTTCCCGATCTTCTTCACCTTGCCGGGAAGCGTCACCTTTGTCAGGGACGCGCAGCCATAAAATGCCTTCGCGCCGACTGTCTCCACATTTGCCCCAAGAACCACGCTTTTGATCTTTTTATTGTTCTTAAACGCGGCGGGCGCAATGGAGGTGACACGGAATTTCTTTCCGAGCAGAGTCACAGTGTTTCCGATCTTCACCTTTTTCAGGGATTTGCTTGCCAGGGAAGTCACTTCCACTGTGGCGTCCTTCAGGCTTGTGACACGGTAATTGTATTTGCCGTTTTTGTAGATCTCGCCCATTTTCACACCGTCCACCGGCGGAGCATAGACCGCATGCAGCCCTGCTTCCGCAGCCTTTAAGCCCTGCAGCGCCTGATTAACCTCTTCCTGTGTTGCCTTCTCATTTGCGAATACCTGCTCCGCATAGGCCAGCGCCCTGCGGTATGCGTCCGCGCTCTCCTTAGTATAATAGCTGAGGTCTTTCTTTCTGGCCGTTTCCAAAGCGCCCTTAAGCTCTGTTCTGTCTGCATCCTTCTTCGGAAGCACCTCCACCTCTATGGAAGCAGTCAGCGTCTCGTCCGCGGCAGCTCCCGGGATTCCCGCAAGCGTTCCTGTGAGGCTCTTCCTGCCCGGTGTATTTCCGTCATAGCCTTTCTCCTGCCAGTTCACAGGCAGGCTGGTGCAAATGCCGTCGTCCAGGACAACATCTACCTCCTTCGGCAGCGGAAGCTCTGAAAATCCTGTTCCTCCGGACACGGTGATCCTCTCCAGCCTATCGACGCTGACAGCCCTTCTCTCCTTCGGTGCCGGGGCGTAAGCGCTGAACAAGCCGAAGCCCTGTTCCTTCTCCCTGCCTGCCGGAAGCACCACGCGGATATATCTGGCCGTGCCGGACACCGCCTCATAGGGCTGGATGTCGCTGCTGCCTTCCACGCTCCGGTCCACAGCCGTTACCCAGTTTTCCCCGTCTGTGGAAATGTCGATCCTGTATTTGTGATTCTCCAGGGCGTTCCATGTCATCTGCACATTGTCCAGCTCATAGATACCACCTGTATCGACACACCACCATGCCTCATCGGATCCCTCCGGATACCAGAACCAGTTGGGAACGCCGTTGTTTCCGTCACCGGGTTTTACGCCTTCCTTGTTGGAGGAGGCGAAGGCTTCCTTTTCTCTTCCCACATTCTCCAGCTGGTAAACGGTCTTTTCCCCGTATACCTCTATTTCACGGACCGCAGGCCACTGGCTTGCCATATCCTTTGTGGAAATATCGTAAACTCTTATGTACTGTACCACGGTGTCCGCGTCAACCTCCACGGACTGTCCGCAGCCTGCGCCCTCGCGGAAATCCTTCAGATCCTTATAATGCTTTCCGTCCACGGATCCCTGAAGGACAAACCGGTAGGCGGCGTCCTCTTTTTCAAAGCTCACACATACCTGTGAAACACGGTACGTTTTTCTCAGATCCACCTGGATCCAGTGCCCCTTTGTGCCGGCTCCTCCCACGGCGCACCAGTAGGTATCCTGATTTCCGTCTACTGCGTACTCTGCCTTTTCCAGGCCGGTCCAGGAATTGTTCACACTGCTGGCGGATACCGGCTTGTTGAAGGCGATATTGTCCGTCTCGCCTGTTCCGGAAACCTCCCTCAGTACGGCCCATTCGCCGCCCTCCGGCGCCTGGGTCAGAGTAACCCTGACGTAGCGGCCTTTTATGGCCTCCTCAAACTTCAACTCCGTCTCCGTGCTTCCCGCCCGGTGATCCACAACGATATGATCCTCATAATTTTCGTCTGTCATAGGCTCATCGGAGACGGCTACCGCATAGTGATAAGCCTTTCCGGCGGTCTCAAAGGACAGAAACATATTCTCCAGCGTATACTCTGCGCCGAGATCTGCCTCCCACCACTGGGGATAGCTGCCGGAGGACGCGCACCACTTGGTACTTTCATCTCCGTCGTTTGCCTTCTCCTTCAGCTCTGCCCCGGTACTGCCGTTGGGATTCTCAGAGCTTGCCCTTACGCTCTTTCCAAGGAAGATGTTGTCTGTGCCATCCTCCTCCTCTGCCTGTCTCTCGTACTCGTCTGCGTCTCCTCCCTCCGGCACTTCGGGAAGTCCCGCTACAGATTCTGTGGGGATCGTAACCGCTGCGCCATACAGGCCGTCTGCCTCTGCCCGCAGAACGATATCTCCGCTTCCGCGTTTGCTCTTCACCCATACGGCGAGCTGGCCGCCCTTTGTGGTGATCGTCTTCGGTCCGACAATCAGGCCGGGGCCTTCTACCTCCAGGTTTACATCTGTGTAGGCACTGGTTACCACCGTTCCGTCCTCATCGGTAATGTGGATCCACACCAGCTTCGCGCTGCTTCCATCCAGGGGAAGCTTTTCTTCGCTTTCCGGACGGAGGGCCACCGCGTTTGCCCGTCCCGGCGTCTTCCTGACATAGACGGCCTCTTCTTTCCCGTCGATCTTTCCGACTGCCTTCAATTCCCCTGCCTCATAGGCGTCCAGCTGGAAGGTGATCGGCGCGTTTTTCAGATAATCCGCCGAAATCTCTTTTCCGCTGCCGGAAGGATAATACATGGGATTTCCGTCCCCGTGGGGTCCCCAGATCTTCGTGTCATGGCCCTTCTCACCCAGGGACTCGCCGTTCAGGAACAGCTCCACCGTGTCACAGTTGCTGAAAATGCGCACTTCCGTATCTGCCTTTTCATCCCAGGCATTGGCGATGTAGACCATGGGGCCGCTCTTCAGGCCGTATTTTGACAGATCCGTGTCCGCACTCCTCTGGCTCTGATAGAAGTATGCCGCATACTTCGGGATCCGGTAAAGATCCACAACTCCGCAGTAGGTCATAATTCCCCTGTCAAAGCCTGCGTAATCCGCGTAATCCCAGTACATGGACGCCCCCAGCCAGTTCGCCCCGCGGGAGCGGTTGGTCTGTACGCTCTCCTGCACATTGTCTGCCTGGATCAGCATTCCCTCATCTCCGCCCTTTTTGCCGGAACTGTTCTCGGCCTCACGGGTAACCCTGGTGGTAGAGCCGGAACCGCCGTAGGTCCAGTCTCCGTACTCCGCGATGATCATCGGCTTCTCGGCGTAGGCCGGGTTCTCTGCCCCCTCGCTGCCGCTTGTAAAGATTCCGGCCTGGGGCGTGGAAAGGCCGATATCCCATACATTCCAGTAGTAACATCCTGCCGTGTATGGGTAGCTCTGTCCCTCCGCGGGATATTCCTCCTTGACAATCCGGTTCATCTCCTGGGCCCACTCCTGGGTGTAGTGCGTCTCATTCAGGCTGCTCTCCCAGGCGACGATACAGGGATGGTTCCTCTTATGGCGGATATCCGTGCGCAGCTCCCGGTAGGTGCTCTCCTTAAACGCGTCTGTGTTGTTAAAATACTGCCAGCCGGAAGGGCATTCCACCACCATGACTCCATATTTGTCGCAGGCATCATAGTAGGCCTGCCGGTGGGGATAGTGGGACATACGCATGATGTCAAAGCCGTTTTCTTTGAAACGCTTGATCTCTTCATAGATCGCGTTGTCCGGCATAGCGTTTCCAAACATATAGGTTTCCTCATGGAGATTTGCCCCCTCCACATCGGTTTTCTTATCATTGATATAAAGACCGTCTCTCTTCCACTCAACCTTGCGGATTCCGTACACGGTCTCCGTCGCGTCCTTGACTTCTCCATCGGACGTTACCGTGGTGCGCACGGTGTACAGCTCCGGCGTATCCACGGACCAAAGCCTCGGGTTCTCCACGGTCATGGACTGCTCGAAGCTCTCCGCCTTTCCCGCGTCCAGATCCAGCGCCGTTTCCTCTGACTCCACCACAGCCTCGTTCTCATCCAGAATCTCCGTCAAAAGCGTCACGCTGCTGGTTTCTTCCGTCCCGTTTTTCACCTGGGTCTTGATCTTCAGCAGAGCTTCTTCCTCGCTCACCTGGGGAGCCGTGATAAACACGCCGCCGCCCGCAGTCTCCTCCGCTTCTACCGGGTCTGTGATGTAGACCGTATCCTGCACGGTGAGCCTTGCGTTTCCGTAAATTCCCCCGAAATACTGAAAGTCCGGCTGCTCCTTTCCCGGCGCAAAAGAAGAATCTGCCCGGCTGTCAATCTTCACCGCGATCACATTTTCCTCACCGTACCGTACAAGATCCGTGATATCCAGGACAAAGGGGATGTAGCCTCCCTCGTGGGTCATGGCCAGCTCCCCGTTGATATAGACGTCCGCCTTTTGCATGGCGGCCTCAAAGGTCAGGGACAGCTTCTTTCCTTCCATGGCCTGGTCAATCCGGAAATGCTTCCGATACCAGCTGACGCCGAGATAAGCGTCCTTATTCTCCGCTGTGTAAAAGGTCGTAGAATGGGGCAGATTGACATACCCCCAGGAGTTGTCGGCGAATTTCTCACCGGAAGCCCCGGATACGTTTCCCTTTTTGTAGAGCCAATCCGTGTTAAAGTTCAGAACCTGCCTCCCGGCCCCGTCTGCTTCCTGCACAACGGACACCCCAGGGCCGGCTGCCGCTGCCTGCACCGGGCTTATACCTGGCAAAAACAGCGAACAGAGCAAAACCCCCGCCAGTGTCAGCGCAAGAAACCTGTTCATTCGTTTCTTCATACTTCTTCCTCCTTATAGTTTTTACTAAACATACTTAGTGTATCATATTTATATCCCTCAGGCAACGTCTATCCGGGATCTCCCGGGCCGCCCGCGATCCGCAAAATAAAAAACTCTCACAAACGTGAGAGTTCGTTGCTTTTTACTCTATCCTCTGATATCGATCTCATCTCCTGCCATCCGCAGGATATCCCGGATCTCTTCCATGGGCATCTCCAGGTACGCCGAAAGCTCCGCCACAGAGACCTTATGCTCTAAGTCCCTCTCCAGATTGTGGATGGACTCGTTCAGATGGTTGACTCTCTGGGCGATCTGCTCATCCAGATCCCGCAGGTCGTTCTGCTCCCTGAGGGCGTCCTCCATCGCCTCCCCTACCTTCCGGTACAACCACTCCCTGTAATCCTGGAGGCGGTCCATCACCTCCAGATCGTTTAAGGCGAGGAGCAGAGCCACATTTCCCTCCTGGATCAGGTCGCTGACAGGAAGGCTGCTATACCGGTACGTCCGGGCCATATCGCAGACCATCTTCAGATACAGCTGCGCCAGACGGCTTCTGGCCGCCGCGTCTCCTGCCGCCGCCAGGAGAAAGAGTTTTTCCTCCTCTTCCTCCGTCACCTCCGAAATCTCCTCCAGTTCCTCCTGATACATTTCCATATACAGATTTTCTGTAAGCTCCTCCGGCTCCTCCTCCGGCATCTCCCGGGGACCCTTCGAAGAAACAAAGCCTTCCACCTGAATCTTCTGCTCCTCCAGATATTCACAGACCAGGGCGAGCTGCGCTTCCTCCAGATGGGCCGACGCAAAGAATTCTTTCACCTCATCCAGCGTCATACGGCCGCCCTTCTGATCCGCCAGCTCCTTGATCTCACTCAACATTTCCCTGAAAATGATTCTCTCCTGCATGGGTTTTTCCTTTCTTTTCTACTTCTGGTTCAGGATCTCCACAGCCTTCTGAAGCTGATTATCCTCAGATTTCTCGATCGTCACCTTCTGCCTTAACTCCTCGTCCAGCTCTACCTCCACATCCGGCTCGATCCCTACCTTGTGGATATTGTTGCCCTTTGGCGTATAATATTTGGAAACCGTAAGCTTCACAGCCGTTCCGTCATTCAGATTGATGATCCTCTGCACGATTCCTTTTCCGAAGGTGGTCGTTCCCACCAGCGTGCCGATGCCGTAGTCCTTCACGGCTCCCGCGAAAATCTCCGCCGCGCTGGCGCTGTTTCCGTTTACGAGTACGGCCAGAGGCTTCTTGAACTCATGGTCGCCGCTGCAGCGGTACTCATCCCTCTCGCCATTTCTGTCCTCTGTGTAGACGATCAGGCCCTCCGGCAGAATCTGCTCCAGCACATTGCACACGGAGCCCAGGACACCGCCCGGATTGTTCCGTAGGTCAACGACCAGCTTTTCCATTCCCTGACTCTCCAGGTCCGCCATGGCCTCCCGGAACTGTTCCTCCGTGATCACGTCAAATTCTGTGATCTCAATGTAGCCGATCTTTCCCTCCAGCATCTCGTGGCTCACCGTCGGAATCTCAACGGGGGCCCTCTTTACGTCAAAGGAAAGGGGTTCCTCCGACTCTCCGCGGATCACTTCGATGTTCACCGTCTCTCCCGGCTCCGTCTTGATCCTGGACACGACCTCTGAGAGCTCCATGCCCTGTACCTCCAGGCCGTTCACGGTATAGACCATATCCCCGGGCAAAAGCCCCGTCTCTGCCGCCGGCGCCCCTTCGTAGCAGCGAGTCAGCAGGATCGCGCCTGTGGTGCGGTCCTGGCTCATCACGGCGCCAATTCCCTCATAGGATCCGTTGCTGGCCTCCGTAGTCTTCTTCAGCTCTTCCTTCGTATAATAATCGGCGTAATTATCGCCCAATCCGGCGATCAGCCCTTTGTAAAGCCAGCTCTCCACCTCATCCTGGTCAATCTCGTCCAGATAGTACTGGTTCACTATGCTCTCAATATTTTCCAGCTTTCTGGAAATCTTCTCCTCATCCAGATGGAGCTCGTCGCTTCTTGCCTGCGTCTCCTCCGCTTCCATCGGCGCAAGCAGCTTGTCTCTTTTGGCGTCCGTGATCCTTCCGCCAATGAATGAAACGATAGACCCTATCAGCAGCATGAGGCCTGCGCCGATGATAATCCCGTACTTCAGCGAGTGAAAGTTTATAAAGTCCGCATCCTCCGGCAGTCCATCCTCCTCTGGCAGTCCTTCTTCCTGCGAAGCCTCTCCCCGGGGATCTTCTTTCCGGAACCCTTCTTCCCGGAGATCCTCCTCCTGCCGGAGATCCTCTTCCTGCAAATGGTTATTACGCATACATCTTTTCCTCCTGTCATTCTTTATGCGTTACTGTTCAACTCCGTTCACAGTAACCTTTTATACTCTTCCCTGCGCCCTTTTATGACTTGAAAAGAGGGGCTTTTGCCCCTCTTAATAATCCAGGTTTTCCATATACTTCATATATTTTACTACCATCAAGGCAATCTTGAAGGTAATCGCGTCTTCAAATACCCTGAGATCCAGCCCCGTACTCTTCTGGAGCTTATCCAGACGGTATACAAGGGTATTCCTGTGAATGTAGAGCTGTCTGGACGTCTCTGAGACATTCAGGCTATTCTCAAAAAACTTGTTGATCGTAGTCAGCGTCTCCTCGTCAAAATCATCCGGCGATTTTCCTCCGAAGATCTCGCGGATAAACATCTTGCACAGCGGAATGGGAAGCTGGTAGATCAGCCGCCCGATGCCAAGGGAACTATAGGCAATGATCTTCCTTTCATCAAAGAAGATCTTTCCCACATCCAGGGCCATCCGCGCCTCCTTGTACGAACGGGACACTTCCTTAATCTCCTCCACGATGGTTCCGTAGGCGATATGGGCCTCCTCCCGTCTCTCTTTTGACAGACAGTCGAGAATCTTCCTGGCCATCACATCCATCTCTGTGTATCCCTCGTCCTCCTGAAGCTCTCTCACTATAATAATGCTCTTTTCATCCACCGCTGTGACAAAGCATCCTGACTTACTCCCCAGGGCCGCCCGCAAAACCTCCAGAGACGTCCCTTCTTTATCATGATCCGTCTCCAGCAAAAAAACGACGCGGCGAATCTCAGTGTCAATATGGAACTTCTTTGCTCGATTGTAGATATCTACCAGAAGCAGATTATCCAACAGCAGGTTCTTTATAAAATTGTCTTTATCGAAGCGTTCCTTATAGGCCACCAAAAGATTTTGTATCTGGAAAGCCGCCATCTTTCCTACCATATACACATCGTCGCTACTTCCCTTTGCCAGCAGTACATACTCCAACTGGTTTTCATCAAATATTTTAAAAAACTGGTATCCCTGCACCACCTGACTGTCCGCCGGTGACTCCGCAAAAGCTGAAATTGATACCCCGATGTCCTCCATCTCCGGAAATGTTGTCGCCAAAATGTTTCCGTCCAGGTCGATGACGCTCAGATCAACCCTTGAAATAACCTTGATACCTTCGATGGTTGTCTGTAAAATTTGGTTTGATATCATGACATTCCCTCCCATTTCACAAATTTTTGTGAACGCTTCTCTGCCCGTAAGAAAACTATATAATCCTTGCGCTTCACTTTCATATCAGATACTCTAAA